>NZ_CP104263.1:2400000-3020408 GCF_025244825.1 Arthrobacter jinronghuae
CTGCTGCCTCCCGTAGGAGTCTGGGCCGTGTCTCAGTCCCAGTGTGGCCGGTCACCCTCTCAGGCCGGCTACCCGTCGTCGCCTTGGTGGGCCATTACCCCAACCAACAAGCTGATAGGCCGCGAGTCCATCCAAAACCGCATAAAGCTTTCCACGGACCGCCATGCGGTGGTCCGTTGTATCCGGTATTAGACCCGGTTTCCCAGGCTTATCCCGAAGTCAGGGGCAGGTTACTCACGTGTTACTCACCCGTTCGCCACTAATCATTCTGTGCAAGCACAGAAGTCATCGTTCGACTTGCATGTGTTAAGCACGCCGCCAGCGTTCATCCTGAGCCAGGATCAAACTCTCCGTAAATGTGTTACAGACACAGCACCGAAGCCAAGGAAAATTGGCTGCAGGCACTGCACTAAATTCGAAACCGGCTAAAAAAACCGTCCCTTACCCACGGGGTGGGCGGAACGGCCTGTTCAACCAATCAAAATAAATTGGTATCAATAAACTTGGCACACTATTGAGTTCTCAAACAACAGACGCAATCCGAAAATACTCGGGAAAACAATGTTTTCCTTTTCTTCTTCGCTGCAATGTTTTATATCTTATTCCATTCCGGCGTTATTTGCAATTCGCGGTTTCCCTTGTCGGGACCCCGTGAAAAGCGTTTTCCGCCGTTCCGGACCCAGCATCCAACGGAGTCTTTCCCACCGGCCCTGCAAAGGGCGCGCACTGGTTGGACTCTGTTTTTGTTGGGGTTTGGCCGCCATGCTCGGGCGCTTTTCCAGCGTCCCGGCCGCGGCGACTCATGCAACTTTACACATCGCTTCCGGTCCTTGCAAACCGGATCGAAGTGATCCGCCGCACAGGCTTCGGGACCCTTTTACTGTCCCCGGCCCTGCAGCCGATATATCCATTCTAGGACCGGGCGGCAGTCTCTACGCAACCCGGCAGGCGGTTTTCCTCGTCACATCCGAAGCCACTGTGCGACTGGCGATAGACGGATGCCTTCGTCAGCTGCCGTTCCGCAGATAGGCAAGCTGGGCGGCCACCGAAAGTTCCGCTGCACGGCGGACGTTCGCCGGCACATCGGAGTAGACCAGGTCAGCGATCTCCCCCGCACCTGCATCCGGGCCGGCTTGTTCCAGGGCTGTCCGGATCTGTTCCAGACGCTCTTCGCGGTGGTCGCGGTAGGTCAGGACCAGGGAACTGAGGTCCGCCTGAACCGGTCCGTGTCCGGGAAGGACCATGGCCGGACCAAGGAGAGAGAGCATATCCAGCGTGTCCAGATAATCGCCTAGGTTTCCGTCCGGGTAGTCCAGCACGGTAGTCCCCCGCCCCAGGATGGTGTCCCCCGTCAGGACGGAACCGTTGGCGCCGTCGTCGGGAAGCCAGAAGCACACCGAATCCGACGTGTGGCCTGGAGTTGCAAGGACCCGGATGTCCACGCCTGCGGCAGAGATCTCTTCATCAGCTGCCAACGGTTTGCCTGAGACGCAGAAAGCGGGATCAAACGCCCGCACCGGAGCTCCGGTCAGTTCGGCGAACCGTCTGCTGGCCTCCGTGTGGTCGGGGTGCCGGTGGGTGATGAGCACCAGCTCCACGGTTCCGGCATCGGCGAGGGCCCGCAGGTGCCCTTCGTCCTGGGGACCAGGGTCCACCACCACCGTGCTTCCGGATCCGGGGGCAGCCACAACGTAGCTGTTGGTGCCGTCCAGCGACATGGGACCCGGGTTCGGCGCCAGCCTTACACGGGTCAGGTCACTGCTGCGGACTACTCCGGATTCCGGAAGCATGGGCATGGTTTTCCTAGGCCAGACGTGTGAGCCAGCCGTGGGTATCCTCCACGGTGCCGGTCTGGATGCCGAGCAGCTGCTCGCGGATGGACATGGTCACTTCTCCGGGCTTGGCATCAGCGGAGCCGATGACCTCGTTCTCCGACTTAAGCTGCCCGATGGGTGTGATGACGGCGGCCGTGCCGCACGCGAACACTTCGGTGATGTCGCCTGAGGCAATGCCCTCGCGCCATTCGTCCAAGGTGATCTTGCGTTCCTGGACGTCCATGCCGCGGTCGCGGCCCAGCTGCAGAACGGACGAGCGGGTAATGCCGTGCAGGATGGTGCCGGACAGGGCCGGCGTGACCAGGCGGCCGTCCTTGAAGACGAAGAAGACGTTCATGCCGCCCAGTTCTTCAACGGCGTTGTCATTGAATTCATCCAGGAACAGCACCTGCTTGCAACCGTTCGCTTCGCCTTCCATCTGGGCAATGAGCGACGCCGCGTAGTTACCGCCGCACTTGGCTTCCCCGGTGCCGCCGCGGCCTGCGCGGGCGTACTTGGTGGAGAGCCAGATGGATACGGGCTTCAGTTCCCCGCCGAAGTAGTTGCCGGCCGGGGAAGCGATGACGCGGTAGGACACCTCACGCGCAGGACGCACGCCGAGGAAGGGCTCGGTGGCAATCATGAACGGGCGCAGGTACAGCGCAGCGCCTTCACCGTCGGGGATCCAGTCCTTGTCCAGTGCCACCAGCTGGCGGATGGACTCCAGGAAGAGTTCCTCGGGCAATTCCGGCAGGGCAAGCCGGCGGGCGGAAAGGTTCAGGCGGGCCGCATTGGCTTCCGGCCGGAAACTCACCACTGAACCGTCTGCATGGCGGTAAACCTTCAGTCCCTCGAAAATCTCCTGGCCGTAGTGCAGCACGCCGGCGGCAGGGTCAATGGAGATGGGACCGTAAGGCTCAATGCGCGCGTTCTGCCACTCCTGCTCACCGGATTCCCCCGCCTTCCAGTCAATGACGGCGGTGTGGTCGGTGAAGTAGTCGCCGAACCCGGGGTTTGCCAGGATGGCTGCACGCTCGGCGGCGGGCTTGGGATGGGTGGAAAGCTCCTGGGAAAATTCCAGTGCGCTGACGGTCATGATTCCTCCACTGTGAACGGCAAAAACCCGTTCTACGACTGCTTATTGGCTATCAACGAGCTTATGACACCGCGGCGGCGATGGCATCGCCGACCTCGGCGGTGGTACGCCGCGTTCCGTCCCGCCCGGAAAGATCCTTTTCCACTGCCCGCTCCACCTTGGCTGCTTCATCGTCAAAGCCCAGGTGCTGCAGCAGCAGGGCCGCCGAGAGGATGGCTGCGGTGGGATCAGCCTTTTGCTGACCGGCAATATCGGGTGCGGACCCGTGGACCGGCTCGAACATGGACGGGAAGGTGCGGTCCATGTTGATGTTGCCTGAGGCCGCCAGGCCGATACCGCCGGTGATTGCAGCCGCCAGGTCCGTGATGATGTCGCCGAACAGGTTGTCGGTGACAATCACGTCGAACCGTGACGGATCGCTCACCATGAAAATGGTGGCGGCGTCTACGTGCAGATAGTCGTGGGTGACCTCGGGGAACTCGTGCGCCACCTTCTCCACCGTGCGCTTCCAGAGCCTGCCGGCGTTCACCAGCACGTTGTGCTTGTGTACCAGGGTGAGGTGACGGCGCGGCCGGGCGGCGGCCCGCTGGAAGGCATCGCGGACGACCCGTTCCACGCCGTAGGCGGTGTTCAGGGATACCTCGGTGGCGATTTCCTGCGGGGTTCCTTCCCGCAGCACTCCCCCGTTGCCGGCGTAGGGACCTTCGGTACCTTCGCGCACCACAATAAAGTCGACGTTGCCGGGGGCAGCGAGCGGGCTGTGCACACCCGGATACAGGCGGGACGGCCGAAGGTTGACGTAGTGGTCCAAGCTGAACCGCAGCTTCAGCAGCAGTTCGCGTTCAATCAGCCCGGACGGGACGAGCGTGTCCCCCGGTGCAGCCCCCACTGCACCGAACAGGATGGCATCGTGTTCCTTGAGTGCTTGCAGGGTGTGCTCCGGAAGCGTCTCCCCGGTTTCCAGCCAGTGCTCGGCTCCCAGCGGGTATTCCGTCAGCTCGAACCGGACGGGGCTGCCGCCGGTGACTGCCAGCAGCACTTTTACTGCTTCGGCGGTGACTTCGGGCCCAATCCCGTCTCCGGGGATGACGGCCAGGGAAATGGTTCGGGGTGTTTCTTCACTCATGCTGCCCATCCTAGGAAACCGGTCCAGATACCGGGCAACCCGTCCCGCATCGTGGACACCCGCGCAGCACCCCGGGAGTTCAGCCCCCAGTATGACGCGCTGACGCCCGAACACCCCTACAGTTGGTTTCCATGCTCGTGCACCGACGACTCTATGCCTGGCTACAGGCGAACCCCGGGAAAGTGAATTTCTGGCAGGCAATCGCTGCCACCCTCATCTTCGCCGTCCCCTTCCTGCTGACGGGAAGAGGGCAATACGTCGAATTCTTC
This sequence comes from Arthrobacter jinronghuae, assembly GCF_025244825.1. Classification (NCBI taxonomy): domain Bacteria; kingdom Bacillati; phylum Actinomycetota; class Actinomycetes; order Micrococcales; family Micrococcaceae; genus Arthrobacter; species Arthrobacter jinronghuae. Next base: position 2,404,306 of record NZ_CP104263.1, read on the forward strand.
CTGTCTGCGGTCATCTGCATGGCCTTGGGCTGGCGCCGCAGCCACCCGGTGGCGGCAGCTGCCGTCCAGGCTGCTGCCTGCATCCTCCAGCTGTTCCTCGTACCGGTCACCGGCCTGCCCGCTGACATCTTTGTGCTCGTTACCGTGTACTCCCTGGCCGCCTTCGCCCCGCGCTGGGCGAGCCTGGCCGGGCTGGCCCTGGCCGTCGTCGGTGGGGCACTCTTTATTTTCCGCTATTTCCTTTTCCCCGAGCCCGTCCTGCGTGATCCGATGATCAATGCACTCGACCTTGTCGCCATCGAAGCGGTGGTCCTGGTGGCTTGGACGTTCGGTGACCTGACCCGCACCCGGCGGCTGGCCGTGCAGGCGCTCCAGGACCGCGCGCATCGGCTGGAAGTGGAACGCGAACAGGAACGGCAGCTCGCCGCCGCCGATGAACGCAGCCACATCGCGCGCGAAATGCACGACATCGTGGCGCACTCGCTCTCCGTGATCATCACCCAGGCCGACGGTGCCCGGTATGCGAGCGCCGAGGACCCGGAGATCGCACCGAAGACACTGGGCGTCATTGCCGAAACCGGCCGAAGTTCCCTGCGGGAGATGCGCCGCCTGCTTGGCGTATTGCGAGGCGACGAAGCCGCTTCCACCCGCCCCCTCCCGTCCCTCGCCGACATCGAGGAACTGCTGGAATCCGTCAAACGGGGCGGACTGGACACCGCCCTCAGCATCACGGGAACGCCGCGGCGCTCCTTGCCTCCCGGCGCGGAGCTGACCGCCTACCGCGTGATCCAGGAATCCCTCACGAACGTACTCAAACACGCAGGACCGAAGGCGAGCGCGAAGATAGCCCTGCACTGGACTCCTACCGGACTGGAAGTGGGCGTCCTCGACGACGGGCTGGGCGCGGCGTCGGCCCTAAACGACGACGGCGCCGGGCAGGGCATCAAGGGCATGGCCGAGCGGCTGTCCCTCTACGATGGAACGTTGAAGGCCGCCCCTGCGGCCGGCGGAGGATTCCGCGTTGAAGCATTCATTCCCTACACGGAGGCTTAGCACCAGTGCCGGATTCCCCCTGGACGGCAGCGTCCGACCCGTCCACCCAGCCCGCAGCCCCCATCCGGGTACTCCTCGTGGACGACCAGCAGCTGGTGCGCGGCGGTTTCCGGATGCTGATCAATTCCCAGCCGGACCTCAAGGTTGTTGCCGAAGCCGGTAACGGGCGCGAGGCCCTGGCCGCGCTGGCAGCCGTGTCCGCCGACGTCGTACTGATGGACGTGCGTATGCCCGGGATGGACGGCATCGAAGCCACTTCCCGGATTCTGGACTCAAACAACGGCGGCGGACCGAAGGTCGTAGTCCTGACCACCTTCGACCTGGACGAATACGCCCTCACCGCCATCCAGGCGGGGGCCAGCGGTTTCCTGCTGAAGGACGCACCGCCCGAGGAGCTTTTGGAGGCCGTCCGGACCGTGTACCGCGGGGACGCCGTCATTGCACCGTCCACCACGCGCCGCCTGCTGGACCACGTTGCTCCCCTGCTGCGTACGGCCGGTGCCCCGGGCAGCCGGCATGCCGACGCCGTCGCCTCCCTGACCCGGCGCGAACACGAGGTGTTCACCCTGATTGCGCAGGGCCTGTCCAATCCGGAAATCGCGGCGAAGCTGTACCTGTCCGAGGCCACCGTGAAAACCCATGTGGGCCATATCCTGGCCAAGCTGGAGGCCCGGGACCGGGTACAGGCAGTGGTCATTGCCTACGAGACGGGGATCGTCGCACCCTAGGGAGATGGTCACGGTAGACGACGTCCGCTCCATCTGCCTCTCCCTCCCCGGCGTGACAGAACGCCTCAGCTGGAAGCAGCCGGCCTGGTTCGCCCGGACGTTGATGGCCCGGATGTGGGAGGAAGACGTCCTGACGGTCAAAAGCGCCGAACGTGAAGCGCTGGCAGCCCTGCAGCCGGACCTCTTCTATTGGACGCCGCACCACGACCGGTCCCCCTTGCTCCTCCTGGCGAGGCTGGAGCACCTGCCTCCGGATGAACTGTCCGAGCTGCTCCGCGAGTCCTACCGGCTGGCCGGGCCGCTTCCACCCACGGGATGAGACACGGAGGAAAAGGACCCGCCTGCCCTCCGATGTAACCGCATCCACCCCGGCAATACTGTGGCGGTATGACATCACTTGCACAGCATTCCCCTGCGGCGGGCGCCGGAAAACCGCGTCTCGCATCCGCCGCCCAGCTCCTGAACAAGACCTACGGAACCGGTGACACCCGCGTCCACGCCCTGAAGGATGTGGACGTAAGCTTCGAGACCGGCACCTTCACCGCCATCATGGGTCCCTCGGGATCCGGCAAATCCACCCTGATGCACTGCCTGGCAGGCCTGGACACCGCGGACTCGGGCCGTATCTGGATAGGCGGCACCGAAATCACCGGGCTGAAGGACGCCGATCTGACCCGCCTGCGCCGCGACAGCGTGGGATTCGTTTTCCAGTCCTTCAACCTGGTGCCCACGCTGACTGCGGAGCAGAACATTACGCTGCCGGTATCCCTGGCCAACGGCACGGTGGACCGAGAATGGCTGGACTTCATCACGGAGACCCTGGGGCTCCGGGACCGGCTTCGGCACCGTCCCCATGAGCTTTCCGGCGGACAGCAGCAGCGCGTGGCTGTGGCCCGTGCCCTGTTGACCCGCCCGCATGTGCTCTTCGGCGACGAGCCCACCGGCAACCTGGATTCCAAGTCCGGTGCCGAAGTACTCTCGCTCCTTCGACGCTCCACCAAAGAGTTCGGCCAGAGCATCATCATGGTCACGCACGACCCCGTGGCCGCTTCCTATGCGGACCGCGTGGTCCTGATGAACGACGGCGAGCTCGTCGGGGAACTGGCGCAGCCCACCCCCGAGTCCGTGCTCGCCGCCCTCACCCAGCTGGGGGCATAGGCATGCTGCAGGTAGCCCTGGCGCAGGTGCGCCTCAATGCCCGGCGGTTTATCGCCGTTTCCCTGGCGGTGCTGATTGCCGTCGGCTTCCTCACCGCCACCCTCATCATCAATTCCTCGTCCAAGGCCTCACTGACGCAGAGCGTCGGCGAGGCGTACCGGAACGCCGATCTGCTCGTCACCAGCGATATGTACAGCGCGGATGCGGCCGTATTGGACGAAGACACCGCGGCCTTGGTCCGCGACACCCCCGGCGTGGACGGCGTCTACGCCGCCCGGCAGGCGTTCGTCACCTTCGGCGAGGACCGGGACAGCAATTTCGCTGAGCTAAGCAACACCTCCGACTACGCCGGCCTCTTCCCCGTGGAAGTGCTGCAGGGCACGCTGCCCGCTGCGGACAACGAAGTGGCCGTGGACAAGGACACCGCGGAACGCCACGAGCTGGCCGAGGGATCGGTACTGCCCCTCACCGCCTTTATCGATGACCCGACAGGTGAGCAGCATACGGCCGAGCTGACGGTCACGGCTTTGGTGTCCCCGTCCAAGGATCCACGGGCCCTGGGCACTCCGCAGCTGTATTCAACCTCTGCCACGGTGGCAGGGTTCGCCGAGCCGGAGTCCGGTTTCAGGAGTATTCAGGTGGCAGTTGCCGAAGATGCCGCAGTTGAGGACGTCCGCGCGGCACTGCAGCAGGACGTGAGCGGTATGGAGGGTGTGTACGTCCGCACCGCGCAGGAGCAGACAGACGAAATGGTTGCTTCCATGACCGGTGGGGACGATATCCTCACCACCATCCTGCTGGCCTTCGCTGCCGTGGCCCTGCTGGTCTGCGCCCTGGTGGTCTCCAATACCTTCTCGGTGCTGGTGGCCCAGCGCACCCGCGAACTCGCCCTCCTCCGGTGCATCGGCGCCGCCCGCTCGCAGATCCGCCGCTCCGTCATTGTGGAAGCGCTGATCGTGGGCATCGTGGCCTCAGTTGCCGGAGTCCTCGCAGCCGTTGCACTTGTTGGCGGCATTATTGCCTACCTGAAGAACATTCCGGAGAGCGGCTTCGCAACGCTGGCGGTCTCCCCGCTGTCCGTCGTCGCCGGACTGGGTGTCGGCATCGCCCTGACAGTCCTGGCCTCGCTGGTTCCGGCACGCGCCGCCACAGCCGTTGCACCCTTGGCAGCCCTGCGCCCGGCCGACGACGTCCGCGCCGGGACCCGGCGCGGCCGGGTGCGCCTGGGTATCGGCATGGTCTTGCTCGCCGGCGGCGCCGCGCTGCTGGCCTTCGGAGCAGTGAAAGGCAACCTGCTGATTGCCCTGCCCGGCGGCATGCTCAGCTTCGTAGGTGTGCTCATGTGCGCCACCCTCTTTGTTCCGTCCCTGGTACGCACCGTCGGCAGGATCGCTGCGCCGTTGGGTGTGCCGGGCAAACTGGCGGCGCTCAACGCCGTCCGCAACCCCCAGCGCACCTCCGCAACCTCCTCCGCCCTGCTGATCGGCGTCACCCTGGTGACCATGATGATGACCGGCGCTGCAACCGTCCGGACCTCCTTGGACGACGTGCTGGCCGCAGAGTACCCGGTGGACGTCAGCATCGACGGGCCCACCGATGAGTCGCCTTTCACTTCCGCAGACGCAGAAGCTGCACGTGCCGTGCAGGGCGTGCAGGAAGCGGTGCTGGTGCCTACGGCCGGCATGACCGAGACGGAATACGGACCTGACGGTGTGTATGCCCTCGACCCTGCCGACGCCGCGAAGGTACTGCAGGATTCCACCCTTGCGCTGGAGGCCGGCGTTATCCTGATGCCGCAGGGAACCACGGAGAAAACCCTTACGGTTCAGGGGGCATCCAAGACCGTCGAGCTGAAGGTGGTGGTGTCGAGAAGCAGCCAACTGCGTCCGCTGATCAGCACCTCCACTGCCGAAACCCTGGGCGGTATGCCGGCCGCGGCAGAAGACATGTATCCCCCGCAGCCGCAGCTGTGGCTGTCAGTGGTTGACGGCCTGAATACCAACGAGTTGATGGATCTGCGCACCGATCTCGCCGCGGCGGTGGACGTGGACGACTACGCCGTCTCGGGTTCGGCCATTGAGCGGGGGGCTTTTGAGCAGGTCATCAATGTCCTGCTGATGGTGGTCACCGGGCTGCTGGGAGTGGCAGTGGTGATTGCCTTGGTGGGCGTGGCCAACACCCTCTCCCTGTCTGTACTGGAACGCACCCGCGAGTCTTCACTGCTGCGCGCATTGGGCCTGACCCGGGGACAGCTGCGCGGCATGCTTGCACTGGAAGCCTTGCTGATTGCCGGGGTGGCTGCCCTGATGGGCAGCATCCTGGGCTCGCTGTACGGCTGGCTGGGAGCGGAATCCGCGCTGGGTTCCTTTACCACCGTGGCGTTGTCGCTGCCCTGGCTGCAGCTGCTCGCCGTCCTGGCCGTAGCGCTCCTGGCCGGACTCGCTGCCTCGGTGCTGCCTGCCCGCCGCGCGGCACGGCTCTCCCCCGTGGCCGGGCTGGCAGCGGACTAGGTCCTCGCGGTCCGGGCGCCGATCTGCAAGGATACTGAACAGGATGAATTACTAAGCAGGCTGATTTCAGCCGCCACCACGAGATGCATCCGGACAACGTGAGGAGAGCACATGCAGCAGTCCCAGACGGAACACGAATCACTGGCGGCCTACCTTGACGACCATCTGGTCGGGGCAGAGACGGGCGTCCGTCTTTTCACCGCCGCCCAGCGCACCTGGGAGGGGTCGCCCTATGAGGAAACCTTCGCGCGGCTCGCGGAAGAAATTTCGGATGAACGCGACGAACTGGAATCCCTGATCCACGCGCTGGGCTATTCGCGCAGCAAGGTGAAGGCGGCTGCGGCCATGGTCGGAGCCGCGGCCGGCAAGCTGGGTCCGCTGAATCCGCTCAGCACCGGCGGCGGCGCCACGGGACAGCTGGAGCTGGAGTCCCTGCAGTCGCTGGTGCGGATGAAGGAATCCCTGTGGCGGACCCTGCTGGTGCTTTCGGCCAAGGACCACCGGTTCAACACGGCCCGCCTGCAGGAACTTACGGAAACGGCCCGCCGGCAGCAGGAAGACGTAGCCGCCGTAATGGAGCAGACGGCCGCGCAGCGGTTCCTCGGCTCCGCCGAGTCCATCTGACCTGCTCAGTAGAACAAGAACACCCCCGGCAACCTGCCGGGGGTGTTTTGCTGTCGCAGCCTATTCGGCCGGCTCCTCGTACTTCGGGAAGATGGGCGTCGGAGCCGGCAGCTCGGTGCCCGGCACCAGCGGCGCGGCGATCGCACTGAACTGCCGGGCGGCGTCGTCGTCCTGGCCCAGGACCGTGAGCAGCTTAGCCGCGCTGCCCGGCATCACCGGCTGGATCAGGATCGCCACGATGCGCAGCACCTCGAGGGTCACGTAGAGCACGGTGTTCATGCGCTCGACGTCGGTCTTCCGCAGCACCCAGGGTGCCTGATCGGCGAAGTAGGCGTTGGTGTCGCCGAGGACCTTCCACGTGGCTTCCAGTGCACCGTGGAAATCCTGGACGTCGTAGGCCTCACGGGAAACCTGCAGCAGGTTCCCGGCCGCTTCCAGCAGCGCAGTGTCCTCAGGGGTGAACGCCCCGGGCTGCGGTACCGCTGCACCGCAGTTCTTGGCCACCATGGACAGTGAGCGCTGGGCCAGGTTGCCCAGGTTGTTGGCGAGGTCGGAGTTCATCCGGCCGACGACGGCGTCGTGGTTGTACGAGCCGTCCGCGCCGAAGGGCACCTCGCGCAGCAGGAAGAACCGGACCGAGTCCAGGCCGTACTGCTCGGCCCAGGCCTTCGGTGCCACCACGTTGCCCAGCGACTTGGACATCTTGACGCCCTTGTTGTGCAGGAAGCCGTGGATCATGATGCGCTTGGGCAGCTCCAGCTTCGCGGACATCAGGAATGCCGGCCAGAAGATGGCGTGGAAGCGGGAGATGTCCTTGCCGATCACGTGTACATCGGCGGGCCAGTACTTCTTAAAGGCTTCACTGTCCGTATCGGGGAAGCCGACGCCGGTGAGGTAGTTGGTCAGCGCGTCCACCCACACGTACATCACGTGGTCCGGGTTGCCGGGAACCGGGACGCCCCAGTCAAAGGTAGTGCGGGAGATGGAGAGGTCTTCCAGGCCGCCCTTGACGAAGCTGATGACTTCGTTGAACCGCGAGCGCGGCGCAGCGAACTCCGGCTGCGACTCGTACAGGTCCAGCAGCCGGTCCTGGTAGGCGGAGAGGCGGAAGAAGTAGCTCTCCTCCTCCGTCCAGGTCACCTCGGTGTCCGTTTCCTTGGAGTAGCGGACGCCGTCCTCGCGGACCTCGGTTTCGTCTTCGCTGTAGTAGGCCTCGTCCCGGACGGAGTACCAGCCGGAGTACTTGGAGAGGTAGATGTCCCCGTTGTCCTCCATCCGCTTCCAGATGGCCTGGGCCGCGGCGTAGTGGTCCGCATCGGTGGTGCGGATGAACCGGTCATAGGAAGTGCCCATGTCCGCTTCCATCTGCTTGAAGGCGGCGGAGTTGCGGTCCGCGAGTTCCTTGGCGGTAACGCCTTCCTTGTCCGCGGACTGCTGCATCTTCAGGCCGTGCTCGTCCGTGCCCGTCATGAAGAACACGTCGTAGCCGTCCAGCCGCTTGAAGCGGGCCATGGCGTCCGTGGCGATGTGCTCGTAGGCGTGACCGATGTGTGGTTCGCCGTTGGGGTAGGAGATGGCCGTGGTGATGTAGAACGGGGTCTTGGAATCGGAAGAAGTCACATAAGAAAATTACCCTGTTTTAGCGGGACTTGTCGCTTCGGCGCCGGTACGGCGGGCCAGGCCCAGAAGGACGAGGGTGTAGAAAAGGCTAATGGTGCACGCCGTACCGACGAGGCTGCGGTAAGGCACCCAGGAATCCCCCTGCGGCAGGATGACGAACTCGGCCCCGATGCACGCAGCCAGAAGCACCGCAAGGAAAATCTCCACCGCCATCCTGAGCCTGCACTCCCGGTAGCGGCGCAAGAGCAGGAGCCCCAGGGGCAGTAAGGGCATAACCCACACCAGTTCGTTGAACCAGACCGTGGCGATCAGCAAATACCCCGCCGCACCTGTTCCAAGACAGACCAGGACGAATTTCCATCCCTTCGGAAGTCCGCCTGGAACCCCGTAGAGCGCGGTCAACAAGGCCCAGGGCGGCAGCAGCGCCGCCACCAATTCCATAGAGCCGGTCTGTGCCGGGACAAGCCACAGCAGCAGGCCAAGCGGAGCCAGATAAACCGTCAGCCGGATTCCGGCGGCAGGCGGCCGGGCAGGCGCAAAAACCATCAGCCCGGTCAGGACCACTACCAGGGCGAAAACCATCCGGTTGACCAGGACAATTGCGCCTTCGTCGTCCAGCGGCCAAATGAACTGCGTGTTGAGGAAGACGGCCGCATAGGAGCCGATTCCCACCAGCAGCAGGGCGGCCGTGGTCCAGGGCCGTTCGCGGGGTGGCGTTGGCTGCTCCCCAGGGGACTGTGACATGGCACTCAGCATAGCCAGAAGGCCGGCCCCGTTCGGGACCGGCCTTCCCGCTAAACTGCGTTGCCCTGCGGACTGCGAGGTGCTGCTAGTCCTGCAGGTCCACCTCGCGGGCCACGGTGGCGCCGATTTCGAGTTTCAGTGCTTCCAGCACATCCTGCGGCACGGAGGAATCCACGGTCAGCAGGGACAGGGCCTGGCCGCCCTCGGAGTTGCGGGCCACCTGCATGCCGGCAATGTTGATGTCCTTCTCCCCCAGCACCCGGCCCAGTGCGCCGATGACGCCGGGACGGTCCTGGTAGAGCAGCACCACCAGGTGCTCGCTGATGGGGATTTCGAGGTCGTACCCGTTCACGCCCACGAGCTTCTGGATCTGCTTGGGGCCGGTAAGTGTGCCGGCCACTTCCAGCCGGGTGCCGTCGGACAGGGCGCCGCGGATGGTCAGCAGGTTGCGGTAGTCGTCCACGTCCGGGGTGGTCAGCAACCGGACCTCGATGCCGCGCTGTTCGGCGAGGACCGGAGCGTTCACGTAGGAAACCTGCTCGGACACGATATCGGTGAAGATGCCCTTCAGCGCCGCCAGTTCCAGTGCCTTCACATCGAGGGCAGCGATTTCTCCGGCTACTTCGATGTCGATGGCGGTCACGGAATCCGAGGCCAGGGCGGTGAAGATCCGGCCGAGCTTTTCGATCAGCGGGATGCCCGGGCGGACGTCTTCGGCGATGACTCCGCCGGCCACGTTCACGGCGTCGGGCACCAGTTCTCCGGCCAACGCCAGACGGACGGACTTCGCCACCGAGATGCCGGCCTTTTCCTGCGCTTCGGCGGTGGAGGCGCCCAGGTGCGGGGTGACCACCACGTTGTCCAGCGCGAAGAAGGGCAGGTCGGTGCTGGGTTCCTTGACGAACACGTCGACGCCGGCGCCGGCGATCTTTCCTGCCTGCAGTGCCTCGAACAGGGCTGCTTCATCCACGAGGCCGCCGCGCGCCACGTTCACCACGTAGGCGGTGTCCTTCATCTTTTCGAATGCCTCGGCGCCGAGCATGCCCAGGGTTTCGGGGGTCTTGGGCATGTGGATGGTGACGAAGTCGGACTCGGCGAGCAGTTCGTCGAGGGACACCAGCCGGACATTCAGCTGGGCGGCACGTGCGGAGGTGACATACGGGTCATAGGCGAGGATCTCGGTGCCGAAACCCTGCATCCGGGCGGCCACCAGTGCGCCGATACGGCCCAGTCCGATGATGCCGATCTTCTTTTCGAACAGTTCGGTGCCGCTGTACTTGGAACGCTTCCACTCGCCGTTCTTCAGGGCGGCGCTGGCCTGAGGGATGTTCCGGGCCAGGGACACGATGTGCCCCACCGTAAGTTCCGCCGCAGAGATGATGTTCGACGTCGGCGCGTTGACCACCATCACGCCGGCCTGCGTGGCGGCCTTGATATCCACGTTGTCCAGGCCCACGCCCGCCCGGGCAATCACCTTGAGGTTCCTGGCGGCGGCGATCGCCTCGGCGTCCACCTGCGTGGCGGAACGCACGAGGATGGCGTCGACGTCGGCAATCGCGGACAGGAGCTGGGAGCGGTCGGCGCCGTCGGTGGTCCGGATGTCGAAATCGGGGCCCAGGGCCTCGACGGTGGCGGGCGAGAGTTCCTCCGCAAGGAGTACGACTGGTTTGGTGGCAGACACCGGTGACCTCTTTACACTTGGAATATTTCTTTGCACTGGAAGAGTTGCTGGGTTTTCACGCAGGAGGCCGGACCCGTGGGGCCCGGCCTCCTTGCCGATTTGGCCTGCTTTTCGAGCTTAGCGCGCAGGGCTAGCGGGCTACCGAACCCTCGGTGTAATCGTCGTCGTTCTTGATCCAGGAGAAGAGCTTGCGCAGTTCGCGGCCGGTGGATTCGATGGGGTGGTCCTCGCCCTTCTTGCGCAGGGCCTTGAACTCGGGAGCGCCGGCGTCCTGGTCATCGATGAAGCGCTTGGCGAAGGCACCGTTCTGGATGTCCGCGAGGACGGCCTTCATGTTTTCCTTCACGTGCTCGTCGATGACACGCGGGCCGGAGACGTAGTCGCCGTATTCGGCTGTGTCGGAGACGCTCCAGCGCTGCTTGGCGATGCCGCCTTCCACCATCAGGTCCACAATCAGCTTCAGTTCGTGCAGCACCTCGAAGTACGCGACCTCCGGCTGGTAGCCGGCCTCGGTCAGGGTTTCGAAGCCGTACTGGATCAGCTGCGACGCGCCGCCGCAGAGCACTGCCTGCTCGCCGAAGAGGTCCGTTTCCGTTTCTTCGGTGAAGGTGGTTTCGATGACACCGGCTCGGGTGCCGCCGATGGCCTTGGCGTAGGACAGGGCCAGTTCCTTGGCGGTTCCGGAGGGGTTCTGCTCGACGGCGATCAGGTCCGGGACGCCGCGTCCGGCTTCGAATTCGCGGCGCACAATGTGGCCCGGGCCCTTGGGTGCCACGAGCGCGACGTCGACGTCGGCCGGCGGCTGGATGTAGCCGTAGCGGATGTTGAAGCCGTGGCCGAAGAACAGGGCGTCGCCGGCCTGCAGGTTCGGGGCGATTTCCTCCGCGTAGACGAACCGCTGCACCTGGTCAGGCGTAAGCACCATGATCAGGTCCGCTTCGGCGACGGCGTCCGCCACGTTCAGCACGCGCAGGCCCTCGGCCTCGGCCTTGGCACGCGAGGCGGAACCTTCCTTGAGGCCCACGCGGACGTCCACACCGGAGTCGCGCAGGCTGAGGGCGTGGGCGTGGCCCTGGCTTCCGTAGCCGATGACGGCGACGGTACGGCCCTGGATGATCGACAGGTCAGCGTCGTCGTCGTAATACATGTCAGTCACTTTGGTTATCTCCTACTGGTTTCTAAGGACAAGGGTCTGTGGTGGAACTCAGGCGCTGCGCAGCGCGCGGTCGCTCATGGATTTTGAGCCGCGTGCAACGGCGAGGGTTCCGGATTGGACTATTTCGCGGATGCCGAAGGGCTCGAGCACCGAGAGCAGTGCGTTGAGCTTGTCGGCGGTGCCTGTTGCCTCGACGATGAGCGAGTCGGTGGAGACGTCCACTATCGAGGCGCGGAACAGCTCGGCTGCCTGGGTTACCTGCAGCCGGGTTGCGGCATCCGCGCGGACCTTGACCAGGATGTGGTCCCGCTGCACGGAAGAATCTGGAACCAGCTCGACAATCTTGATGACGTTGATGAGCTTGTTCAGCTGTTTGGTGACCTGCTCGAGCAGGTCACCTTCGGCGTCGACCACCACGGTGATGCGGGACATGCCCGGCACCTCCGACGGGCCCACGGCGAGGGAATTGATGTTGAATGCCCGGCGGGCGAACAACGAGGCGACCCGGGTCAGCACGCCGGGAACATCTTCTACCAGCACGGAAAGGGTGTGGCGGGCCATCTCCTAGTCCTCCTCTTCCCAGGTGGGAGTCATGTTGCGGGCAATCTGGATCAGGTCATTGCTGACCCCGGTGGGGACCATCGGCCACACCATCGAGTCGCGGCTGACCACGAAGTCAATCACGACGGGGCGGTCATTGATCTCCAGCGCCTGCGCGATGGTCGCGTCGATATCCTCGTCGCGTTCGCAGCGCAGGCCCACGCAGCCGTACGCCTCGGCCAGCTTGACGAAGTCCGGGATCCGCACGGTGTCATGCCCGGTGTTCAGGTCCGTGTTGGAGTAGCGGGACTCGTAGAAGAGGGTCTGCCACTGCCGGACCATGCCCAGGGAGGAGTTGTTGATGATGGCGACCTTGATCGGGATGTTGTTGATCAGGCAGGTGGCCAGTTCCTGGTTGGTCATCTGGAAGCAGCCGTCGCCGTCGATGGCCCAGACCACCCGGTCCGGTGCGCCCACCTTCGCGCCCATGGCTGCCGGCACCGAATAGCCCATGGTGCCCAGGCCGCCGGAGTTCAGCCATGCCCGGGGGCGCTCGTACTTGATGAACTGCGCGGACCACATCTGGTGCTGGCCCACGCCGGCCACATAGACGCCTTCGGGGCCGGTCATCGCACCGATGCGTTCGATGACTTTCTGCGGGGCAATCAGTCCGTCTTCGGGAGTGGTGTAACCGATCGGGTAGGTTTCGCGCAGCCGGTCCAGCACGGCCCACCAGGCCGAGATGTCGGGTTTCGCGGTTTCGAACTGTCCGCGCACGGCGTCGGCCAGTTCGGGGATGATTTCCTTCACCGAGCCGACGATCGGCACATCCGCCGGCCGGTTCTTGGAGATCTCTGCCGGGTCGATGTCCGCATGGATGACCTTGGCACCGGGTGCGAAGGAGCTCAGCACCCCGGTGACCCGGTCATCGAAGCGGGCGCCGAGGGTGATCAGCAGGTCCGACTGCTGCAGGGCGGTCACGGCCGAAACCGACCCGTGCATCCCCGGCATGCCGACGTGCAGTTCGTGTGAATCGGGGAAAACGCCGCGGGCCATCAAGGTGGTGACCACCGGGGCGCCCACCAGTTCGGCCAGTTCGAGCAGCTCTGCCGAGGCGTTGGCCTTGAGCACACCGCCGCCCACGTAGAACACGGGCCGCTGCGAGGCGGCAATCAGGCGGGCAGCCTCGCGCACCTGCTTGGAATGTCCCCGGACCACCGTCCGGTAGCCCTGCAGATCGATCTTCGGCGGCCAGGAGAAGGTGGTTTTCGCCTGCTGCGCATCCTTGGCAATGTCCACGAGGACCGGACCGGGACGGCCCGACGTCGCAATGTGGAAGGCTTCGGCCAGCACGCGGGGAATATCGGCCGCGTCCGTCACCAGGTAGGAGTGCTTGGTGATGGGCATCGTGATGCCCACGATGTCGGCTTCCTGGAAGGCGTCGGAGCCGATGAACGCGCTGGAGACCTGCCCGGTGATGGCGACCATCGGAACCGAGTCCATGTGCGCGTCGGCAATGGCGGTGACGAGGTTGGTGGCCCCGGGGCCGGACGTCACGATGCAGACGCCGGCGCGTCCGGTCACCATGGCGTAGCCTTCGGCCGCGTGACCGGCGCCCTGTTCGTGGCGGACCAGGATGTGCCGGATCTTCGTGGAATCCATGAGCGGGTCATAGGTGGGCAGGATGGCGCCGCCAGGCAGTCCGAAGACTTCGTCGACGCCGAGTTCCTCGAGCGAACGGACGATGGCCTGGGAACCGGTCATCTCGGTGGGCGGAACAGTGTTGTTGGGCCCCTGGATGCGCTCATCCGCGGCTTCCGGATGCGCAGACACGGAACTGGCTACGTCTTTGGTCTTGGCTGCCGCGGCGCGTGCAGCGGCATTTGCCTTCGAGGCCATCAGCGAAGGGCTGATTGGCGATCCCTTACTCATCGGAACTTCCTTTGCGGATGCTAATCCATGGTCAATGCGGTCATGCGACGGCCGTCCCGGGTTGTGCCCGGTACGGCTTCTGTGTTCAGCGAAGCCAAAACTGGCGATGCCAATAAAAAAACCCCTCGTGCCTGTTGGCTCCGTAGGGGTTCGCGCGTGACGTCTTAGACAAGTCGGGCTGTTACGCCACGCGCTTGATAAGGACGACGGGTACGATCTGCATACCGTTCAGTCTTGCGTTCCCCTACGGGGGTGTCAATCATATGAGACGTCCGTCTCACTATCTGGACCTAGCGTGCCCCAAGCGGAAGGCACTCCGATGCCTTCCGCTTGGGGCAGGGTTTCAACCGCAGTAGGCCCCCGTGGACGCGGAGTTCACCATCTTGGCGTACTTGGCCAGGACACCCTTGGTGAACTTCCCGGGCAGCGGCTGCCAGCCGACCTTGCGGGCTTCGAGCTCGTCCGGGTCCACCAGCAGGTCGAAGCTGCGGGCAGCAATGTCCACCCGGATCCGGTCGCCGTCCTTCACGAAGGCGATGGGGCCGCCGTCGACCGCTTCGGGTGCCACATGGCCGATGCACAGGCCCGTGGTGCCGCCGGAGAAGCGGCCGTCGGTCAGCAGCAGGACATCCTTGCCCAGGCCCGCACCCTTGATGGCGCCGGTGATGGCGAGCATTTCGCGCATGCCCGGTCCGCCCTTGGGGCCCTCGTAGCGGATGACGACGACGTCGCCGGCGTGGATTTCTCCGGCATTCAAGGCGTCAAGGGCACCCTGTTCACGCTCGAAGACGCGTGCGGTGCCTTCGAACACGTCGGCGTCGAACCCTGCGCTCTTGACCACGGCGCCTTCCGGAGCCATGGACCCCTTCAGGACGGTGATGCCGCCGGTCTTGTGGATGGGGTTGTCCATGGCTCGCAGGACTTTCCCGTCCGGATCCGGCGGGTTTATGGCCGCGAGGTTCTCCGCGACGGTCTTGCCCGTGACCGTGAGGCAGTCGCCGTGGATCAGGCCGGCGTCGAGCAGTGCCTTCATGATCACGGGCACGCCGCCGATCTTGTCGACGTCGAACATGACGTACCGGCCGAACGGCTTCAGGTCGCCCAGGTGCGGAATGGTGTCGCCGATCCGGTTGAAGTCCTCGAGGGTGAGGTCCACTTCCGCTTCGCGGGCGATGGCCAGCAGGTGCAGCACGGCGTTGGTCGAGCCGCCGAAGGCCATGGTGACGGCGATGGCGTTTTCGAAGGCTTTCTTGGTCATGATGTCGCGGGCGGTGATGCCCTTGCGCAGCAGGTTGACCACTGCTTCGCCGGACTTGCGGGCAAACTCGTCGCGGCGCCGGTCCGCGGAGGGCGGCGCGGCCGAACCGGGAAGGGACATGCCCAGTGCCTCGCCGATGCAGGCCATGGTGTTGGCGGTGTACATCCCGCCGCAGGCACCTTCACCGGGACAGATGGCCCGTTCAATGGAGTCGAGGTCCTTCAGGCTCATCTTGCCTGCGGCGCAGGCACCCACTGCTTCGAAGGCGTCAATCAGGGTGACTTCCCGCTCGCTGCCGTCCTCCATCTTGGCGAAGCCGGGCATGATCGAGCCGGCGTAGAGGAAGACGCTGGAAAGGTCCAGCCGTGCTGCGGCCATCAGCATGCCGGGCAGGGACTTGTCGCAGCCGGCAAGCAGCACGGAGCCGTCCAGGCGTTCGGCCATCATCACCGTTTCCACCGAGTCCGCTATGACCTCGCGGGACACCAGGGAGAAGTGCATGCCTTCGTGGCCCATGGAAATACCGTCCGAGACGGAAATGGTGCCGAACTGCATGGGAAAGCCGCCGCCCGCATGGATGCCTTCCTTGGCGCCGGTGGCGAGGCGGTTCAGGGAAAGGTTGCAGGGAGTGATCTCGTTCCAGGAACTGGCGACGCCGATCTGCGGCTTGGCGAAGTCGTCGTCGCCCATGCCTATGGCACGGAACATACCGCGGGCAGGTGCCGCGTGTATGCCGTCCGTAACGACTCGGCTGCGGGGTTTGATGTCCGGTGTGTTGTCCACGCTCATGGGTAGATCGTAGGACCTAAGCCCGCCGGGGTGGGCTCTGTGACGGACATTGGCAACTGTTGTTACGGCCTGTGAACGGCAGATGAAGATCAGAGGCAGGGGCCCGTACGGGCTTCCCGAATAGGGGGACGGTGTTCATAGACTGGGGGTATGACATCGGATACAGGGTCCACGGATCCGGGCGTACATACTGCAGACACGGATACTGCAGACCCAGGAACCCCCGCCAGTGACCAGCTGAAGCGGGTGCTGCGCCGGGTCTTCGAATCCCAGATTCCCAATTACGGTGACTACAACCTGGTGCTGGCCACGCCGGGGCTCGACGGAGAAACGGGTTTTTATGTGCTGGGCTACCGGTGGCGTCCGGCGGAGGTTGTGTTCGCTCCGTTCGACGTCGATACCCTCGCCGGGCTGGAAGCGCCCACTTCGGTGAACACCACCAATCTCAGCCACACCGACGAGCTGGACACGGACGCGTACGAGGTGGGCACGAGCACCGGGCGGGTCTTCCAGTTTGCCGTGGAAGCGCAGGCTGCTCTGCCGGCCACGGCTTCAGCGGGCGAGCGCCTGCTGGAGCAGTCCGCCGACTGGGAAGATTTCCGCTCCTTCGTGGACTCCTACCTGGAACTGGCCTGACACAGGTCCGCCTACCCCCACGGGCCGGGGCGGACGAGGTTCAGCGGTTCCTTTCCTGCTGCCAGCCGCTGCACCTGCTTGCGCAGCAGGGCCTTGATCCGGGGCTCGAACGCGGCGGTGTTTCCGCCCCAGTGAGGAGTGATGATTGCCCCCGGCGCCTGCCGCAGCGGATGCTCCGCCGGCAGGGGTTCCGGGTCGAAGACGTCAAGAGCGGCCCGCAGCCGGCCGGACACCACTTCCTTGGTGAGGGCCTCACTGTCCACCACGGCACCGCGGGCAACATTGACTACCAGCGCCCCGTCCGGCAGGGCAGCGAGCACGCGGGCGTCGATGAGGTGGCGGGTCTGCTCGTTCAGCGGCGTGATGACCACCAGGATCTCGGCCGTGGCCGCCAGTTCGGCCAGCTCGTCCGTACCGTGCACGGCGCCGTCGTCATCCGTCCGGGCGGTGCTGCCCACCCGGGTGAGTTCGACGTCGAACGGGTGTAGCCGTGCGGCAATCTCCCGGCCGATGCCGCCGACCCCCACGAGGAGCACGCGGCGGTCCGCCAGCCCCGGATACCGGATCGATTCCCACCGGCCCTCATGCTGGGCGCTGAGCGCGGTATCGATCCCCCGCTGCGCGGACAGGATCAGGGTAAGGGCCATCTCGGCCGTCGCGGCAGCATGGACGCCCGCGGCGCTGGCGATGGCTGTCCCCTCGCCGACCAGATCGGGCAGTCCGTCGTAGCCCGTCGACTGCGCCTGCAGGAGCAGCAGGTCAGGCACCCGGTCCAGCGCGTCTGCGTAGTCGGATCCGTTGGCGTAGGGAAGCACCACCGCATCGATCTCTCCGTACGCCACCCCCTCGGGCTCACCGACCAGGTCCCAGACGGCGGCCTTCATGCCGTCGGGCAGCGGCTGCAGGGCTTCGAGAAGTTCGGGCGTGGGCACGGTCAGGGTGCGCACCGGGACATTGCGGGATTCAGTGTCGGCCATGCCAGCCAGCGTAACGGGTGTCACTGCGGGAGCGGGACGGTGGCCGGGGTCCTTCGCTATGGACAGCGGCAGGTGCCGGCCGTAACGTGAAAAACGTGCCTTCCGACGATCAAAGGAGGCCGTTGTGGCCCGGAAATCTTTTCTCTTCACAGCCCTCGGGGTTGGGTCCGTCGCGGCTGCCTGGGCCGCCTGGACGGTGGATCGGATGCTGGTCCACGGTGCGGTGAGGACCGCTGCGGGTATCGACACCGCCGGCGTGCCGGACCCGGACCTGCCGGTTACTCCGGTTCCCGGCGATGCCGTTACTACAGTGACCACCGGGGACCCGGCGTCGAACCTGCCCGCCCGGACGTGGGTGGTGGACAGCAGCGGTGCCTGGGACGGGAATCCGGGCGAATTGGTGGTCCTCCCCCATCCAGGCGGGACGCCGGAGCGGAACGCAACGTGAGAAGGGGCACAAAAGCCGCCGGGATTTCGTTCTCCGGCGGAACTGCTGGTAGTGTTTCATGTCGTTGCTGATGCGGACTGCGGAAGAAATGCCGCCGGTTTCCATCACCTCGAATACGCACCTCTAGCTCAATTGGCAGAGCAATTGACTCTTAATCAATGGGTTCCGGGTTCAAGTCCCGGGGGGTGCACCAACTACCCCGTCCGATCAGGCTCCACGCCTGGCCGGGCGGGGTTTTTTGTTGCCCGGGGCCGGCCGGGACAGCCCTGCAGGCCGGATTTCACGGACACTGTTCCCACGTGGTAATGTTTCATGTCGTTGCGGAGAACGAACCGCGCCTCACGGCGAAGGTCTTCCTTCCAACAAAGTGCGCACCTCTAGCTCAATTGGCAGAGCAATTGACTCTTAATCAATGGGTTCCGGGTTCAAGTCCCGGGGGGTGCACCAACGAAAACCCCGTCTGACCAGGCATTGCGCCTGGCGGACGGGGTTTTTCTTTTTGCCTTCGGGAATCTCCAACCGGCCCGCACACCGTCAATGTCGGCGAACAGCTGTTACGGATCGTCAACAATATTGGTACCGTGCGGCCCGTGGCAGCGTTGCCACGGTCTTGGGGGAGGCCTCTACGTCAAAGGAGACCTGATGCACCGATCCGGATCCACCACTCACTCGCTTTTCCTTTCCCCGCAGCACCCTCACTCCGAACGTACGAAGCGGCGGCCGGGGCTTAGCGCCTTCCTGTGCTTCCTGGCCGTGCTTGCGGTGTCCCTCTCCCCCGTGCCGGGCGCCGCGGCTGACCACCGCAGGCCCGCACCTCCGCCAGCCGTCACAGCGGAAGGGCTCCGGGTGCTGCCGGCGGTCGCGCCCGTCATGTCCTGCGGCGACGTTACCGGAGTGGACCTGCGCCGTGCGGCCGGAGCAGAAGTGACCATCACCTCCGCCGTCGTCGTCAGCGAAAACACTCCGAACCCCTACTGCGAGGTCCGGGGCACCATCGCGCCGGCCAACACGATAGTGGTCCAGCTGCCGCTGGAGGGATGGACCCAGCGCTACCTGCAGACCGGCTGCGGCGGTCTCTGTGGCAACGCCAGCATCAACTACGGCCAGGCGGCGGAATGCCCGGTGGTGGAGGACGGCACCGTTGCCAGCGCCACCACCGACATGGGACACCAAGGGCAGAATGACGGGTCCTGGGCGGCAGGCAATCCACAGGCGCAGATCGACTTCGCCTACCGCGGTGTACACGTCACCGCCCTGACGGCGAAGGCGCTGATCACGAAGTTCTACGGCCGCTCCCCCGCCTACTCCTATTTCACGGGATGCTCGGACGGCGGACGGGAGGCACTGATGGAGGCGCAGCGCTTCCCGGACGACTTCGACGGGATTGCAGCCGGCGCCCCGGCGAACAATATGGCCGTGCAGAACACCTATCACCACGCCTGGAATGTCCTCGCCAACAAGGACGCCGACGGCAACGACATCCTGCTCGCCGGGAAACTGCCGCTGATCCACGACGCGGTCCTGACGGCCTGCGATACGTTGGACGGTCTGGCCGACGGCGTCCTCGACGACCCGCGCGCCTGCGGCTTCGACCCGGCGTCGCTCATCTGCGCAGCCGGACAGGATCCCGCAGCCTGCCTGTCCGCTGCCGAGGCCGATGTGGTCCGGAAGCTGCATGACGGGGCCGTAGACGACAAGGGCAGGCGGTTGGAACCGGAAATCTCGCACGAGTGGGGCTCGGAACTGGCGTGGACGCTCTTTGTTCCCGTGGCTCAGGGCGATCCGGTGTCCAGTGAGCAATTCGCCCTGTCTTACCTGCGCTATCTGGCCGATCCGAACAACCCCCGGCCGGACTTCGAGCTGACTGATCTCGAATTCACCAAGGAGGCCTTCTGGGAAACCATGCAGTCCTCCAGCTACATGTCCGCCATGGATCCGGACCTCGGAGCGTTCAAGCGGAGCGGCGGCAAACTGCTGCTGTGGCACGGCTGGAATGACCACCACATTTCGCCGCAGTCCACGTTGGCCTACTACGACGCCGTCCGCGGGACCATGGGCAAACATGCCGTCAACGACTTCGCCAGGCTCTTTATGTTCCCCGGCGTCGAACACTGCAGCGGCGGCGAGGGACCGGACAGCTTTGACGTCCTGACCCCGGTGATGGCCTGGGTGGAAAGCGGCCGGGCGCCGGCGTCGATTATCGCTTCGAAAATCGAAACTGCCGACGACGGCGCGGAGACGGTTTCGCGCACCCGGCCCGTCTACCCGTATCCCGCCGTGGCCCGCTATGACGGTTCGGGCAGTACCGACGACGCCGCGAACTTCGCTTCCTACACGCCGAAACGGGAGATCGGGCCGGACTACAAGTGGCTGGGGTCGCGGCTGTATTCCTCGGACTACCAGACGTGGTGCCGGGCCGAGGGAACGGAACTCGTCTGCGGTCAGCACCGCGGCGGCCGCAACTGGCTTTCCCGGGAGGCCGGCCGGTAGTAGCGGCCAGCGCTCCGGCTCCTGCAGCTACGCCGCCGCACTCCAGAGATAGGGGGTTGTGGAGGACACCTTCAGGAAGCCGGAGCGTTCCAGGATCGGGCGGGAGTACTCGGTGGAATCGCTGTGGATCAGTGTTTTGCCCGCTGCCAGCGCGGAGCGGGCGCGGGCTGCAGTGAGGGCGCGGTAGATGCCCCGGCCCCGCCAGGGTGCCAGCGTTGCGCCGCCCCAGATACCTGCGAAGTCCGTACCCGGAACCGGCTCCAGCCGGCCGGCGCTGATGATCGTGCCGCCGCTTTCAGCCACCCAGAGTTCCATCCCGTCGCCGCGGGACAACCGCCGCAGGAGGGAGTCCGCCGTCGCTATGGAGACCGGATCGCCGAATACCCCGTCCGCCATGGCACTCATGGCGCGGACGTCTTCCTCTTCCGTGACGCGGCGGAGGGCAACCCCTTCGGGCAGCGGGACATCAACCGCCAGGTCTGCCGCGCGGCCGAGCATGATGGATTCGGGTTCCTCCGGTTCGAAGCCGTGGTGCAGCAGCGCTTCGTGGAGTCCGGGGGCCCGGTCGTGGCCCCGGGTTTTCCACTCCACTTTCCGGATCTGCGGGTCGCTCCGGTAGTGCGTGAGGGCACCGGCCACCCAGCCGGCAATGGTCGCGGCGTCCGCCCCGTCCAGGCCGGCATAGGTGATGAAGCCCCGGCCGCCGTCGAACGTCACCAGGCGCAGCGGCCCCAGCCGTTCGACGGCGACTGCACCGGGGGTTTCCGCGTCGGTGCGCAGCTGCCGGTCGTAGGCGGCAAGGAGCTCTGTGGGTGTGGTCATGGGTCCATACCCTACCTTCGCTGGCGCCCGTGCTTAGTTTCCCTTCACATTCACGATCTGCCGCAGTACGTGCTTCACCGTGACCAGGTCCTTCGCGTCCGCCATCACGGCGTCGATGTCCTTGTACGCTGCCGGGATCTCATCAATGAATGCGGGGGTGTCGCGGAACTCAATCCCCTTCATTGCCTTCCGCAGCTGCTCCTGGCTGAAGGTCTTGCGCGCCCTGGTCCTGGAATACTCCCGCCCGGCGCCGTGCGGTGCGGAGTTCAGCGACGGCGCGTAACCCTTGCCTTCCACCACGTACGACGCCGTACCCATGGATCCCGGGATCAGTCCCGGACGCCCCGGCGACGCGTCAATGGCACCCTTCCGCGAGAGCCAGACATCCCTGCCGTAGTGGTGCTCAACCTCGGTGTAGTTGTGGTGGCAGTTGATCCGTTCCCGCTCCTGCACGGCCTCCCCAGCCCAGGCACTGAAACATCCCACGACCCGGTCCATCATTTCCTCGCGGTTGAGCAGGGCGAATTTCTGCGCCCACATCAGTTCGGCAATGTACCGGTCGAACTCCTCTGTCCCCTCTTCGAGGTAGGCCAAGTCCCTGTCCGGCAGGTCGATGGACCGCTTCCCGCAGTAGTTCTGGGCTGCCCAGATGTGCTGCTGGGCGATCTTGTTCCCGACGCCGCGCGAGCCTGAATGCAGGAACAGCCAGACGGCGTCCTCTTCGTCCAGCGACACTTCGATGAAGTGGTTCCCCGACCCCAGCGTGCCCAGCTGGAGGCGCCAGCCCTTGAGGTACGAGGCGGGGTCAAAGCCGGCGGCAGCGGCGTCGTCGGCCAGTTCCTCCACCCGGAGACGTGCCGAGTCTGTGAGGCTGCGGTTGTTATTGCCGGCCGAAAGCGGAATGGCATGTTCTATCGATTCACGCAGGATCCGGCGGTTTCGGCCGGCAATATCCGAGGCGAAAAGCTGGGTCCGGACGGCGATCATGCCGCAGCCGATATCGACGCCCACCGCCGCGGGGATGATTGCCCCCAGCGTGGGAATCACGGATCCGACAGCTGCGCCCTTCCCCAGATGCGCGTCCGGCATGGAAGCCAGGTGCGGATAGATGAACGGCATCCTGGATGTCTTGACGTTCTGCTCCAGGGTGACGTCGTCAATGACGCTCGCGAAGTTGAGGTATTTGTCGTTGACCTGCTGTTCCACGGCCGCCCTTTCGTCAGTGTGCTTACCATCGAGGCTAACGGCCAAACGAAAGAAGAGGCACATCCGGCGGATGTGCCTCTTCTTACATATTCGGCTGCCGCTCCGGCGGTCAGCGGCTGTCGGCCTGGGCTTCCGCGGCTTCCGCAGTCTCCATGGCTTCCGCACTCTCCGGCAGCATCACCAACCCGCTCTCGGGCGGGACCGGAAGTCCGGGGACGTCGACGGCGACCTGCCACCGCGGGCTTCCCAACTCGCTGATGACCTTACGCAGCTGGCTGCGCAGCGCCTCGGACAGCAAGTCACCACCGTCAAGGAGCGTGCGCTCGATGTTCTGAGCTTCGTGGAGCGCTTCCTTGCCCTGCTCGGTGATAGTCACCATGTGGCTGCGCTTGTCGAGGTCATTGCGCACACGGCTCACGTGTCCGTGGGTCTCCAGGCGGGCCAGGGTCTTACCCATCGTCTGCGCCTGCACACGTACCAGCTGCGCCAGGCGTGCCTGCGTCATTGGTCCCTGCGAGTCAAGAACACCCAAGGCGATGACGCCTGCGTGGGTCAGGCCAATGCTGACCAACCGCTCGTTCCAGGCATGCTCTACAAGGCGTGCAGCTGTAGACAACAGGCGCCCGGTGGGCCAGCGCTCCATATCCGGCATAAAATAAAACTCTTCCTCTCGGCGACGGATCCGCCCGCACAGACAGTTTGCTGATTACGTCCCGATCCACAGTCTAGGATAGCCACCGCACGCTGGAAATGTCGCGTTTTGGCGCACCAGCGACGAAATCGACACCAAGGAGAGACCTAATGCCCCGTCTGAGCCCGGACGAAACCGCACCGGAATTCGCGCTTCCCGCCGCCGATGGGACAACCGTGTCACTGGCGGACCTGCACGGCAGCAGCACCATCGTCTACTTTTATCCGGCCGCGGCCACACCCGGCTGCACGAAGGAGGCCTGCGACTTCCGTGACAACCTGAACAGCCTCAAGGGCGCCGGTTACACCGTTCTGGGCATCTCCCCCGATCCGGTGGAGAAGCTGGAGAAGTTCGCGGCCTCCGAGAACCTGAACTTCCCGCTGCTCTCCGACGCCGACCACGCCGTGGCCGAGGCCTATGGCGCATGGGGCGAGAAGAAGAACTACGGCCGCACCTACGAGGGGCTGATCAGGTCCACCGTGGTGGTGAACCCCGAAGGCAAGGTTGCCCTCGCCCAGTACAACGTGAAGGCCACCGGGCATGTTGCCAAGCTCCGGCGTGATCTGGGGCTCGACTAACCTCGGGTAGACTAAAACCGGTTTCCCGGCTGCGCAGTAGAGCCGGCAGGGGAAATCGGCGCGAGTGGCGGAATTGGTAGACGCGCTGGATTTAGGTTCCAGTGTCTTCGGACGTGTGGGTTCAAGTCCCTCCTCGCGCACCAAACACTAAAGCCCCGGTCTTCGGACCGGGGCTTTTTCCGTGCCCGGAGCCATCTCCTCCCGCCCTGGCGTTGCCGAATCGTGACCACGCCGACGGTGACGAATGTCACGTAACAGAAACACTTCCGCATTAGGCTCTGTCCATACGTGTGCGTCCAAAGGACGCATCCGGGCTGGTTTTCCGGCCGCAGGCAGCACTCGCACAGTGTTCATCCGCCCTTGAGGAGTACCCAAAACATGTTTTCAGCAGACAGCGTCCGGAAGGGCCGGGCCGCCAAGAAGCGCGCGTCCGCCCTTACCGCCGGCCTTGCCCTGAGCGCGCTTGTGCTTTCGGGCTGCGCCCAAAGCAACCGCGAGGAAGGGGCCGACGGCGGCTCCAGTGAGGTGGACGGCACGTTCGTTTTTGCCGCTTCATCCGATCCCAAGTCCCTGGACCCCGCCTTCGCCTCCGACGGCGAGTCCTTCCGCGTCAGCCGCCAGATCTTCGAAGGCCTTGTCGGCGTCGAACCCGGCACCGCAGACCCGGCACCGCTGCTGGCGAAGTCGTGGGAAGCTTCGGAAGACGGCATGACCTACACCTTCACCCTCGAAGAAGGCGTCAAGTTCCACGACGGCACCGATTTCAATGCCGAAGCGGTCTGCGCCAACTTTGACCGCTGGTACAACTTCACCGGCATCCAGCAGGCCGAAAGCCAGGCCTACTACTACGGCATGTTGTTCAAGGGCTTCTCGGATACACCCGAAGAGGCAACCTACAAGTCCTGCGAAGCGTCCTCGGATGCCGAAGCCGTGATCACGCTGAACAAGCCCTTCGCCGGTTTCGTTGCGGCGCTCTCGCTGCCCGCCTTCAGCATGCAGAGCCCGTCCGCGCTGGAGGAGTTCGGCGCCAACAACTCCTCCGGAACGGCCGAAGCTCCCGAACTGACCGAATACGCCAAGGAACACCCCACCGGCACCGGTCCCTACAAGTTCGACGGCTGGGACGTGGGTAACCAGCTCACCCTGTCCCTGAACGAGGATTACTGGGGCGGCGACGACGCGCAGGTCACCGACATCATCTTCCGCGTCATCGACGATCCGCAGGCCCGCCGCCAGTCGCTGGAGTCCGGCGACATTGACGGCTACGACCTCGTGGCCCCTGCCGACACCGAGGCACTGGCCGAGGCCGGATTCAACGTGGTCCAGCGCGATCCCTTCACCATCCTGTACCTGGGCATCAACCAGCAGGTGCCCGAGCTGTCCGACCCCAAGGTCCGCCAGGCTATTGCGCACGCCATCGACAAGGAAGCACTGGTCAGCCAGACCCTGCCCGAGGGCACCAAGGTTGCCACCCAGTTCATCCCCGACGTCGTCAACGGCTACAACGAAGACGTCACCACGTACGAATACGACCCCGAGAAGGCCAAGTCCCTGCTGGCCGAAGCCGGCTACCCGGACGGCTTCACTGTGCAGTTCAACTACCCCACCGGCGTTTCCCGGCCGTACATGCCCACGCCTGAGCAGGTCTTTACCAACCTGAGCGCGCAGCTGGCCGAAGTCGGCATCACGGTCACCCCTCAGTCGGACAAGTGGTCCCCGGACTACCTCGACCGCGTGCAGGCAGGCTCCGACCACGGCCTGCACCTGCTGGGCTGGACCGGCGACTACAACGACACGGACAACTTCGTAGGCGTGTTCTTCGGCCAGGAGAAGCCCGAGTTCGGTTTCAACAACCCGGAGATCTTCAACGCCCTGGAAGAAGCACGCCAGGTGTCCACCCTCGACGAGCAGACTCCGCTCTACGAGCAGATCAATGAGGATATCGCCCAGTTCGTGCCGGCCATCCCGCTGGCCCACCCGGCGCCGTCGCTCGCGTTCTCCGAGCGGGTGGAGTCCTACCCGGCCAGCCCGGTGAACGACGAAGTCTTCAGCGAGATCAAGCTCACCAAGTAACATCCCGCGGAGGCCGGGGACCCTCAGGGTCCCCGGCCTCCTACGCGCCTCGCCTTTTCCTCCCCAGATCCTCCAGCCCCACGGCTGGGAAAGGACACTCGTGCTACGAGTCATCGGCAAACGCCTTCTTATGCTGATCCCCACCCTGATCGGCCTTTCGATCCTGCTGTTCCTGTGGGTCCGCAACCTGCCCGGCGGTCCGGCCACCGCGCTGCTCGGTGACAAGGCCTCCCCCGAAGCCATCGCCAACATCAACAAGGCCTACGGCTTTGACCGCCCGCTGATCGAGCAGTACTTCACCTACGTCGGCAAGCTCCTTAAGGGCGACTTCGGCACCTCAATCGTCACCGGGCGCCCGGTGCTGGAGGAATTCGCCACCCGTTTTCCCGCCACCGTGGAGCTGGCGGTCGTGGCGCTTGTCTTCGCGATCGGCATCGGCATCCCGCTGGGTTACCTGGCCGCCCGCCACTACGGACGTTTCTGGGACCACTCCTCGGTGGTCCTGTCCCTGATCGGCATCACCGTCCCGGTGTTCTTCCTGGCCTTCATCCTCAAGTGGGTGCTGGCTATCCAGCTCGGCTGGTTCCCCACAGACGGACGCCAGGATCCACGCATCGATGCCACGCATGTCACTGACTTCTACGTTTTGGACGGCCTGCTCACCCGGGAATGGGATGCGTCCTGGGACGCCGTTATGCACCTGGTGCTACCCGCCATCGCACTCGGGACCATTCCGCTGGCGATCATCGTACGCATTACCAGGGCATCGGTCCTGGAGGTCCAGGGTGCCGACTATGTCCGCACGGCCCGCGCCAAAGGATTGATGGAGAAGACCATCCGCGGCCGTTTTGTGCTGCGCAACGCCATGCTGCCGGTAACCACCACCATCGGCCTGCAGACCGGCCTTCTGATTTCCGGCGCCGTCCTGACCGAGACGGTCTTCGCGTTCAGCGGTATCGGCAGGTTCCTGAGGGACGCGATCTTCGCCCTCGACTATCCCGTCCTGCAGGGCTTCATTGTCTTCATAGCCGTGGCGTATTCACTGATCAACCTGCTGGTTGACGTGTCCTACGGCTTCATCGATCCAAGGGTGCGTGTCCAGTGAGTACTACTCTGCCTCCCGCAGCCGGCGGGTCCATCCTTCCCGAAGGTGCTCCCACCGCCAAGCCCGTCACCGGAAGCGGGATGTGGAAAGACGCTTTCCGCCGCCTGCGCCGCAACCCGGCCGCCGTCGCCGGCGCCGTCATCGTGGGGCTGTTCATATTGGTGGCCATCCTCGCCCCGCTGCTTGCCCCCTTTGGCGGCGACGACCTCCCCGGCCGTACGGAGATCACCCCCACCAACATCCCCGGTCCGGGAGACATTGACGGTTATCCCCTGGGCCTGGACCGTTTCGGCGGCGATGTCCTCTCCAAGCTGATCTGGGGCGCCCGGGCGTCACTGATCATCGGCGTAGTGTCCACGGCGCTGGGCCTGGCCGGCGGAGTGCTGCTCGGCGTGATTGCCGGCGGCCTGGGCGGCTGGGTGGACAGCGTGATCATGCGCTTCGTCGACATCCTGCTCTCCGTGCCGAACCTGCTGCTCGCCGTGAGCATTGCCGCCCTCCTGGGCCAGAGTTCCCTGGCAATCATGATTGCCATCGGTGTCTCCCAGGTGCCTATCTTCGCCCGGCTCCTGCGTTCGTCAATGATCTCCCAGCGCAGCGCCGACTACATCCTGTCTGCGCAGACCCTGGGGCTCAGCCGGCGGACCATCACCATGAGCCACCTGCTGCCCAACAGCATGGGTCCGCTGATCGTGCAGGCCACCCTCACCCTGGCGACAGCGGTCATCGACGCCGCCGCGCTGGCCTTCCTGGGCCTCGGCGGCGGCCTGCCGCAGACCGCCGAGTGGGGCCGGATGCTTACCTACGCGCAGGCCGAACTGGCCGTGGCACCGCAGCTGGCCTTCCTGCCGGGTATCTGCATTGCCATCACCGCGCTTGGCTTCACCCTGCTGGGCGAGTCACTGCGTGAGGCGCTGGATCCCAAGACGCGGCGAAAGTAACCGTCGCGGACGGCAATGCCTCCGTCAACAAAGAAGGGCCCTCCCAATGGAGGGCCCTTCTTCGTTGTCCGGCTTTGGTGTCCGGTACCTTTTGGTGTCCGGTACGGGTCAGGCGCGGTGGCTGTCCCCGGCGTCGAGCGATGCGAGGTAAGCGGCGTTGCCGTGCAGCGCCGGGAGATACCGCTCCAGGTCCTCCGACGACACATTCTCCGCAAGCAGGACCAGAAGACCGGCTAGCGCCGCGTTCACCTTGCCCGCCGCATGCAGGGTCAGTGCCTCGAAGACCCCAAGCGACACTGATGCGGGAAAGCTTTGCCGGGCGCGGGCAAAGAGCGCCAGCGATTCCTCCGAGCGGCCGAGCAGCCGGAGGGTGCTGCCGTACTGCAGGTAGCAGCGCCGCAGTGCGTCTCCCTCCAGCCCCAGGGCCAGGGCCCGCTCGTAGAATCCGGCGGCCGTTGCCTCTTCACCTGCCGTGTCATAGGCGCCGCCGACTTCATAGAGGACGCGGGCATTGTCCGGATAGCGCTCAAGGACGTCCAGCATCGCCGCGATGGTGGGGGCCATGTCCTCCCGGTTCCGGGCCGCGAGCAGCTGCTCCAGTTCTGCGTCCAGGTCCGCTGCGGAACCCTTCTGCGTGTCTGCCATGGTCAGGAAGCCAGCTCGCCGTCGATGTTGAGCTCGTTGCCGGGAATCGAGGCCAGGAGTTTCCGCGTGTAGGGGTGGCGGGGATTGGAGAAGACCTCCTCGGAGGTGGCGGCCTCCACCAGCTCCCCGTCCTTCATCACGCACACATAGTCGGAGATCAGCCGGACAACCGCCAGGTCATGGGAAATGAACAGGTAGCTGAGGCCGAACTCGCGCTGCAGATCCCCCAGCAGCTGGAGGATCTGCGCCTGCACCAGGACGTCCAGCGCCGAGACCGGCTCGTCGCAGACAATCAGCTCGGGCTTCAGCGCCAGCGCACGCGCGATGGCCACGCGCTGCCGCTGCCCGCCCGACAGTTCGGCGGGGTAGCGGTGCAGCATCTCCGGGGGCAGCGCCACCTGCTCCATCAGTTCCCGGACGCGGCGCTGGCGTTCTGCCTTGTCTCCGCGCCGGTAGGTTTTGAGCGGCTCTTCCAGGATCCGCTCAATGGTGTACATGGGATCCAGGGAGGAGTAGGGGTCCTGGAAGATCGGCTGTACCCGCTGCCGGAATTCACGCAGCTGGACCTTGTCCAGCGTGGCAACATCCATGCCGTCGAAGGTCATGGTCCCGCTGGTGGGTTCAATCAGTTTCAGGAGCATCCGCGCCGTGGTGGTCTTGCCCGAACCGGACTCCCCCACGATGGCCACGGTGCGGCCGCGGGGAATGTCCAGGGTGACGTTCTTGGCGGCATAGAAATCGTCGGAGCGGCCGCGGATCTTGAACACCTTGGTCAGGTCGCGGAATTCCACGATGTTGTCCGGTGCGGTCTCCGTCCCGGCGGGGGCGGCAGCCAGTTCGCCGGCCGCCGACGCCGCGGATGGGGTCCCGCTCCTGGAGCCGGCATGTCCGGCAAAGGCACCCGGGCTTAGCCGCACGGCTGCCACGCTGGGGGCTGCACGGACCAGGGACTGGGTGTACGGGTGCTGCGGGTCCTCCAAGAGCTGGCGGGCGGGACCTGTTTCCACTACCTCGCCGCGGTGCATAACCACCAGCTCGGAGGCGCGCTCGGCTGCCAGTCCCAGGTCATGGGTGATCAACAGGACGGACGAACCCAGTTCCTCCGTCATCCGATCAATCTGGTCCAGGATGGTCCGCTGGACAGTGACGTCCAGGGCACTGGTGGGTTCGTCGGCAATCAGCAGCCGGGGACGGCAGGCCAGGCCGATGGCAATCAGCGCACGCTGGCGCATGCCTCCGGAGAATTCGTGCGGGTACTGCTTGGCACGCTCCGCGGCGTTGGGCAGCCCGGCTGCGGTCAGGACCTCCACTACTTTCCGGTCCACGTCCTTGCTCGTCGCCATACCGTGCACCAACAGGGTTTCGGCAACCTGGGTGCCGATCTTAGTCACCGGGTTGAGGTTGGACATCGGATCCTGCGGCACCAGGCCGATGGAACGCCCGCGGATTGCCCGCATCTTGGATTCCGGCAGACCCACCAGTTCCTGGCCGTCGAAGCGGATGCTGCCCGAAGCCACGGTGCCGTTACCGGGCAGCAGCCCGATGACGGCCATCGCAGTAGTGGATTTCCCGGACCCGGACTCCCCCACGATGGCCAGTGTCTTTCCTGCCGGGAGGGAAAAACCGGCGTTGCGCACGGCCGGAACTTCTCCATCCATGGTCCGGAAATTAACCGCGAGGTTGCTCACCTCGAGCAGGGGCGAATCAGTGCTCAAATCAGTCATTTCCCCATCCTGCCCCACTCTCGCCCCTTGTGACGCGTGTCTCACAGCTGTTTACCGGTTTTTAATCATTTAGAATGAAGAATCACTAAAAAATGAGGGATGGAGCGTCCCGGA
This sequence comes from Arthrobacter jinronghuae, assembly GCF_025244825.1. Classification (NCBI taxonomy): domain Bacteria; kingdom Bacillati; phylum Actinomycetota; class Actinomycetes; order Micrococcales; family Micrococcaceae; genus Arthrobacter; species Arthrobacter jinronghuae. The sequence continues at coordinate 2,434,549 of NZ_CP104263.1, forward strand.
GGAGTATCACCGTGACCAAATCCGGCACCGTTAAATCCGGCACCGCAAAATCCGGCACCGCGAAAGATCCAGACACCGGATCCGGCGCTCCCGCCCTTTCCCGCCGCTCCGTCATCCGTGCAGGTGCGGTGGCTGCGGCCTTCATGCTCGCCGGCTGCACAGCCGAAGCGGATTCGCCTTCCCCTTCCCTCACTCCCACGGCAACCGGCCCGGCCGGCCCCAGCGAGCGGTTCACCTTCGCGACGGCGGCCCGCCCGGTCACCCTGGACCCCGCCCTTGCCGCGGACACCGAGTCCTACCGGGTCACCCGGCAGGTTCTGGAAGGCCTGGTGGGTGTGGACGCCCTGACCTCGGCCCCGACACCCCTGCTGGCAAAGAGCTGGACCAGGTCCGAGGACCGCCGGACCTACACGTTTGAGCTGCGGCGTGACGTCACCTTCCACGACGGGGAACCCTTCAACGCAGAAGCCGTACGACGGAACTTCGAGCGCTGGTACACCCTGCCGGAATCCGTGCGCAACGATTCCCTCATGTATCGATCCGTCTTCCGAGGGTTCTCGGACTCCCCGAAGACCGCGGTCTACCGCGAATGCGTGGTGGAGGACGAGTACACGGTGCGGGTGGAGCTTACCGAGCCGCTCGACAGCTTCATTTCCGCCCTGGCCGCTCCGGCGTTCGCCATGTCCTCTCCGAAGGCCCTGGCTGACGCCTCGGCCGATGACCTCACCCAGGAACGCAACGGCCGGAATATCTCGGCCTACGGCGCTCATCCGGTGGGTACCGGGCCGTTCCGTTTCGTCAGCTGGAACGAGGACGTCGTGGAGCTGGCAGCGTACCCGGAGTACTGGGGCGAAGCCGGACAGATCGGCACGGTTGTCTTCAAGACCGTTTCCAGCCCCGAGGGCCGGCTGCGGGCCCTGAAGAAGGGCGAGGTGGACGGCTATGACCTGGTGACCGTCAACGACGTCGGCGATCTGGCCCGCAACGGCCTGCAGATCCAGCAGCGGGACCCCTATTCCATCCTCTATCTGGGCATCAACTCCAATTTCCCCGGGATGGACAATGTACTGATCCGCCGGGCGGTGGCCTATGCCATCGACAAGCCCGCCGTATTGGACGGCCTGTTCCTCAACGGCACCAAGCCCGCAAACCAGTTCCTTCCGCAGAAGCTGGGTCTGACCTCGGACACCGTCACCGGCTACGGGTACGACGTCGACAAGGCCCGTGAGCTGCTCACGGAAGCCGGCTATGACGGCCGCGAACTGCCCTTCTACTACCCCCGCCGCGTCACCCGCAGCTACCTGCCCGCCCCGGAAAGGGTCTACGCCAGGCTCAGCAGCCAGCTCACCGCGGCCGGGTTCAACATCCGGCCGGTCCCGGTGGACTGGTCCGAGGGCTACCTCGACAAGGTCCAGGGCAAGGAGGACCGGGCCTTCCACCTGCTGGGACTTGCCGGGACCTATGAGGCCGGGGACAACTTTGTCGGGACCCTGTTTGGCCGGTATACCGACGAGTTTTCCTATAACGATCCCGAGGTTTTCAGCGGCATCGACAAAGCGCGGGGCCTCGTGGAAGGCCAGGAACAGACCGACGCCTACCGGGCCATTACCGACCGGATTTCCGAACGCGTGCCGGCGGTGCCCCTCGCCTTCCCCATTTCGGCCCTCGCATTGTCCCCCCGCGTGGCCGGCTATCCCACCAGCCCTGTCCTGCACGAAGTATTCAACCGGATAACGCTGGCGGATCGCTGAGTTAGCCCCCTCCCGTCCAAGGGCTAAGTGCAGCGATAATTTTAGGAAGACATGTGGTCGGGGATACGCTTCTAGGGCTAGCGCCCACGCGACTGGAGAACAAGTTGACTGCTAATAGCCCGGCGGATAATTCCGCAACGAAAACTGATGTACTGCTGATCGGCGGCGGCATCATGAGCGCCACCCTTGGTGCGTTCCTGAAGCAACTCCAGCCAGATTGGGACATTTCCCTCTACGAGCGCCTTGACCGGGCGGGGCTGGAAAGCTCCGATCCCTGGAACAACGCGGGAACCGGCCATGCCGCGCTCTGCGAACTGAACTACAGCCCGGCCGCTGCCGACGGCTCCGTTGACCCGGCGAAGGCGGTGGGCATCAACGAGCAGTTCCAGGTTTCCCGGCAGTTCTGGTCGCATCTGGTCTCTGCAGGCCACATCTCCAACAACTTCATCAACCCGCTGCCGCACATGAGCTTCGTCTGGGGTGACGCGCATTCCGAGTACCTGCGCCGCCGCTACGAGTCGCTGAGCGCGCAGCCCCTGTTCAAGACCATGGAGTTCTCCGAGGATCCGGCCAAGCTGGCTGAATGGGCACCGCTGATCATGGAAGGCCGCGACCCGTCACAGCGCGTTGCCGCCTCCCGCGTCGCCGGTGGCACCGACGTCGATTTCGGTGCGCTGACCCGTGAACTGACCAACTACCTGGGCGCCAACGGCGTAAACCTGCACTTCGGCCACGAAGTCGGCAACGTGTCCCGGTCTTCCACCGGCGGCTGGGATGTCAAGGTCAAGGACCGTGCCAGCGGCACCACCCGCACCGTCTCGGCCCGCTTCGTCTTCATCGGCGGCGGCGGAGGTGCCCTGCACCTGCTTCAGGCATCCGGCATCCCCGAGGGCAAGGGCTTCGGCGGCTTCCCCGTCTCCGGCCAGTTCCTGCGCTCCACGGACGAATCCATCATTTCGCGGCACAATGCCAAGGTGTACGGCCAGGCCTCGGTCGGCGCTCCGCCCATGTCGGTCCCGCACCTGGACACCCGTTTCGTCAACGGGAAGCGTTCGCTGCTGTTCGGGCCGTACGGCGGCTTCTCGCCCAAGTTCCTGAAGACCGGCTCCTACCTGGACCTGCCCCTTTCGGTCCGTCCGTCCAACCTGGTGCCCATGCTGGGCGTAGCCAAGGACAACATGAGCCTGGTCAAGTACCTCGTCACCGAGGTAATGAAGACCCGCGAAGGCAAGACCCAGGCCCTCCAGGAATTCATGCCCTCCGCGAAGACCGAGGGCTGGGACCTCATCACCGCAGGCCAGCGCGTGCAGGTGATCAAGAAGGATCCGAAGAAGGGCGGTGTGCTGCAGTTCGGCACCGAACTCATCACCGCTGCCGATGGTTCCATCGGCGCCCTGCTCGGTGCCTCCCCCGGTGCTTCCACGGCACCGCCCATCATGATCAACCTGCTCAAGCGCGCCTTCCCCCGCCAGTTCGACGGCTGGGAGCCGAAGATCAAGGAAATGATCCCGGGCTACGGCGTCAAGCTCAACGAGAACGAGCAGCTGGCGGCAGAGATCGAAGCCGACACCAATAAGGTCCTGGGACTTTCCTAGCACCTGCAGTATCCGCGGCGCAGGTTCCCCTTCGGGGCGGACCTGCGCCGCACAGCGATTCACGACGTCGGCACGGGCCGCGTCGCCCAACTCCAGTTCGCCCTTCCTAAGGCAGGATCATGGACCGTTTGGCCAAGCTGTCCCTCTCCAACAGGGCGCTCATTGCCCTGATCACGGTTTTTGTGGCTGTTTTCGGAGTCATCTCCATGGGCTCCCTGAAACAGGAACTGATCCCGTCGCTGGAGTTCCCGCAGATCAGCGTGATCACCGCCTTGCCGGGCGCTTCCCCCGATGTGGTTGATGCCCAGGTCAGCGAGCCGCTGGAAGGTGCGCTTACCGCCGTCGAAGGCCTCGAGTCTTCCTCGGCTACGTCCCGGTCGGGGATTTCCACGATCAGCCTGACCTTCGCCTACGGAACCGATCTGGACCGGGCACGCGGCCAGGTGGACCGGGCCATTTCCAATTCCCGCCAGCTGCTTCCCGACGATGCCAATCCGCAGTCGCTGGCCGGAAGCATCAGCGATTTCCCGATTGTCTACCTTGCGGTGTCCTCGGATGAACCGCTGGCCGAGCTCAATGCAGACCTGCAGCGACTGACCGTTCCCCGCCTGCAGAAGATCGAGGGCGTACGCACCGCAGAGGTCACCGGCGGCGCCACCCGCCACGTGGCCATCCTGCCCGACGACGCCGCGCTGGCCGCCTCCGGGGTCACCCCCTCGGCCATCGTCGATGCACTGGAAAACAGCGGTGCCCTCCTGCCGGCCGGAACGGTCCAGGAAGAGGGACGGACACTGTCGATCCAGGTCGGCGCTCCGCTGGACAGCCTCGAGAAGATTTCCGGCCTGCCGGTCGAGTCCTCGGGTTCGTCACCGGGCAGCACGCCGGTCACCATCGGTGACGTGGCCTCGGTGGATGTCACTGAGGATGAAGCCAGCTCCATCACCCGGACGAACGGTGAGGCCACCTTGGCCGTGTCCATCACCAAGACCCCGGCCGGGGACACCGTGGGCATTTCCCACGAAGTCATGGACCTGCTGCCCTCGCTCCAGGACGAACTGGGCAACGGCGCAGTCTTCACGGTGATCTTCGACCAGGCCCCGTTCATCGAAAAGTCCATTTCCGATCTCACTACAGAGGGATTGCTCGGCCTCGGCTTCGCCGTGCTGGTGATCCTGGTCTTCCTGCTCTCCCTGCGTTCCACGCTGGTCACGGCCGTGTCCATTCCACTGTCGCTGCTGGTGACCTTCATTGGGCTGCTGGCGTTCGGGTACTCGCTGAACATCCTCACCCTCGGTGCGCTGACCATCGCGATCGGCCGCGTCGTGGATGACTCCATTGTGGTGATCGAGAACATCAAACGGCATCTGGGCTACGGCGAGGACAAACGCAGTGCCATCCTCACTGCCGTCCGCGAAGTTGCCGGCGCCGTGACGGCGTCGACCCTCACCACTGTGGCGGTGTTCGCGCCCATCGCCTTTGTCGGCGGCCTGGCGGGCGAGCTGTTCCGTCCCTTCGCGGTGACCACGACGCTCGCGCTGCTGGCCTCGCTGCTGGTGTCCCTGACGATTGTGCCCGTCCTGGCCTATTGGTTCCTGAAGTCCTCCCCTCCGGTTGCCGATCCGGCCGCCTATCGTGCCGAGGCCGAAGAACGCGAGTCGCGCACCCTCCTGCAGCGCGGCTACCTGCCGATCCTGCGCACTACCCAGCGCCACCCCGTCTACACGGTTACCGCCGGGCTGATCATCCTGGTGGCTACGGCGGCCCTGACTCCGCTGCTGCCCACCAACCTTCTGGGCGACACGGGACAGAACACCTTCAGCGTGCGGCAGGAGCTGCCGGCCGGCACCTCCCTCGAACGGACTTCCGAGGCCGCTGCCGACGTTGAGGACATCCTGGGCGGGATCGAGGGTGTCAGAGACGTCCAGGTCACCATGGGCACCTCCACCTCCGGGCTTGCGGCGTTTACCAGCGGCGGCTCCTCGGTTGCGAACTTCACCGTCATCACCGAGGAAGGTGTGGACCAGGTGGCCCTGCGGGATACCGTGCGGTCTGCGCTCGAGGACGTGGACGACGCCGGCGAGGTCACCCTGGGCAGTACCGGCGGCGGTTTCGGCACGTCCAACACGGTGGATATTTCCCTGTCCGCCGGGGACCCGTCGGAACTGCAGCCGGCCAGCGATGCCATCGTCGAGGCGATGTCCGACCTGCCCGGCGTAGCCGAGGCGAGCAGCAACCTTTCTTCCTCCCAGCCGGTGGTTCAGATCAGCATCGACCGGGGCAAAGCTGTTGCTGCCGGCCTGAACGAGCAGCAGATCGCCGGGCTGGTCGCTTCCACCATCAGCCCGCTTCCGGCGGGAACGGTCCGTCTGGGTACCGATGACCTGCCCGTGCTCATTGGTGAAGGAACTCCCATCACCTCATTGGAGCAGTTGAACGGCATTTCCGTGCCGGCCGGATCCGGCTCCGTGCCGTTGAGCACGCTGGCCACGGTGGAAGAGGTGGAGGTGCCGACGTCGGTCTCCTCCTCCGGCGGCGAACGCACTGCCGTTGTCTCCGTTTCTCCCGACGGCGACAACCTTGGTGCCACCATCACCGAAGTCCAGTCACGGCTTGCGGAAGTCGACCTTCCGACCAGCGTTACCGCCGAGCTCAGCGGTGCTGCCACCCAGCAGAACGAATCCTTTACGCAGCTCGGCCTGGCTCTGCTTGCAGCCATTGCCATTGTCTACGTGATCATGGTGGCGACGTTCAAGTCCCTGCTGCAGCCGCTGATCCTGCTCGTCTCCATTCCGTTCGCTGCCACCGGTGCCGTCCTGCTGCTGCTCTTGACCGGCGTTCCGCTGGGACTTCCGTCTCTGGTGGGCATGCTGATGCTTGTGGGCATTGTGGTGACCAATGCGATTGTGTTGATGGACCTGATCAACCAGTACCGGCAGCCTCGGGGCAACGAACCCGGCATGAACGTGGAGGATGCCATCTTCCGCGGCGCCCGCCAGCGTCTGCGTCCGATCCTCATGACCGCTCTGGCCACCGTCTTTGCGCTCACTCCTATGGCTCTGGGCGTCACGGGCGAGGGCGGCTTCATTTCCCGCCCGCTGGCCATTGTGGTGATCGGCGGGCTCATCTCCTCTACCGCCCTGACTCTGATTCTGGTGCCGGTCCTCTACCGATTGGTGGAAGGGTCTCGCGAGAGGCGGCAGCAGCGGAAGGAGCAGAAGCTGGTGCAGGTGAGCGAGGCAGAGTCTCGCGCCTAGCCGGGATTAGCCCCGTCTGGACGCCGATGCAGGCGCAGCCGTGCGGGGCGGGCTCAGAACGGCGGCACCATCTCCGATTCCTGCCGCGGAACCATGGTCTGGTCTACGGCCGCTTGCGGTGGTCCGAGTTCCAGGAACGGCTCGGTCCGGTAGACGCGTCCGGTCGGCGAAGTCCACTCGATCACCCCGGGTTCGGGCTGGCACGCTTTCCAGAAACCCAGGGTCTTGAACCTGTGGTGACGACGGCACAGATGTTCCAGGTTTCCCTGGTCCGTGGGGCCACCTTTCGCCCAATCGATGGTGTGGTCGATATCCGAGTTTGCGGTGCTGACCCGGCAGCCGGGGAACCGACAAGTTCCATCCCTTGCGCGGAGCCACCGGCGGAGCCCGGCCGGGACTTTTCGGCGTCGTCCTACCCCGAGTATTTCTCCGGTCTGCGGGTTTTGGGCGAGTCCGGTCCATCCGGTCGCGTTGCGGGCGAGCCTGCGGGCTTCTTCGGCGCTGATGGGTCCGTAACCGTGCAGCTCGGCGGGTTGGTCGTCGGCACCGAAGAGGGTCTCTGCGTTGATCAACACCATGATTTCCGCGCGGGGAACGATTCCCTCGTCCGGTCCTACGCCATCTCTACCGGTTCCGCGCGCACCTGTTGCTGCACCGCCGCCGGTTCCGCGCGTACCTGATGCCGCACCGCCGCCGGTTCCGCTCTCACCGACTGCCGCGCTGGCATCCGTGACACGGGTTGAGCCAAGGCTGCCCATCAGCAGCTGCGCCAGAATGTCCGCACGCAGCTGATCCGTGGAACGGGAATCTCCGGCGGACTGCTCTCCCCGGGCCGCATTGCTGAGCGTTGTGTAGATCTGCTGGGCTTCTTCTGCCCGCAGGTGCGCGGAGAGACAGGACATGCCGTCCTCTTCCCGATCCAGAGTGACTTTGCGCTGCTCGAACGCGGTCAGGTGCCGTTTGCTGACAGTTTCGGGAAACTTCCTCTCGCGCAGCCGTCGTGCCTTGGCGGAGAACTGCGCCCGGGTCTGACCCTCCGCAGCGGCCAGCAAGTCTGCTTCAAACTCAGGAAGCTTGGAGGCGGGAACATTCTGGCACTGGTCCAAGACCACCTGCGCATGCTGGTACGAGAACCGTCCCTCTTCCAGCCCGGCCAAGGTCGCCGTATGGGTGCCGCACAGCTGCCCGGCCTCACTGAGGAGCCGCTGACCGGTCACCTGCGGAACGTTCAAAATGGCGGCGCATTCGGACGCTGCCAGGCTGAACGCCATCCCGGGTTCGAGCCTCCCCGACGCAGCAAAAAGGCTGTCCCGGAAGATTTCGTCCATCCGGTTCACCAGACGCGCCTCCTGTGCCTGCACCCAGGACATCAGATGCGCCATCCGGGACAGGGCATCGCCCACCATCTGCTCGTCAAAGGCTTCAAGGTTCTGCAGCGCCAACGTCCCGGTAAACCCATCCGGGTAGGCCTCAGCAGGACTCCCCTGAGAACCGGCAGTGGCGGCCCCGGAACACTCCGGGTCGGCTTCGCAATCGGCGGTGGCAGGAGCCCCTGATTCGGCGGCGGGAATTCCGGGATCGGCTGGCTCAGCGCCGGATGGCTCGGGAAGGTCGGGCCCGGCATCAGGAACAGGGTTGTCGGCTGACCGGGCGTCACCTTCGGCGTCAGCCTCGGCGTCAGCCTCGGCGGTGGCAGCAGAAGCAGGGGTACCCGCGGCAGCGGCCCCCGCAGGGGCGGCAGGGCCGGCAGGCTCGACAGCAAGTTCCGCGCGATACACCGCCAGAGTGACGGGAGCGCAGGGCGCCTCCGTGTCGCCGGCCTGCCCTTCCGGCGCCTGGTTCCTGCCTGGTTCTTCAGTTTTAGGTTCGGTATTCCCGAGCTGATCCATACCTCAGGATTTCATCCGGCACTGACATTCCAAGGCCGAAAACAGGCGCAAAACGGCCTCTCCTAAAAACCCGATTACCCGTCTTTTCGCGCGGACTACCTACCCTGAAAACCGGCCCAGTCGAGGAGTTGGCCGAGTCCAGCGGCACCAATCGAACCGCCACACCGGCGTCGTTCCCACCGGCGTTGCACCCACCTGCCGCGACCCTCCCCCGCAACGTGACCGAGCCGGCTTCCGGCCGCACCCCAACCGCACCCGACACTGCAAGCAACCCAACCAAACCCAACCCCGCCAGCAACGCCGCGGAACCGACTCCGAACCTCCCGGAACCGGACCCCGGGAATGAACCGCACCCACCCCGCACCCGCACCCACCGAACCGGAGCCCGAATCGGAGCCCGGACCGGGAATGAACCGAATCCCGTAACGGTTAGGTGAGATGTATGCATATGCATATACTTTAGAAACACCCGAACTTCCGGAGGCAACCATGCAGATCGGCGTCTTCAGCGTCAGCGACATCACCCGAGATCCCGTCACCGGACGAATCCCGACGGAGGCGGAGCGCATCAAGGCCGCCGTGGCCATTGCCCGCAAGGTCGAAGAAATCGGCATGGATGTCTACGCCACCGGCGAGCACCACAATCCGCCGTTCTATGCCAGCTCCCCCACCACTCTGCTGGGCTACATTGCCGCACAGACGGAGCGGATCATCCTCTCCACCACCACCACGCTGATCACCACCAATGACCCGGTGAAGATCGCGGAAGACTTCGCGATGCTCCAGCACCTCGCGGACGGCCGGGTGGACCTGGTTCTGGGCCGCGGCAACACCGCGCCTGTCTACCCCTGGTTCGGCAAGGATCCGCAGGACTCGGTGGAACTGACCGTAGAGAACTACAACCTGCTGCGCCAGCTGTGGGACAACGAAACCGTGAACTGGCAGGGCAAGTTCCGCACCCCGCTGCACAACTTTACGGCCATACCTCGCCCGCTCGACGACGTCGCCCCCTTCGTCTGGCACGGCTCCATCCGCACACCGCAGGTCGCCGAAATCGCCGCCTACTTCGGAGACGGATTCTTCGCCAACAACATCTTCTGGCCGAAGGAGCATTACATGCAGCTGATCGGCCTGTACCGCGAGCGCTACGAACACTACGGCCACGGCCGCGCCGATCAGGCCGTTGTGGGACTCGGCGGACAGTTCTTCATGCGGAAGAACTCCCAGGACGCCGTAAACGAGTTCCGCCCGTACTTCGACAACGCCCCGGTGTACGGCCATGGGCCAAGCATGGAGGACTTCACTGCACAGACCCCACTGACAGTCGGCAGCCCGCAGGAGGTACTGGAGAAGACGCTGAGCTTCCAGGAGTACTTCGGCGACTACCAGCGCCAGCTGTTCCTGATCGACCATGCAGGACTGCCCCTCAAGACGGTGCTGGAGCAGCTGGACCTCTTCGGCGAATACGTACTGCCGGAACTCCGGAGGGAATTCGATTCCCGCCGTCCGGACGACGTTCCCGAAGGACCTACCCACGCCGCACGGGTGGCAGCACGGAAGGCGGATGTGAAGCCTGCCTCGTCATCTGCATCGCCGTCTCCTGCGGTTCAGTAGGCTGGGACAATGCACTCAACAAACGACGTCACGGCGAAACAGGCAGCCGAAGCGTGGGAATCCTTGTTCCGGGTCCAGGTCGGCGTCATGCGGCGGCTGCAGCGGGATCCGGAATTCCGGGAGCTCACCATGCGGGAGTACGACGTCCTGTTCAACCTGACGCGTTGCCCCGGCGGCTGGATACGGCTCAACGAGCTCAACGAGCACCTGCTCATCAGCCAGCCCAGCCTGAGCCGGATGGTGGACCGCCTTGAAGCCCGGGGCCTGGTGCAGCGCCGGCCGGCACAACAGGACCAGCGAGGCGTGGAGCTCTCGCTGACCGATGAGGGGCGGGCCGTCCAACGGCGCCTGGGCCGCATCCACGTACGCGGAATCCACGAACTGCTGACGCCGGCCCTGGACAACGCTGAGCTGGCACGCCTGAAGGAACTGACGGACAAGGTCCTGGCCAGCCTGACGGACTAGGCGGCCGCCTCCGTCAGCGGCGGATCGGCGAATGCCAGCCGGGGCACCAGCAGCAGGAGGGCCGCGGCAATAAACGCAGTCACTGAACACACTGCCCAGACCGTCAGGTAGCCCTGCAGCGGTGCCACCGTCCCGGCGTCGGCGGCTGAACTCGAGAGAGCGTCCGCAGCTGCGCCGGCCAGCGCAATTCCGAAGACCGCCGAAGCGAAGGACCCGCCGATGGTCTTGGTGGTGTTGGTCAGCCCGGTTGCCATCCCGGTTCTGTTCAGCGGCGCCGCCGCGGCAGCAGCCGAGGGAAGCGCAGCCACCAACGCCCCGGAACCCAGCCCGGCGACCACCATGTTCATCAGCGCCTGCGGCAGGGTGTCATGGAAGGGCAGGAAGAGCCCGTAACCGACACCGACCAGGAGCGACGCACCTACCAAGGTGTTCCTCGGGGTGGTCCTCCGGGCTGTCAGGGGGAAGAGCAGCGCGCCTGCGAGCAGGGCGAAGACGTAGGTGCCGATGATGATGGACACCTGCGACGCCGCCAGTCCCAGGCCGTAGCCGTGCAGTCCGGGATCGGTGCGGGCGAACGTGGACATGGGTGCCTGGGCGCCAAGCACCGAAATGCCGAACAGCCCCGCAGTCAGCTGGACCGGCCACATGGACGGGCTGCGCAGCATCCGGAAGTCCACCAGCGGATCCTTCTGCCCGAGCTCGTAACGGACAAAGGGAATGAACGCGGCGGCACCGGCTGCAAGGACGGCCCACACCCACCAGGTATCCGGACCGTTGATCCGCAGGAAGGTCAGTCCGGAGGTAAGCAGCAGCAGCCCGACCGCCAGCAGGACGAAACCGGTGCGGTCCACGGTCCCGCCGTCCAGGGAGCTGGATTCCGGCACTCCGAAGTGCACGGCGAAAATGCACAGCGTCACCGCGGCGGCGGGCACGCACAGCGTGAGCCAGAGCGGGAGGTGCTCCACCAGCACGCCGCCCAGCAGGGCTCCGCCGATCACGCCCAGCTCGAGTGCGCCGACCAGCAGGCCTGCCGCCTTGCGGGTCAGCACGGCCCGGTTGGGGGTGTGGCGCACCCGGCTGAAGATCAGGGCGATTTCCATCGGCAACCAGACCACATAGAATCCCTGGAGCGACCACGCGGCCAGGAACGTCCAGAAGTCCGGTGCCACGGCAACTCCCCAGGAAGCCGCCGCCGTCAGGACCGTGGAGACCAGCAGGATGCGCTTGTGCCCGTAGATGTCCCCCAGCTTCGCCAGGATGGGCACGGCCAGGGCGCTGAGCATCAGCTGGGCGGATTCAAACCAGTTGACGTCGCCGTCGTCGATCCCCAAATTGCGGGCAATGTCAGTGAGCAGCGGCGTGTAGTAGCCCTGCAGGATGCCGCTGGTGATTTCCACCAGCACCAGGAACCCCACGAGGGGGCCGATCATGCGCAGCCCGGGCAGGGACGGCGCGGACATCAGAGCGCACCCATCAGGGCCTTGTAGAACGCGATGCCCTCACCGAACGTTTCAATGCCCAGCCGTTCGTTGTCGGCGTGGATGCTGGCCCGGTCCGCAGCACTCATCCGGAAGGGGGCGAAACGGTACACCGCATCGCAGATGGAGGTGAAGCGCCGCGCATCGGTTCCGCCCAGCATGATGTACGGCACCGGGACGGCATCCGGGAAGCAGGTCCGGATGGTGTCCTCCAGCAGGGCGAACTGGGCGTTGTCCGTTGCGGAAACCGGCGAGGGCTCATTGCCCTCCACCACGCGCAGGCTCACCTGGGGGTCCCGGATGATCGACCGCAGCCGCGACACCGTAGAGGCCACCGTCTCACCCACGGCCACCCGGATATTGGCATTGGCCGTAGCGCGCGTGGCCAGGACATTGGATCCCTTGCTTCCCCGCAGCTGGGTCACGGCCACCGTGGTGCGGGTCATGGCGTTGGGCTCCCCGCCGAGCAGGCCGAACACCCGGGTGAGCGCGCCGCGCAGGTGGGCGGCGTTGCCCAACACCAGGCGGAGCGGCAGCGGCGCCGAGCCGGACAGCCGCTGGACCATTTCCACGCTTACGTCCGGAAGGGACGCCGGGAAAGGACGGCGGTCCAGGCGGACGACGGCGCGGGCCAGCCGAGCGGTTGCGCCCATCCGGTTTGGCGTGGACGCATGCCCGCCGGCGTCCTCGACCGCCAGTTCGACGTCGAGGATGCCCTTTTCGGAGACGCCGACGACGGCGAGCGGCGCAGACACGAACGGGAAGGCACCCGAGGCGACCGCTCCCCCTTCATCCAGCACCAGCCAGGGACGGATGCCGCGTTCCGCGAGCAGGGCAGCGGCAGCAGCAGCCGTATCGCCGGCTGTTTCCTCGTTGTTGCCGAACGAGAAGTAGATGTCCCCTGCGGGTGCGAACCCCTCGGCGAGCAGCTGTTCAGCCGCTTCGAGGACGGCAGCCAGTGCACCCTTGTCATCGAGGGCGCCGCGGCCTTCGATGGAGGTTTCCGTGACCGTGCCGGCGAACGGCGGGTAGTCCCAGCGAGACGGGTCCTCCACAGGGACCACGTCATAGTGGGCCATCAGCACCGCGGGACCCCTGCCGTCCGCCGGATCCCCCGCCGCAGCTTCCGGTGAGGCCTCCGGTGACGCCGTCCCGGGCCAGCGGTACAGCAGCCCGAATCCGTTGACCCGTTCCAGCTGCAGGGCGGCGGAAACCAGGGGGAAGAGTTCCGGAAGCGCTGCAATAAAGGCTTCGAACTGGTCCGGCTCCATTTCCTCGGGCACCCGCGAGGAAACGGTGCGGTACGTCAGGAGCCGGGCAAGCTTCGGGGCGGCCGCGCGGCCGAGTGCAGCGGCGGATAGCGCCGTGGGAGAGCTGAGCATGGGGCGAGTGTAACGGCTGTGCGGTGCATCACAGCTTAGGCTTCCGGTGTTGCTGCGGCATTCAGCAGGGGCAGCATCCGCCCCTGGAAGTGCGTGTTCAGCACAATCACCGAGGAGGTCCGCAGGACGGTGTTCGTGGCGACAATCGCGTCAATCACCCGTTGCAGGTCAGAATTGGACCGCGCCGCCACGCGCGCCAGCAGGTCGCTCTCCCCCGAGACGGTATGCACCTCCTGGATTTCCGGAATCCTGGACAGCGCCGCGACCACTGCGTCGTGGCCGGTGTCCTGGCGGATGGTGAGCGAGCAGTAGGCGACGACGTCGTACCCCAGGGCTTCGGCGTCGATCCGCGGACCCCACCCGGCAATTACGCCGGTCTCCTGCATCCGGTCCAGGCGTGCCTGCACGGTGGCCCGGGCAACGGCGAGCCGGCGCGAGGCTTCGAGCACCGACATACGCGGGTTGTCGGTAAACAGGGTGACGATACGGGCGTCCAGCGCGTCGGTGGGCATGGGGTCCTTTCCGGGACTAAGCACAGGCAGTGTACAAATTGTAAAGGCAGCACGGCCGACTGCCGGAACAGAGGACACACAAACCGGCCTTAAGATGGAATCCGGTGTACAGACCCGCGGCAGCATCCCTGCCGGCCGGCGCCCGCACCGGCAGCCCATCCGTTCGTTCTAAGGCCTCCCCTGTTATGCCCAGTTCCGCCCGCCCGTCCAGCACTGATACTGCACTTCCGGCCGGGGAACCGTCCGGAGCGAAGAAGATGCAGCCGAGGCACCTTGTCCTGATGAGCCTCGGCAGTGCCATCGGCACCGGCCTCTTTGTAGGGTCCGGCGAAGGTATTGCAGCGGCCGGTCCCGCAGTGCTGATCTCCTTCCTGATTGCCGGAACCATGGTGATTCTCATCATGCGCATGATGGGTGAGATGGCGGCGGCAGATCCCAGCAGCGGTGCGTTTTCCGTGTATGCCGAGAAAGCCCTGGGGCGCACGGCGGGCACCACGGTCGGGTGGATGTGGTGGTTCCAGATCGTGATCGTCATAGCCGCGGAGGCCACGGCCGCCGCGGCCATCGTCGCTTCCCTGATCCCCGGCGTCGAGCAGTGGATGCTGGCGCTGGCGTTCATCATCGTGTTTACCGCCGTCAACCTGGCCGGGGCTGCCAGTCTGGGTGAATTCGAGTACTGGTTTGCCATCCTGAAGGTTGCGGCCATCATCATCTTCCTGGCGGTCGGCGCCGCCTTTGTGGCCGGACTGCTTCCGGGCGTCCCGTCGCCGGGCACCTCCAACCTCTTCGACAACGGCGGCTTTATGCCCAACGGGCTGACCGGGGTGGCCTCGGGACTGCTGCTGGTGGTTTTCGCTTTCGGCGGCACCGAGATCATCACCATCGCGGCGGCGGACACCGAAGAGCCGTCCAAGAACATTGCCGGAGCCATCAACTCGGTGATCTGGCGGATCCTGGTCTTCTACATCGGTTCGGTGCTGGTGATGGTCACCGTGCTGCCCTGGGACAGTGAAGCGCTGAGCACCGGGCCGTTCGTAGCCGTCCTGCACGCAGCGAAGGTGCCCGGCGCGGACACGGTCATGGCCGTCGTCATCGTCATTGCACTGCTGTCCGCCATGAACGCGAACCTGTACGGCGCGTCCCGGATGATCTACTCCCTGGGCGAGCGCGGCCGGGCTCCGGCCGCCCTGGGCCGCCTTGGCTCCGGCGGAGTGCCCCGCCGGGCCGTGCTGGCGTCCGTGGTCTTCGGCTTCATCGCCGTGGTGCTGAACTACCTCTACCCCGACACGGTACTGATGATCCTGCTCAACACCGTCGGTTCCACCTGCCTGGTGGTCTGGGGCATCTCCATCGTTTCGCAGATCATCCTGCGGCGGCGGGCGGAAGCGGCCGGCGTCGAACTCACGTTCAAGATGTGGGCCTTCCCCTGGCTCTCCTACTTCGCGCTGGCACTGCTCGCAGGAATCGTGGTCCTGGGCTTCTTCGACCCCGATGTGCGGATCCAACTGCTGGCGACGGCGGCCCTCAGCACCGTGCTGGTACTGCTGGCCTGGTCCTTCGAGCGGCGCAGCGCCGCCAAGGCCCGCACCGCACCCGCGGACCGAGGCAACCAGGCCGGATAGGCAAACTGCCAAGCACAGGCGACTGCCGAATGCCACATTTGTACAGACTGTGTCATGTTCGGGGCGCTGTTTGCTCACTGTGGCGTGAACCACTAAATTGCGGACTATGGACAATAATCTGCAACCTGCGGCCCTGTCGGCGGAGGAACTCCGGGAGCTGTACCGCCTGGTCACCGCCGTCCGGCAGCTGGACCTCGCCGCGATCGCCTGGCAGCGCCAGGGCATCATCCCCGGGTATGCCCCGGAGCTGGGCCAGGAAGCCGCCCAGGTGGGCAGCGCCTTCGCCATGGACCCCGAGCATGACTTCGTTTTCCCCACCTACCGGGAAATGGGGGTGGCGCTGACCATGGGCGTGGACATGACCGCCTACATGTCCACCCACAAGGCCAGCTGGCACGGCGGCCTCTACAACCCGGTGCAGACCCGGCTCGCCCCGATCCAGGCAGTGGTCGGCGGATCAGTGCTGCACGCCGTGGGCTGGGCCCACGGGCAGACCCTCGCCGGGAACCCCGGTGTTGCCCTGACCTACTTCGGCGACGGCGCCAGCTCCCAGGGCGACGTCCATGAAGCAATGAACTTCGCCGGCGTCCTGAAGGCGCCGGTCATTTTCTTCGTCCAGAACAACGGCTGGGCCATTTCGCTGCCCACCGAGGCCCAGGTGGCCGGCGGAACCGTCGCCGCCCGTGCCGCCGGGTACGGCATGAAGGCCATCACCGTGGACGGCAACGACGCCGCCGCCGTCGTCCTCGCCACGCGCGAGGCCGCCGCTCACGCCAGGGCCGGACACGGGCCGGTACTGATCGAGGCCATGACCTACCGCCGCGGCCCGCACTCCACCAGCGACGATCCCGGCCGGTACCGGAGCCTGGCGGAGGAACGGCGCGACGAAGGCGCGGATCCGGTCCAGCTGCTGGCAGACCGGTTGCTCGCCGACGGGATAGCCGACGACGCGTTCCTGGACACCGCGCTGCAGGATGCCAAGACCAACGCGGACGCCGTCCGCGAAGGTGTCATGGCGCTCGGCCCGCGTCCCGGACGGGAAATGTTCGACTTTGTTTTCGCCGAGCCCACCGAAGCACTCAAAGCCCAGGCCCGCGCCTGGCGGGAGGAATCCGAACATGTCTGAGCAGCTAAGCGACGCCGTGGCGTCCTCCGACCTGGAAGCCGCTGCCCGGAACACGGAGCAGACCGCCGCGCAGGAGCAGTCCCCCCTGGCCCCGTCCCCGGAGGACGGCGACGGCCGGGTGGAAAACCTCTCGATGCAGGCGGCCCTCAACCGTGCCCTGGCCGAAACACTGGCCGAGGATCCTCGGGCCGTTGTCCTGGGCGAAGATGTGGGACGGCTCGGCGGTGTCTTCCGCATCACCGACGGCCTGCAGCAGCGCTTCGGCGCCGACCGCGTTTTCGATACCCCGCTGGCGGAGTCGGGCATCCTCGGCATGTCCGTGGGGCTGGCCATGGCCGGTTTCCATCCGATCCCGGAGGTGCAGTTTGACGGTTTCGCATATCCGGCGGTGAACCAGATAGTCACCCAGCTGGCCCGGATGAACTACCGCAGCCGGGGCACCATGCCCATGCCGGTGACCCTGCGGGTACCCAGCTTCGGCGGCATCCGCGCCCCCGAGCACCACGGCGAGTCGCTGGAGGCGCTCTTCGCCCACGTTCCGGGATTGAAGGTGGTTTCCCCGTCCAGCCCGCACGAGGCCTACCATCTGCTGAAGCATGCCGCAGCCGTTCCGGACCCGGTGATCTTCATGGAACCGAAGTCCCGCTACTGGCAGAAGGGCGACGTGTTCCTGGACGACGCCGGCCCTATGGAGGGTGCCAAGGTGGTCCGTCCGGGCAAGCACGTCACGCTGGTGGCATGGGGTGCCATGGTGGCCCGCTGCCTCTCCGTGGCCGAGCTGGCCGCCGAGGACGGCATCGAGGTGGAGGTCCTGGACCTGCGGTGGCTCAAGCCGATCGACGCCGAGGGGCTGGCCGCCTCCGTCGCCCGGACCCGGCGCGCCGTCGTCGTCCACGAAGCGCCGCTGACCTCCGGTCTCGGCGCCGAAGTGGCCGCCCTGATCACGGAACGCTGCTTCGATACCCTGCGCGCTCCGGTTGGGCGGGTCACGGGATTCGACGTACCGTATCCCTCAGGCGATCTTGAAGACGAATACATCCCGAACATCGACCGCATCCTGTTCGGGATCCAGCGAGTATTGGAGTACCGGCGTGGCTGAAATCCCCTTCCCCCTTCCCGACCTCGGCGAAGGCCTGATCGAGGCCACCGTGCTGGAATGGCTGGTGTCCGTGGGTGATCAGGTGGAACGCAACCAGCCGCTGGTCGAGGTGGAAACCACCAAATCCGCGGTGGAGCTGCCTTCCCCGCAGGCCGGCCGCGTTGCACGCACCTACGGCGAGCCCGGGGAAACGATCAACGTGGGCGAACCGCTTATCGTCTTCGAGGTTCCGGACAACACCGCCGGCATCGTAGGCACCGTGCCGCAGGAAGCTCCGGCACGCCGCCGGGTCCGGCTGACCGCCGCACTGGACGAGGACTAGGCAGTGGCCGACTACGGCTCCCTGGTGGAAGGCACCGATCCCCGCCTTTCGGTGGAGATTATCGACCCTGCCGGCGGTGCTGCGGGCACGACGGCGCTGCGTCCCGTCCTCCTGCTGCACGGCTTCGCCTCCAGTGCGCAGTTGAACTGGCACGACTCTGGATGGATCACCGCACTGACCGCCGCGGGGCGCCGGATCATTACCGTGGACCTGCCCGGCCACGGCGGCAGTGCAGCACCGGAGGACCTCGATTCCTACCGCCCCAGCCGCATCCGCGCGGACCTGCTGCAGGTTCTTCAGGACGCCGGCGTGTCTCCGCTGGCCGACGACGACCCGGCCAGCGGCCTGGACGTGGTGGGCTATTCCCTCGGTTCCCGCCTCGCCTGGGAGTTCGGTGCGACCCAGCCCGAACTCGTGCACCGCATGGTGCTCGGAGGGCCGGGAAGCGGAGACCCGCTGGCGGACTTCGATCTCGATGCCGCCCGTGAAGCAGCGGCGGGCGGGGCGCCGGTGGCGGATCCCCGCACCGCCGAACTGCTGCGCATGGCCCAGCTGGTTCCGCAGAATAACCTGGCCGCCCTGTTCCGGATGATCGAAGCCATCAAGGAGGAACCCTTCTCCCCCGCAGCGGCGGTTCCTTCCATGCCGCTGCTCCTGGTTGCCGGAGAACGCGACGACCTCGCGGCGACAGCGCCCAAGCTGGCCGCCCTGAGCGGACAGGCCGAGCTGGTATCGCTTCCCGCCCGCACCCACACGAACGCCATAACCTCCCGGGCGTTCAAAAACGCTGCAGTGGAGTTCTTGGCCGGCGAATAACAGCTTGGTTACGGCGGCGGGTTATTCCGCCAGCATTTCCGGGTGCACGCTAAGATGAAAAGGCTAGGGGGCTAGCCGGACATTGATCAGCCTACTGATTAATGTTCCGCGAGATTCCCTGCTTCATCTTTGACCCTCAAGGGAGGACACCCGTGGATGTACTCCTGGGGCACCGGTACCGCACCACCGAACTCATAGGGTCCGGTGGTGCTGCTGCCGTCTACCGTGCAGTCGACGAGAACCTTGGGCGGGAAGTAGCCGTCAAGCTTTTCAACGCCGGGTTCCGAGAGGATGACGAAACCCGCCGCCAGCAGATCGAAATGCAGCTGCTGGCAACCCTGAACCATCCGGGATTGGTCACCCTGCTGGACGCCGGCGTCAACGTTGATGACGAGGGCCGCAGCTCCAGCTTCCTCGTGATGGAGCTGGTGGACGGACCGGACCTGCGCGGCACGCTCAAGGAAGGCCCCCTCTCCTCCTCGGCAACGGCGGCGCTGGGCGCCGATCTGGCCGACGCGCTGAACTACGTGCACAGCAACGGCGTGATCCACCGCGACGTAAAGCCTGCGAACATCCTGCTTTTCCCGCAGGAAGACATGGACACCCGCCTGTACCCGCGGCTCACCGACTTCGGGATCGCCAGGATGGTCGAGGCCACCGTAGCCACCGCCAACGGCGCGACCATCGGAACCGCGAACTACCTGAGCCCGGAACAGGCGCAGGGGGCTGCCGTGGATCCGCGGACCGACGTCTACTCACTGGGCCTGGTGCTCCTGGAATGCCTTACCGGGGAAAAGGCATTCCCCGGCCCGATTGTGGAAGCAGCCGTGGCACGCCTGCTCCGTGACCCCGAGATTCCCGAGTGGGTGGGACCGGATTGGACCGGCATCCTTCGGGCCATGACATCCCGCCTTGTGGACGCACGCCCCGAGGCACACGAAGTGGCAGTGGCGCTTCGTTCCCTGGCTTCCGAAGCCATGGTGCTGGACGGACCTGTCCCGTCGCCGGGCAGCTCCGCGTTCGGCGATCCGGACACCGGAGAATCCGCAACGGGCGGCGCTACCACGGGCAACATCTATATTCCGGCCCCGCCGCAGCACGCCCCCAGTCTGGGCTAGGCCGGGCTATCCTGGAGAGGCACAAAAACGGATCGGTCCCGAGGGACCGATCCGTTTTTTATAAGTCAGAAGGCTACTTGCCGTCGTCGGCCGCTTCATCCTCTTCGGGCTCAAAGTTCGAGGCTTCTTCGGTGCTCGCGGCAGCGATCCCGTCCTCGCTCTGGGGGATGGTGCCTTCGGGGCCGCCCTGCGAACCCGTCTTCGACTGATCCCCCTGGCCGGCTTCCTTTTCGGTATTTCCCATGGTGTTTCTCCTTTGTGGTGCTCGCTGGCCTACTTATTCGATACTAGGCCAACTGTGGCCCGGCCAACACCTGCCGATGGGTTCGGCAGCCGCCCTGTTCAGGCCGCAGAACGTTTGCGGGCTGCGCGGACAGCGACCAGGCTCAGCAGCAGCAGGGCTGCCGCTGAAGCAGTCGGAACGATGAAGGCGTGGCTGTGGCCGAAGGAATCCGCCAGTCCGCCAGCCACGGAGGAACCCAGCGCCTGGCCGGTGACGACGCCGCTGGCCAGCAGGGTCATTACGGTACCCATCAGCTCGCGCGGGGCCACGATGGCGCCGATGCCGAAGATGCTGACCATGGTCGGCCCCACGGGGAGACCCAGAATCAGCAGCACAACAACCATGGTGCCGATGCTCGAGGGCAGGAACAGGAGCAGGGTGAACGCCAGCATCGCCGCGGCGCACAGGACCCAGCGGCCTGCAGTGCCGAACCGCTCAGGCCAGAAGGCCACGGACAGGGCAGCAACGGCGGAACTCAAAGCCATGGCCGCGTAGATCAGGCCTGCGGAAGTGGCCATGCCGAAGCTGCCGGCGAACGCCGTGAGGCTGGTCTGGGTGGAACCGAAGAACGACCCCATGGCGACCATGCCGAGTACCGGAACCATGATCAGCAGCCACTGCGGACGTTCCCGCGGGGCCGGCGCTTCCGGATCCGGCACGCCCGGCGCTGCTCCCTTGCGGGCGATCTTCGGGCGGCGCGAGGTGGGGACAACGTGTTCCACGGTGTGGTGTACGGCAAAGGCGGTCACCATGGTGATCGTCAGCACTGCCGCCAGCACAAGCGGCAGCCAGGGGGCGACGGCGGCGGCGAGCAGGCCCACGAGGGCCGGACCGAGCACGAAGGTCAGTTCGTCAGCGGTTCCTTCGTAGGCGAGGGCGGTGTCCATCTCGCGGCCCTGCGGACGGCGGGCGGTCATTGCCATCCAGCGGACGCGTGCCATGGGCCCCACCTGGGGGCAGGAAGCACCCATAAACAATGCGGCCGCCAGCATCCAGAACGGCGCGTCGGCCGGATCCAGGAGCGCAGCGGATAGGAGGAACAAGCCGATGGCCACGGGGTTCAGGACGGCGGTGCCCAGGAGGACGGGGCGCTGTCCGATCCGGTCCGCGAGGTACCCCAGCAGCGGGGCACCCACCGCGGAGCCGACGCCGACGCCGCCTGCGGCGAGGCCGCCGAGCGCGTACGAGTCGGAAACCTCGGTAATGAGGGTAAGTGCACCGACGGTGAGCATGGCCAGGGGAAGCCGTGCAAGGAAGGCGATGGGGAAGAATGACTTGCCGGCCAGGGCGAAGATGGCCTGGTAGCGGCCGCCGGCGGACGGAGTCTTCGCCGGGTCGGCAGGCATGGAGTCAGGGCTTGGTGCCTGAGTGGGGGTGGAGGTGTCTTGGGTCATGGTGCGGTATCCAGATACGTCGAACCGCGCACCGTCCCCCCTCCCGGTGCGCACAACCCTTGTAACCCGTCGATTTTACCCATGCCGGGCCGGTGAACCTAACCGGGAACGCCGGCGCTGTAACGGACCGAGGAACCGTTGCGGCCTTTGAGGATCTGGAGCTGCGCCGGGATCCGTTGTTTCATTTCCGCCACATGGCTGACGAGCCCGACCACGCGGCCGCCGTCGCGCAGTCCTTCCAGCGCGTCCATGACCTGTTCCAGGGACTGCTCGTCGAGGCTGCCGAACCCTTCATCCACGAACAGGGTTTCAATGTTCACCCCTCCCGCTTCCTGCTGGACCACGTCGGCCAGCCCCAGGGCCAGGGCCAGGGAGGCCATGAAGCTTTCGCCGCCGGAGAGGGTGGAAGTATCCCGGTGCTGTCCGGTCCACTCGTCAGTGACGTGCAGGCCCAGGCCTGCCTTGCGGTTTCCGGACTTGGAATCGTTGTGTACCAGCGCGTACCGGCCTCCGGTCATAGCCGCCAGCCGTTCCGTGGCAGCCGCTGCCACCTGCTCCAACCGCGCTGCCAGGACGTAGGTACTCAACGTCATCTTGTATTGGTTTTCGCCACCGCCCCGGGCAGTGTCTGCCACCGACTGCAGCAGGTCCCGCCGGGCGCGAAGGGGCGCGGTGCGCTTAAGCGCCGCCTCCAGCTCGGCAGAGTATTCCGCGAGCCGCACCGCCGAGCCTTCCAGCAGTCGGACGAGCAGGGCGGCCTCTTCCTGTTCCTTCCGTGCAGCCGCGGCCGCGTCTGCCGCCTCCGCCACGTCTTCCTCGTCCGGCACGGCCAGCGGCTCCCCCGCGGCGTCGTCCGGGCCGGCCGCTGCCTGGGATTCCCGCCGCAGCAGCAGCCTGCGGCCCTGCTCTTCCCAGTCCGAAACAGCCGAGGCATAGGCGTCTGCGGTGGCGGCGTCGAGCAATGCAGCCGTAACCTCGGCCGCCGAGGCAAAGGTCGTTCCAGCCAGGGCTGCATCCAGTTCAGCGCTGACCCGGTCCAGCTCCTCTTCGGCCGCGGCGAGCGCGCCGGCTGCCTCGCGCGCGGCGGCGGCGAGCTTCGCGAACAGAGCCAGGGACTGGACCCGTTCGCTGATGCTCGGGAAGCCCTGGAGCGCCTCCCGTAGGCGCTCCGACAGTTCCGCCGCCTGTTCGCGGGCCGCCGCGGCACGGGAATCCGCCTGTGCCGCGGAAATGAGCGCCTCGGACCGGGCAGCCTCGGCGGCCGCGAGTTCAACAGCGATTGCGGTGAGCCGGCGGTCTGCTTCGGCCAGCGCCCGGACGGCCCCGCGGGCATCCTCCAACTCTGCGCGGGCCGCATCGAGCTGGTCCTGTGCGGAGGCGGCATCCCCTGCACCCCCGCGGGCACGAAGGGCTGCAGCCTCCTCGGCAGCGGTACCGGCCAAACGCCGGGCTTCTTCGTAGGCCGCTTCGGCCTTGCCCGCGCGTGCCTTGGCTGCCTGTTCGGCTTCGCGGGTGACCGGAGCCTCCCCGTCCGGCAGCTCTGCCGGACGCGGGTGCTCGAGTCCCCCGCACACCGGGCACGGCGTGCCGTCTGCAAGTTCCTGTGCCAGTTCCGCAGCTGCCTGGTCCAGGCGTGACTGCAGCAGATCCTGCCACCGCTGCCGCAGATCCTGATACTCCTGGCGGGCGTCGGCAGCCGCCTTCTCCGTCACCGCTGCACGCTCGTTTGCCGCGGCATAACTGCTGATGGTCGCGACCAGTTCTTCGGCGGCGGCCAGGGCTGCTTCGGCCCGCGCTTCGCCTTCCGCCAGCCGTCCCAGCGCGGCGGCTTCGCCGGCCAGCTCCGCCTCTTCCGCCCGCAGGGAGTCCAGCGATGCGTCGGCGTCGACGGCCTGTACCCGGAATGCTTCGGCAGCGTCCGTCTCCGCTCCGGCGCGGGCGAGCAGGGCTTCGGTGCGTTCTTCGTCTTCTCTCGCAGCACGCGCAGCTGCGAGATCCGCGCTGACGCGGGCCTCCAAACCGTCCGGCAGCG
Source organism: Arthrobacter jinronghuae (assembly GCF_025244825.1). NCBI lineage: Bacteria > Bacillati > Actinomycetota > Actinomycetes > Micrococcales > Micrococcaceae > Arthrobacter > Arthrobacter jinronghuae. The sequence continues at coordinate 2,458,301 of NZ_CP104263.1, forward strand.
GTGTCTCTGCGGCCGACGACACGGTGTAGGACGCCACAGCGTAGGCAGGGGCCAGCACATGGTCGGCCAGCGCCTGCAGGGTCACTGCGGCTTCGGTGCGGCGGTTTTCCGCCCGCCCGGCGGCGGCTTCCTGAGCCCGTACGCTGCCTGCCAGCAGGGAAGCGGCAGCGTGGGTCGCAAGCGCGGCCCGCTGGGGCTCAATCTCCGCTTCGGACGCGGCATGTTCTGCTTCGTCCCGGATCAGCTGCTGCAGGGCCACGCCGCGGGCACGGCGGTGCTCGAATTCCTGCAGGTGCTTCTCGGCGCTTTCCCGCGCCGTCATCAGCTCCGCGAGTTCCTTGCGGGCGGCGGCGGTCCGGGAGTCGAGCTCCGCCTGGAACTGTTCGAGCTCCGTTTCCCCGCCCTCGGCCTCACCGCCGTCATCCGGCCCGCTGCCGTCTGCCGTTTCGCCGCGGTAGCGCCGGATTTCGTCACGTGCACGACGCAGCACATGCTCGGACTGCTCCTGCGCCGTCTCAAAGCGGTCGGTGGCTTCGACAAGCTCGGCCTTAAGGCGACGTTCAATGTCTTCAAACCGGGAGGTGCCGAAGAGCTGCTGCAGCAGCTGCTCGCGCGAGGCCGCATCGGCGCGCAGGAAGGCCGCAAAATCCCCCTGCGGCAGCATCACCACGCGGGTGAACTGGTCCCGGTTCATCCCGAGCAGCTCGGTGATCTCCGCAGACGCTTCGTCGTTGCGGGATGACTTCTGGACCCAGGCGCCGTCAACAAACTCGCGCAGCAGCGTCTTGGCCTGCTCGGTGACCGTGCCCTTCCCGCCCGCGCGCTTGGCCGGACGTTCCCACTGAGGGCTCCGGACAACTTCGAAACGACGGACCCCGGAACTGAACTCGCAGACCACTTCGGGCGGGGTGTCCTGGGCAGCGTGGTCGCTGCGCAGCCGGCGTCCCTGCTGGCGGGCACCGGGGACGGTGCCGTAGAGGCCGAAGCAGATGGCGTCCAGCACGCTGGTCTTCCCCGCCCCCGTAGGTCCGTTCAACAGGAAGAGCCCGTGGGCGCCCAGCTCATCGAAGTCGATAGCCTGCCGGTCTGCGAACGGACCGAAGGCCTGCATTTCCAAGCGGTGGATTCTCACTGTGCAGCCTCTGCTTCGCGGACCTTGTTCAGGATTTCGATGAACAGGTCCTTTTCCTCATCCGCTGCACTGCGCGAGCGGACATGCTCAAGGAAGCCGCAGCAGATGTCGAGATCGTCGGTGGCCTTTGCCAGCCGCTGGCTGTATGTCTGGGCCGGTCCCCGGGCGCCGCCCTCCGGGTCAAAAGCCAGAACCAGGGTGTCGGGGAACCGCGTGCGGAGCAGCTCCATGGCCTTGGCCGGCCGCTGGCTGTCCGTCAGGGTGACCTGGCAGTAGGCTTCCTCGGCCTCCGCAAGGTCCGGGTCCGCCAGCAGGTCCTCGAGCTTGCCGCGCAGCACCGCCAGCCGGCGCCGGGCCGGCCAGGTGACCGCCTCCACGGAAGCGAGGCCGCCGCCGTCGAACTCCAACAGCCATCCGCCCTTGGCCTGCCGTGCCTCGGAGAAGGAATACGGGATCGGTGAGCCGCTGTAGCGGACCGTGGGGCTGAGCTGCTGGCGGCCGTGCAGGTGTCCCAGGGCTGTGTAGGAGAACTCTTCGAAGAGGTCCAGGGGGACGGCCCCAAGGCCGCCCACTGCCAGGTCTCGTTCGCTGTCGCTGCTGATGCCGCCGCTGGCGAACGTATGGGCCGTAACCACGGAAGCGACGGGTTCGCCCGCACGTTCACGGGCAAGGATGTCTTCGCGGATCCGCTGTACGGCCGCCGCGGTGACGGAGAAGTGGTTCGGGACCTCAACCCCCAGCTCCCCGGCGGCGAGGCGGGGCTCGAGGTACGGGATGCCGTAGATGGCCACCGGCCTGCCCTCGGCGGGCAGGATCACGGGCCGGGCAATGTCCTCATACCGCGTGCGCAGGTGCACGCCGGCCCGCTCGAAAAGTGCGCTGCCAAATCCCAGCCGGGCGGCGGAATCATGGTTGCCGCTGGACAGCACCACCACCGCGCCGGCCCCGGTGATGCGTTCCAGTGCCGAATCCAGCAGGCGCACGGTGTCCACCGCCGGAAGCGCACGGTCATACACGTCCCCTGCAATCAGCACGGCATCCACGCGCTCTTCCCGGACAGTGTCCACCAGGGCGTCAATGAAGTCCGCCTGGGCGTCGAGCATCCCCACGCCGTGGAAGGAACGGCCCAGGTGCCAGTCTGAAGTGTGCAGTAAACGCATGTCTTAAAAACTACAGCCCGGCTCCGACAGTTAACGGATCGGGGGCAGCGGCGCGTGCCGCTGCCCCCGGGGGGTCCTGCTGTTTAGTGCTTAAGCTCCTAGGCGCGGTTGCCCGGCGTGCCGTCCTCCGGACGGGTTGTGCCGGTGCCGTCTGCGGGCTTGTCGAAGAAGCCTCGGGCTTCCTCGTCCACAACCGGCGTCGTGCTCCCGGCATCGGATGCCGGCTTGGTGGCAACGGGCTTCACGGTGTCGGTGTCGTCCGCATCCTCGTCCAGGGCGGCGGCAGCATTGTTGCTGTGTGCGTCAATGGTCATGTCGACGCTGCGGAAGATGAGGCCGGCAATCACTGCGCCGAGCAGCGGTGCAACCCAGAACAGCCACAGCTGCTCCAGTGCCCAGCCTTCGGAGAAGATGGCGACGGCGGTGGAACGGGCCGGGTTGATGCCGCCGTTGGTGACGGGAACAAGGACGGTCAGCAGGACGGCGTAGGTCACGCCGACGGCGAATGCGCCGGAAACGGCGAGGGACTTGCGGGAGCCCGTGCCTGCCTTGCGGGATGCTGCGCCGAGGAAGACGGCGGTCAGCAGGGCCGCGCCAACGACCTCCATGAGCAGCGCGCTCGGAAGCGGGAAGAGATTTGTCGAGTGCTCCCCGTAACCGTTGGCCGTGCCGGTCAGGAACTGGCGGGCCTGCTCACCGATCTGGTCATGGCCGGTGATGACCACCCAAAGGATTGCAACACCGAGTACGGCGCCCACCAGCTGGGCCAGGATGTACGGCAGGACGAACTTCCACGCCGTGCGTCCGGCCACTGCACTGCCGAGGGTGATCGCGGGGTTGAAGTGGCCGCCGGAAATGAAGCCGAAAGCCGCCATGGCACCTGCAAGGGCCAGGCCGAAGGCCAGCGGCGAGCCGATGCCGCCGCCGGCGGTGTTGCCGAAGATGGCAATCCCGATGCCGACGAAGAGAAGCAGGAACGAACCAATAGCCTCGGCTACCGTCCGTCCGACAAACCCGTAGTTGTAGCCACCGTTCGCAGGCGCTGCATCGCGGGCGGGCACAACGGCTCGGGCTCCGCTGAGTGGTAAGGACTCAGATGACATGGAAGAAGGATTCCTAACGTGTGGGTGGCGACGCCGGATTCACGGCCGCCGGTATAAGAACAGAAGTGGTACTGCGACATGGCCTGCACCGAACGGTGCGGAAGCGGACATGCGCGAACTCACTACAAACTACCCCACCGTGTCAGCGCAGGCTGTGAACTTCCTGAATTTGCCCTGTTTACGCCAGGGACACAGGGGCCCACCCGGTGATACTGCAGCATGTCCGGATCCCCGCAGATTGTCCCCGCAGTGTGTCCGAATCCCCGCAGTATGTCCGGATCCCCGCACCGCGCGGCGCAGGAATTGTCACAAACCGCTGGGATCGCGACAAACCGAAGGGCTTTTTCCGACCGAGGCGCTCTGCTGTTGCCAGTGGGACCACCCGAGAGCACTCCAGCCCCACATGCTGGGACGCTGTGCTGCCTGGACCCGGCCTCGAACACAGGGTCCCACCCGGTGGTTCTGCTGTTGCCAGTGGGACCCCAGGTGAGCACTCCAGCCCCACATGCTGGGACGCTGTGCTGCCTGGACCTATCCCCGGACACAGGATCCCACCCGATGGTGCTGCTGTTGCCGGTGGGAGCATACCAGGGCACTTGGTCCCCACATGCTGGGACGCTGTGCTGTCTGGACCATGCCAGCCCCCGTCCCTGCCCCAGCCCCACATGCTGGGACGCTGTGCTGCCTGGACTATGCCAGCCCCACACCCGGCCCCAGCCCAGGGAACCGCAGCCCGACGGACCGCTCCGGACCCAGCGCCTATGCTGGAGGAGTGATCCCCGAACCCGATTCCGCCCCTGTTTTCCTCTCCTCCGCTGCCCTGTCGGCAAAGATCCGCGGCTGCCTGCTCGGCGGCGCACTGGGCGATGCGGCAGCCGCAGCCTCCGGCCCCGCATCCGCTTCCAGCACGTCGATCACCGCGGACACCCAGCTGGCCCTGTATTCCCTCGACGGGCTGCTTGAAGCCATTGAATGGGCAAATCAGGGAGTAGGAGCGGACGAGACGGCATGCATCTGGCTGGCCTATCTCCGCTGGATGCGAGGCCGGGGCCTGCCGCTCCCCGAGAACGGTCCGTCACCGCTGCCCCGCCCCATTGATGCGGAGCCGCTGCTGCAGCCGGCCGGAACCGAGGGGGACGCAGACCTGGATCCCGACGTCCTGCAGGCGCTCTCCACGGGGGAAATGGGTACCCGCCAGCGCCCGCTCAACACCGGAGTCAACACTCCTGCCGCACTGGTGCGCTCGGCTCCGTTCGGGCTGCTCCCCTACGTCGAGACGGAAACCGTCTACAAGCTGGCCCTTGACGCTGCCTCGCTGACGCACGGACATCCTTCGGCTAGGCACAGCGCCGCGGTCTTCGCTTCGATGGTCCACGGCCTGCTGGCACCGGGGGCAAAGCTCCGCAGCGCGGCAACGGAGGCACTGGCGCAGGCCCGGGCCAACGGAGTTCCGGAGCTCGCGGACCGGCTGCAGGCGGTACTGGACGACGACGGCGGTGCGGGCGCAGCAGCGGCCGGCACCTCGGGCGGAACACCCACATCGGAAGAAGCCCTGGCGATCGGGCTGCACGCCGCACAGGCCGTGGAAGACGCAGCGGACGCAGCTGCGGGAGACGGGAACCTCAGTGCCGCAACAGGAGCTGCCATCCGGGACGCCGCAACGGCGGGCGGCACACCGGCCGCCGTCGTGACGGGAAGCCTGCTGGGGACCCGGTACGGCACCCTTCCGGAGACCGACCTTGAGACGCTGCGGGAACGCGGCGTCATTGAAAAACTGGCCTCGGGGTTCGTTGCCGCCACGGTCGCGCCCTAGGAGACCCCTAGGAGACCCCTAGGAGAATTACTGCCGCTACTGTGATGCCCGCGGCCAGATGCCGCCGAGGGTCTGCAGGAATTCGGCTTCGGACAGGACTTCAATGCGCTGGCCGCGCTCGTGCAGGTCCAGTACCCGCCGTGCCTTGCCGGTCAGGCGTCCGCTGCGCAGGTCCCCGGGCTCGAAACCGTCGCCGACCACCAGCACACTGGTGGCGCGGGTGACGTTGCTGGCAGTGCGGGCGCCGACCTCTGCGGCCCGGTCCTTGGCGGTCTGCCGGGCCATGCCCAGGTTGCCGGTGAACACAACAGTCTGGCCGAACAGCGGATGCGCCGGGTCCGCCAGCGGATTAGGCGGCGGATTCTCGCCTTCCGAAGGCCAGCCCTGCCAGACGCCGCCTGCCGCAGCCGGCGTACCGGTACCACGCGCCAGTGCGTCCCGGGTGGCTTTGGAAAGCGGATGCTGCCCCGGCACGTAGGCCGGGAGGTGGGACGCCGGCCGGCCGTCGCGCAGGAAAAACTCCGGCATGGACTGTGCTCCGCTGCGCCGGGCAATATCCACCATGATCCCGGCACAGGCGCGTGCGTCCTCGGTGGCGTCGTGGTGGTTCAGCAGGGGCACTCCGGCCGCTTCCGCGGCGAAAGGCAGCGAATGCGAAGGCAGCTGGTAAGTACGCCGTGAATGGACCACTGTGCAGGTGTAGTCATACGCCGGTCCGGCCAGCTCGGAAACCTCAAGCGCGGAACGGATAACGCCCAGGTCAAAAGCGGCATTGTGCGCCACGAGCAGGTCATCGCCGATGAAGGCGCCGATCTCCGGAAAGAGTTCACCGAAGCGCGGAGCCCCCGCCACCATTTCGGGTTCAATGCCGTGGATCCGCACGTTGCGCGGGTCAAAGTAGTCGTGCCCCTCCGGAGGCCGCATCAGCCAGGACGCTTCCTCGACAACCTGGCCGCCCCGGACCTTTACAAGCCCAACGGAACAGGGCGAACCCCGGAAACCGTTGGCTGTTTCAAAATCTATTGCGGTGAAACAGAGCCCTGCCTCAGGCATTGCCGCGGGCCGCCTGCTTCCGCCTCGAGCTACGCACCTTGGAAACCACGAACCATACAGCCGCAGCAATTACCGCCACGATAACGATCTTCTGGAAAACGCCGGCGTACTGTTCCACGATGTGCCAGCTTTCGCCCAGGTAATAACCGGCCGCGATGAAGATTGCGTTCCAGATCAGGCTGCCCGCAGTGGTAAGTGCCGTGAAGGTCAGCAGGTGCATCCGTTCGATGCCGGCAGGAATCGAAATAAGGCTGCGGAACAGCGGGATCATCCGGCCGAAGAACACCGCCTTGTTCCCGTGCCGCCCGAACCAGGCCTCCACTTTGTCCACGTCCTCCAGGTCCACCAGCGGCACCTTCGCGACCAGCCGGCGCATCCGGTTCCGGCCCAACCATGCGCCGAGGCCGTAGAGTGCCAGGGCGCCGACGACGGAGCCCAGCGTGGTCCAGAAGAGCGCGGCGGCAATGGAGAAGTTGCCCTGGCTGGCGGTGAAGCCGGCCAGCGGCAGGATGATTTCGCTCGGCAGCGGGGGGAAAAGGTTTTCCAGGGCAATGGCCAGCCCTGCGCCGGGAGCGCCGATGCTTTCCATCATGCCGACCGCCCAGTCCGCCACACCCCCAAGGGCTGAGGGGTCGCCTGAGGCTTCGGCGAGGACGGAGGTGGCTGGGGTAACGGCTTGTGTAATAGTCATCTCGCGCTCAATTCTGCCCTAGGCCCCCCGGCGGGGAAGAATCGGAGCTGCCTTGCCCGGCGTGTTTGGGACACATCACACAACCCGGCCGCGGGTCAGGAAACGTGCGAAGTCCCCTCTGCCAGCGCGAGGACGATGGCAGGCAGCAGGGCGCGGAAGGCCTGGCCGCGGTGGCTGATTGCGTTCTTTTCCGTACTGCTCAGTTCCGCGCACGTGCGGTCCAGTCCGGACGGCTGCAGGATCGGATCGTAACCGAAGCCGCCCGCTCCCCGCGGCGCTTCCTGCAGTGTTCCGCGCAGCTCGCCGCGTTCCACGGTCTCGCCGCCGTCGGGCAGGGCCAGGGCAGCAGCGCAGACGAAGGCCGCTCCGCGGTGCTCGGCGGGAATGTCACTCAGCTGGGCCAGGAGCAGTTCGAGGTTCGCGGCGTCGTCGCCGTGCCGGCCGGCCCAGCGTGCCGAAAAGATCCCGGGCGCTCCCCCCAGGACGTCAACGGCCAGCCCGGAATCGTCCGCAACGGCGGGCAGGCCGGTGGCTGCGGCTACCGCATGGGCCTTGAGCAGGGCGTTCTGTTCAAAGGTCACGCCGGTTTCGGCGACGTCGGGGACACCGGCCGCGGCGGCGTCGATCACCTGCGTGTCAACGTCGAGGCCGGGCACCTGCCCGCGGAGCAGTTCCCGCAGTTCGCGCAGCTTGCCCGGGTTGCGGGTGGCCAGGACCAGACGCGCTGTTGGCTGCGGCATTTAGGCCAGGCCCAGGGTCTGCCGCTGGATGACGGCCAGTTCTGCGGTACCCGCCAGGGCCAGGTCGAGGAGGGCGTCGAGCTCGGCGCGGTCGAACGGAGCGCCTTCCGCGGTGCCCTGGACCTCGACGAATTTGCCCGAACCGGTAACCACCACGTTCATATCGGTTTCGGCCCGGACGTCTTCCACGTACGGCAGGTCCAGCATCGGCACCCCGTCGATGATGCCCACGCTGATCGCCGCTACGGTGTCCAGCAGCGGGTTGGCGTTGCGGGCAATGAGCTTGTTTTCCTTGGCCCACGCCACGGCGTCGGCGAGGGCCACATAGGCGCCCGTGATGGCGGCGGTACGGGTGCCGCCGTCGGCCTGCAGGACGTCGCAGTCAAGGACAATCGTGTTCTCGCCCAGGGCCTTGGTGTCGATGATGGAACGCAGCGAGCGGCCGATCAGCCGGGAGATCTCGTGCGTGCGCCCGCCCAGCTTGCCCTTGACCGATTCGCGGTCGTTGCGGGTGTTGGTGGCGCGCGGGAGCATGGCGTATTCGGCGGTGACCCAGCCCTTGCCCTCGCCCTTGAGCCAGCGCGGCACGCCGGGAGTCAGCGACGCGGTGCACAGCACCCGGGTGTTGCCGAACTCGATCAGTGCCGAACCTTCGGCCTGCTTCGACCAGCCGCGGGTAATGGTGATGCTCCGCAGCTGGTCGGGGGTACGGCCGTCGGAGCGGACGGCTGCAGAGGGTGAAGTGGAAACAGGGCTGTTTGCGGCGGTTGTCATGGGCCCAGTCTATCGGCCGGACAGTTCGCGGCCGGCGGGCGGGCGCCGACGATAATGCGCTTCCACCCTTCCCTGTCCGCTGCGCGGCTCCTAGGGTGGCGCCGTACCGTCAGACCCAGACCTCCTGCAATGACGCAGAAAGGATCGGCACACACATGCGCAGACTTTCATCTTTGGGGGTTGCCGTTTCGCTGGCCCTGGCAACGGCCCCGGCAACGGCAACAGCGGCGGAGCCTGACGTCACGGAGCTCGGGGGGACACTTCCCGGCGGGGCAACGTGGGCAGCACAAATGCCGGAGGACTGGAACGGCAAGCTGGTGCTCTACAGCCACGGCTTCCGGCCCGGACCCGACAACCCGGCGGAGGACCCGGGCTTCGAATCCACCGCGCAGGCGCTGACTGCCCGGGGATTCGCGGTCGCATCCTCGTCCTATGCATCCGCCGGCTGGGCACTCGGCACAGCGGTCGAGGACCAATTGGGCACCTTGGCCGCCTTCTCGGCCGCGGCGGGCGAGCCGGTCCGGACCATCGCCTTCGGCACCTCGATGGGCGGCCTGGTCAGCAGCCTCATCGCCGAAACCCCGGACAGCGGCGTGGACGGTGCGGTGAGCACCTGCGGGCTGCTCGGCGGCGGAATCAACCTGAACAATTACCAGTTGGACGGCATCCACGCGCTCGCCGAACTGCTCCTGCCCGGAACGGACCTGCAGTTGACGGGATTCCGCACCGCCGAGGAAGCGGGCGTCACCATCGATGCCCTGATGGGTGCGGTACAGCAGGCACAGGCGACGCCGGAGGGCCGGGCCCGGCTGGCACTGGCGGCGGCCCTGATGAACACACCAACCTGGTTCAGCGGAGACATGGAACCGGATCGGAAGGACTTCGCCGCACAGCAGGAGGCGCAGTACAACTGGCTGCTGCAGACCATCCCGTTTGTGGTCGGCTCGCGTGCCTCGATTGTCAACGCCGCAGACGGTGACAGCGGCTGGAACGAAGGGGTGGATTACCGTTCCCTGCTGCGGGACTCGGCGCAGCGGCAGCAGGTCAAGGCGCTGTACCGCAGTGCCGGCCTGGATCTGCGCCGGGACCTGCATACCCTCACCTCCACCGCGGACATTGCGCCGGATCCGGAAGCCCTGGACTGGATGGACCGCACCTCGACCCCGCACGGAGACCTCCTGATGCCGGTGCTGACCATGCATACCCTGGCCGACATCCTGGCGCCGGTTCAGTACATGGAGGAGTACGCGGAGACGGTTCGGGACGCCGGGGCCGGTGCGCTGCTGCGCCAGTCCTACGTCGAACGGACCGGGCACTGCACCTTCACCGACGCGGAGCGGGTCGGCGCCGTGCTGGCCATGGACGAACGCCTTGACACCGGACGCTGGGGAAACCTGGCCGAGCCCCGGCAGCTTGACCGGGCAGCCGAATCACTGGGACTGGGCGAAGCGGACTTCATCAGGTACCGTCCCGAAGAATTCGTCAACGACCGGAGCTACCCGCAGGATCCCGGCTCCGGCCACGGACATGGACACGGGCACGGACATGGAAAGGGCCGCTGACGGCAGGCCTATCCCGCTTCCCTCGCCCCGCCCTGCACGGCGAGCGGCGCGGTGAAGGGGCTGCCGACGTCGTAGGAGACACCGGCCACGGCGACGGCGAGGTCCCCGCTGTAGGTTCCGCGCGCTTCCGAGACGCTGACGCTGGCGTCGTTCCAGACCGGCAGGTGCGTGAGGAGCAGCCGCCGGGCCTGCGCTGCGGTGGCTGCTTCTCCGGCGCGGCGGCCGGTCAGGTGCACGCCTTCGATGGCGTCGTCGCGGCCCTCATGGAACGCAGCTTCACAGAGGAAAACGTCGGTGTCTCGGGCAGCATCTTCCAGCCCGGGGCAGGAATCCGTATCTCCGGAATAGGCCAGGGTCCGGAGTACGGGTTCGCCGTCGGCGTCCACGGTGCGGGCCTCCACGCGCAGGGCGTAGGCCTCTTCGGCCGGGTGCCGCACCGGATAGGGGGTCACGGTGAACGGCCCGATCTGCACTGCACTGCCGGCGGTCCAGTTGGAGAACTCGAAATCCTCGTGCATGCCCGGATCCAGCTCCAGCCCGTAGGCCGTTGCCATCCGGTCCGCCGTTGCCGCCGGGCCCCAGACCTTGATCCGGTCCCGGTTCCAGCCGGAGGGATCCCAGTGCACGGCTACGTGGAGGCCGCACAAATCCATGCAGTGGTCCGGATGCAGGTGGGTCAGCAGGACGGCGTCGATGTCCCGCAGGTCCATGTAGCGCTGCAGCGCACCCAGCGAACCGTTGCCGAGGTCCAGCAGGATCCGCCAGTCGCGGACGCCGTCGTTGGCGGTCACGAGGTAGCACGACGCCGGCGAGGCCGGGCCGGGGAAGGATCCGCTGCAGCCCACAATGGTCAGTTTCATACCGTGCCGTTCCAGGAAGCGCCGCTGTGCGCCTCCGTGCGTTCAGGGGCATCAGCCCGGGCTGCGGCAATCATCTGCGGGGTTACCCGCGCCATGCTGCCTGTGGGGTAATGCGCGGCCACATGTTCCACCTGCTGGACGCTGAGCACCTCGGGACCCAGGAAACGCCGGGCAAGCAGTTCGAAGGAGGCGGAGTCACCGGTGGCAACAAAGGTATGCTGCGGCGCGGTCTGCGAGCGCCGTTCAATCCCGTGCGAGATCAGGGCGCGGTAGACATCCTTCGCGGTTTCCTCGGCACTGGACACGAGCGTGACGCCGTCGCCCATGACATAGGAAATGACGCCGGTGAGCAGCGGGTAGTGCGTGCAGCCAAGGACCAGGGTGTCCACGTCCCGGTCTTTCAGCGGAGCCAGGTATTCCTCCGCCGTGGCCAGCACATCGGGACCGGACGTGATGCCGGCTTCGACAAACTCCACGAACGCCGGGCAGGCCACCGAAGACACCTGCAGGTGCGGGGCCGCGGCAAAGGTGTCGTCGTAGGCCCGCGAACCAACGGTGGCAGCCGTTCCGATGACGCCGATCCGTCCGGTCCGGGTAGCAGCCACCGCGCGGCGGACGGCCGGCTGGATGACCTCGATGACGGGGATGCCGTATCGGTGCGTGTAGCGCTCACGGGCGTCGCGCAGGACGGCTGCGGAGGCGGAGTTGCACGCAATCACCAGGAGCTTGACGCCGGAATCCACCAGTTCGTCCATCACACCCAGCGCTTTGGCCCGTACTTCGGCGATCGGCAGGGGGCCGTAGGGTCCGTTGGCGGTATCCCCCACGTACATGACGGCTTCGTTGGGCAGCTGGTCAAGGACCGCGCGTGCCACTGTCAGCCCGCCGACACCGGAGTCAAAGATGCCGATCGGGGCGTCCGGGTCCTTGACCCGGACTGTTTCGTGCACAGACGTGCCCAGTGGATGGGTGGAGGGGCTGGCCGGGTTCGAACTCATAATGTAACGACCATAGTCCTCCCCCGCGCGCGGGCACATTCACCGCCCCGTGCCGTTGCTCACATAGTCGGCTGCCGGTGCCATGGAGTCCTAGTCAGTTCAGGGAGCCGAGCAGCGCCTGCATCAGTGTCTCCTGCAGCCATGTGACGAAGTTGTACACGAGTGCAAGGTAGCCGTCCAGGTCCTCCGCCTTGGACGGATCGGTGATGTCGTGCAGCCGCTCGGCGTCTTCATCATTTTCCAGGCCCAGGCGGTCGGCCAGCACCAGCCGGACATCGTTCAAGGCGCGGGCAAAGAGCTGCGCCTGCTCGGTGTCCAGTCGAAGCGGTGCCGTCTCCAGCTGCAGCGCGGCGGCGCGCAGGGCGGCTTGTTTTGATTCGCGCAGCGTCCGTTCCGTGAACCGCCGGAACTCCAGGGCGTCGTCGTCGTTCCCCGTGGTGCCGTTGGGGAGGAGCCTCAGCAGGGCGGAGTCATCCGGAACGGCCGCCGACGGGTCGATGCCGACCATGGCCGCGAGGGGATCGGCATCCGCGGCAGTGTCGGGTTCCAGCAAGGACTGCACATCGGAGAAGAGCTTGCGGAGCAGGTCCCGCTCCCCCGGTTCCAGGTTGGCGGTAATGCCCTTACGGGTGAGCTTGAAGCCGGTGGCCACGAATATCCGTTTCTGTTCTGTGTTCAGGGTCGGGCGGTGCAGGCGGCGCTAGGCCGCGTCCGCCTTCTGGAAGGTAGCCCACAGTCCGTAGGAATGCATGGCGACGGTATCGCGTTCCGCGGATTCCCGGGATCCGGTGGCCACTACGGACTTCCCGGCCTGGTGGACCTCCAGCATGAGCCTGTGGGATTTGGACTCCGAATAGCCGAAATAACTCTGGAAGACGTAACTGACATAGCTCATGAGATTAACCGGGTCGTTCCAGACAATCACGACCCAGGGAACGTCCGAAGACGTGAGGGTATCCGTCTCCTCACGTGTCAGGGTGTCGGTTCCGGGCGCGGTGCTGGTAGCCATGGGTCCAATTGTAGTGAGGAATCGGTTTGCGATCCTCCACCGTGCAGCCTTCTACTCAATGGGGATCCGCGGGTTAGAGTTTTGCCTGTGAACAGTCCCGCCGTCCGGCACACCCCGAATTCAGCCCTTTATACGGACCACTACGAGCTCACCATGCTCCAGGCCGCCCTCCACTCGGGTACGGCTTCCCGCCGGTCCGTGTTCGAAGTCTTTGCCCGGCGGCTGCCGGAAGGCCGCCGCTACGGCATCGCGGCCGGAACGGGCCGCATTCTTGAAGCCCTGGAGAATTTCCGCTTCGAACAACCGCAGCTGGACTTCCTGGCCAGGACCAACGTGGTGGACGAACGCACGCTTGAGTGGCTCGCGGACTTCCGCTTCTCCGGCAACATCTACGGCTACGCCGAGGGTGAGGCGTACTTCCCGCAGTCCCCCCTGCTGATCGTTGAATCCACCTTCGGCGAAGCCTGCATCCTCGAAACCATGATCCTGTCCATGCTCAACCACGACAGTGCCATTGCCTCCGCAGCATCCCGCATGACCTCTGCAGCCGACGGACGTCCCTGCATCGAGATGGGTTCGCGCCGCACCCATGAGGAAGCCGCCGTGGCCGCGGCCCGCGCGGCTGTGATCGCCGGCTTCGACAGCACGTCCAACCTCGAGGCAGGCCTGCGCTACGGCTTGAAAACCGTGGGCACGGCCGCGCATTCCTTCACCCTGCTGCACGATTCCGAGAAGGAAGCCTTCACCGCGCAGACGGCGTCGCTGGGCTTTGGCACCTCCCTCCTGGTGGACACGTACGACGTCGAGCAGGGGGTCCGCACCGCGGTGGAAGTGGCCGGACCGGCGCTGGGCGGCGTGCGGCTGGATTCCGGCGACCTTGTGGCGCAGGCCCGCTGGGTCCGCGACCTGCTCAACGAGCTGGGCAACACCAAAACGCGCATCATGGTCACGTCCGACCTCGATGAGTTTGCGATAGCGGCCCTGGCCTCGGCTCCCGTGGATGCCTACGGCGTCGGCACCTCCCTGGTCACCGGCTCCGGGGCGCCCACCGCAGGCATGGTCTACAAACTGGTCAGCCGCGAGGGAGAGGACCACGAGTTCGTCTCCGTGGCCAAGGCCGCGAAAAACAAGGTCTCGCTCGGCGGGCGCAAGTACGCACTGCGCCGGCTGGACGAACACGGCACGGCAACCGCCGAGGTGATCGGCATCGGCCACGCGCCGGCGGACGACGGCAACGACCGTACGCTGCTGCACCAGTTCGTGGCCGACGGCGAAGTCCTGCCCGGCTGGACGGGACCGGAGGCCGTGACGCGTGCTGCCCAGCGGCACGCGGCGTCCCTTGCCGAACTGCCAACCTCGGTGAACCGCCTGCAGCGCGGCGAGCCGGCCATCCCCACCGAATACGAGGAGTAAGCAATGGCCCGCGCCCTGATAATTGTCGACGTGCAGAACGACTTCTGCGAAGGCGGCTCGCTGGCTGTGGCCGGCGGGGCGGACCTCGCGGGGGAAATCACCGACTACGTGGAAACCTCCGCCGGCCGGTACGATCTGGTCGCCGCCACCCAGGACTGGCACATCGATCCCGGTGCGCATTTCTCTGAAATGCCGGACTTCGTGGACTCCTGGCCGAGGCACTGCGTGGCCGGCACCCCCGGCGCCCAGCCGCACCCGGACCTGGACACCGAACTGGTGGATGCCTTCTTCCGCAAGGGCCAGTACGAAGCCGCGTATTCCGGTTTTGAGGGCGTCCTGGCGCCGGATGTTGAGGTGCCCCTCGGGGAGCCGGAAGCCGAGCCGGAGACAGACGCCGAGACATTGAGCCTGGACGACTGGCTGCGGGACAACGACGTGGACGAGGTGGTGGTGCTGGGCCTTGCCGCTGACTACTGCGTACGCGCCACCGCCTTGGACGCCATCGCTGCCGGGTACACCACCGCGGTGATCCCGGAGCTGTGCCGCGGCATCAAGCGCGAGACCACGCTCGCGGCCTGGGCCGAACTCGAAGACGCCGGCGTGGAGATCATCGACCTGTAGCAAGGGCGCAAAGCGAGGGCCGGCCGCTGCTGCGGCCGGCCCTCTGCTGTTCCCTGTTGCTGTTCCCTACTGCCGGAGCTACTTCCGGCCGATGAACCAGTCCTGCAGCTTCTTCAGCCGCTTATTGAGCTGTTCCTCGTTGGCCTGGGCCACGGGCGGTCCGCCGCAGATCCGGCGCAGCTCGCTGTGCACCACGCCGTGCGGCATGCCGGAGCGGGCGGACCAGGCGGAAACGTTCTTCGCCAACTCACCCCGCAGTTCGGTCAGCCGGCGGTGGTCCACCACTTCCGGGGCTTCCGCGGGGGCTGCCTCAGCGGCGGCACCGGAACGGCGGCCCCTGCGGGAAAGCTGCTCATGCTGGCGCTGGCGCAGCAGCGTACTCATCTGGTCCGCGTCCAGCAGACCGGGGATGCCGATGAAATCCTGCTCTTCCTCGCTGCCCAGCGCACCCCCGGTGCCGAACTCGCCGCCGTCGAACAGTACGCGGTCGAAGGACGCCTGGGATTCCAGGGCCTCGAACTTCTGCTTGGTCAGCTCGCCGGAGGCCTTTTCCTCCCGGTTGGCCGCCTCCATCAGGCTGTCCTCGAGGCCGAAGCCTTCCTCCTCCAGATGGTTGTCCGGGCGGTCCAGCGCGTGGTCGCGTTCGACTTCCATCTGGTTGGCCAGCGCCATCAGGTTCGGCACGGAGGGCAGGAACACCGACGCCGTCTCGCCGCGCTTGCGGGCACGCACAAAACGCCCCACGGCCTGTGCGAAGAACAGCGGGGTGGCCGTGGAGGTGGCATACACGCCGACGGCGAGGCGCGGCACGTCCACGCCTTCGGACACCATCCGCACGGCTACCATCCAGCGCTGGGTGCCGGCGGAGAATTCCTCGATCTTTTCCGAGGCCTTGGCATCGTCGGACAGGATGACCGTGGGTGATTCGCCCATGATCTTCTTCAGCCAGCCGGCGTAGGCACGGGCGTCGTCGTGGTCCGTTGCGATCACGAGCCCGCCGGCGTCGGGCACGGACCGGCGGACCTCGGTGAGGCGGCGGTCCGCTGCGGCCAACACTGCGGGGATCCACTCTCCGGTGGGGTTCAGGGCGGTGCGCCAGGCCTGCGCCGTGATGTCCTTGGTCACCGCGGCTTCGCCCAGCGACGCAGCCATTTCGTCACCGGCGCTGGTCCGCCAGCGCATCTGCCCGGAATAGGCCATAAACATCACCGGGCGGACCACGTGGTCCTTCAGCGCCTGCCCGTAGCCGTAGGTGTAGTCCGCCTTGGACCGGCGGATGCCGTCCCGGTCCTCGACGTACTCCACGAACGGAATGGCGGCGGTGTCCGAGCGGAACGGCGTACCGGTCAGGGAAAGCCGCTTGACGGCCGGCTCAAACGCTTCGCGGATGCCGTCACCCCAGGACAGGGCGTCACCGCCGTGGTGGATCTCGTCCAGGATCACCAGGGTGCGGGCTGCCTCGGTCTTGGCACGGTGCAGCATGGGCTTGGACGCCACCTGCGCGTAGGTGACGGCCACGCCGATGAAGCCGTGCCCGTGCCGTCCGTCGGCGTTCTTGAAGTTCGGGTCGATGGCCAGGCCAACCTTCGCGGCGGCGTCGGCCCACTGCCTTTTCAGGTGGTCCGTGGGGGCGACAACGGTGATGCGGTTGACGATTCCACGCTCCACCAGCTCGTTGGCCACACGCAGGGCGAAGGTGGTTTTACCGGCGCCGGGGGTGGCGACGGCGAGGAAGTCGCTGGCATTGGATGCGAAGTACTTCTCCAGCGCCTCCGCCTGCCACTGACGGAGCTTCGGGGCGGTGCCCCAGGCGGCGCGCTCGGGGTAGGCGGGCGGCAGGGACGCACCGGCGCCGAACAGGGTTTCGGAACTCACGCGGGGAACGCAACCTTTCTCATTTCTCGATTGGTTGTTGCCGTGCGGGCACCGGACGGGCGCAGCGCTGAGCGACTGCGCACGGGCGCAGGCGTAAACACATAGGTCATGCAGGCATCAGGACTAACTGCCTTCACACAGGAAGGCTGGGAAACGGAGCGACGAACTACTTCTTGCCCTTGGGGTTGTCGCCTTCGGGACGCAGGCCCTCGTAGATTTCCTTGCAGGTGGGGCAGACGGGGAACTTCTGGGGATCCCGGCCTGGTGTCCAGACCTTGCCGCACAGGGCAATAACCGGTTCGCCCGAAAGCGCCGATTCCATGATCTTTTCCTTGCGCACATAGTGGGCAAAGCGTTCGCTGTCGCCGGGTTCCAGCTCTTCGCGCAGTTCTTCGCGCTCGATGGTGGCCGTGGACGTACCGTTGTCATCCAGGCGGCGGGGATCGTTTTCGAAAGGATCGGGAGGCAGGCTCATGCGTTCCATCTTAGTACCCGCCGACTACTTGTTGATGGAGACCTGCTGCAGCAGTTCCGGCCCGCGCGCGTCCAGCCACCGTCCGCCCAGCCGGATCCCGAGGATCAGCACCGCCGCACCCAGCAGCAGTCCCGCGAGCAGTGTCACAACTCCCCACAGAGTGCTTTCCAGCACGACGGCGAGCACTCCCGGAACGAGCACAGGGACCAGCAACGCAAAGGTCACGAGGCTGAAGGCACCCTGCACCAGCAGGGCCCGGCCGGTGGAACCGGGCGGGGTCTTGAATGCGTTTTCCCCCGGCAGCGGCACGTTGTAGGTGTAGCGCGCAGACACTGCGCTGGAGACCCCCAGCCCGATCATCAGGGCCGCCAGGGAAACCCCCAGGACGGGGGCTATGAGGTCAGCGTGCCCGGTCAGGGCCGCCGGCAGGACGGCTGCGGCAAGCACGGCCGGCACGCTCAGCACTGCGCAGGCGAGTGCCCGGCCCGCGCGGTCCGCCCGTCCGGACACGCCGGTGGCCAGATGCAGCGCGAACGCCGTGCTGTCATAGGAAACGTCCGCGCTGATGGAGAAGCCCAGCATAAAAGCCACGAGCGGGCCCAACGCCAGCGGCACCATCAGGCCCGCCTCCGCGCCGGCGTTGTTGCCCGCGAACAGCAGGACCACAACGAGCAGCGGGAGGATCAGCAGCGAAGCACTGTAGCGCGGGTCCCGCAGCCAGTAAATCAGCGACCGGGCGGCCACGGCACCGGTGGGAGTTGCCGGGAAACGGGCGAGCAGCCCCAGGCCTGCAGCCTTGCGCCCGGCCCCGGCCTGCGGCGGGCGGACCAGGGCCCTCAGCAGCAGGGTTTTCCAAGCCAGCACCAGCAGTGCCAGGAAGGCCGCGCTGATAAGGGTCTTCGCCGCAGCAGCACCGTAGTGGCCAATGGCAATGTCTCCGGGGACCGCCCACACCGCGCCCAGCGGCGTCCAGGACAGCACCTCGGCGAGGCCTGGAAGGAACTCTGCGCCGGCCCGGATCCCGTCGGCAACACCGGCAATGATGGGCCCCAGCAGAACAAGCGGAATGATCATCAGCAGTCCGGTGAATTCGCGGAACCTGCGGGAGCCGGTCAGGGAGACGGCTGCTGCCACGGCCACCCGGGCGGCGATAAGACACGTGAAGACTGCAACGGCCGAGAGTACAAGCGCTGCGGCCAGCGCAGCCGGCGAGCGGTACCAGCTTGCGGCCTGCGCCAGCACGGCAAGCAGCGTGACGGCGCCCGGAATGCCGATGAGCCCGCCCGCGGCCAGACCCGCGAGCAGCTGCGGCACCGGGACGGCATAGGTGGTGAAGCGCGCCGGGTCCAGGGTCAGGTCCAGTCCCGACGATGCCACGGGAATCACTGCCCAGGCAACCACGGCTGTGCTCCCTGCCAGGATCACCGCAGTCCGGGCAAGGGCCGGATCGGCTCCGAAAACGAACAGGGCTCCCGCCAGGACAACCAGCAGGGACAGCGCATACAGGCCGCCGAGTATGATCCCCACCAACTGCCAGGGACTGCGCTTCAAAGAGTTGCGCAGCAGCAGCAGCTTCAGCCTTAGAAGGTGCGCAACCATTCCAGCCCCTCCGCGCGGGTGCGCCCGCCGACCAGTGAAACGAAGCGGTCCTCCAGGCTGGTGTCGCCGCGGACCTCGTCCAGCGTTCCCGCGGCCAGCAGGTTTCCGCCGGCCACTACGGCCACGTGGTCGCACATCCGCTGGACCAGGTCCATAACGTGGCTGGAAACAATCACCGTGCCGCCGGCGGCGACATAGTCGGAGAGGATGTCGCGGATGTTGGCGGCCGAGACGGGATCCACTGCTTCGAACGGTTCGTCCAGCACCAGCAGGCGGGGAGCGTGGATCAGGGCCGAGGCCAGGGCCACCTTTTTGGTCATGCCGGCGGAGTAGTCCACCACAAGGGTGCCTGCATCGGCAGCAAGATCCATGGCGGCCAGCAGGTCCTTCGTGCGGGAATGCGCCGTTTCCCGGTCCATCCCGCGAAGCAGGCCGGCGTACGTCACCAATTGTTCGCCGGTCAGCCGGTCAAAGAGCCGGACACCGTCCGGCAGTATTCCCATCAACCGCTTGGCCTCCAAGGGACGGGCCCACACATCGGTGCCGTGTACCCAGGCGGAGCCCGCGTCCGGACGCAGCAGCCCGGTGGCCAGCGACAACAGGGTGGTCTTGCCGGCTCCGTTGGGGCCGACCAGCCCGTAGAACGAGCCCTGCGGCACTTCGAGGCTGATGCCGTTGACGGCAGTCTTCCGGCCGAACTGCTTGGCTAGTCCCCGGACGGCGAGAGCCGGGACGGGATCCGGTGTCGATGTCATGGCCATAGCCTAGCCACCGCCGTACCGGCTAGAACATGCCGCGACGTGCGGCCCGCTCGTACTGCGGCACCCAGGGCAGCTTGGCGTCCAGCTCCGCCGCTGCGCGCATCCACCAGTGCGGATCCCGCAGCGCGGCACGGGCAATGAGGACCGCGTCCGCGGCACCGGCCTGCAGGATCGCCTCCGCCTGCGTACCGGAATCGATGAGTCCGACGGCGGCGGTAGGCACTCCCGCGCCGTGCCGGACCGCTTCGGCATACTCCACCTGGTAATTCGGTCCGACGGGGATCGTGGCCCCGGGAACGGCTCCGCCGGTGGAAACATCCACCAGATCCACTCCGTGTTCCCGCGCTGCCCGCGCCAGGACGACCGAGGACTGGGCGTCCACTCCCCCGGGCATCCAGTCCGTGGCGGAGATCCGCAGCAGCAGCGGCATGGAATCGGGAATCACAGCCCGTACCGCGTCGACGACCTCGAGGGTCAGCCGGTTCCTCCCCGCCTCGTCCCCGCCCCACGCATCGGTGCGGGTATTGACCAGCGGGCTGAGGAACTGGTGCAGCAGGTAGCCGTGCGCGCCGTGGATTTCGATGGCGTCGAAGCCCGCGTCGACCGAGCGGACAGCCGCATCGGCGAAGTCGCGGATTATCTGCCGGATACCCGCTTCATCCAGGGCGGCGGGAGCCGCGTAGTTGCCGAACGGGCCCGCCGTCGGGCCGACGGTCTGCCAGCCGCCGTCGGACAGCGGCACGCTGCCGGTGCCGGCAGCGAACGGAGCATAGGTGGAGGCCTTGCGCCCGGCGTGGGCCAGCTGGATGCCGATGCGCGCCTGGACGGCGCCGTGCCGGTGCACGAAATCCGTGATGCGCTGCCAGGCCGCGGCCTGCGCCTCGTTCCAGATCCCGGCGTCCTGCGGGCTGATCCGTCCTTCCGGCTGGACCGCAGCGGCCTCGGTGATGATCAGGGCGGCCCCGCCGGCGGCGAAGGAGCCCAGATGCATCAGGTGCCAGTCATTGGGTACGCCGGGCGCATGGGCGGCGTCCGCGGAATACTGGCACATGGCGGCCACCCATCCGCGGTGGGCCAGCTCCATTCCGCGCAGGGTGACGGGGTCAAAAAGCGATGACGTATCCAAGGAAAGGCCCCGCAGCCTAGAACAGTGCCCGGGCGAGGGCGGAACGGGCCTTGGTGACCCGTGGATCGGCGATGCCCACCACTTCGAAGAGGTCAAGCAGCCGCAGCCGGGCTGTTTCACGGTCTTCGCCGTGCACCCTGCCGATCAGGCCGGTGATCCGGCGGAAGGCGTCCTCGACGTGCCCGCCGGCAATGTCCAGGTCCGCGACGGCAAGCTGCGCCTGCACATTGTCAGGCTCCTCGGCGCCCGCCCGGCGGACGGCCTCCGCGTCAGCGTCGCGAAGCCGGGCCATGAGTTCCACCTGCGCCAGGCCGGCCTTGGCCTCCGCGTCGGCAGGCTGCTCGGCAAGTGCCCGGCGGTAGGCCGCAGCCGCGGCGTCGTAGTCCTCGGCGTTGATGGCGTCGAAGGCTTCCTGGTGGAGCGGGGGCAGCGGCGCTTCCGGCGCCTCTTCCGGGGTACCGCCTTCAAGGGACCCGTTGACACCGTTGGCGGCGGCCACCTGCATCAGCTCGCCGACCAGGGCACGGATCTGTTCCTCCGGCATCGGCCGGTCCAGGAGCGGCACCGGCTGGCCCTTGATCACTGCGGCCACGGTGGGAACGGTGACGGCGGAGAAGGCCTGTGCAATCTGCGGGTAAGCTTCCGCGTCCACCCGTGCCAGCAGCATCCGGCCGTTCTGTTCCACGGCGATGGACGCCAGGATTGCGGAGACCTGCTGCGAGTCGGGGCTCGCATCGGAATACAGGTCAATGACCACCGGAACTTCGGCGGAAAGCTGGACAATCTGGGGGAAGGTTTGTTCCGAGACCTGCACCACGAACGGTGACGGCGCGGGAGCGGCTCCGGGGGCAGCTCCGCCCGGGGCTGCGGGGGCCGCCGGGGCCGTGGAACGTGCCTTGAGGGCGGAGAGGTCAACTGCACCCCGCAGGTTCATGGAGGAGGGGGCTGCCGGTGACGGGCGATGGTTCGGTGTGCTCATTTCTTCACCTTATTACGCCTCGCCCGTCCACCGGCAAGCCCAACGCTTCCTCCTACAAAAGGTTCGCGGACAGCAGTTCCTGCGCTGCACCCACTACCAAGGCCTGGCTGGTGCCGCCGGAAGCCGGAACGTAAAGCATTACGGCTTCGCCGTGGGTGACGTCGATGCCCTTGTCGGTGTTCGTCTCGCCGGTCAATGCCTGGTAGACGGTGCCTTCAAGGTTGACCGAGTCGCCGGCTTCCTTGGGTGTGCTGGAGAACGTGTTGGACAGGTAGCCGAACACGATGGCCCCGCCGTCCTCGGTCCGCAGTGCGTACGTTTCCTTCGGATCGGCGGCATGCTGGAACGTGTTGGTGGCGAACTCATTCTTCGGGTCGCTCTGCACCTGCTGCTGGAACTTGACCACGTCCTCGCTGAACCGGTTGGCGCCGAAGGTGTCCTTGTTCTCGCCCTCCGGATTGGTCAGGGAGTCTGCCAGCGCAGCGACGGCGTCCTGCGGCGACATGGCCAGTCCGTTGTCCGAGTCTGCGGGAATCTGGGCCGAGCCTTCGGTGGCAGCGGGCGGCTGCGGGAAGGTGCTGGCAGGCAGCATCTGGACAGCGGAAACGAGCTTGTAATTGTCCCTGGCCGAGTCCTGGACCAGCAGCAGCGCCTGGGGCACCGGGTTTTCCTCGCCCTGGGTCACAGCGACGACGGTGCGCGGCCAGTCGGCGGCGGTGCCGATCGACTGGGTCCGCAGCGTTTCCGCGGCCACCGGCACTGGGGCTTCATGGTCGGCGGACTTCGCGGCCACGGCGTAGTTCGCAGCACGCATGGCGTAGGCGGCCCCGCCGACGCGCGGCTTCAGCATCGACGCATCCTTGGCCGCGTCGCCCGCCTCGACCGTGCCGGCCACGGAATCCAGGATGCGGGTCAGCTGGGAATCCACAATTACCGGCTGGCTCCCGGCGGCGGACTCGTCGGCAGCCAGCGCCGCTGCGGGGGCAGAGCCCGCTGCCAGAACGGCGGCGGCGGCAGCGGCCAGGAAGGCCGGACGACGGCGGTTCGGGGCCGCGGCGGTGAAGGCCGACGTCGTTCCCGAGACGCTGGGCTGCTTGTCAGCAGGCCCGGTCTCCGGACCGGCGCTGCGGCGGCTGCTGCGTCGCGGACCGTCGGAGCCGCTGCGCAGGAAGGCGAGGGCCAGGCCCAGGACGGCCAGCAGGGCACCGATGACAATCAGCGGCACGGCGAACGGACGGGTGGCGTCATTCTCCCAGGTCAGGGTCACGTCGGTGGGGGCGGCAGCGGTGCCGTCCGTGGCGAGCAGCATCCGCCAGTCGCCCTCGCCCGGCGCCTCCCAGTCGTAGGACAGTTCGCCTTCACCGGACTCTTCAATGACCCAGAGGTCAGAACCGGCAGGATTCGGAGCGGTCTTGCCGGTCTTGTCGGTGCCGACGGTTAGGTCCGAGTTGCCGTCTCCCGGACTAAGCCGGGTGGCGGCGGCGTCGGCCACCCATGCCTGGACATCGTTGGCCCGGCCAACCGCCAGCGTGAAGGGAGCATCCGAACGGACGGTGATGTCCACGCCGTCGGAGTATTCGGCCAGCAGTTCCGGTTCCAGTACGGTGACCACGGCACCCGCGGTGCCCTCGGCTTCCATGGAAACCGACTGTGTCTCGGGTGGCGCCCAGAACGTGCGCTGGCCAATGCCTATCAGCATCAGCAGCACCCCGAGGACGATCAGCGGAACCGCAAATTTGTTTCGCACAACTTACCTATCTTCAGTCTGGGCAAATGACATGGCAGGGCGGCGGATTTTCCGAACCGGCAGGCCCGAACGCGGGCGCCGGAATGCGGCGGCTAATTCGCAGCTGGTCATTGATGTCCTGGCACTTGGTAACCCAATGGTAACGAAATCCCTCCAGAGCACCCATTCGGGTGATGAACCGGCGCGGTTACCGCCGGATGCGCGTAAGCGGAAAACGGTTTCGGCGGCGCGCCGGCTGGTAAGGTTTCGGTTCGTATCGGCAGCCCAATCAGGCAGAGGAGAAACGCGCGAAATGAGCGATAACGAGGACGTGCCCGTCCACGCGCCGCTCCCCGGCCCTGCGGACAAAAAAGCGGCGGACGGGAATGCCCCTGACGGGAATGCGCCCCGCACCCCTCTGCCCGGATTCCTTTCCACCGCTGCGGACCGTGTCCGCTACAGTCTGCGCCACGGCGTTCCCGGCGCCCGGCCGCGGCCGCGCTTCGAATTTCCGCCCGAGGACGCAGCCGGTCCGGAGATTACGGTCGACGAGGACGAGCGGCTTCCCGATGAACGGCTCAGCGTCAGCGGCAGCGGGCAGGGGCATGACCCGGAAAGCGGGAGCCTCCGCGCCCATCCCATCTACTTTGGTTTTATGCTCACGGTCGGCGTTGGCCTGGCCCTGCTGCTGTTCTTCGTCATCACCAACGTCGGCGAGCTGCTGGTCTGGATCGGCGCCGCCCTGTTCATTGCCCTGGGGCTGGATCCGGTGGTCCGCTGGCTGGCCGCGCGGCGGATCCCCCGCCCCGCCGGCATCGCCATCACCGTGCTGGTGCTCGCCGGCGTCGTTACGGCCTTCTTTGCGACGCTGATCCCCACCATCGTCAGCCAGTCGACGGAAATCATCGCCAACGCTCCGGGCTACATCAACAACTTCCTTGCCTCGGACTTCTTCGTCAACATCGACAAGCAGTTCCAGATCCGTGACCGCATCGAGCAGGAAGTCGGCAGCTTCTTCTCCAACAGCTCCGCCGTGGGCGGCATTTTCGGCGGGGTCCTCAGCGTGGGGACGGTGATTGCCAACGGCCTGTTCGGTGCCCTGATCATCCTGGTCCTGACCCTGTACTTCCTGGCCTCCCTTCCGTCGATGAAGAAGTGGGCCTACCGGCTTGCCCCGCGCAGCCGCCGCCGCCGGGTGGAGGCCCTCTCAGAGGAAATCACCGGCAGCGTCGGCAACTACGTGATCGGCCAGGGCCTGGTCGCGTTGCTGGACGCCACCTATGCCTTCATCGTGATGACCATCACCGGCGTGCCGTTCTCGGTGCTGCTGGCCTTCCTGGTGGCGCTGCTCGCATTCATCCCGCTGGTGGGCCCGCCCATAGCGCTCGTGCTGGTCTCACTGGTGGCCCTGACGGAGGGCTGGCAGACGGCGGTGGTCTTTGCCATCCTCTACATGGCCTACCTGCAGTTCGAGGCCTACTTCGTCTCCCCCCGCGTGATGCAGCGGGCCGTGGCAGTGCCCGGCGCCGTCGCCGTCATCGCCGTGATTGCCGGCGGCAGCCTGCTGGGAGTACTGGGGGCGCTGATAGCCATCCCGACGGCGGCCGCCACCCTGCTGCTGCTCAAGGAAGTCTTCATCGCCCGGCAGGACCGGCAGTAGCCCGTCAGTATCTGCGGCGGATCCGCCAGCAGTGGTTGTGCCAGTGCCGCCGACCCTCGACGGCTGTCTGGCGGCCCAGCAGCGAGTCTTCCTGCCACACGACGAGGTGCGCGGTTCCGGGCGGGATGATCTGCCCGCAGCCGGGGCACCGATAGTCCTTTGCGGCGTTGCCGGCCGTGATCTGCCGCACCGACCATTCGCCGTCGGGACCGCTTTCACGGCGCGGAATACCGGCACGCGTGCGTTCCAGATCCCCTTCCGGCGGGGCGGAAGCCCACTTGCGGCGGGCGTTCCGGCCGGCAGCACTGCCGGCGGCAGGCGTGCGGCGGGGATGGTTCGAACGGGGCATAGAAGTCATTTTGCCGCAGTTCAGCCGGTAAAGTGCAACTGTGCGTTTAGTAATAGCCCGATGCTCCGTTGACTACGTCGGCCGCCTCCGTGCCCATCTGCCCCTGGCCGTAAGGCTGCTCATGGTGAAGGCCGACGGTTCCGTCCTGATCCATTCCGACGGCGGATCCTACAAACCGCTGAACTGGATGAGCCCGCCGGCTACCATGCGCAGCCTCGAACCGGACGAGACGGACGCCGAAGCCGGCGTCACGGAAGTCTGGAACGTCCAAAGCGCGAAGACCGACGACCGCCTGATCATCAGCATCCACGAGCGGTTCTCTGACGTCTCCCATGACCTCGGAACCGATCCCGGCCTCATCAAGGACGGCGTGGAAGCAGACCTGCAGCGCCTGCTGGCCGAACAGATCAACCGCTTGGGCGAGGGCCACACGCTGATCCGCCGGGAATACATGACGGCCATCGGCCCCGTGGACATCCTGGCCCGCGACGCCACGGGCGCCACGGTGGCCGTGGAACTGAAGCGCCGTGGAGACATCGACGGCGTGGAGCAGCTGACCCGCTACCTGGAACTGCTCAACCGGGACCCCCTGCTGGCTCCGGTCCGCGGTATTTTCGCCGCCCAGCAGATCAAGCCCCAGGCCCGGGTGCTGGCCGAGGACCGCGGGATCACCTGCCTCACGCTCGACTACGACGCGATGCGCGGCGTGGATGACCGGGATTCCCGCCTCTTCTGACTCCCCCGCCCCGCTCCCGGCCGCCGGGCAACATGCCTAGAATCGGTGCATGAACCCCACAGCGCGCAGCCGGGACCGCGGCTACCTCCGAGGCAGCCTGCTGACCCCGGACGAGCTGGTTCCCGACGGCGCACTCGCGTTTGTCGGGGACCGGATCACCTACGCCGGCCCGGCCGGCGGTTTTGACGACGCCGGCTGGCCGGAGCCCGCGCCCCTGCCGGCCGGTTCGCTCATCCTTCCCGGACTCGTGGACCTGCACTGCCACGGCGCAGCGGGAAGCGATTTCACCAGCTCCGATGCCGGGGGAATGCGGCGGGCAGCTGCCTTCCTGCATTCGGCGGGAACCACCACGCTGCTCGCCAGCACGGTATCCGCGTCCCGTCCGGACCTGCTTGCTGCTGCCGCACGGCTCGGGGCCCTGGCGAGGGAAGGGCTCATTGCCGGAATCCATGCCGAAGGGCCGTTCCTCGCGCCGGAGCGCTGCGGCGCGCAGGACCCGAGGTTCCTGATCCCGCCGGACCCGGGCTTCGTGGATGAGCTGATAGAGGCCGCGGACAGCGAACTGGTCACCATGACCTATGCTCCCGAGCTCCCCGGAGCAGACGATCTGGTGGACCGCCTGGTCCTGCACGGCGTGACGCCGTCGCTGGGGCATACCGCCGCCGCGGACCCCGTTGCTGCCGAGTCACTGGAGTCCGCCCGGGAGGAAATGGAAGAGGCCGGCTTCGGCGGCTACGCTCCCCGCCCCACGGTGACGCACCTGTTCAACGGCATGGATCCGATGCACCACCGCTCCCCCGGCGCAGTCGCAGCGAGCCTGCGGTCCGCGCGCAGCGGGGCGGCCGTGGTGGAGCTGATCGCCGACGGGGCGCATCTGGACCCCGCCCTCGTACGCACCGTCTTCGAGCTTGTAGGCGGTGCCAACGTGGCCCTCGTGAGTGATTCCATGGCGGCCACCGGGCTGGGCGACGGCACCTACCGGCTTGGCTCTGCCGACGTCGTGGTGGGGAACGGGACGGCCCGCCTGCCCGACGGCACGCTGGCCGGCGGCACCGCCACGCTGCTCCAGTGCGTACGCACGGCTGTCGCTGCCGGTGTGCCGCTCGCCGACGCCGTGGGTGCTGCCACTGCGGTGCCCGCAGACGTGCTGCGGCTCGCCGATGAAGTGGGTGCCCTGCGCCGCGGTCTGCGCGCCGATGCACTGGTGGTCTCGCCGGACCTGGAGCTGCACGCGGTCCTGCGCTGCGGAACGTGGCTACCGGTTTAGAAAAGCACGGAAAAAAAGTTCCAAATATTTCGTTTCGACCATTGACCAGACATTTCGGTTATGCAACGCTGTTACCAAGTCTTTGTGTAGGTGTTTTTTCATGCTCGCAAGACCGTTGCGAGTGAGAAGCTCCTCAAGGAACTGCTGAACGGCAAGAACTTGGGCTTTCTTGCTTCAGTAACATATCCGGCACGGACTGTGCAGGTAAGTTCCACATTATGAGGAGAAACAAATGGCTCAGGGTACCGTCAAATGGTTTAACGCCGAAAAGGGCTTCGGCTTCATCACTCCGGACGACTCCGACGGCGACGTCTTCGTTCACTACTCCGAAATCCAGACCAACGGATTCAAGACCCTCGACGAAAACCAGCGCGTTTCCTTCGAGATCGGCCAGGGCGCCAAGGGCCCCCAGGCCACCGGCGTAACCGCCCTCTAAGGTTCCCGCACTTTCTTCGCAGGAAAATAAGGAAAGCCCCCGGCAAATGCCGGGGGCTTTCTAGTTATTGATTCCGCTACCCGCGCCGGCGGACCACGTTCGCACCGAGACCCCGGAGATTCTCCATGAATCTCTCATACCCGCGGTCAATATGGTCCACGCCCCGCACTTCCGTGGTTCCGTCAGCGGCCAGGCCAGCTATGACAAGGGCCGCGCCGGCCCGGATGTCGTTGGCCACCACGGGTGCACCGGAGAGCAGCTCGACGCCCTGGATCAGGGCGTGGTGCCCGTCGAGGCGTACCACCGCTCCGAGCCGCGCCAGTTCGGAAGTGAAGCCCCAGCGCGCTTCGAAAACGTTCTCGGTGACCATGCCCGAGCCGTTTGAGACGGCGTTGAGGGCCACCACGAAGGGCTGCAGGTCGGTCGGGAACCCGGGATACGGCAGTGTGGAGACATTGATGGGCTCCGGACGGGCCGGCCCCTTCACGGTGAAGCCGTCCTCCCCCGTGCTGACTTCACAGCCCGCCTGGGTGAGCTTGTCGAGTACCACGGCCAGCGCCGATGCATCCGCGGAACGCACCTCGATTTCCCCGCCGGTGATCGCTGCGGCGAAGGCCCAGGTGCCGGCGACAATCCGGTCCGGCACCACGCGGTGTTCCACCGGGTGCAGTTCCTGGACTCCGTCGATAACGAGCGTGTTGGTGCCCACGCCGCTGATCTGCGCGCCCATGCCGTTGAGCATGCGGGCAATGTCCGTGATTTCCGGTTCCCGGGCAGCGTTATCGACCACGGTGCGTCCGCGGGCCAGGGTGGCGGCCATCATGAGGTTCTCGGTGGCGCCTACGGAGGGAAAGTCCAGGATATGGTCTGCGCCGTGCAGGCCTTCCGGGACCGAGGCAACCAGGTACCCGTGGTCGATGCCGATCTCGGCGCCCATGAGTTCCAGCCCGGCGCGGTGCATGTCCAGTCCGCGGGAACCGATGGCGTCTCCGCCCGGCAGCGCGACCTCTGCGCGCCGGCAGCGGGCCACCAGCGGTCCCAGCACGGAGATGGAGGCACGCATGGCGCGGACGAGGTCATAGTCCGCCTGGTGGCCCAGCTCCTGCGGGACGTCTACGGCAACGGACGCGGCGTCGACGTCGTAATCCACCGAGCATCCCAGCCGGCGCAGCAGCTCCGCCATGATCCAGACATCCTGGATGTTGGGGACATTCGTGATGACGGATCGGCCCTGCGCAAGCAGCGTCGCCGCCATCAGCTTCAGGACGCTGTTCTTGGCACCCGGGACAGTAACGGCTCCGTGAAGGGTGGACGGGCCGGTAACAACAATGACGTCTTCCATTACTCCATAGTAGGCGGACGGGACAGGCACCCGCGGGCAGCAAAAAAGGCACAGGGACAATTCCCTGTGCCTTCTAAGCAAAGCTTTTTCCTGCCGGCCCGGCGCCTAGCGCCAGGTACCGATGCCGACCACGGGGCCGGCTTCCACCCATGAAGACAAGCCCGTATAGGCCTCGTATTTCATGGCCACCAGGATGATGCTGCCCTGGTAGTTCAAGTTGACGACGACGGCACCGGGCTGGATACGCGCACGCTCGGCTTCAGTGGGCTCCCGCCAGCCGGCCATCTCCAGCGAACTGCGCAGGAAACGGTACGGCGGACGCGGGCTCAGCGAGACCAGGCGCAGCCATTCCAAATGGGTGTCCGTATAACGGCAAACCCCCATCCGCCACCCCGCAGGGGGGAGGCAGATGGAGGCATCGAAGGTCCCCAGGGCGCGCCGCAGCTGGCTGCGGCGCACCCCGAAGAGCACTACTGCAAGGACGAGCAGCCCGAAGAGGGCGGCCAACGCAATGAACACATAGGAGCTGTCCATCGGAAGGAGTCAGCGGGTCCCGGCGGTTGCTTCGTTGGTCACCTTGGCATTGTCCGCCACGATGACCACCCGGTTGTTGTCCACGGAGAAGAATCCGCCGTCGACGCTTACCTCAATGCGGGAACCGGACACCGGTTCGATGGCCAGTCCGCCCTCTGCCAGGATGGCCAGCACCGGTGAGTGCCCGGGAAGGATCCCGATCTCGCCGTCGCTGGTGCGGGCCTTGACCATCTTTGCCGCTCCCGACCACACGAAGTGGTCGGCAGCAACAATCTCAACTTCGAGTTCAGCAGCGTCCGCCATGGGGCTCACTTCCCGGTCTGCTCTTGGATCTTCGCCCACTGACGCTCAACGTCATCCATGCCGCCGACGTTGAAGAATGCCTGCTCGGCAATGTGGTCAACGTCGCCGTCGCAGATGGCCCGGAAGCCTTCGATGGTGTCCTTGATGGAAACCGTCGAACCCTCAACACCGGTGAACTGCTTGGCAGTGTAGGTGTTCTGGGAGAGGAACTGCTGGATGCGGCGTGCACGCGACACGACGATCTTGTCCTCTTCCGAGAGCTCGTCGACGCCGAGGATCGCGATGATGTCCTGCAGTTCCTTGTTCTTCTGGAGGATCTGCTTGACGCGGATGGCCGTGTCGTAGTGCGCCTGGCCGACGTACTGCGGGTCGAGGATACGCGACGTCGAGGTCAGCGGATCCACGGCCGGGTACAGGCCACGGGAAGCGATTTCACGGGAAAGTTCCGTGGTCGCGTCCAGGTGGGCGAACGTGGTGGCCGGGGCCGGGTCGGTGTAGTCATCTGCAGGCACGTAAATGGCCTGCATGGACGTGATCGAGTGGCCCTTGGTGGACGTGATGCGCTCCTGCAGCAGACCCATCTCGTCAGCCAGGTTCGGCTGGTAGCCCACAGCGGAAGGCATGCGGCCGAGAAGGGTGGAAACCTCGGAGCCTGCCTGCGTGAAGCGGAAGATATTGTCGATGAAGAGCAGCACGTCCTGGTTCTGCACATCGCGGAAGTATTCCGCCATGGTCAGAGCGGACAGTGCCACACGGAGGCGCGTTCCCGGCGGCTCATCCATCTGGCCGAATACAAGGGCGGTGTCCTTCAGGACGTTCGCCTCTTCCATTTCAACCCAGAGGTCGTTGCCTTCACGGGTACGCTCGCCGACACCGGCGAATACCGAGGTACCACCGAAGTTGCGGGCAACACGGGTGATCATTTCCTGGATCAGCACGGTCTTGCCGACACCGGCACCGCCGAACAGGCCGATCTTGCCGCCCTTGATGTACGGGGTAAGAAGGTCAATCACCTTGATGCCGGTTTCCAGCATCTCGGTGGAACCCTCAAGGTCCGCGAAGTTCGGAGCCGAACGGTGGATCGGCCAGCGCTCAGAGATCTCCAGCTTGTCTTCGGTAACGTCCAGGGGCTGGCCCAGGACGTTGAAGATGTGGCCCTTGACGCCGTCGCCTACCGGCACGGAGATGGGAGCACCCGTGTCGTACACAGCAGCGCCGCGGACGAGGCCGTCGGTGGCCTGCAGGGAGATGGCACGGACGAGGTTGTCACCCAGGTGCTGGGAGGTCTCGAACGTGATGGTGCGGGTCTGGCCGTCGAGCGTCAGCTCGGTGGTCAGTGCGTTGTAGATGGTGGGGATTGCGTCAGCCGGGAATTCGACGTCGACAACCGGGCCGATGACACGGGCAATACGGCCGGTGGCACCCGAGGCTACGGATTTAGATCCGTGCTCGACAGTTTGGGCAGTCATCTCTCTCACTTCACTCAGTTAGATGGCGTGTGGACTAAGTTTTTTATGCGTTGGAACTTATCTTCGAGCGGGGCAGGCTAGGAGGCGCTGAGCGCGTCCGCACCGGCGACGATCTCGGAAAGTTCCTGGGTGATTTCGGCCTGACGGGCGTTGTTGCGAAGCCGCGTGTACTTCTTGATCAGGTCCGTGGCGTTGTCCCCTGCGGCCTTCATGGCGCGCTGGCGGGCAGCAAGCTCGGAAGCGGCGGCCTGGAGCATGGCTGCGAAGATGCGCGACTCGATGTAGCGCGGCAGCAGTGCGTCCAGGACCTTTTCCGGCTCGGGCTCGTATTCGTAGAGAGGCAGGAACTCAGCGTTTGACTGAGCTTCTTCCTCCACTACCTCCAGCGGCAGCAGTCGGATGACCGCAGGTTCCTGAATAACCATGGACTTGAAGCGCGTGTAGACGATGTGGATTTCGTCCACGCCGCCGTCTTCGTAGGCCGTGTTGAAGTCATCGAGGAGTGCCTTGCCGATTTCACGGGCTGTTTCGAACTCGGGTGCGTCGGTACCGCCGGTCCAGACCCGTTCTACTGAACGGTTCCGGAATTCGTAGTACGCCTGCCCCTTGCGTCCGACAAGGTAGGTCTTAACTTCCTTGCCCTCGTCACGGAGCAATTCATTGAGTGCTTCGCCCTGCTTGAGGACACCGGCGGAGTACGATCCGGCAAGACCGCGGTCGGAGGTCATGATGACCACGGCTGCGCGCCGGATCTGCTCCGGTTCGGTGGTCAGCGGATGATCGATCTCCGACTGGGATGCCACAGCAGAAACGGCACGGGTGATCGCATTGGAGTAAGGCAGTGACGCAGCCACACGGGTGCGCGCCTTTCCAATGCGAGAGGCAGCAATCAGCTCCATCGCCTTGAAGATCTTCTGCATCGACGTGGTCGACGCGATCTTCTGGCGGTAGACCCGAATTTGGGCTCCCATACTCTTCCTTTCAGTTCCTAGCGTTGAAGCTAGGGGCTAAGGCAATGGCCTAAGGTTCCGCTGCCGGACCCAGGGCCCGGCAGCGGAACTTCAAAGCCGCTAGCGCTTCTGCTTGACGATCTTTTCCTGGTCTACGGCGTCCTCGTCCAAGGCGGAGGTAGCTTCGTTGCCGGCGGCGACCATGCGGTCGTCACCTTCGCCGAAGAAACCCTGCTTGAACTTGGTGATGAGGCTCTTCATCTCATCAACCGTGGAATCCTCGAGCTTGTTCGTCTCGGCCAGGACGGTCATGACGGACGAGGAGTGGCGTACGTGTTCCAGGAACTCGGACTCGAAGCGGCGGACGTCCTCTACGGGGACGTCATCCAGGTAGCCGTTGGTGCCCATCCAGATGGAGACAACCTGGTCTTCCACCGGGTACGGGGCGTACTGGCCCTGCTTGAGCAGTTCCATCAGGCGTGCACCGCGGGTCAGCTGCTGGCGCGAAGCGGCATCCAGGTCCGAGGCAAACATGGCGAATGCCTGCATGTCGCGGTACTGGGCCAGTTCCAGCTTCAACGTACCGGAGACCTTCTTCATGGCCTTCTGCTGTGCAGCACCACCGACGCGCGAGACGGAGATACCGACGTCGACGGCGGGGCGCTGGTTGGCGTTGAAGAGGTCCGACTGGAGGAAGATCTGGCCGTCGGTGATGGAAATAACGTTGGTCGGGATGTAGGCCGAGACGTCATTTGCCTTGGTTTCGATGATCGGCAGGCCGGTCATCGAGCCGGCACCGAGCTCGTCGGAGAGCTTGGCGCAACGCTCCAGCAGGCGGGAGTGCAAGTAGAAGACGTCGCCCGGGTAGGCTTCGCGTCCCGGCGGGCGGCGCAGCAGCAGCGACACGGCGCGGTAGGCTTCAGCCTGCTTCGACAGATCATCAAAGATGATCAGGACGTGCTTGCCGCCGTACATCCAGTGCTGGCCGATGGCCGAGCCGGCGTACGGTGCCAGGTACTTGAAGCCGGCGGGGTCGGATGCCGGGGAGGCCACGATCGTGGTGTACTCCATGGCGCCCTTGTCTTCCAGCGTGCGCTTGATTTCAGCGATCGTGGAAGCCTTCTGGCCGATGGCTACGTAGATGCAGCGAACCTGCTTCTGGACGTCGCCGGAATCCCAGTTGGCCTTCTGGTTCAGGATGGTGTCAACGGCAATGGCGGTCTTACCCGTCTTGCGGTCACCGATGATCAGCTGGCGCTGGCCGCGGCCGATCGGGATCATGGCGTCGATTGCCTTGAGGCCGGTCTGAAGCGGCTCGTGAACCGACTTGCGCTGGGTAACGCCCGGTGCCTGGAGTTCCAGTGCACGGCGCGCCTCAGCGGCGATCGGGCCGAGGTCATCCATCGGCTCGCCCAGCGGGTCGACAACGCGGCCCAGGAAGGCGTCGCCTACGGGTACGGACAGGACTTCACCGGTGCGGTGAACTTCCTGGCCTTCTTCAATACCGGCGAAATCGCCAAGTACTACGACACCGATTTCACGGGTGTCAAGGTTCTGGGCGAGGCCCAGCGTGCCGTCCTCAAACCGAAGCAGCTCATTCGCCATAACGGAGGGCAGGCCCTCCACACGGGCAATGCCGTCGCTGGCGGTTGTTACGCGGCCAACTTCAACGCGCTCTGCGTTTCCGGGTTCGTAGGACGCCGCGAATTCGTTCAACGCATTACGGACGTCGTCGGCGTTGATGGTCAATTCGGCCATCTGCAGTCCCTGCTCTCCTATGTTGTGATCATCGCGTAAAAGCCGATGACCGTGATTGGTTCTCAAAAATTCTGACGGCCTTTTGGGGCCATCAAGGTGACTAGACGGCGAGCTTTCGGCGAAGTTCAGTCAGGCGCGTCGTAACGGTGGAATCAACTACTTCATCCCCCACTGTGACACGAATGCCGCCGAGAATCGCCGGGTCCACGTTGACGTTGATCTTCAGCTCGCGGCCATACAGTCCGTTGAGAGAGGACTGCAGACGCTTTTGCTGTTCCTGCGTCAGCGGGCGGCTGGACTGCACTTCTGCAATCCACCGCTGCTGGCGACCGGCTACCAGTTCCATGAAACGGTTGACCAGTGCTGCAGGACGCAGGCCGCGCGGGGCGGTTACTGCCTGCGTGACCAGCACCTTTGCTTCGGCGCCCATGCCCGGTACCAGCTTCTGCGCCAGTACGGACTTGGCCTCGGCCGATGCCTGCGGTTCCTGCAGGGCACGCTGCACCTCGTGGTTGGCTGCAACGGTCTGGTTGAAGCGGAACAAATCGCTTTCCAGTGCTTCAAGGCCGGCCAGGCCGGGACCCTTGTTCTCCGCGACAGCGGAGACAACCGTTGCACCCAGGGTTTCCAGGGCATCGCCCAGGTCACGCGAAGTGCGCCACCGGGACTCCACCAGAGAAGCAACCAGCTGCTCGGCGTCGGCCGAAACCTTGCCGCCGACCAGCTTGGAGACCAGGGCTGCCTTGGCAGAGGCTTCACGAGCCGGATCCGTCAGGGCACGCATGAGTCCAGCGTCGCTGTCCAGCAGGCCCAGAATTCCAAAGAGTTCCTCGGCCAGGGTCAGGGTTGCGCCGGGAAGCTTTGCTTCCAGCTTCTCCTGCGCCGCGGCCAGTGACTCGCTCGATATACCTGCCATTACTGGACCGCACCTGCGTTCTGGGTTTCCAGATCGTCAAGGAAGCGGTCAACCACACGGGCGGCACGAGCATCGTCAGCGAGGGACTCGCCGACGATCTTGCTGGCCAGCTCGGTGGCGAGGGTTCCTACTTCGCTGCGGAGGGAAACGACAGCGGCCTGGCGTTCCGCTTCGATGGCGACGTGGGACTGTTCCATGATGCGGGCGGATTCGGCGCCGGCCTTTGCCTTCAGGTCAGCGAGGATCTGGGCGCCTTCGGCGCGTGCTTCCTCACGGATCCGGTTGGCCTCGGTACGGGCATCGATCAGCTGCTGCTTGTATTCATCCAGAGCCGCGCTGGCTTCAGCCTGTGCGGCTTCGGCCTTCTTGAGTCCGCCTTCGATGGCCTCGGTACGCTCTGCATACGTCTTCTCGAACATCGGGACGACGAACTTGACGACGATGTACATCAGCACGGCGAAGCCAAGCAGTGTTACGAGGATCTCCCAGATGTTTGGGATCAGAGGATTCGCGCCTTCTTCAGCGGCGAGGATTAGTGCCTCGTTCATTTCAATCCGTCCTATCTACTTGGTTAGGAAAATACGCGCTGAAGTTAGAGAACGAACGCGAAAACCAGACCAAGGATAGCCAGTGCTTCGGTCAGCGCCAGGCCCAGGAAGGCGATCGGCTGAAGAACGCGCTGCGCTTCAGGCTGGCGGGCAACGCCGTTGATGTAGGCCGCGAAGACCAGGCCCACGCCGATGGCGCCGCCGATAGCGGACAGGCCGTAGCCGACGAGGTTGATGTTGCCTTCGATATCCAAAACACCAGTCATTTGGTTTTGTTCCTTTCAAGATGCCCATTGGGCAGGTTGCATGGTTCAGGGGGTTCCCCGGTAAGGGGAGGTTTAGTGTTCCTCGGCCAGGGAGCCTTGGATGTAGATCGCGGTCAGCAGGGTAAAGACGTAGGCCTGCAGGACCTGGATCAAAACTTCGAACAGGAACATGGCGACGCCGCCTACCAGGGTGAGCGCACCCAGCGGCTTCAACAGTCCTTCAGCCTCGAGCAGCAGGAACGCGGTTCCGCTGCCGGCAAGCATGATGATGAGGTGACCCGACAGCATGGTCGCGAAGAGTCGCAGGCTGTGCGTGATCGGACGGACCAGGAAGGTGGAGATGATTTCGATCAGCACCACGAGGGGCAGGATGGCCATCGGCACGCCGGACGGGACGGTGGCGAACTTGAAGTAACCCAGACCGTGCTTCCGGATCCCGACGATAATCCAGGTGAAGTAGACAATCGCGGCCAGTGCATAGGCCGTGCCCACGTGCGACGTGGTCGGCAGCTGGGCCAGCGGGATGGTGCCCCACAGGTTGTTGATCAGGATGAAGAAGAACAGCGCGAACAGCAGCGGAGTGAAGGACCGGAAGTCCTTTTCACCGATGATGTCCCGGCCGATCGAGTTGCGGACGAAGTTATAGCTCCATTCGCCCAGGAACTGCAGCCGGCCCGGGACCATCTGGCCCTTGCGGGCTGCGGCTACGAAGAACCACCCGATAAGGATGACGGAAAGGAGGATAAGCAGCATCTGCTTTCCGAATCCTTCACCGCTTTCGGCGCCCCAGGGAAGGATCTCAGGGAGGTGCATGTCTTCGAGGGTAGGTGCGACGAATCCCTCGTCATTGGAGGCGGGAAGCGCAAGCGCGATCAACGCGTTTCCTCTCTGCTGTGTCCATCGTTGGGCATATCATTGGTGGGCACGCATGATGTGCGCCCATTAATTCGGTTTTGTG
The DNA here is from genome assembly GCF_025244825.1 of Arthrobacter jinronghuae. Classification (NCBI taxonomy): domain Bacteria; kingdom Bacillati; phylum Actinomycetota; class Actinomycetes; order Micrococcales; family Micrococcaceae; genus Arthrobacter; species Arthrobacter jinronghuae. The sequence goes on from NZ_CP104263.1 coordinate 2,495,263, forward strand.
AAATCAATTCGATTTATCCGTATCCGGCTGTTTTCCGCCCGTGACGGGTCGGTCTGCACCCGAGGTGCGCCTGTGCGCGGAGGCCACATAGTAGCCACTGACCGCGCCCAGAACGATACCGGCCGGTAAAATCCAGCGAGTTCCCAGGAGACTATCCAGGCTCCACCCTATCAAACCCAGGGCGATGATTCCCGCAAGGACATACTGGAGCAGAGCGCGCCGCCGGGAGGACGGTTCCTGGAACGCCGCAGGGCCGGACGAGGGCCGATTCTTAGGCATTTGCGCCTCCTTGGGGACTGGAATCGTCAGCATCGTTGTAAATCAGGTGACGGGTCCTCGAGAAGGCACGGATTTCCGCTGCCTGCCAGAGGACCACGGCGCCAACGGCAGTCAGGGCAAACCATTCCCGGTGCAGCCAAACAGGTGTTCCGAGCCCGAAAAGAATGACGGCAAAACCCACAACCTTTATGGCATAGGTAACCGCGAACATTCCGATGGCTCCGGAGGGATTGCTGCGTCCGACGACGTGGCCGACCAGGAGGCTGATTCCGAAGAATGCGGCAATGAGGAACCAGCCCAGAAGGGAGCTCGCCGCTGCAAACAGGTCCGTCGTGAGAGCCGCCGCGACTGCCGCCAAGACGGCGGCGGAGCCGGTCACGGCAAGGGCCTTCCCGAGGATCCCCAGCCAGGGGGCCTTCGTTGGCCCGGAGGGGGTCAGGTATCCGCCGGGGCGGGTACCGTCTGCGGATCTCATGGTGGAGGCAATCTTCCTTGCTGGTTTTGCTGGAGCCGGAGGGCTTCGTGACGGGGCGGGCTACCGCGACCCTTGAATTCTACAGTACATAGAAGACGTCCCCGGCAGGGCGTGCGCCGGCCCTGGTCAGGCCACCGTCCGCCGGGCGAACAGGCGCGGCGAGGCGAGGTAGAAGGCCAGGACCGCGACGGCGAAGAGGACCCCGGCTACCGTCGCACCGGTACCGGCACCGGCGGTGAGCAGCCCCGTAACTCCGACGGCCAGGGTGCAGCCGGTGACAATCAGCGACACCTGGACGTGGCTCAGGCCGGTGTCGGTCAGCCGCTGGTAGACGTGTTGGCGGTGCGCCGAGTACCACCGCTCCCCGCGGCGCATGCGGCGCAGGAGAGTGGTGAAGGTGTCCGCCAGATAGATAACGATCGGGAACAGGAGGTACTCCACGTAGACACCGGCCAGGAACGCGGCAACGGCAATACCGGCAATTGATGACCCCAGCAGGTAGCTGCCCACGTCTCCCAGGAAGACCTGTCCCCTGCCCAGGTTCCAGGGCAGGAAGGCGGCGAACGCCGCGGCCACCACTGCTCCGGTCACGGTCAGCCAGAGGTGGTCCGACAGCACGCCGCTGACGGAGTACAGGGCCCCCACGACCAGCCCGTGCAGCCCGGAGATTCCGTTGATGCCGTCCATGAAGTTGGCGACGTTGATGTAGGCGGCGATTGCAAGGCCGCCGACGGGGACCCACCACCAGCTCTGCTCCATGGTCCAGGCCAGGCCGGCCGTTCCAAGCAGGCCGATGGCCAGCTGGGTAGCCGCCCGCGTCCGGACGGAGACACCGCGCCAGTCCTCGATCCAGCCCAGCAGGGATGCCGCGCCGATCACGGCAATCAAGATGGCAAGCACGGAACGGTCAACGGCCACCAGGCCTGTCACCAGCGCCAGCAGGAGGCCGGCCAGGACGCCGGCGGCAGTGGTCCCGCCCACCCCGCGGATGACAGCCTTGGTATGCGAGGACCGCTCATTGGGGATGTCCAGGACACCCAGCCGGCGCAGAACGGGGATAAAAAGGAAGGGCAGCAGCAGGCTCGACAGGAAAGCCGCGGCGACGCACAGCGCCAGCAGCATCAGCCGGTCCGCCGTTCACTGTAGGGTTCCCCGGACTCATTCGCGGCGTCACCGGGGGCGCCGGGATGGCGGGCACCCGGAATCCGCACTATCTCGCCGGCGTCGGTTGCGGCCCCGTCCGTCGGCACGCTGCCGGGTTCGATCCCGCAGCGCCGCAGCCAGTCGGCCAGGTCCAGCTCATCGGGATCCAGCACGGCAACCGCGGCGTGGGATATCTTCGGATGCAGGGGACGGGAGTCCTCTTCTCCGGTGCCAACAAGGATCTCGTGCAGCTTTTCGCCCTGGCGCAGTCCGGTGAAGACAATTTCGATGTCCTTGCCGGACATCGCGATCATGCGGCGGGCGACGTCGAGGATCTTCACGGGCTCACCCATGTCCAGGATCATCACCTCTCCCCCGCGGCCGATTGCACCGGCCTGGATCACCAGCTGGCAGGCCTCGGGGATTGTCATGAAGAACCGGGTCACCTCCGGGTCGGTCACGGTGACCGGTCCCCCCTGCCGGATCTGTTCGCTGAAGAGCGGCAACATGGATCCCCGGCTGCCGATCACATTGCCGAAGCGCACGGAGACATACTGCTCGCCGGTGGCGCGGGCCATCCAGGCAGTCAGCTTTTCGGCCACGCGCTTGGAATGGCCGAGGACGGTGGTGGGGTTGGCTGCCTTGTCGGTGGAGATGTTCACGAAGTGGCGCACGTTCGCCTTGCGGGCTGCAGCCAGCACGTTCGCGGTGCCGATGATATTGGTCTTCCAGGCTTCCTGCGGGTACTGCTCGAGCAGGGAAACATGCTTCAGGGCTGCGGCGTGGAAAACGACGTCGGGGCGGCGTTCGCGGAAAATGCGGTCCAGCGCTTCGGGGTCGCGGATGTCCGCCAGGACCGTGTCCGGGCCGTCGAGCAGGCCGCGGCCGGTGATGGAAAGCTGGGTCAGCTGCAGGCCGGTCTCGTCCCGGTCCACCATGATCAGTTCGCCGGGATTGAAGGCGGTGATCTGGCGGCAGAGTTCGGAGCCGATGGAACCGCCTGCCCCCGTGACCAGGACCTTCTTCCCGGACAGGTAGCCGGCGACTTCGTCCACATGGATGTCGACCGGCCTGCGCCCGATGAGGTCTTCGACTGCCACATCGCGGAAATCGCCCAGGCCGGCGCCGTCACCCTTCGAGAGCATGTCCTTGAGCGGCGGAAGCACCAGGACGCGCAGGTCCAGGCCTTCGGCGAGATCCGAAATCTCTCGAACCTGCTTCGCTTCCACATCGGCAATGGCCACGACCAGCACCGTGGCGCGGGTCCGCTGCACCAGTTCGGGAAGGTCTACGAGTTTGCCGAGCACCGGAACAGTGGCCAGCCTCAGGTGCTTCTTGGCCGGATCGTCGTCGACCAGGCCAACCGGGTAGTACGGCGACTCCGGATCCTTCATCATCCGTGACACCAGGGAACCGCCAAGGAAACCCGCGCCGTACACGAGGGCACGCTGGGCTTCCTCGCCGGGCCGCGCCTTGCTCTCCACGTACATCCGCTTGAGGTACCGGATTGCCGCCATGAACAGGCAGGCGAAGGGGAAGGCGATCATTCCGGTGCTGCGCGGGATATCTATCACTAGCCCGAACAAGGCGCTTGCGAGGACCAGGATGGCGGAGACAATGAGCGTCACCACCGCGAGCAGCCGCATCTCGTGGAAACTGCCGAAGCTGTAGCGTCCGCGGTAGAGGGCAAACGAATAGCCGACTATCAGCTGGGTAAGGACCGCCACGCCGCAGAAGACGGCCAGGCCGCCCGGGTTGATCTGCTCAACCGTGAGTTCGTAGCGCAGCACCAGCGCGAGGCCGATGGACACGATCCAGGCCAGGGAGTCCAGCATGTACTGCGACCAGAGCCACAGGACGGGCTTTTCCTCCCTGGGAACGCGACTGTTGTCCGTAGGTTTTTGCCTCATGGTCCTCAACGGGTAGGTACCCGGCTTTCTTCTCGGTGATGCGAAGAGCTGGCGGAAGAATCCGGTGTAATAGACTGGAATCTATTCAGCATACTAACTGCACACCCTCTCCGGTTTCGGTTTTGGCCGATCCCCCGGGTTGCCTGAAAGGACCATCTTGCCGGACTCCGTGGCCGTAGCAGCAGTGACCTTCGACCGTCCCGACGACGTGAAGATCCTACTGGAGGCACTGGCCGCGCAGAGCGGCAACATCACGTCCGTGGCGCTGGTGGACTCCGGCAAGAGCCCGGTGTCGGATATCGCTGAAGCCTCATCGGCGCCGGTCAATTACATCCGGTCAAACACCAATCTTGGCGGAGCCGGCGGATTTTCGCTCGCCATCCTTTCAGCCATGGCGTCCGGAGCCGAGTGGATCTGGATCATGGACGACGACGCCCATCCCGAGGATCCCGAATGTGTCGCCACCCTGTTGGCTGCAGCGAAGGAACGCGGCCTCGACGTCGTCCTGCCGCTCGTGGTCGCCCCGGGGGCGCCGGACACGCTGTCCTTCCACTTCCGCCTGGACGGGAAGCTCACCCACGACCGGGCCGAAGTGGCTGCCCGCGGGTTCCTGCCCAATGTGGGGCATTTCTTCAACGGCGCCCTGATCCGGGCCGATGTGTTCTACCGGGTGGGACTGCCGGACCTCCGCCTGTTCATCCGCGGCGACGAGACGGACTTCATGATCCGGCTGCGCAGGGCGGGCATCGAATTCGGCACGGTCACCACGGTGGCCCTGACCCACCCGGCGGCCTGGGCCGAAGTGCAGCCCGTCCTGGGTGACCGGATGCACGTCCTGGTTCCCGAGACGCCGTTCAAGCAGTTCTACTTCTACCGCAACCGGGGCCACCTCACCCGCCGCTACACAAGGGTGAAGTCCTTCGTAGCCGACGCCGTGGGCTACCCCATCCACTTCGCTCGAACCCGGGATCCCCGCGGCTTCGCCAACTGGCTGCGCGCCTACGCGGCAGGCATCGGCGGGCGCCGCTTCGGTCCGCCGTCGGACTTCGGGTTCTGACATGGACGTCGTCCAGGAACCGGCCCCGCTGACGATCGTCATCACGACGTTCAACCGCTCCAGCTACCTCACCGCCCTGCTGGAGAGCGTCAAGCGGCTCGACCCCGCACCTGCGGCGGTTGTCGTGGTGGACAATGCCAGCACCGATGAGACGCCCGAGGTTCTGGAAGCGGCCCGCGCCGGGTTCCCCGTCCCGCTGGCCGTCCTGCGGCTGGAGGCCAACACCGGCGGGGCCGGCGGGTTTGCCGCCGGTGTCGAAGCTGCCCTGGACTCCGGCGCGCAGTGGCTGTGGCTGATGGACGACGACGTCGAGGTCCTCCCGGGTGCCGTGGCTGCGCTGCGCAAGTGGACCGGCAGTTACGACTGCATCCACGGCCGGCGGTTCGATGCCGGCGGGGCACCGTTCTTCTGGCAGCACCGCTTCGTCCCCTTTCTGGGCGTCCATCTGCCGGTGCCGGGCAACGTTTTCCGCGATTCCCCTGTTTTCGACACCAACGTGGGCTGCTTCGAGGGAATGCTGATCAGCGCGGATCAGGTGCGCCGGATAGGCCTGCCGGATGCCCGCTACTTCATCAACGGCGACGATGTAGTTTACGGCTGGCTTGCCTCCCTGGACCGGCCGGTGGCCTACGTCAACGACTTCGTCATCCGCAAGGTCCGGGTGCAGAGACAGATCGACCTCGGCATCCGGCACCTGAACGATTCCAGCGACCTTGGCCGCTTCACCGCCATGCGCAACCGCGGCCATACAGCCCGGTACCTGCAGGTCCACGGCCGGTATCACCGGTACGGATTCGGTCTGGGAACTTTCCTGACCGCCGGGAAGGAACTGCTCAGGCTGGTTGCCGTAGAACATTCACTTCGGGGTGCCGGGCGTCTCTGGGCCGGCTGGCGCGGTGCCCGACGCATCCTCCGGGACCAGACCTGGTCCCCGATGGCTCCGCTGTCCGCGTCCGGGCAGCCCTCACCGGAAACACGAAAGCAGCAGGTTTGAGCACTCCTTCTCCCGGCCCCGCCCCTTCCTCCGGCACACCCTCGGTGTGGGCGGTCCTCGGCGGCACCGGCTTCATCGGTTCGGCCGTCCGCTCCGCCCTGGCTGCGCGCGGGGTCGAGATCCGGGCCGTGTCCGCTCCCCGGCTGCGTACCGATGCTGCGGACGTAGCCGGTTTGCTGAAAGAGGCCGCAGCGCTGGACTCGGAACGCCGCCGGCTGGCCGACGCCTTCGCGGGGGTCGACGTGGTGGTTAATGCTGCCGGACTGGCGACGCCGGGAGCAGCGGACTCCCCCGAACTCCGGGGTGCGAACTCGCTGCTGCCTGCGTTGGTCGCCGATGCCGCGGACGCCGCCGGTGTCCGCCGGTTCGTACACCTGAGCAGCGCCGCGGTGCAGGGGCACCGTCCGTTCCTGGACGAAAGCCCGCACGTGGAACCCTTTTCGGCCTACTCCCGTTCCAAGGCGCTCGGCGAACAGGTCCTGTCCGCCCGGCACGGCGGGTCCTGCAGCGTTTCCACGGTGCGCGCCACCTCGGTCCAGGGACCGGGCCGGGCGACGACGGCTAAGCTAAGCCGGCTCGCGGCCTCGCCGCTGGCATCCGTCGCCGGGCCCGGAACCGCGCCCAGCCCGGTAAGTTCAGTAGATTCACTGGTCGACTTCGTCCTGCGGGTAGGTTCACACACCGGCCCGGTTCCTGCAGTGGTGCTGCAGCCCTGGGAACAGGCGTCGGTGTCCTCCGTGCTTGAAGCAGCGGGCGGCCGGCGGCCGGCACGTCTGCCGGTCTGGTTCTGCCGCACGGCGCTGCGGTCCGGCTATGCGCTCTCCTCGCTGGCCGGGGAGCGGCTGCACGGGGCACTGCGCCGGGTGGAGATGATGTGGTTCGGGCAGCGCCAGGAGCCCGGCTGGGCCGAGGCCACGGGCAACGTCCCGGAACCCCGCGTCCGCGAGGTCCTGGCAGCCTCCCGGAACTAAACCGGCTTCTGGTCTTTGGCGAGGGAAGGTGCGGTGCCGCCGGGTGCGGGTTCTTCGCCCAGATCCAGGATTCCCGGAACGACTTCGCGCAGGGCGGCAGTACTGATCGCACCGCTGCGCACCACCCGCATCGGTTCGCTGGTGGCGTCCACAATCGTCGAGGGCACTCCGTCGCTGCCGGCCACCGGACGGTGTCCGGCTTCCAGATAGACCTCCACGGATTCGCCCAGCTGTTCGCGTGCCTGCGCCGCGGTCTGTCCTGCAGGGGATCCGGTGCGGTTGGCCGAGGACACGGCCAGCGGCCCGGTGACGGCCAGCAGGTCCAGGGCAACCCTGTCATCGGGCATCCGCAGCGCCACCGTTCCCATGGTGTCGCCCAGGTCCCAGCTCAGGGACGGCTGGGCGTGGAAGATCAGTGTCAGCCCGCCCGGCCAGAACGTACGGGCCAGGCTGCGGGCGTCCTCGGAAATATCCGTGGCGAGGCCGTCCATGGTCTGCAGGCGCGGGATCAGCACGGGCGGGGGCATGCTCCGGCCGCGCCCCTTGGCTGCGAGCAGGGTAGCCACTCCCTGCGGGGAAAAAGCGTCGGCACCGATTCCGTATACGGTGTCGGTGGGAAGCACCACGCAGGATTTGGCGGCTATGGCGCGCTGGGCTGCCGCCAGGCCCTCGCTGAGTTCGTCGGGATTACTGCAGTCATAACTGGTGCTCACGTCTTCATTCTTTCACTAGGGCGCGTCTTCGGTGCGGGCCGACGGACGGCCGACGTCGCCCGCGGGCGGTCATTGAGGTCACGGTGGGACTGGACATCGGTCCAGGCCGGATCGTCGGCCAGCAGCCGGGCAATGGCCGGCGCCTGCACTTCGGCATGTTCCATCACGAAGTAGCCGCCTTCGGTAAGCAGCCGTGCCGCGGTCCGTGCCGCGGCCATCGGCAGTTCCAGGCCGTCCGCTCCCCCGCCGTACAGTGCCATGGCCGGATCATGCTCGGCGGCCTCGGGTTCGTTCGGGACGGCTTCGGCAGGGATGTACGGCGGGTTGGACACCACCACATCGAAGCTGGATTCGTGGCCGGGCAGGGCGGTCCGCAGGTCTTCCAGGACCAGGTGGACGCCCAGCGGAGCCAGGTTCCGTTCCGCCCAGGCGAAGGCGAGGGGGCTTAGTTCGACGGCGTGCACCTCGGCTGCGGGAACCTCGGATGCCACCGCAGCCGCGATGGCGCCGGAGCCGGTGCCGAGGTCCACGACCTTGGCCGGACCGGCCCGGCGCGCCGCATCGATTGCCAGCTGCGCCACCGTTTCGGTTTCCGGCCGCGGCACGAAGACCCCGGGACCGACCGAAAGCTCGAGGTACCGGAAATGCGCCTTTCCCGTCAGGTGCTGCAACGGCACCCGCGCGGCGCGTTCGGACACCAGTGCGGCGTAGCCCTGAGGTGCCGGCACATCGGTGAAGGCCAGCGCCCGGATCCGGCCGGGGGTTTCTCCCAGCAGGTGCGCCGCCAGCAGTTCAGCGTCCACCCGCGGGGACGGCACCCCGGCGGCGGCGAGTTCCGCCGTCGCACGACGCAGCGCCTCGGCAAGGGTGCCGCCGGCACCGGACGCGGAGCCGGTGAGGCTATTAGCTTTCGTCACCGATGGCGTCCAGCCGTGCCTGCTCGTCCATTTCAATGGCGGCCTGCACCACTGCTTCAAGCTCGCCGTTCAGCACGGTGTCCAGGTTGTAGGCCTTGTAGCCGGTGCGGTGGTCCACAATCCGGTTTTCCGGGTAGTTGTAGGTCCGGATCCGTTCCGAACGGTCCATGGTGCGGATCTGCGACTTCCGGATGTCGGAGTTCGCGGCGTCGATCTTCTCCTGCTCGTGCGCCAGGATGCGGGAGCGCAGCACGCGCATGGCCGCTTCGCGGTTCTGCAGCTGCGACTTTTCGTTCTGCATGGCCACCACAATGCCGGTGGGCAGGTGGGTGATGCGTACAGCCGAGTCGGTGGTGTTCACCGACTGTCCGCCGGGACCGGAGGAACGGTAGACGTCGATCTTGAGGTCGTTCTGGCTGATTGCGACCTCTTCGGGCTCGTCCACTTCGGGCAGCACCAGGACGCCGGCAGCCGAAGTGTGGATCCGGCCCTGGGACTCGGTGACGGGAACTCGCTGCACGCGGTGCACGCCGCCCTCGTACTTCAGGCGGGCGTACACGCCTTCGGCAGGATCGTTGGAGTTGCCTTTGATGGCCATGGCAACGTCCTTGTAGCCGCCCAGGTCCGACTCGGTGGCGGAGATGATTTCCGTACGCCAGCCGCGGTGCTCCGCATAGCGGGTGTACATGCGCAGCAGGTCCCCGGCGAATAGGGCCGCTTCGTCGCCGCCTTCGCCGCCCTTGACCTCAATGATGACGTCACGTCCGTCATTGGGGTCACGCGGGATCAGCAGGCGGCGCAGCTTCTCCTGCGCATCCTCCAGCTGCTCCTTGAGCACGGGCACCTCGGCGGCGAATTCCGGATCCTCATCCGCCATTTCGGCAGCGGCGGCAAGGTCATCCTCGAGTCCGTGCCAGCGGTTGTAGGCGTCCACAATCCGGCTCAGTTCGGCGTAGCGCCGTCCCAGCCGGCGGGCCAGGCCCTGGTCCGCGTGCACTGCCGGGTCGGACAGGCGCAGCTGGAGTTCAGCGTGCTCATCCAACAGGCCCTGAATGGACTCAAACATGTTTTAGATTCCTCTTTCGGCTGTGTTTCCCACAGGGAAGTTTATCGGTTCGCGCGCCCGTCGGTCCCCAGGCGTTAACGCACGAGCCGCCCAGGCTCCCTGCCCGCTGTTCAGCGGGAGGGAGCATGAGCGGCTCGTAAGGCAGCTAGTTGTCCTTGGTGCCCAGGGTGGTCTGCTGGACCTGCATCAGGAACTCGACGTTGGACTGCGTCTCCCGGATCTTTCCGGTGAGCAGTTCCAGCGCCTGCTGGGTGTCCAGGCCGGACAGGACCCGGCGCAGCTTCCACATGATCTTGACTTCATCCGGGGAGAGCAGGTTCTCTTCGCGGCGGGTACCCGACGCGTTGACATCCACGGCGGGGAAGATGCGCTTGTCCGCAAGGTTGCGGGACAGGCGCAGCTCCATGTTGCCGGTGCCCTTGAATTCCTCGAAGATGACCTCGTCCATCTTGGACCCGGTCTCCACCAGGGCCGTAGCCAGGATGGTCAGCGAGCCGCCGTTTTCGATGTTGCGGGCAGCACCGAAGAAACGCTTGGGCGGGTACAGGGCGGACGAATCCACACCGCCGGAGAGGATACGGCCCGACGCCGGAGCGGCCAGGTTGTAGGCACGTCCCAGGCGGGTCATGGAGTCAAGCAGCACCACGACGTCGTTGCCCATTTCCACCAGGCGCTTGGCGCGCTCGATGGCGAGTTCAGCGACGGTGGTGTGGTCATCGGCGGGGCGGTCGAAGGTGGAGGCAATGACCTCGCCCTTGACCGTGCGCTGCATGTCCGTAACTTCTTCGGGACGCTCGTCCACGAGGACCATCATGAGGTGGACCTCAGGATTGTTGATCGTGATCGCGTTGGCAATTGCCTGCAGGATCAGCGTCTTTCCGGCCTTCGGCGGGGAAACGATGAGGCCGCGCTGGCCCTTGCCGATCGGTGCCACGAGGTCAATGACACGCGGGCCGATCACCTTGGCGGACGTCTCCAGGCGCAGGCGCTCGGAGGGGTACAGCGGAACCAGCTTGGAGAACTCCACGCGGTCCTTGTTGTCCTCGGCGGGCTTGCCGTTGACGGAGGTGAGGCGGACCAGTGCGTTGAACTTCTGGCGCTGGTTTCCGCCCTGGTTTTCGCCTTCACGCGGGGCGCGGATGGCGCCGACGACGGCGTCGCCCTTGCGCAGGTTGTACTTCTTCACCTGGGCGAGGGAAACGTAGACATCGTTCGGGCCCGGCAGGTAACCGGAAGTCCGTACGAAGGCGTAGTTTTCCAGGACGTCGAGGATGCCGGCTACGGGCAGCAGGACGTCGTCTTCGGTGACCTCGACGTCGTCGACCTCGGGGTTCTGGTTGCGGTTGCGGCGGCGCTCGTTGCGGTCGCGGAAACGATCGTTCCGGTCACCGCGGTCGTTGCGGTCATTACGCTCGTTGCGGTTCCGGTTGCGGCGGTTGCGCCCGCGCCCGTTCTCGTCGCTGTCGTCGCGGTTGTTGTCGCGGTCGCGGTTGTTCTCGCGGTTGCCGCCGTTGTCGCGGTTGTTGTCGCGGTCCCGGTTGTTCTCGCGGTTGCCGCCGTTGTCGCGGTTATTGTCGCGGTTATTGTCGCGGTCCCGGTTGCCGCCGTTGTCGCGGTCCGAACGGTTGCGGTCACGGCGCTCACGGCGTTCGCCGCGCTCGTCGTCGCCCTGGGTCCGGGTCTCGGCGCCGTTGGCAACGCCGTTGCTGGAAGCAGCACCGTTGTTGTTGGCAGCACCGTTGTTGTTGGCAGCACCGTTGCTGGAGGCGTCCTCTGCAGGTGCCTCGGTGGAAGCGTTACTGACCGTGCCGTTGGACTCGTTGGAGTCGCTGCGGCGGTTGCGGCTGCGGCGGTTGCCGCGCTCGCGCTGGCCCTCTTCGCGTCCGTTGTCTTCGCGTGCCTCGCGGTTCCGGGCGGGAGCCGTCTCTGCTTCGGGCGAGGCGGCGGGTGCCGGTGCCTCGGCCGCTGCAGTTTCCGCGGGAGCGGAAGTGACGACGCCGTCACTGGCTGCACGCCGGTTGCGGTTACGGGTACGCGTCGGGCGGGTCGTTTCGGCCTCGCCGGTCTGCTCCGCGGGTGCTGCTGCCGCCTTCTCGGGCGCCGAAGCACCCTTGGCTGCGTCGTCGCCTGCCTCGCCGCGGGAACCGCGGACCGGCCGGTCGGCTACTGCGCCCCCGCGCTGGTGGTTGGAGATGGCTGTAACCAGATCTCCCTTACGCATGCGGGAACCGCCGGTGATGCCGAGCTGGCCGGCAAGCGCCTGGAGCTGCGCGAGCTTAAGGCCTGCAAGGCCTGCGCTCTTTGATGCGTTCTCGCCGGTTGAACCGGCGGATGCTGAATCCACGCCTGCAGTCAGGCTAGTGGTATCTGTCACGAAGGATCCTTCCCCCTCGTCGGGCGGTCCGGCGCAATGCCGGCCGCGGTGATTGGCCCTGGTCCCAAAATCAGACATTGGGTCAGGGTTCGCCTACTACCGGCCCGATGGCCGGAGAAAGGCGAATCTGCTGGGTGCCTTATGTAAAGAAGAATCCACGCAGAGTCTGGTCAGCTTCGCTGCCGAACACGCGGCATTCAAGCGGGACACGCCGCTTCTTGGCGGTTCCTTTGAAGGCTGCACCGGAGACTGTGCCTCCGCGGGTGGGCAATTGAATCAACGGAAATCACCGCGGGACGGGTGTAATCACACCTGACGGCGGCAAAGTGTTTTCAACGAAAGCCCGGGGCGGCCCGAAATGGACGGCTACCTACGGGAGCACAGGACGGAAAATTACCGCTGGTGCCCTTCCACTCTAGCACCATCTCGCTCCACGCCAAGCCGCAAAACACGCCAATTTTCGCCGAATTCCGCTGCCTGCAAATGTTTGGTCATCGCCTGCTCCGCTTCCAGGGCGGACTCCTCGCCGTAGGCAAGGCACATCACCGTGGGACCGGCACCGGAAATCACGGCGGCGAACCCCGCCGAGCGCAAGGACGAAAGCAGCCGGGCACTCGGCAGCATCGCCGGTGCGCGGAAATCCTGGTGCAGCGCGTCCTGCGTTCCCTCGAGCAGCAGCGACGGATCCACGGTCAAGGCGTGGATCAACAGTGCGGCACGGCCTGCATTGGCTGCGGCCGTCCGGTGTGCCACGGTGGCCGGCAGCAGGCCGCGGGCACTCTCGGTGGAGAGTTCAACGGCCGGTATTGCCACGACGGGAACCACATCGGGATGGACTGAGGCCCGCACGGAGCGGAAGACGCCGTCGTCTTCCCAGGAGATGGCGAGGTCGCCGACGAGGGCGGGAGCCACATTGTCCGGGTGGCCCTCGAGTGCGGAGCAACTGTGCAGCAGGCCTGCGGCATCAAGCCGCGCCTCGGCCGGCAACAGGGAATTCGCGGCGAGGACGCCCGAGACAATAGCCGACGCCGACGAGCCCAGACCGCGGCCGTGCGGAATAGCGTTTTCCGCGCTCAGGTGCAGTCCCTCCGCACGGTACCCGGCAGCGGCCAGGGTGGAGAGCAGGGTCCGGACCACCAGGTGCGAGGAATCCAGGGGAACGTTTCCGGCGCCTTCCCCGGCGACCTCAACGATGATGCCTTCCTCCGCGGACGTACGCACCCGCACTGTGTCATACAGCGTGAGGGCAAGCCCCAGGGAATCGAACCCCGGGCCCAGGTTGGCGCTGGTCGCGGGCACGGACACGGTCACGTCCTGCCCCGGCGCCACGATGAGGGAACCGGTGCGGGAGCCGGTGCGGGAATCAGACCGCTGTCCGCCGGGCAGATCCACCTGCATGCTTTCCCGCCCTACTTGCCGGATCCGGCGGGCTCTGCCGCTTCCAGGCCCAGCGCTGCTGCCACGCTCACGACGTCGAAGTCCACCTTGGTGGGTTCGACGTCGGAACCGTCGGCGGTGCGCAGTGCCCACTGCGGGTCCTTGAGGCCGTGGCCGGTAACCGTAATGACGATGGTCTTGCCTGCGGGGACTTCCCCGGCGGCGTGCTTTTTGAGCAGCCCGGCCACCCCGGCTGCCGAGGCCGGTTCCACGAACACGCCTTCGCGGGAGGAGAGCCAGCGGTGCGCGTCGAGGATTTCAGTGTCCGTGACGGCTTCGATCAGGCCGCCGGATTCGTCGCGGGCGGCAATGGCCTGGTCCCAGGAAGCAGGGTTGCCGATGCGGATGGCGGTGGCGATGGTGTCCGGATCGGTGACCGGGTGTCCCTTCACCAGCGGCGATGCGCCTTCGGCCTGGAAGCCCCACATGTGCGGGGTCTTGGTGGCCACCGGAGCCAGTTCCTCGCCGGCCACGTTGGTCCAGGGCTTCGCGTATTCGGAGTAGCCCTTCCAGTACGCGGTGATGTTTCCGGCGTTCCCGACGGGCAGCAGGTGGTAGTCGGGGGCATCGCCGAGGTAGTCCACCACTTCAAAGGAGGCCGTCTTCTGGCCCTCAATGCGTGCCGGATTTACGGAGTTCACCAGGAACACCGGGTAGGCCTCGGCAAGCTTGCGGGCCACCTCCAGGCAGTTGTCGAAGTTGCCGCGGACCTGCAGCAGCTGGGCGCCGTGCGCAATTGCCTGGCTGAGTTTGCCCATGGAGATCTTGCCGTCCGGCACCAGCACGGCGCAGGTAATGCCCGCCTGCGTGGCGTACGCGGCAGCCGAGGCGCTGGTGTTGCCGGTGGATGCACAAACCACTGCCTTGGCGCCGGATTCCACGGCTGCGGTCATGGCCATGGTCATTCCGCGGTCCTTGAAGGAGCCGGTGGGGTTCATGCCCTCGACCTTGAGGTAGACCTCGCAGCCGGTGAGCTCGGACAGCGCCTTCGCGCGGACCAGCGGTGTACCGCCCTCGCCGAGGGTAATGACCTCGGTGTGTTCGGTTACCGGAAGACGGTCAGCGTATTCGCGGATAACGCCGCGCCATTGGTGAGCCACGGCTCAGACTCCTTCTACCCGCAGGACGGATTTGACGTTCTTGATGACGTCCAGGCCCTTGATGGCCTCGACGGTGGCCGCGAGGGCGGCCTCGGAAGCACGGTGCGTGACGAAGCGCAGCTCGGCGCTGGCGCCTTCACCGTGGATGGTCTGCCGCATGGTTTCGATGGAGACTCCGTGCTCGGAGAACACCCGGGCGACGGCGGCCAGGACGCCGGGCTGATCGGCCACTTCCAGGCCGATCGAGTAGCTGGTGGTGACCTTTTCCAGCGGGAGAGCCGGCAGCGAGCCACTCGGACGGCCGGCGGGAACGGGACCGCCCAGGACGAGCCTGCGGGCGGCGGTGACGACGTCGCCCATCACCGCGGACGCGGTGGGTGCACCGCCGGCACCCTGGCCGTAGAACATCAGTTCACCGGCGTTTTCCGCTTCGACGAACACCGCATTGAAGGCGCCGTGTACGGCGGCCAGCGGATGCAGGCGGGGCAGCAGGGTGGGGTGCACGCGTACGCTGACGCCTTCGGTGCCGTCGGTGTCCGTAAACTTCTCGGCGATGGCGAGCAGCTTGATGACGAACCCGGCTTCCCGGGCGGCGCTGATGTCCTCCGCAGTAACCGAGCTGATGCCTTCGCAGGAAACGGCGGAGAGGTCGAACCCGGTGTGGAACGCCAGGGAGGCGAGGATGGCACCCTTCGCGGCGGCGTCGTGCCCCTCGACATCCGCGGTGGGATCCGCCTCGGCGTAGCCAAGCCGCTGGGCCTCGGCCAGGGCGTCGGCGAACTGGGCTCCGGTGGAATCCATGGCATCGAGGATGTAGTTGGTGGTGCCGTTGACGATGCCCATGACCTTGGTGATCCGGTCTCCGGAGAGGCTGTCCCGGATGGGGCGGAGGATCGGGATCGCGCCGGCGACGGCGGCCTCGTAGGAGAGCTGGACACCGGCGGCGTCGGCCTTCTCGTAGAGGGCGGCGCCGTCTGCGGCGAGCAGGGCCTTGTTGCCGGTCACGACGGCGGCGCCGGATCCCAGTGCGTTCAGGATCAGGGTGCGTGCCGGCTCGATGCCGCCCATCAGTTCAATGACGATGTCCGCGTCGCGGACCAGGGTCTCGGCGTCAGTGGTGAACAGTTCCGCGGGCAGGTCGACGTCCCGCGGCGCATCAACGTTGCGTACGGCGATGCCGGACAGTTCCAGCCGTGCGCCGAGGCGCGAGGTGAGGTCCGCGGCGTCGTCAATGAGGATCCGGGCAACCTGCGAACCCACGTTTCCGCACCCCAGCAGGGCTACTTTCAGGGTCTTCATATGTCGTGCCACTCCTCTAAGAATTAGGAAACGTCCCGGGCCAGCAGGTCGTCTTCGGTCTCGCCGCGGACAATCAGCCGCGCGGCGCCGTCCCGCACGGCCACTACGGGCGGCCGGGTCAGGTAGTTGTAGTTGCTGGACAGGACCCAGCAGTATGCACCGGTTCCCGGAACGGCCAGCAGGTCGCCGGCGGCAACGTCACCGGGCAGGTAGGCGTCCCTCACCACTATGTCGCCGCTTTCGCAGTGTTTGCCAACGACGCGCGAAATAACCGCGTCATCTTCGGAGGTCCGCGAGGCCAGCACGGCGGAGTAATCCGCGCCGTAGAGCACGGGCCGGGCGTTGTCGCTCATCCCGCCGTCCACGCTCACGTACCGCCGCGGCGAGGTGCCGCCGTCGGGCGTATCCACCCGGACCGTCTTGGTGGTGCCTGCCCGGTAGAGCGTGAAGGTGGTGGGCCCCACGATGGCGCGGCCGGGCTCGATGGAGATCCGCGGAACCGCCAGTCCCAGCTCGGTGCAGGTGCTGCCGACGACGGCGGCCATCGCGTTGGCGATCTCGGCCGGCGGACGCGGGGCGTCTGCCTCGGTGTAGGCGATGCCGTAGCCGCCGCCCAGGTCCAGTTCGGCCAGTTCGACGCCGTAGCCCTGCTTCACCTCGGCCAGGAAGCCGAGCAGCCGGCGGGCTGCGAGTTCGAAGCCGGCGGATTCGAAGATCTGCGAGCCGATGTGGCAGTGCACGCCGACCAGGTTCACGCCGTCGTGCTTGAGTGCGGTTTCCACGGCGGCCGTGGCCGGAGACATCCCGTCCAGCTCCGGATCAGCCACCATGGACAGGCCGAACTTCTGGTCCTCGTGGGCCGTGGCAATGAACTCGTGGGTGGAGGCATGCACTCCGGGGGTCAGGCGCAGCATAACGTTCGCGCGTTCACCGCGGGAGGCTGCCAGATTCCCGAGCATTTCCAGCTCGCCGAGACTGTCCACCACAATCCGGCCCAGCTCCATGTCCAGGGCACGGGTCAGCTCGGCCAGGGACTTGTTGTTGCCGTGCAGCCCGAGCTGGCTGCCGTGGAGTCCGGCGCGCCGGGCCACGGCCAGCTCACCGCCGGAGCAGGTATCCAGGCGCAGCCCCTCGGAGGAGACCCAGCGGGCCACTTCGGTGCAGAGGAAGGATTTGCCGGCGTAGTAGACATCCACTCCCCCGCACAGCCCCGCGAACGCAGCGTCGAAGGAGTCCTTGAAGTCCCGGGCACGGGCGCGGAAATCCGCTTCCGACATCACGAACACGGGAGTGCCGAATTCCTCGGCGATCCGGGAAACGGGGATGCCGGAGATTTCCAGCTCGCCGCCGTCACCGCGCACTACGTCCTGCGCCCACATCTGCGGGTGCAGGGCGTTGGAGTCCTCGGGGTGGCTCAGCCATGCGGGAGCCAAGGGTGAAGCAGTCATGAATTACATCCGTTCGGGTGCGGAGACTCCCAAGAGGCCCAGGCCGTTGGCCAGGACCTGGCGTGCGGCAAGGTTCAGCCACAGGCGGGTGCGGTTGGTGTCGGTGATTTCCTCGTCACCCTGGGGAGCAATGCGGCAGGCGTCGTACCAGCGGTGGTAGGTGCCCGCGATGACCTCGAGGTGGCGGGCCACGCGGTGCGGTTCGCGGAAGGCGCTGGCCTGCGCGACGACGCCGGGGTACTGCCCCAGTGCGGCGAGCAGTGCGCTTTCGGTGGGGTGGCTCAGCAGCGAGGCGTCAAAGGCGGAATCGTCGACGCCGGCGGCCTCGGCGTTGCGGGCCAGGGCGTGGGTGCGGGCGTGGGCGTACTGGACGTAGAACACGGGGTTCTCGTTGCTGCGCTTGGTCAGCAGGTCCAGGTCAACGTCGATGTTGGAATCTGCGGAGAAGCGGGCCAGCGTGTAGCGGGCAGCGTCCACGCCTACGGCCTCAACCAGGTCCTCAAGGGTGACCACGGTGCCGGCGCGCTTGGACATACGAACGGGCTTGCCGTCCTTGACCAGGTTCACCATCTGGCCGATGAGCACCTCGACGCACTCCGGGTCGTGGCCCAGGGCTGCTGCTGCTGCCTTCAGCCGTGCCACGTAGCCGTGGTGGTCTGCGCCCAGCATGTAGACATTCAGGTCGAAGCCGCGCTCGCGCTTGTTGTGGATGTAGGCAATGTCACCGGCGATGTAGGCGGCGTTGCCGTCCGACTTGATGACCACGCGGTCCTTGTCGTCGCCGAACGCGGTGGAGGTCAGCCACCAGGCGCCGTCCTTCTCATACAGGTTCTCGGAGCCCTTGAGCTGCTCCAGGAGCTTGGCCACCTGGCCGTTTTCGTGCAGCGAATCCTCGTGGAAGAAGACATCGAAGTCCACGCCGAAGTTGTGCAGGGATTCCTTGATGTCACCGAACATGAAGTCCACGCCTACGGCGCGGAAACGTTCCTGCGCCTCGGCGTCGGGCAGCTCGGTGATGTTCGGCTCTGCGGCCAGCACGCGGTTGGCGATGTCCACGATGTACTCGCCGG
The DNA here is from genome assembly GCF_025244825.1 of Arthrobacter jinronghuae. Lineage (NCBI taxonomy): Bacteria > Bacillati > Actinomycetota > Actinomycetes > Micrococcales > Micrococcaceae > Arthrobacter > Arthrobacter jinronghuae. The sequence continues at coordinate 2,513,516 of NZ_CP104263.1, forward strand.
CGTAACCGTCTTCCGGGGCGGGTTCACCCTTGGCCGAGGCGAGCAGGGAGCGGGCGAAGCGGTCAATCTGCGCGCCGTGGTCATTGAAGTAGTACTCGCGGGTGACCTCCGCGCCCTGGGACTGGAAGACCCGGGCCAGGGCATCGCCGACGGCGGCCCAGCGGGTGCCGCCCAGGTGGATGGGCCCGGTGGGGTTGGCGGAGACGAACTCCAGGTTGATCCGGGTGCCCTTGAGGATTTCCGAGGTGCCGTAGGCGGGGCCGGCCTCGACGATGGCCTTGGCCAGTTCACCGGCCGCACCGGCGTCGAGGGTGATGTTCAGGAAGCCGGGGCCGGCAATGTCGACCTTGGCCACGCCGGCGATCTTTTCCAGCCGGCCCTTGAGGATCTCGGCGAACTGGCGGGGATTCATGCCGGCCTGCTTGGACAGCTGCAGGGCGATGTTGGTGGCCCAGTCACCGTGGTCCCGGTTCTTCGGGCGCTCCACGCGCACCTCCCCGGGCAGCTCGATGCTGAAGTCACCGGCATCGATGGCGTCTTGGAGGCAGGCAGTTACGGCGGAGGAAAGTTCTTCAGGAGTCACCGGTTAAGCATAGCCGGGTGCAGCACGGGTCCCGTTTTGTATGACAGGCCTTACGCTCTGCGGATCCGGCACCGGCACCAATGATGCGATGTAATGAAAGGGAACCGTTGAACTGAAGGACCGGTTTCCGCGCGTGTGCGTGCCCCGGACCGAAGCGCCCCCACTCCAAGGAGAAACGTGAACCGAGCGAGCAAGTCCCTGCTGAGTGCCGCCGCCGGCCTGTCCCTGCTGTCTGCCGCCGGCTGTGCCGCGGGCGAGGAAACCGCCGGCGCCGGCCAGGCCCCGGCTGAGCCCCCTGCGTCTTCCCCCGCCTCCGCCCCCGGCTCTGCAGCCGGTTCCGGAAGCTACGCCGACGGCGAGTACTCGGGCACCGGAAGCTACATCCCGCCGTCGGGCACTTCCGAAGACGTGGACGTTACGCTGCGGCTCGAGGGCGGCGTGGTGGCGGAGCTGGAGGTGGAGACCTCGCAGAAGAACCCGACGTCCAAGCAGTACCAGCGTGAGTTCACTTCCAATGTGAAGGAGCAGGTGGTCGGCAAGAACCTCGACGAGCTGGACGTGGACAAAGTGGCCGGATCCTCGCTGACCAGCGAAGGCTTCAACCGTGCCCTGGACGCCATCCGGTCCGAAGCCGCTTCCTAGGACAGCACCCGTGCACACACTGGGATTCGAGGCGATCGGTACGCAGTGGTCCCTGTCCACTGCCTCGCCCCTGGATCCCGGCACCCGGGCTGCAGTAGCGGACGTAGTGGAGAGCTACGACAGGACCTATTCGCGCTTCCGCTCCGATTCCACGGTTGCGCGGATGGCCGAGGCTGCGGGCAGCTTTATCCTGCCCGCTTCGGCCGTGCCGTTGCTGCGGCTCTTCGATTCGCTGTGGCAGATCACCGGGGGTGCGGTTAATCCGCTGGTGGGGCGCTCGCTTGAGGTGTTGGGGTACGACGCCGGGTACAGCTTCCTGCCCTCCGGCCCGCCCGCGCCCGCAGCGTCCTGGACGGACACCGTGTCCTGGAGCACCGACGGCCGGGGAACCGTACTGACCACTGCCGCTGAAGTGACCTTCGATATCGGTGCTGCCGGCAAGGGCCAGCTGGTGGACCTGGTCAGCGAGGTCCTGGAAACCGCAGGCCACCGGGAATACGTGGTGGATGCCGGTTCTGACCTGCGCCATGCCGGTGCCGCTCCCCTGCGGGTTGCGTTGGAACATCCGTATGACACGAAGCGGGCCATCGGGGTGCTGACCCTCTCGGACCGTGCATTGTGCGCCTCGGCCGTCAACCGCCGGCAGTGGGGAGACGGGCTGCACCATGTGCTCGATGCCCGCACCGGTTCCCCGGTGGACACGGTCGCGGCCACGTGGGTGCTGGCGGCGGACGCGATGACGGCGGACGGCCTGGCCACTGCCCTGTTCTTTGCCGAGCCGCAGGAGCTGAGCGGCACCTTCTCCTTTGACTATGTCCGGATGTTCACCGACGGCCGGGCCGACTATTCCCCTGCAATGGCTGGAGTCCTATTCCCATGAGCATTTCCGCCCCCGCTGCTCCCCGTACGCTGAACACCTTCCTGGGGCGTTGGACCATGTACCGGTTCACGGTCTGGGTGCTGCTGGCAATTGCTGCCTGGTCCTTTGTCCTTTCCTTCGCCGGAGTGCTCTTCTACACGCCAGCGGAGCTGGGAGCGACGGCGGTGACGGCGTTGGCCTCGACCCTGGTCACCAGCCGTGTGGCGGGGCTGCTGCTGCGTACCCGCCCGCAGACCGACTCCTCGCTGATTACCGGCCTGCTCCTGTTTTTCCTCTTCTGGCCCAGCACCGACGGTGTACAGCTGGGTTGCGTGGCCCTGGCCGGAGCAGTGGCAACGGCATCCAAATACCTCCTGGTGTTCCGGCGGCGGCACATCTTCAACCCGGCAGCGGCGGGGGCGTTTGTGGTGGCAGTAACCGGGCTGGGCGGTGCTGTCTGGTGGGTGGCGACTCCGGGCATGCTGATCGTTGTCCTTCCGGCCGCCGTCCTGGTGCTGTACCGGAACCGTCTGCTGCCGATGGCCGGGGTTTTTGCCCTGACTGCTGCCGTTGTTGTCCTGGCCCGCTTCCTCGCGGGCGGCGAGTCCGTCTCCTACGCCCTGGCAACCATCGTCGGAAGCTATCCTCTGGTGTTCCTGGCCGGCTTCATGCTTACCGAACCGCTGACCCTGCCTCCGTTGCGCTCCCAGCGTCTGGCGGAGGCCGTCGTCGTCGGCGTTCTTTTTGCCGTGCCGCTGTCCCTGGGTCCGGTGATGATGTCTCCGGAGCTGGCGCTGCTGATCGGCAACGCCCTCGCGTTTGCGATGGGCCAGCGCGGAGCTGTCCGGCTGCGGCTGCGCGAAACCCGGGAACTGACCCCTACGGCCCGTGAGCTGGTGTTCGAGCCGATACGTCCCGTCCGCTTCCGTGCCGGCCAGTACGTGGAACTTGCCGTGCCGCATTTTGAGCCGGATTCTCGGGGAACGCGGCGTATTTTCAGCATCACTACTGCGCCGTCGGAACCCGGCACAGTGGCGGTGGGGCTGCGCGTGGCCGAACCGGGCAGCACCTTCAAGACCGCTCTGTTGAAGATGCGCCCCGGAGCGGAGGTGGCGGCTACTACCGTTGCCGGGGACTTCCTGTTGCCGCGGGACAAACGGACACCGGTGCTCATGATCGCTTCCGGTATCGGCATCACTCCTTTCATCAGCCAGCTGCGGCAGGTCCGCGGTGAGGACCGGGACATTGTGCTGGTCTACGCGGCGTCCTCCGTTGAAGAGCTTGCCTATGCCGGAGAACTGCAGGATCTGGGGGTTCGGGTGCTGGTCTGCACGCCGTCGGATCCGGGGATTCCGGGCTGGACCTGGTTGGGTCCGGGGCTGCCGGACGCTGTGGTCCTGCGTACGGAGGTTCCTGACCTGGCAGCTCGGACGGCTTACGTTTCGGGTTCGCCCCAGGCGGTGGCTGCTGCCCGCAAGGCCGTCCGGAGTGCCGGCGGCAGGCGGGTCCGCACCGACCCGTTCCTGGGGTACTAAGGATCCGTTCCGGGGCTACTCAGCGGACAGCGTGCCGGCTTCGGCCGTCGCCACACCCGACTCCACCGGACTTCTGTGGTTCTTCACGGGCTTCCCTGGCCCCTCCGGCTCCTCGCGAGCACGGTTCCGATGACTTATGCGGCTACCCCCTCCTGTAACTGGTTACCCATCAGAAGGGCGGTGCCGCTTCTTGCCGGGATTCGGCCTTTTCATGGTTCGTTGGCGAATGGTTTGTTGCCGCATAGCCCGTCCGCCCATGATTCACCCTCGGGTCTGCTGCCGAATCCGGTGGGCCGAGTTCCAGGAACGGCTCGGTCCGGTAGACACGGCCGGTAGGTGAAGTCCACTCGATCACCCCGGGCACGGGCTGGCAGGCCTTCCAGAAACCCAGGGTCTTGAACCGGTGGTGCCGCCGGCAGAGATGTTCCAGGTTCCCGTGGTCGGTGGGACCACCCCGGGCCCAGTCGATGGTGTGGTCGATGTCCGCGTTCGCGGTGCTGACCCGGCAGCCGGGGAACCTGCAGGTTCCGTCCCTTGCGCGGAGCCATCGGCGGAGTCCGGCCGGGACTTTTCTCCGCCTTCCCACCCCGAGGATCTCACCGGTCTGCGGGTCCTGGGCCAGGCCCGTCCAGCCGACCGCGTTCCTCGCCAGCCTGCGGGCTTCTTCGGCGCTGATGGGTCCGTAGCCGTGAAGTTCCGCGGGTTGGTCGTCGGCTCCGAAGAGGGTTTCGGCGTTGATCAGGACCATGATTTCCGTCCGGGGTACGATTCCCTCGTCCGGTCCTGCACCGCCTCCCCCGGTTCCGTGCGCACCTTTTGCCGCACCGCCAACGGTTCCACCCTCACCCACTGCCCTGCCCACCCCGCCGGCACCGGTTGAGCCGAGGCCGCCCATCAGCAGCTGAGCCAGAATGTCTGCACGCAGTTGATCCGTGGTCCGGGAATCACCCGCCGCCTGTTCACCGCGGGCCGCAGTGCTGAGCGTCGCGTAGATCTGCTGGGCTTCTGCCGCCTGCAGATAGGCGGAGAGGCAGGACATGCCGTCCTCCTCCCGGTCCAGGGTGACTTTGCGCTGCTCGAAAGCGGTCAGATGCCGTTTGCTGACGGTCTCCGGGAACTTCCTCTCACGGAGCCGCCTGGCTTTGCAGGAGAACTGGGACCGGGTTTGGCCCTCCGCTGCTGCCAGCAGGTCAGCTTCAAACTCAGGCAGTTTCGCCTCTGGCACGTTCTGGCACTGGTCCAGCACCACTTGGGCGTGCTGGTAACTCAGCTGTCCTTCTTCCAAGGCGGTCAGGGTGGCGGTATGGGTGCCGCACAGGTTGAGCGCCTCGCTCATCATCCGCTGAGCGGTGACCTGCGGAATGTTCAAAATGGCTGCACATTCTGACGCCGCCAGGCTGAACGCCATCCCAGGTTCGAGCCGTCCCGAAGCGGCGTGGAAGTCCTCCCTGAAGATCTCTTCCATCCGGTTCACCAGACGTGCCTCCTGCGCCTGCACCCAGGACATCAAATGCGCCATCCGGGACAGGGCATCGCCCACCATCTGCTCGTCGAAGGCTTCAAGGTTCTGCAGCGCCAACGTCCCGGTAAACCCATCCGGGTAGGCCTCAGCAGGACTCCCCTGAGCACCGGCAGTCTCAGCCCCGGAACCCTCCGGGTCGGCTTCGCAATCGGCGGTGGGAGTTCCGGAATCGGCTGGCTCAGCGTCGGATGGATCGGGAAGGCCAGGCCCGGCATCAGGAACGGGATTGTCGGCTGGCCGGGCGTCAGCCTCGGCGTCAGCCTCGGGAGTTGCAGCAGAAGCAGGGGTACCCGAGGCAGCAGCCTCGGCGTCGTTCTCGGGAGTTGCAGCAGAAGCAGGGGTACTCGCGGCAGCAGCCCCGGCAGGGCCGGCAGGCTCGACTGCAAGTTCCGCCCGGTACACCGACACGGTGCAGGGCGGACGCGGCGGTTCGGCACCGCCGGCCTGCCCTTCCGGCTGCTGGTTCTCACCGCTCTGCTCTTCAGTTATCGGTTCTGTATTTCCGAGCTGATCCATACCTCAGGATTTCATCCGGCACTGACATTTCCGGCCCAAAAACAGCCCCCAAACGACGCTCCCGAAGACCAGAAATACCCGTCTTTCGAAGGCCACTACCTACCCGCACAAACAAACCAACACGGCCGGTTTTCACGCGACGCAATTAAAGCCTTCGGGAACGACACCGGAAACGAGTCCGGCGCCCGGCCCATCCGCAGCAGCAGCAGGTTTTCCCCGCCCGGCTGAAACCTGCTAAGCTTCTTGAGTCCCACAGGACCTGCCGGTTTACCGGAGTCCTTGCCCTCGTAGCTCAGGGGATAGAGCGGTTGCCTCCGGAGCAACAGGCCGTAGGTTCGAATCCTATCGAGGGCACATTGAGACATAAGAGAAGAACCCCGCAGCCCCTGGCTGCGGGGTTCTTCTTGTTTTGCGCCTGCGTCTAGTCCCCGGAGGCCCCTGCAGCGCCGGCAGCGCCGGAGGCCACGGGAGCACCGGCCGCCACGGGAGCACCGGCCGCCCCGACAGCACCGGCATCCTCGACGGCGGCACGAACCGCCGGCGGGCAAAGGAAGAACCGCGGCTGGAGCTCCTCCCACCCGGGATGCTTGGTCTTTTTCCCGTACTCCAGGTGCGCCTGGTCCAAGGGGTTGTCGGGAACGAGCCCGGGGCTGTCATTTCCCATCAACTGGAAGTGGTACATCCACCAGGACCCGTCCGCCTCCTGGTTCAGGAACGTGGCCTCCAGCGCCATGAGTTCCCGGCCCAGAGTGGCCAGGCATTCGTCGTAGCGCTCGTGGAGCATTGTCATCCAGTCGTCGAACGAAGACTCGCGGGAATCCAGCAGCCGTGCCCTGCTCAACTCCATCCGCATGCCCTGCGGCACGGACGGCGGCATAGTCCAGCCGGGAAAGTCCCGGGCAGCAGGCTCGAACGGAATGGGCGGGTGCGCGGAAGGAGTCATGCGCCTGACTCTAGGGGGAATCACCGCACGGCACACTTCACGCCCGGGTTGAAGGTGGTGACAGGAGCGCCGGCCGGAATTCTTTCGGCCAAACCCTTGCGCCGGCCTCCCCCTTCGGGGTTATGGTGTTCGCACATACCAACCGGTCGGTTCCTACCGCCGGTCCGCACCACGAGAAATCCGGACACCACCCCGCATGAAGACCCTGAACATCAAAGAAGAGCTCGCACGGACCTCCGTGGAGCTTTTCGCGCGGCACGGCTACGCAAAAACGAGCGTGCAGCAGATCGTCGACGCGGCCGGGGTGACAAAAGGCGCGCTCTATCACTACTTCAATTCCAAAGACGACCTGCTCTTTGACATCTATGACCGCATCCTGACCCTCCAGCGCGAGCACCTGACCGAGATCATCGGACGGGGGCTGCCGGCAGTTGAAACCATGCGCCTGGTCTGTGAAGACGTGATCATGACGTCCATCGACTGGATCCGTGAAGGATCCGTGTTCTTCCGCTCCCAGCACATGCTCAGCGAGGACCGCCAGGAGGAAGTGAAGCGGAGGCGACGCGAATACAACGAGGCGTTCACCGCCCTCTTGGTCCGCGGCCAGTCCGACGGCGTCTTCCGCACCGATATTCCGATTCCGGTGCTGGCTGCCAACTTCTTCTCCGACCCGCACTATCTCTCGTACTGGTACTCCCCCGGCGGGTCCATCAGCCGCGAACAGGCGGCCGCCCAGCTGACCGACCTTTACCTGGCCGGACTGCAGGCAAAGTAACCGACTTACCGCACCACGGCACCTCCTCAATACAGCACCACCGCACCTCCCGCACCACCTTCAAGGCAGCACCATGCAAGGTAAGAGCAGAGACGATGGAGTACTCATGCAGGAGCAACATACCGACCGGTCGGAACCGCCGCGTCTCCGCTTGGACGGCATCACCGTCCGGTTCGGCGGCCTCACGGCGCTGGACTCGGTGTCCCTGGACATCCCCGCAGGCAGGATCGTGGGGGTCATGGGTCCCAACGGAGCAGGAAAGACCACTCTGTTCAACGTCATCTGCGGGGTGTTCCCGCCCACGGAGGGCAGCCTGGAGCTGGATGGACAAGGCTTTACCCCTCGTCCGCACAACCTGACCCGCTCCGGCGTCGCACGCACCCTGCAGGGGCTCGGTCTGTTCCCCGGGCTGACCGCGCTGCAGAATGTCACGGCAGGTCTGGCTGCCGGATCCCGCGGGGGCCTCGACCTCCTGGCCCTGCCCGGCGCCGTCCGCAGGGAAGCCCGGCTCGCAGAGCGGTCGATGCAAGCACTGGAGGCCCTCGGCATCGGCGGGTACGCCGCGTCCCTGTCCGACACCCTTCCCTACGGCATCCGCAAAAAGGTGGCCCTGGCCCGGGCGCTGGTCAGCGAACCGAGGCTGCTGCTGCTGGATGAACCTGCCGGCGGGCTTAGCCACGACGATATTGAGGAACTGGCTTCCATCATCCGCACCGTGCCCGGCGACGGGTGTTCGGTGGTGCTGGTAGAACACCACGTGGACCTGGTCATGGACGTCTGCGACCGCATCGCCGTACTGGACTTCGGCCGCCTGATCGCCGAAGGAACACCGGCCGAAATCGGTGCCGATCCCGCCGTCGCAGATGCCTACCTGGGAGTTGAGGTGGCATGACCGCCGCACTGGTATTGGAAGGCGTCAGTGCGGGTTACGGCGCCGTCCGGGTGCTGCACGGGATCGACCTTTCGGTGGCGGAAGGCTCCATCACCACCGTCGTAGGGGCCAACGGGGCCGGCAAGACCACCCTCCTGCGGACCATCACCGGCCAGCTGCGGCCCTCGGCCGGCAGCATCCGCATCAAAGATGGAAAGGACCTGACCCGGGTACCGGTCGAGGACATGGTGCGCCACGGCGTCGCACTGGTTCCCGAAGGCCGCGGCGTCATCACCGAACTGACGGTGGATGAAAACCTGCGCCTGGGCGGGCTGTGGCGGAAGGACCGTAAGGCAGCGGATGAGGTGCTCACCGGGATGTACGAACTCTTCGAGCCCCTTGCCCGACGCCGGAAGGCTGCCGGACACCAGCTCTCGGGCGGCGAGCGCCAGATGCTTGCGCTGGGGCGGGCCCTGATGGCCGCACCGTCGCTCCTCCTGCTGGACGAGCCGTCCCTGGGACTGGCCCCCAAGGTGACCGCACAGATCCTGGGCATGCTGCGCCGCCTCCGCGACGACACCGGCCTGACCGTACTGCTGATCGAGCAGAACGTCCGGAGTGCACTCGCTGTCGCGGACCACGGGGTAGTGCTCAACCTCGGCCGCATTGTCGCCTCACGGCCGGCGGCCGAGCTGGCCGAAGACACCGACCTCCGCCACACCTACCTGGGGTTCTAATGGACAGATTTCTTTTCCTCACCTTTGACGGCCTCGCCCGCGGCGCGGTCCTCGCTGCCTTCGCGCTCTCCCTGGTGCTGATCTGGCGTGCAGCCCGGATCGTGAACTTTGCGCAGGGCGCGATGGCGGTGGCGGCAACCTACATTGCCTTCACGGTCACCGCCCTCACCGGAAGCTACTGGGCCGGACTCGCCGCTGCCCTCGTAGCGGGTTTCCTCATCGGAGCCCTGGTGGAACGCGGCGTCATGCGCTTCGTGGGCAACAGTTCCGCCCTGAACCCGGTCATTGCCGGGCTGGGCCTGCTGATGCTGATCCAGGCCATTTTGGGCATGGTGTTCGGGAACAGCTACCGGACCATGGTGACGCCGTTCAGCTCAAACCCGGTGGAGATCTTCGGCATTACCGTCTTCTCCTCCTATGACCTCTTCGTCTTTGCCTGCATAGCCCTTTTGGTAGGCGGACTGGTCCTGCTGTTCACCAAGACGCCCCTGGGACTGCGGCTGCGGGCCTCCGCCTTCGCCCCGGACCTGGCCCGGCTCCTCGGCGTGCGGACCTCGCGGATGCTCACCCTGGGCTGGGCCATGTCCTCCGCCCTGGGCGCGCTCGCCGCCCTGTTGGTCATTCCCACCGAGCTGGGACTCAATCCGCATGCCGCGGACACGGTCTTCGTTTATGCGTTCACCGTTGCCGTCATCGGCGGACTGGACTCCCCCGCCGGTGCCGTGCTGGGCGGACTGGCCGTGGGGGTGCTGCTGAGCTGGGTCAGCGGCTACGGGGGCGCCACCCTGGCGCCCATCGCCATCCTGCTCCTGCTGCTGGCCGTACTGCTGGTCCGCCCCGGCGGAATCTTCTCGATGACCAAGGAGCGAACGGTATGAGCGTCACCAAGCGGTATGGCTTTGCCGGGGCCGCAATGGTCCTGCTGATCGGACTGACGTTTGTCATCCCGTCGTTCTCCTCGTACCAGCTCGCCACTGCCTGCGCCTACCTGTGCGGGATCGCCGGGCTCACCCTGCTGACGGGCGCCGGAGGCCAGCTGTCCCTTGGGCAGGCGGCCCTCATGGCTGCCGGAGCCTACAGCTACGCGTTAACCGCCAATACAATGGCCGACGCCGGCACGGAGGGCCCGCTGCTGCTCCTGGTGCCGCTGGCCGCAGCTGTCATCGGTGCAGCCGTCCTCGGCCTGGTGATCGGACTCGCGGCCGGGCGGCTTCACGGCCCCTATCTGGCCGGCTTCACCATGGCGCTGGTGGTGGCCCTTCCCGCGGTCACCAGCACGTTCTCCTCGGTGCTTGGCGGAGACCAGGGGTTGTGGATCACCGTGGAAAAACGCCCGGCCTCGCTGCGCGGCATTGTGTCCAATGAAGCATGGCAGGCGTGGCTCGCCGTCGTCTGCTCCGTCCTGGTCCTGACCCTGCTGGCGAACCTGCTGCACGGACGCTTCGGCCGGCACCTGCGGGCCGTGCGGGACAACCCAGTGGCGGCGGCGCTCGCCGGCATCAACCCGGCCCGCACCAAAGTCACGGCCTTCGTCATCAGCTCCGCCGCGGCAGGGATGGGCGGCGGCCTGCTGGCGTACACCACGCAGAGTGCCGGTCCAGGGGCCTACTCACTGGTGTTCTCCCTCTTCCTGCTTATGGCCGCCGTGGTCGGCGGCATCGGTTCCCTGACCGGAGCAGTCTGGGGCGCCGTGCTCCTGGTTGCCCTGCCGCACCTGATCAGCACGGCCACTTCCCGGCTCGAACTGTCCACGGACCTTGCCCAGCGGCTGGACGGCAACCTTGCGGTTGCCATCTTCGGACTGGTCCTGGTCCTCGTGGTGCTGCTTGCCCCGCAGGGCATCCAGGGCCTGCTGGTCCGGGCCGGCCGCCGGCTGGGTCAGGCCCGTTCCGTTTCCGTTCCGCCGCAGTCCGCAAAATCCGCACCGTCACCAGCATCCAGTACACCCACCCGGTTATCCGCCCGGCATGAGCCCGAGCAGCTACCGGCAACCCCGAAAGGTCAATGATGATCCGTTCCAAGCTCCGACTGGGCACCGCCGTCCTTGCAGCCGCTGCCCTCGGCCTGGCCTCATGCGCTTCACCGGACGAAGGAGGCGAGGCAGCCGCCGAAGATGTTCCCGGAATCACCGACACCACCGTCACCGTCGGTACCCACCAGCCGCTCACCGGACCGGCAGCGGCCGGCTACTCCACGATTTCACCGGCCACGAAGGCATACTTCGATTACGTCAACGACAACGGCGGAGTCAACGGCCGCACCATTGAGTACATCGTGAAGGATGACGGCTACAACCCCGCCAACACCCAGACGGCGGTACGCGAGATGGTGCTCCAGGACGAGGTCTTCGCCCTCGTGGGCGGACTCGGCACGCCGCCGCACAGCGCTGTCCTGGATTTCGTAAACGACAACGAGGTGCCGGATCTCTTCGTGGCTTCCGGCAGCCCCACCTGGAACCAACCCGAGGACTACCCGTATACCTACGGTTTCATGGTGGACTACCCCACCGAGTCACGGATCCTCGCCACCTATGCGCAGGAAGAGTTCCCGGACAAGACCTACTGCTTCTTCGGCCAGGATGATGACTTCGGCGAGGAATTCCAGGCGGGGCTTGAAGCGGTGCTCGGAGAGGACGGCCTGGCCGACACCCAGGTCTACTCAACGGCCAATACCGATGTCGCGGCGCAGATCAGTGCGATGAAGGAAGCCGGCTGCGAAGTTAACTTCCTGGCAACCATCAACGGCTTCAGTGCCCAGGCAGTGGGGACGGCGGCGAAACTCGGCTACTTCCCGCAGTGGATGGCTTCCTCGGCCGGCGGGGATTTCAACACCCTGTCCGGCTATCTGGGCGAGAACACGAACAAGCTGCTGCAGGGCTTCGTCAGCGCCAACTACCTCCCGGGCTATTCGGACACCGAGGACGAGTGGACGGCAAAATTCTCCGAAATCAACGAGGAGTACAACGCCGGGGCTCCGTTTGACGGCAACACCATTTTCGGAATGTCCATCGGCTACCTCTTCGTTGAGGCGCTCAAGGAAGCCGGGGAGAACCCGACCCGGGAATCCCTGCTCGAAGCACTCGAATCCGGCAACGTCACCGGCAACGGCCACGCACCGCTGGGCTTCGGCGAAGACAGCCACCAGGGGTACACCGGAGCAATGCTGACCCGGGTGGACAACGGCGTGCAGTCCTACTTCGGGACCCCGTTCGTGGTAACAGGTGACGAGGTGGAGGAATACACCGAAGAACGGCCTGCCATGCCGGCAGACGGCCTGCCCGAGTAGGGCCGCGCCGGCCGGGTAGGGGCCGCGCCGGCCGGCACGCAACCAGCCCAATCAACACGAGGGCCCGTCCAACCGGACGGGCCCTCGTCTCTGTTGCAGTGCCGCAGGCTAGCTAGCCCAGCACGTAAAGCGAAATCGACTCCGCGACGCAGGCAGGTTTGTCCACGCCCTCTATCTCGATGCTGACCAGGAGTTTGACCCGCACGCCCTGCGCCACGGTCTCTACCGAGGCGATCTCCGACCGGGCACGGACACGGCTGCCCACCGGCACCGGATGCGGGAAACGCACCCGGTCCAGGCCGTAGTTCACGCCCATCACCATGCCGTCCACGCGGAACCGGCCGGAGGCGAGCGCCGGCAGCAGGGCCAGGCTCAGATAGCCGTGCGCAATGGTGCCGCCGAAGGGCCCCTCGGCAGCCCGTTCGGGATCCACATGGATCCACTGGTGGTCATCAGTGGCCTTGGCGAACAGGTTCACCCGCTCCTGGTCAATGAGGACCCACTCGCTGGTCTCCTGGCGCCCGACTGCTTCCCCGAGTTCCTGCACGGAACCGAAATGGGCCATCGCTAGGCCTTCGGTCCGCCGGCGACGTAGAGCACCTGTCCGGAAACGAACGAGGCCTCCTCGCGGGCAAAGAAGGACGCCGCCGCAGCTATGTCCGCCGGGGTCCCGGCCCGCCCCACGGGGATTTCCTTCGCCGCATGCGCCACGAAGTCTTCGAACGGCACTCCCACGCGTTCCGCCGTCGCCCGTGTCATGTCCGTCTGGATGAAGCCGGGGGCAATCGCATTGACTGTGACGTTGTAGCGGCCCAGTTCGATGGCCAGTGTCTTGGTGAAGCCCTGGATGCCTGCCTTGGCCGCGGCGTAATTCGCCTGGCCGCGGTTGCCGAGGGCGGAGGTGCTCGAGAGGTTGATGATGCGCCCCCATTTCTGCTGCACCTGATGCGCCTGCACCGCCCGGCTCATGAGGAACGCTCCGCGCAGGTGCACTCCCATCACGGCGTCCCAGTCCGTGTCCGTCATCTTGAACAGCAGGTTGTCCCGGAGGATGCCGGCGTTGTTGACCAGGATGGTGGGCGCCCCCAGCTCCCCGGCGATGCGGCCCACCGCCTGCTCGACGGCGGCGGCATCGGCGACGTCGGCGCCTACACCCACGGCCTTGCCGCCGGAGTTGTTGATGGCCTCCACGGTGGCGGCCGTGTCCTCCTCCCGCAGATCAAGGACGGCAACGCGGTGTCCGTCCGCTGCGAGCCGCATCGCGACCGCGGCGCCGATCCCGCGTCCTGCTCCGGTGACGACGGCGGTGCGCTGGTCCAAGGGTGCTGGTGCCTCTGTCATGTCTCTCCTGCCGGTGGCGGCAGCCCACTCGGTGTGTGCTGCGTCTCTTTTGCCGAGGGTACCGACCGGACGGTACGGGCGCAACGGCAGGGCAGCACGCCCGCGGGCTCAGCGCGGCTGCCGTGCGGCCACACCGCGGAAGGTCCGGCGGTAGGCGGCAGGGCTGGCTCCTACATCCCGATGGAAGTGGTGACGCAGCAGTTCAGGCTGGCCGAATCCGGAGGCCCGAGCCACCTCATCAATGCTGAGATCCGTATCCTCCAGCAGTTCCTGCGCGTAAAGCACCCGCTGTGCGTTGATCCAAGCGGCCGGAGTTGTCCCGGTTTCGGCCCGGAAACGGCGTGCGAAGGTCCGCGGCGACATGGCGGCCCGGGACGCCAGGTCCTTCACGCTGTGCTCCTGCGCGAGGTGTTCCCCGATCCATTCCAGTACCGGCTCAAGGGTTTCGCATGAACCGTCAGGGACCGCACGGTCAATGTACTGCGCCTGTCCCCCGTCCCGGTGGGGAGGCACCACCATGTCGCGGGCGATGGCAGCGGCGATCTTCGCCCCGCATTCAATCCGGACCAGATGCAGCGCCGCATCAATGCCGGCAGCGGTGCCGGCGCTGGTGATGATGTTCCCGTCCCGGACGTACAGCACATCCGCATCCACCTGGACGGCCGGGTAGCGGGCAGCCATCTCCGCCGAGTACATCCAATGCGTGGTGGCCCGGCGTCCGTCCAGCAACCCGGCTTCGGCGAGGCGGAAGGCGCCCGTACAGATGCTCATCACCCAGGCACCGCGCTGATGGGCGCGGCGCAGCACGTCCAGGACCCGGGGATCGGTTTCCGCCGCGTTGTCCCCCGCAGGAGCCATCACCACGAGGTCCGCATCCTCCGCTGCCTTAAGCCCGGAGTCCACCGTGATGCTGAACCCGGCCTTAGTGGACACCAGGCCCGGTTCCGGAGTGCACAGCCGGAAATCGAACGCGGGGACTCCACCGCCCCGCTGCGAACGGTCAATGCCGAACACCTCGACCATGACGCCGAACTCGAACGGCGCGACACCGTCCAGCACTATTACCGCTACGGATCGAAGCATGCCGTAAGTGTGCTCCTCCAGTGGCAGGATTTCTACGGTAATGGGCATTCCTGCCACTTATTCTCCGGCAGGACCAGCGCCAGCATGGAGTCATGGTTATTGTGCTCTTAATCCTCGCCGCCGCTATTGCGTTGGCACTCGTCCTCCGCGCCACCGTCCGTGCATTGTCCAATGACGGTTACGGCCACCTCCCCAGCGTCCCGTCCCACCGGTCCTGGGACGGCACCGTGTACTGACCCGGCTACTCCCCCGCCTGCGGGTGATACGGGCAGATTTTCCAATCAGGACAGCTTTCGACCGCATTGACGCGTAGTTTTGATTCCATGTTGGAGACTTCCGCACGGCTCCTGCAGCTGCTTTCGCTGCTGCAGCTGCGGCGCGAGTGGACCGGGGCAGCGCTCGCGGAACGGTTGTCCATCACCGAACGCACGGTGCGCCGGGACATCGGCAAGCTGCGCACGCTCGGCTATCCCATCTCGGCGTCCCCGGGCATTGCCGGCGGCTACCAGCTCGGTGCCGGAGCGCAGCTTCCGCCGCTGCTGCTCGACGACGACGAGGCCCTCGCCGTCGCACTCGGACTTGCCGCGGTGGCCACGGGACCCGTGACCGGAATCGGGGAAGCCTCGGTCCGGGCGCTGGCGAAGCTCGAACAGGTCCTGCCCGGGCGGCTCCGCCCCAAGTTCTCGGCCCTGCGCCAGTCCGTCTCCACGCTGGCCGGGCCGCAGGGCGGCGTCGACCCGGAGATCCTCACCGCCTTTTCCGCCGGCATCACCGAGCACCGGGTCCTGAGTTTCCGTTACACCGCAGCCGACGGCGGTTCCGGCCGCCGGATCGTGGAACCCTACCGGCTGGTCGGCACCGGCAGGCGCTGGTACGCCGTCGCCTGGGACCTGGACCGCTCTGACTGGCGGACCTTCCGGGTGGACCGCTGCACCAGCACCCCCGCCCCGCGCGAGCGGTTCACGCCCCGGCCCCTGCCGGCCCGGGACCTCGCCGCCTACGTCCAGGAATCGATTACCCGCAACCCCTACCGCTACTCGGTGGTGGTGCGGCTGGCCGCTCCGCTGGCGGCGGTCGCCGAACGGGTGCCGCCGGATGTGGCCAGCCTCGAAGCGGACGGCCCCGGGCACACCATTGTGCGCGGCGGCTGGGATTCCCTGGACCTCCCCCTGATCAACCTGACCGCCTGGGGCGTGCCCTTCGAGATCCTCGACCCGCCGGAGATGCGGGAGCGGGCCCGCCGCGCCGTCTCCCTGCTGCAGCGCGCCGTCGAAATCCCGCCCACGGCGGAATCCGGAAAGACCGTCCGGCCAAGCCACTAGACTGGTGGCAATCATGGCACTGACAATTTCCTATCCCGAACAGCTGCCCGTTTCCGAGCGCCGCGAAGACATCATGGCAGCGATTGCCGCCAACCAGGTCACCGTCATCGCGGGCGAAACCGGGTCCGGAAAAACCACGCAGATTCCGAAGATGTGCCTGGAACTGGGCCTGGCCGAGAACGGCCTGATCGGGCACACCCAGCCCCGGCGGCTTGCCGCGCGCACCGTCGCCGAGCGGATCGCCTCCGAGCTCGACGTCGAGCTCGGCGAGGAGGTGGGCTTCCAGGTCCGCTTCACCGGTGAGACCGGCCGGAAAACCAAGGTCAAGCTGATGACCGACGGCATCCTGCTGGCCGAAATCCGGCATGATCCGAAGCTGAAGAAGTACAGCACCATCATCATCGATGAGGCCCACGAACGCAGCCTGAATATCGACTTCATCCTCGGGTACCTGCGCCGGCTGCTGCCCCAGCGCCCGGACCTGAAGGTCATCATTACCTCGGCCACCATCGATCCGCAGCGGTTCGCCGAGCATTTCGCGCTCAACGGCACCCCGGCGCCCATCATCGAGGTGTCCGGCCGGACCTTCCCGGTGGAGATCCGCTACCGCCCGCTGAACCAGCCGGCGGACGGTGGCAGCGATGAAGACGGCATGGACGACGAGCTGGAAGAAGACCGGGACCCGGTGGACGCCGTCTGTGACGCCGTCGACGAGCTCTCCCGCGAGGCGCCCGGCGACGTCCTGGTGTTCTTCTCGGGCGAGCGGGAAATCCGTGATGCCGCAGAGGCCCTGCGTTCCTCCGTTTCGCGCAATCCCCGGCTGGCCAATACCGAGATCCTGCCGCTCTTCGCGCGGCTTTCCCTGGCCGAGCAGCACAAGGTCTTTTCCCCGGGCCGGAACCGCCGGATTGTCCTGGCCACCAACGTTGCCGAGACCTCCCTGACGGTCCCCGGCATCAAATACGTCATCGACACCGGCACGGCCCGCATCTCGCGCTATTCCCACCGCACCAAGGTCCAACGGCTTCCGATCGAGCGGATCTCCCAGGCCTCGGCCAACCAGAGGTCAGGCCGCTGCGGACGCGTTTCCGACGGCATCGCCATCCGACTGTATTCGCAGGAGGACTTCGAGTCCCGGCCCGAATTCACGGATCCCGAAATCCTGCGCACCAACCTCGCCGCCGTGATCCTGCAGATGGCGGCCATGGGCGTGGCCAAGGGGCCCAAGGACGTTGCCGATTTCCCGTTCGTCCAGCCGCCGGATTCCAAGGCAATCAACGACGGCGCCGTGCTGCTGCGCGAACTCGGGGCATTGCACCCCCAGGGCGGAATCACCGAGGTAGGCCGCAAGCTGTCGCAGCTTCCGGTGGATCCCCGGCTGGGCCGGATGATCGTTGAAGCCGGCAACCGCGGCTGCACCAAGGAAGTCATGGTGCTCACTGCCGCCCTGACCATTCAGGATCCGCGCGAGCGTCCCTCCAAGGATGATCCCGCCCGGGCACAGAAGGCCGCCGAAACGCACAAGCGGTTCGTGGACGAGAACTCGGACTTCACCGGCTTCCTGAACCTGTGGCGCTATGTGGAGGAAAAGCAGAAGGAGCTCTCCTCCTCGGCCTTCCGCCGACTGTGCAAGAACGAGTTCCTGAACTTCCTGCGCATCCGTGAATGGCAGGACCTGTTTGCCCAGCTGCGCCAGCTGGCCAAGCCGCTGGGAATCACGCTCGCCCCGGAGCCGGTGGACCCGGTCGGCAAGTACCGGGAGATCCACATGTCCCTGCTGGCCGGCCTGCTCAGCCACATCGGCCTCTACGACCAGCGCAAGCGCGAATACGCCGGTGCACGCGGTACCCGGTTCGCGGTGTTCCCGGGCTCTGCGTTGTTCAAGAAGTCCCCGGACTGGGTGATGGCCGCCGAACTCGTGGAAACCTCGCGCCTGTGGGCGCGGGTGGCAGCGAAGTTCGATCCGCTGTGGGCCGAGGAAGTGGCCCCTCACCTGGTCAAGCGCAGCTACAGCGAACCGCACTGGTCCAAGAGCCGCGGAGCCGTGATGGCTTACGAGAAGGTCACCCTCTACGGCGTACCCGTGGTTCCGCAGCGCAGCATCAACTACGGCCGCATCGACCCGGTGCTCTCCCGCGAGATGTTCATCCGCCACGCCCTGGTCGAAGGCGACTGGCGTACGCACCACAAGTTCTTCCACCGCAACCAGGCACTGCTGGCCGAGGTGGAGGAGCTGGAGAACCGGGTCCGGCGCCGCGGGCTGCGCGTGGATGACGAAACCCTCTTCGAGTTCTACGACGAGCGGGTGGGCGCCGACGTCGTGTCCGAGCGGCACTTCGACAAGTGGTGGAAGCACGCCCGGCACGAAAACCCGTCCCTGCTGGACTTCGACCCGGACGCCCTGCGCACGGACGATGCCGAGGGACTCGACGAGAACGACTTCCCGAAGTCCTTCTTCTACGGCTCCTTCGAGCTCCCGCTCACCTACGAATTCACCCCCGGTGTGCCCTCCGCCAACGACGGTGTCACCGTGGAGGTGCCGGTCCTGTTCCTGAACCAGCTCACCCCCGGACCGTTCACCTGGCAGATCCCGGGCCTGCGCGCCGAGCTTATTACGGCCCTGATCAAGTCCCTGCCCAAGGCGGTGCGGAAGAATTTCGTCCCGGCGCCCGACGTCGCCCGCTCGGCTGCCGCTGCGCTGGCTGCGGATTTCGACCCGGCGTCGGACGAGCTGGAACCGTCCCTGGAACTGGTGCTTCGCCGGTTGAAGGGATCCATCATTCCTCCGGGTTCCTGGAACTGGGATGCCGTGCCGGGCCACCTGCGGATGACGTTCACCGTGGTGGATTCCGCCGGCCGGGTGCTGGACGAGGGCAAGGACCTGGCGGCACTGCAGGAGTCCCTGGCCCCGGCCACGCGCCGCGCCATTGCGGAATCCCTCGGCGCCACGCCGTCCACCGTGCAACCGCGCGGCCCCAAGGGCCCCAACGGCAAGGGCAAGGCCGGCACCGGAAACGGCTCGAACAACGGCTCAGCCACCGGTTCCTCCGTGGCAGAGCAGACCGGCCTGACCGAGTGGAGCATCGGCACCTTGGAGAAGCAGGTCCAGCGGCTCGTGGCCGGCCACACCGTGACCGGCTACCCGGCGCTGGTGGACGAAGGCAGCACCGCCGGCGTGCGGATCTTCCAGAGCGCCGGCGAGCAGCAGGCCGCCATGCGCGCCGGCGTCATCCGGCTGCTGGTGCTGCGCGTGCCCAGCCCGGCCAAGTACGTGCTGGAGCACCTGAGCAACACCGAAAAGCTGACCTTCAGCCAGAATCCGCACGGGAGTGTGGCCGCGCTGATCGAGGACTGCACCCTGGCCGCGGTGGACAAGCTCACGCCGGAGAAGCTTCCGTGGACGCGGGCCGAGTTCGACGCACTGTATGAAACGGTGCGGGCCGAACTGATCGATACCGTCTTCACCGTCACGGCGATCGTGGAGAAGATCCTGGCCAGCACCCGGCGGATCACCAAGGCGCTCAAGGGCACCACTTCACTGGCCTTGATCAGTGCCCTGAATGACATCAGGGCGCAGCTGGATGCCCTGGTGTACCCCGGTTTCGTGGCCCGCACCGGATATGCGCAGCTGATGCACCTGCCCCGCTACCTGGCCGGCATTGAACGGCGGCTGGAGAAGCTTCCGGGCAACGTGCAGCGGGACGGCCTCTCCATGGCCGTGGTCCACCGCCTCGAGGACGAGTACGACGACGCCGTGGCGGCACTCGCGCCGGGCCGCGGCACTCCCCCGGAACTCGCGGAGGTCCGCTGGCTGATCGAGGAGCTGCGGATCAGCTTCTTCGCGCAGGAACTGGGAACGGCCCGGACCGTTTCGGAGAAACGGATCCGGACCGCCCTGAATTCGGCGCTGGCTCCGGCCTAGGCCGGGCTTGGAGCCCGGCGCCGGGCCGGAGGCCTAGGCTTCGGGGACGAACTCCCCATGCCCGGCGTCCCGCAGGCCCTGGCGCAGCTTCTCCGCGTTGGCCGCCATCCGCTCGGGGTCCGGGTTGGACTCGGCCCGGCTGAAGTCGAAGTCCTGCATCGAGTCGGCAGGCCAGACGTGCAGGTGAAGGTGGTCCACCTCGAAGCCGGCAATGGTCAGGCCTGCCCGCTCGGAACCGAAAACGGCGACCTGTGCCTGGCCGACGGTCTGCGCCACGGTGATGAGCTTCTGCATCAGCTCCGCCGGTGCGTCCGTCCACTTGTTGATCTCCTCGCGCGGCACCACCAGGGTGTGGCCGTCGCTGAGCGGACCAATGCTCAGGAACGCGACGACGTCGTCGTCCTTCCAGACGAAATGTCCGGGAATCTCGCCGTTGATGATCCGGGTAAAGAGTGTAGGCATGGGTGCTCCTTCAGGTTGTTCCTTGGGCGCGGCGGAGGGCAGGGGTGCCCGCAGCGGCGGAGGAACGGGTCGGCCGGTAAACATGCTTCGACGCTACCCCTTTTCCGGCGGGTTTTCGGGCCGGCCCGGATCGGCGCCGACGGCAGCCGGCGTACCGGGCGTGTTGGACCACTGCGACCAGGAGCCCGGGTAGAGCGCCGCAGTGATGCCGGCCAGCGCCAGTGCGGCGACCTCATGGGAGGCGAAGATACCCGAACCGCAGTACGCGGCAACGGGCCGGTCCGGCCGCACGCCGAGGGCCTCGAAGGCGCGGCCCAGTTCTTCAGGTGCCCGGAAGCTGCCGTCCGGGGTGAGGTTGTCCGTGGAGGGCCGGTTGACTGCTCCCGGGATATGTCCGGCCCGGGGATCCACCGGTTCGGACTCTCCGCGGTAGCGCTCCGGTGCACGGGCGTCGATGAGTGTTCCGTCGGCTGCCACCCGGGCGGCATCCGCCGTCCCGATCACCGGCATGTGCCCCCAGGACAGGTGCACCGTCCCGGGCTCCGGCTGCACCGGACCGCTTTCCAGCGGCAGTCCTGCCCCGCGCCAGGCCGCGAGGCCGCCGTCGAGCAGGAACACGTCCTCCTCGCCGGCGTGCCGCAGCAGCCACCAGGCGCGGGCGGCGGACGTGCCCGCGGCGTCGTCGTACACCACCACCGTGTCCCCGTCGTTCAGGCCCCAGCGGCGGGCGGCCTCGGTGAAGGCGGCGGGATCCGGCAGCGGATGCCTCCCCTCCCCGGGGACGGCGGGGGCCGAAAGTTCGGTGTCCATATCCACGTACACCGCACCGGGCAGATGTTCGTGCAGGTACTTTTCCCTGCCGTCGGCGGCGCCCAGGACCCAGCGCACATCCAGCAGCACGGGCGGGCGCTCCGCTCCGAGGCGTTCGTGCAGCTGCTGCGGGGAGATCAGGACCTCCATTACAGGTCCACGGTTTCCCCGGCGTCCAGGTGCCGGAACTCGGTGCCGTAAACCTTGCCGAACCGGGTCACGTGCCCCTCGACCATCCCCAGTCCCCGCTCGTTCAGGAGCCCCTCGTGGATGGGGTAGGCCCGCTCCGCACCGGTGGCAATGACGAAGTCGATGACCTCCCCCGCCTTGGACCAGGGTGCATGGACCGGCACCAGCACGGTCCGCGGCCGCAGCCCGTTGGGGACCACGAACGAATCCCCCGGGTGGTAGACCCGGCCCTCCACGAGGTAGCCGATGTTGGCCACCAGGGGAATCAGCGGATGGATCAGGGCGTGCTGGCCGCCGAAGGACTGGATGCCGAAACCCGCAACCGTGAAGCTGGTGTTGGGCTCGACGTCGTGGATGCGGCCGGCCACCTCCGGTCCGGCTTCCTCGCGAAGGAGTGCAGCAAGACCCGCCGGGGCGTGGAGCTCCAGCGACGGCTGCTCCTGCATCGCGGCAAGCACCCGCGGGCGGTCCAGATGGTCTGCGTGCTCGTGGGTCACCAGGATGGCATCGGCATCCTTCAGCGCCGTTTCAACTTCGGAGAAGGTGCCGGGATCCAGCACCAGGACGTGCCCGCCCTGCTCGAAGCGGACACAGGAGTGCGTGAACTTCGTCATTTTCATAGCGCCACCCTACTCCGGGGCCGTCCGGCCGTGCAGGACGGGCGTACCGTGCTGCTGATAATCTTAGGGTTCTATCCATCCCTGCGGCCCCGGCGCCGCCCGCCTGCCGTCCCACCCGCTGGAGGAACATCCGTGTCATCCGAGACATCCCGGACGTCCAAACGCGCACCGGAGCAGCGGGTAACCCGCCAGCGGCTGGCAGTAGGCCGCGCCCTGGACGAACTCAATGACTTCGTCAGCACCCAGGAACTTTTCCGGCTGCTGCGGGAGCGCGGCGAGCGGATCTCCCTGGCTACCGCCTACCGGGTCCTGCAGTCCATGGCGGACGAGAACCTCGTGGACGTGCTGCGGGGCGGCGACGGCGAGGCGCTGTACCGGCGGTGCGCCGTCGAGCACCACCACCATCACCTGGTCTGCCGCGAATGCGGCAAGGCAGTGGAGGTGGAGGCACCCGCGGTGGAGAGCTGGGCTGCGGCCCTGGGCGCCAAGTACGGCTTCACCGAAGTGGCGCACACCGTTGAGGTTTTCGGCCTGTGCCCGGAGTGCAGCGCCCGTAAAGGCTAGGCGGCGGCCGTAGCCGTGTTTGCGCTGAGCTCCCGGCGCCGGTGTCCGCCGCGCATGCGCCGGATAACCCGGCAGACCAGGTAGATCGCGAAGGACACCGTGGTGACGTACGGGCTGATCGGAATCCGGCCGCCCAGCGCCAGCAGGATGCCGCCGACCGAGGAGGCCAGGGCGAAGAGCACGCTCAGGAACACCACCAGCCGCGGCGAGGACGTCACGAGCAGGGCTGCTGCAGCCGGAGTAATCAGCAGGGAAAGCACCAGCAGGGCCCCCACCACCTGGATGGACAGGGCGACGGACAGGCCCAGCAGGAACATAAAAACAATCGACAACGTCCGCACCGGCACGCCGCGGGCCTCTGCGAGGTCCGGGTCCGCACTGGCGAACGTCAGGGGGCGCCAGATGAACAGCAGTGCGGCGACGACGACGGCGGCAACCCCTGCCAGCAGGTTCAGCTGCACGGTATCCACCGCGACGATCTGGCCGGTCAGCAGACCGAACTTGTTGGCTGAGCGGCCTTCATAGAGGCCCAGGAACAGGATGCCCAAACCGAGCCCGAAGGGCATGATGACGCCGATGATCGAGTTCCGGTCGCGGGCCCGCAAGCCCATGACGGCCAGCAGGACGGCCGCCGCCACCGACCCGGCCAGCGAACCGACCACCACGTTCACGCCGATCAGCAGGGCAAAGGACGCCCCGGCAAAGGAGAGCTCGGCAATGCCGTGCACGGCGAAGGCCAGGTCACGCATCAGGACGAAGGTGCCGATCAGCCCGCCGACCAGGCCAAGGATTGCAGCGGCCCAGATGGAATTGCTCACCAGCGGAAGCAGCTCGCCGTAATCGCTGAAATCAAAAACCGCATCGAAGAAACTACGCAGGTCCAAGGTCGCCCTCGCTTTCTCCGTGGTGGTGGGTGGTGGCGTCCGGGATGCCCAGGACCACTATCCGGCCGTGGCTGCGCAGGACTTCGACGCGGCTGCCGTACATTTCCGAGAGCACGTCGCTGCGCAGGACTTCGGCGGGGGTGCCGGTGCGGAACTGTCCGCCGGCCAGGTACAGCACGCGGTCCACGTACTCGATAACGGGATTGATTTCGTGGGTCACGAAGACGACGGCGGCGCCGTCGTCGTGGCAGCGCCGTTCGATCAGGGAGCTGATGGCCTGCTGGTGGTGCAGGTCCAGGGAGAGCAGCGGCTCGTCGCAGAGCAGCAGATCCGGGTTGGTGGCCAGCGCCTGGGCCGCCCGCAGGCGCTGCAGCTCGCCGCCGGAGAGACGCCCCACGGGTTCATCCGCGTAGGACGTTGCCCCCACCTGCTCGAGCAGCCGGTCCACGCGGCGGCGCACCGGCTTTCCGCGCAGCCTCAGGCCCCAGCGGTCGCCGTCGACGCCGAGTCCCACCAGGTCCCGTCCGCGCAGCGGGGTGCCGGGGCTGAAGGATTTCTGCTGCGGGATGTAGCCGATGTCCTTGCTCCCCCGCTGCACGTTGCGGCCGTTGATCGTGACGGTGCCCCCGGTGAGCGGCTGCAGTCCCAGCAGGACCTTCAGGAAACTCGTTTTACCTGATCCGTTGGGGCCGAGGACTGCCAGGAATTCACCGGCATTGATGTCCAGGTCAAGGTTCTTCCACAGGGTACGGTCCCCGTAGGACAGGCCTGCGTCCCGCAGTCGCACCACCGGGGAGGGCTGCCCGGAAGCATTCACTGCAGCACGCTTTCCATGTTGGCTGTGTTATCGGCCATCCACTGCAGGTAGTCCTGGCCCTCGGGAAGGGTTTCGGAGAAGTCCACCACGGGAACATCAGCGTCCACCGCGGCCTGGCGCACCGCTTCCGTCTGGGAGGTGGAGGTCTGCTCGTTGTAGCCCAGGAAGGCAATGGAGCCGCCCGTCACCAGGTCCTGCATTTCCTTCAGTACGTGCGGCGGAACATCCGAGCCTTCCTCGACGGCCTCCGTGAAGTCCGAGGGGGTGGCGTTGTGCAGTCCGGCCGCTTCCACGAGGTAGTCCGGCACCGGTTCGGTCAGGGCGACGTCGCGTCCGCCGGCGGTTTCCCGAAGCGCGGCCAGGGAGGCGTCGATGTCCGCAATGCCGGCATTGAAGTCCGCGGCGTTGCTGCGGAACGTGTCGGCGGCCCCGGCATCCAGCTCGCCGAGGCGTTCCGCGGCGGCGTCGGCAAGCCGGCCCATGGCCTCGGGGCTGTACCAGACGTGTTCGTTGAAGGAGCCGTGGTTATGGCCGTGGTGGTCTTCACCGGCATCGTGGCCCTCTTCATCTTCCGCGGAGTCGGAGTCCTCGAGACCGGAGATCTCGACGGCATTGAGGATGTTCTCTGCGGGGATGCCTTCGTCTGCGGCGAGCTTCTCCAGGAAGGTGTCATAACCGCCGCCGTTGAGCACCACAAGGTCCGCCTTGGAGACCGCGAGCCGGTCCCGCGCTGAGGCCTCGTAGGAGTGCGGGTCCTGGCTGGGCCGGTCAATCAGTGCGGTCACGTCGACGTTGTCGCCGCCGATCCCGGCAAGGATGTTGCCGTAGACATTGGTGGACGCCACCACGCGAACGACGCCGTCGCTGCCGCCGGCTTCACCGCCGTCTCCCCCGTCGGTGCCGCTGCAGCCCGCAAGCGCGAGTGCGGCGGCTGCAAAGACGGTTCCGGCCAGGCGGACGGGAAAGCGGCGCATAAGGTTTGATATCCCTGGGTAGGCGGTTCATGGCGGCGACAATAGGCCCCGGCACCGCCGAAGCTTTTTCAGCATAACCTAAACGCGAATCATTCGCATCTAGGGGTTAGAGGCTTTCTCCGGTCCGGCGGATGCCCTGCGCCTGGGTGGCATCCCTGATCTCACCGACCAGCTGTTCAATGATGTCTTCCAGGAACAATACGCCGCGGGTGGTTCCGTCCGGACCCAGCACGCGGGCCAGGTGGGAGCCGGTCCGCTGCATCACTGCCAGGGCGTCCTCGATTTCGTCATCCAGGCGGAGGTTGGCAAGCGTGCGGACCTTGTTCTCCGTGATCGGCCGTTCATAGGCCTCCAGCGGGATGGACATAACGTCCTTCAGGTGCATGTACCCCGTGAGGTTCCCGGCGTCGTCCACCAGGACGAAACGGGAGAAGCCGGTGCGGCCCACTGCACGCTCGAATTCCGCCGGAGTGGAGTCCGTGCCCAGGCTCACCAGTTCCTCCAGCGGCACCATCACCGTCCCCGCGGTCTGTCCGGAGAACTCGAGGGCACCGGAGATCAGGCCGGAATCGTCGGCCACGGTCCCGTGCTTCGTGGATTCCTCCACGATGGACTGCATCTCCTCCAGTGTGAAGGCCGAGGCGACCTCGTCCTTGGGGGTAATCCCCATGAGGCGCAGTGCGTGGTTGGCCATCCAGTTGAGCGTGCCGATGATCGGGCGGACCAGGCGGGAAATGAAGACCAGCGGCGGCGCGAGCAGCAGCACTGCACGGTCCGCCACGGACACCGAGATGTTCTTCGGAACCATTTCGCCGATGGTTACGTGCAGGAAGGTCACCAGCAGCAACGCCACCAGGAACCCGGCTCCGTCAGCTATTTCGACTGGAAGACCCACGGCCTTCAGCGGCACCGAAAGCAGGTGGTGGATAGCCGGCTCGGCCACTGAGAGGATAAGCAGGGAGCAGACCGTAATACCCAGCTGCGCACACGCGAGCATCAGGGAAACGTGCTCCATGGCCCACAGGGTGGTCTTGGCCCGCTTCGATCCGGCTTCGGCATGGGGCTCGATCTGGCTGCGCCGCGCGGACATCACCGCAAATTCGCTGCCGACGAAAAACGCATTGCCGAGGAGCAGGACAACCAGCCAGAAGATTCCCGCCAGGTCGCCGCTCATCGGATGCCTTCCCTGCGTGCCTGGCGCTCTGTGCTTCGCCCGGCGTTGTCCTCGTCTTGGATGTGTTCGGCCTGGCCGGAACCGGCCCCTTCCTCGGCGGGGATGAAGCTGACGCGGTCAATGCGCCGCCCGTCCATCCGTTCCACCTCGAGCACGCCGCCGGGTACCTCTACGCGGTCCCCTGCCTCGGCAATGCGGCCGAGCTCGGCCATGATGTAGCCGCCCACGGTTTCGTAGCCTGCTTCGTCCGGCATCCGCAGCAGCGGAACCAGGGCGCTGACCTCGTCGGGGCGCATGATGCCCGGGAAGTACCAGGCACCGGACGCGCTTTGCAGCACGCCGGGCTTGGCCTTGTCATGCTCGTCGGAAACTTCGCCGACGATCTCTTCCACCAGGTCCTCCAGGGTGGCGACGCCGGCGGTTCCGCCGTATTCGTCCAGGACGACGGCGA
Organism: Arthrobacter jinronghuae; assembly: GCF_025244825.1. Classification (NCBI taxonomy): domain Bacteria; kingdom Bacillati; phylum Actinomycetota; class Actinomycetes; order Micrococcales; family Micrococcaceae; genus Arthrobacter; species Arthrobacter jinronghuae. The sequence goes on from NZ_CP104263.1 coordinate 2,540,397, forward strand.
GCTGCAGGTTGGCGTTGCGGAGTTCGGAAAGCAGTGAGTCCAGGTGCACCGTTTCCGGCACCCGGAGGATCTCGCTCATGATCGCGGCCGCCGGCAGGGTGGCCCGCCTGCTGCGCGGCACGGCCACGGCCTTCTTGACGTGGACAACACCGCGGATATCGTCCGGTGAATCGCCGAGGACCGGGAAACGGGAGTAGCCCGTGCGCCGCGCGGCCTCGATGACATCGGCCACGGGCTGCTCGGCATCGATCGTTTCGAGCCGGATGCGCGGAGTCATAACATCGGCAGCGGTTCGTCCGGCGAAGGAGAAAGTCCGGGACAGGAAGTCCGCAGTGCCCTTATCCAGGGTGCCCATCTCCGCGGAGCGCCGCGCCATGGAGGACAGTTCGGACGGCGTCCGCGCTCCACTGACCTCTTCCTTGGCCTCAAGGCCAAAGAGGTGGAGGAACTTGTTGGCGAAACCGTTCAACAGGAGCACCGCAGGTTTGAAGACCACGGTGAAGGCCAGCTGCGGCCGTGCCAGTGCCTTACCGATGCGGAACGGCATGGCGATGGACATGTTCTTGGGGATCAGCTCACCCAGCAGCATGGAAAGGAAGGTTGCCAGGATCATCGCCACGGTCACGGACACCGAGTCCACGGCAACGGGCGGCAGGCCAAGCGATGCCAACGGACCCTCCAGCAGGCGCCCGACGGAGGGTTCCATAACAAACCCCGTCAGCAGGGTGGTCATGGTGATGCCCAGCTGGCAGCTGGACAGCTGGGTGGAGAGGGTGGTCAGGCAGCGCAGCAGCGGTTCAGCTGCTTTGTCGCCCTCGTCCACTGCCCGGCGGACGGCAGGCTGGTCCAGTGCCACAAGGGCGAATTCCACGGCGACGAAGAATCCGGTGCCGAGAATCAGCAGGAGGCCAAAGAGGAGGTAAAGCCACTCCATGTCAGCACTCCCCCGCCGTCGGAACAGACGGCCTTAAGGAAGAGGTGTGAAACGCTGCACGAAAACGTTCAGACGGAGGGTGGTCGGCTGCAGCCGGACTGGAAGGCTCCGATGACGAGGCAGGCGGATGCTGGGCCGTGGGTGTGCGGGCATTGCCGGCTCGTGGCGCACCGACTGCGGAAACCGCGGTCCGTGACGCAGGCCGGCGCCTAGAGAAACTGTCCATAGAAAGCCCAGTTTACAGGTTTGGACCGGGGCCGCCACAGCCGCTTCTTCGGGCCGTTCCGGCCGGCCTGCAGCCACCGGCGCTTCATCAAGTGGTGCGGGATTGGCCACATGTTCGACTATGTCACTAGACTGGCATGAAGTCTCGGTCACTGCGCACCGGGCCGCACCAGTACTTGAGGCGGAAGCGTCAGAACATGGTGCCATCAGGGCAAACGGCAACTCATGGAAGAGGCGTATATCTAGTGCCAGACCAATCCAACCACCGCCTGCCGGAGGAATTCGGCGGCAACGAGTGGCTTGTCGATGAACTCTACGAGCAGTATTTGTCGAACAAGGACTCCGTTGACAAAAAGTGGTGGAGCATCTTCGAATCCTTCAAGGCTGAAGACTCCCAGTCCGGCAACGGCTCCAACGGAAACGCAGGTTCCCCGGACGGTTCCCGGCCCGCCACCCGCCAGCTTCCGGTGGTGAAAGCCGAAACCACGGCACCCAATGCACCGAAGGCATCAGGCGAATCGCCCGCTGCAACGCAGCAGTCGGGTAAGCCGCCGGTAGCCAAGGAACCGGCCAAGGCCGAGCCCGCGGCGAAGAGCGAGCCGAAGGCTGAGACCAAGGCTGCGCCGATTCCTGCGCAGCTGCCCAAGACCCAGCCCAGCGATGCCGCTGCCGAAGAGGACAAGGTCACCGTGCTGCGCGGTCCGGCCAAGGCGATTGCCACCAACATGGACCTCAGCCTGAGCGTCCCGACGGCAACCACCGTGCGCGCCATTCCGGCCAAGCTGCTGATTGACAATCGGATTGTCATCAACAGCCACCTGGAACGTGCACGCGGCGGAAAGATTTCCTTCACCCACCTGCTGGGTTACGCCATCATCCGTGCTGCTGCCCAGTTCCCCTCCATGAACGTGTTCTACGACGAGGTGGACGGCAAGCCCGTTGCCGTCCAGCCCGCACACGTTAACTTCGGCCTGGCCATCGACATGCCCAAGCCGGACGGAACCCGTCTGCTGGTGGTGCCGAACATCAAGAAGGCCGAAACACTGAACTTCTCGGAGTTCTGGCACGCCTACGAAGACCTGGTCAAGCGTGCCCGCAGCGGCAAGCTCGGCGCCGATGACTACCGCGGCACCACCATCTCCCTGACCAACCCGGGCGGCATCGGCACCGTGCATTCGGTGCCCCGCCTCTCCAAGGGCCAGGCCGCCATCATTGGTGCCGGTGCCCTTGAGTACCCGGCCGAGTTCCAGGGTGCCAACGAGAAGATCCTGGCCCGCAACGCGATCAGCAAGATCATCACCCTGACCTCCACCTATGACCACCGTGTCATCCAGGGTGCCGGCAGCGGCGAGTTCCTGCGCATCATCCACCAGTTGCTGCTGGGTGAGCAGAACTTCTACGACGAGATCTTCGAATCCCTGCGGATCCCGTACGAGCCCGTCCGTTGGAGCCCGGATATCCAGGTCAACCCGGACGAGCAGATCAACAAGGTTGCCCGCATCCAGCAGCTGATCCACGCCTACCGGGTCCGCGGCCATCTGATGGCGGACACGAACCCGCTGGAGTACGTACAGCGCCGGCATGCCGACCTGGACATCCTGAACCACGGCCTGACGCTGTGGGACCTGGACCGGGAGTGGCCCACGGGCGGCTTCGGCGGCAAGCCGATGCTGAAGCTCCGCAAGATCCTCGGTGTGCTCCGGGACGCTTACTGCCGCACTGCCGGGATCGAATACATGCACATCCAGGATCCCGAGGAGCGCCTCTGGTTCCAGGACCGCCTGGAAACCAAGTACACGAAGCCCACCCGCGAAGAGCAGCTGCGAATCCTCAGCAAGCTCAACGCTGCCGAGGCTTTCGAGACGTTCCTCCAGACGAAGTTCGTTGGACAGAAGCGCTTCTCCCTTGAGGGCGGCGAATCCCTGATTCCGCTGCTGGATGCCGTGATTTCCGGTGCCGCCGACGACGGCCTCGAGGAAGTCGGCATCGGCATGGCCCACCGCGGCCGCCTCAACGTCCTGACGAACATCGCGGGCAAGACCTACGCACAGGTCTTCCGCGAATTCGAAGGCACCCAGGACCCCCGCAGCGTGCAGGGCTCCGGCGACGTGAAGTACCACCTCGGCACCGAGGGAACCTTCACATCGGACAACGGGAAGCAGACCAAGGTCTACCTTGCAGCCAACCCGTCCCACCTCGAAGCCGGAGATTCCGTACTGGAGGGCATTGTCCGCGCCAAGCAGGACCGGCTGGACAAGGGCGACGAGTTCCCCGTGCTGCCGATCCTCGTGCACGGCGACGCCGCCTTCGCAGGCCAGGGCGTGGTGGCGGAAACGCTCAACCTCTCCCAGCTGCGCGGCTACCGCACCGGCGGCACCATCCACGTGGTGGTCAACAACCAGGTGGGCTTCACGACGTCGCCCACGTCCTCGCGTTCCTCGGTCTACTCCACAGATGTCGCGAAGATGGTCCAGGCACCGATCTTCCATGTCAACGGCGATGATCCCGAAGCAGTTGTACGGGTTGGCCAGCTCGCCTACGAGTACCGTCAGCGCTTCCACAAGGATGTCGTCATCGACATGGTCTGCTACCGCCGCCGCGGCCACAACGAAGGCGATGACCCTTCGATGACCCAGCCGATGATGTACAGCCTGATCGAGGCCAAGCGCTCCGTGCGCAAGCTGTACACCGAGTCCCTGATCGGACGAGGGGACATCAGCCAGGACGAGGCCGAGCAGGCCCTGCGCGACTACCAGGGCCGTCTCGAGCGCGTCTTCGCGGAGACGCATGCCGCCCAGACCTCGCCCATCCCGGTGATCACCAAGGATTCCGAAGCGGTTTCCGATCTGGAACGTCCTGCCGCCCAGCAGGAAGGCACCACGATCATCAAGCCGGCAAGCACTGCGGTCTCCGCAGAGGTCCTGGCGCACATCGGCAAGGCCCACGTGGCCGTACCCGAGGGCTTCACTGTCCATCCGAAGCTGAAGTCCCTGCTGGAAAAGCGCGACCAGATGTCCCGTGAGGGCAACATCGACTGGGGCTTTGCCGAAATCGCAGCCTTCGGTTCGCTGCTGATGGAAGGCGTCCCCGTACGCCTCGCCGGGCAGGACTCCCGCCGCGGAACCTTCACGCAGCGCCACGCCGTCTTCCACGACCGCGCCACCGGCGAAGAGTGGGTGCCGCTGGCTGAGCTGGACCCGAACCAGGCCAAGCTGTGGATCTACGACTCCCTGCTCTCCGAATTCGCCGCCATGGGATTCGAATACGGCTATTCGGTGGAGCGCCCTGATGCCCTTGTGCTCTGGGAAGCCCAGTTCGGTGACTTCGTCAACGGCGCCCAGACCATCATTGACGAGTTTATTTCTTCGGCCGAGCAGAAGTGGGGCCAGCGGTCCTCGCTGGTGCTGATGCTTCCGCACGGCTACGAGGGACAGGGACCGGACCACTCCTCCGCACGGATCGAGCGTTTCCTGCAGATGTGTGCCGAGGACAACATGATTGTTGCCAACCCGACCACGGGCGCCTCGCACTTCCACCTGCTGCGCCGGCAGGCATACAGCCGTCCGCGGAAGCCGCTTGTGGTCTTCACCCCCAAGCAGCTGCTGCGCCTGAAGGCGGCCGCAACGTCGGTGGAGGAGTTCACGCACGGCGAGTTCCAGCCGGTTATCGGCGAGCATGCCGAACTGGATGCGAACGCCGTCGACCGCGTACTGCTGGTGTCCGGCCGCCTGTACTACGACCTGCTGGCAAACCGCCAGAAGACCGGCGACGACAAGACGGCAATCGTCCGCGTTGAGCAGCTCTACCCGCTCCCCGTCGACGAGATCCGGGCCGCTGTGGGCAAGTACCCCAACGCGGACATCGTGTGGGCGCAGGACGAGCCGGCGAACCAGGGTCCGTGGCCCTTCATCGGCCTCAACCTGCCCCAGCACCTGGATAGCCGCCTGCGCCTGGTCTCACGCCCGGCGTCGGCCTCCACCGCTACCGGCTCTGCCAAGCGCCACGCAGTGGAGCAGGACATTCTTGTGAAGAAGGCCTTCGAACGTCAGTAGGCTAGGTTTGGGGTGGGGCGCTTCGGCGTCCCACCCTGTTTTTTTGATTCGAGAAGGTGACTAGTGGAACAACGCAGAATTCGGCTTGCTGCTGTAGGTGATGAGCTGCTGGCCGGACACGGGGATCCGCGCGCACTCGGCTGGCTGGGACGTGTCCTGGCCCGAACATCGCCCGAGAACGTCAACCTCCAGGCATACAGCCTGGCTGCACCCAACGAGGGCACCGAGGCGCTGGCCAACAGATGGCTCGCGGAAGCCGGGAGACGATTCGAAGACGGGTGCGAAAACCGCCTCGTGATCGGCTTGTCTGACCGGGACCTGGACCTTCAGCTGACGACGGCGCGAAGCCGCCTGAACCTGGCGAACATCCTCGACGGCGCCGCACAGATGAGCATCAAAGTCTTCGTGGTGGGCCCTCCCCCGGGCCTGGACCCGGAACGGAACCGGAAGCTCGCGGATCTCTCCGCGGCGTTCGGCGACGTGACCACGCGGCGGAAGCACGTGTACGTAGACACCCTCAACCCGCTGCTGAACCACGAGCAGTGGCGTACGGACCTTGCCGCCAACGGCGGAACGCCGGGCCAGGCAGGCTACGGCCTTATGGCGTGGCTGGTGCTTCACCGAGGCTGGTACCAGTGGCTCGACCTGCCCGACATGAACTGAAACCTCCGTCATAAACGGACGTCAAAAAAACCCTCCCGGCAACAGCCGGGAGGGTTTTTGCGTATTCCGGCGCGGTTTCGAGTACAAAAACCCCCGTGTCCGGGCATAACGATCGGTTAACAACATGTAACTTGTCTCACAGTGGAAACAATATGTGGTTAGTGTTGCTCCACATGCGGCGGTCATCACGGCCGCTTTGGGGGGCCATCATTGGTGGTTCCTGACTCCTCATCACCAGTTAGGACTACTTATGCGTACTAAGCGCACGGCAGCTCTTGCCGCACTCTCCGTGGGGGCCCTGTTCCTGGGCGCCTGCGGCTCCGCCGGGGGCGGAACCGAAAGCGAAGGCGGCTCGGAGGAAACAGCCGAGAACATCGCCTCCACCATCAATATCGCCATCAGCCAGGCGCCCGACGCCTACAACTCGAGCACCGCCAACACCAACAGCACGTACAACAGCTACGTCGACAACCTGGTGCACAGCAACTTTGTCGAGTACAGCCCTGACGGCGTCATCCACGATGAAGAGTTCGGCACCTTCGAAAAGACCAGCGACGATCCGCTGACGGTGCACTACAAGATCAATGAGGACGCCAAGTGGTCCGACGGCACCCCCATCGACTTCGATGACGTGCTGCTGAACTGGGCTGCCTTCTCCGGACAGGTCGGTCCCGCCGAGGGCGAGAACATCTTCCAGCCGTCCTCCACCAACGGTTTCTCGCAGACCAAGATGATCGAGGGCGAGGCCGGCGACAAAGAGTTCGACATGGTCTTCGAGACCCCGTACGCGGACTGGGAAGCGCTGATGATCGGCCCCATCATGCCCGCTCATGTCGCGGCGGAAAAGGGCAACCTCTCCCCCGACAACGACGGTGAAGAACTGATCAAGGCCATCCAGGACAAGGACGTCGCGGCGCTGACCCCGCTGGCGGATTTCTGGAACACCGGGTGGAACTACGAAGCCGATCTCACCACGCTTCCGGACGCCGAAATGATCCCGTCCTCCGGCCCGTACATGCTGGACAACGCCACCGACGGCACCCTGACCCTCAAGCGCAACGAGAACTACTGGGGCGAAGAGCGCAAGGGCAAGACCGAAACCATCGTCTTCAAGACCATCGCAGACACCGAAGCAGTCCAGGCCCTGGAGAACGGCGAGGTCGATATCATCGAACCCTCCGGCCCCACGGTTGACACGAAGACCGCCATCGAGAACATCGGCGAGACCGTCGAGATGCTCACCGGTCCCGAGCTGACCTTCAGCCACATCGACCTGGACCAGTCGGAAAACGGCGTATTCAAGGACCTGGCCGTACGCCAGGCATTCGCCAAGTGCGTACCGCGCGAGGACATTGTCGAGAAGTTCGCCAAGCCCATCGACGAGAACGCCACGGTGGACAACCTGCGCGAATACCAGCCCGGCCAGGAGGACTACGAAGAGGTCCTCGAAGGCGCACCGTCCGCCAGCGATTACGACGAAGTGGACATCGAGGGCGCCAAGAAGCTGCTCGCCGATGCCGGTAAGACCGAACCCGTATCGGTCCGCCTGATGTTCTCCTCCACGAGCCAGCTGCGCGCCGACATCGTCACCCTGATCAAGACGTCCTGCGACCAGGCCGGCTTCGACATTGTTCCCACCCCGGACCCCAAGTGGAGCGCCAAGCTCGCTGAGCCCGGAGCCTGGGACGCCATCCTGTTCGCCTGGGCCGGATCCGGTCTGGCCGCCAGCGCACAGTCGATCTACGTCTCCGACGGCGAGCAGAACTACGGCAAGTTCACCAACACCGAACTCGACAAGCTCTGGGACCAGATCGCCAGCTCCACTGACGAAGAAGAGGTCAAGGAACTGAAGACCAAGGCAGAGGAAATCCTCGCCGCCGAGGTCTACAACGTGGTCCTGTACGCCAACTCCGGTGTGGTTGCACACTCCTCCAAGCTGGAGAACGTGGAACTGAACCCGAGCCAGAACGGCATCACCTGGAATGCCTACAAGTGGACAAAGCAGGTCTAGCAGCACCACGCTAGCCGCAGCCTAAGCGGGGATGGGCAGACGCAAAGTCTGCCCATCCCCCTGCTTATGTCCGCGGCGTTCTTTAGTCCCACCCCAAGGAGCCCCACGGTGTTCTACTTCATTCTCAAAAGAGCGGTCAGTTCGTTCTTTATCCTCCTGGCCGCCACGGCACTGATGTTTGTCCTGGCCGTCAACTCCGGCGATCCCCTCCATGACCTCGCCGAGCTGCGCAACGATGACCGGGAATCCCGCATAGCCGCCCGCACCGAAGCCATGCACCTGGATCAGCCGATCCACATCCGCTATCTGCTCTGGCTGCAGGAAATCGGCCGCTGCATCATCCCCGGCGGCGCACAGTGCACGCTGGGCCTGGACCGCGTGGGCAACCCCGTCATCGAGCAGCTGCAATCCGCGGCCGGTTCAACCTTCCGCCTGGTGGTCGTAGCAACGGTGCTCGCGATCATCCTGGGCGTGCTCATCGGTGTTGTGACCGCCCTGCGGCAGTACAGCGTGTTCGACTACTCGATCACGTTCGTTGCCTTCCTCCTGTTCTCCATGCCGCTCTTCTGGCTTTCCACGCTCCTCAAGCAGTACCTCGCCATCGGCCTCAACACCTGGCTGGGGAATCCAACCATGTCCTACCTGGGCATAGTGCTGCTGGGATTGGTGGCCGGGTTGATCTGGATGGTAGTCATCGGCGGCGACCGCCGACGCCGGATCCAGGTCTTCGCGGTGGCAGCCGTGGCAACGTCGGTGACCATGCTCGCGCTGCTGATGTCCGGTTGGTTCAAGACGCCGGGCTTCGGTCCCGTCGGCATCCTGGTGAGCGCCTTCGCCATCGCCCTCGGAACCACTGCCCTGTTCGCCGGGTTCCGGCGCCGGCGGATTGTCAACGCAGCCCTTGCTACGGCCGCAGCCGGTTTTGTCGGCTATCTGGCCACGATGGGCATCATGAAAGACCCCGACTGGCTGACCATTGCCGGCCTGGCACTGGTAACGCTCGCCGTCTCGGCTGCCATCGGGCACTTCGTGGGCGGACCGTACGCCAAGCAGACCCGGCAGCTGACCGCCGTCGTCGGCCTGCTGATCGGTTCCGTCGTGTTCCTGGATTCGCTGCTGCACGCCTACCCGTCGCTCTCCCGCAAGACCGGCGGCCGGCCCATTCCCACCACCGGTTCCTCCACGCCCAACCTCGAGGGAACCTTCTGGGAAGTGAATCTCGATTACGCGCTGTACCTGGTACTGCCGACCATCGCGATCATGCTGATTTCGTTTGCCATGTACACCCGCTACACCCGGGCCAGCCAGCTGGACGTGATGACCCAGGACTACATCCGCACTGCACGCGCCAAGGGGCTCAGCGAACGGACAGTCGTGGTCAAGCACGCCTTCCGCAACGCAATGATCCCGATCACCACCCTGATGGCCTTCGACTTCGCCGGTGTGCTCGGCGGCGCCGTGGTCACGGAAGCGGTGTTCGGCTGGAACGGCATGGGCAAGATGTTCACCGACGGACTCTCCAATGTGGACCCCAATGTCATCATGGCGTTCTTCCTCGTCACGGGCGTGGCCGCGGTGGCCTTCAACATGCTGGCTGACATCGCGTACGCGTTCCTCGATCCGCGCATCAGCCTGAACTGATTGGTAGACCAATGACTGATAACAAAATTTCCGCGGACGGGCCAAAGGAAAGCAGCCCGGAGCTGACGGCCATGACGCTGGAAAGCCAGCGCACCGTCACGGCGGACTCCCCCGCAACCAGGGGCATCGTGGCTGAACCAAAAATCACGGAAGCCAAGAGCCAGTCCAAGCTGGTGCGCGAACGCTTCTTCCGGCACAAGGGCGCCATTGGCGGAATGATCGGCCTGCTCTTCATCGTGCTGCTGGCATTCTCGTCGATCGGCTTCAGCGTCGGCCCGCTGCACATCCCGGGCTGGTGGCAGCACACCTTCTACGAGGTGCAGGAAACCGCCGACGGTGGAAAGCCGACCCTGTCCTGGACCGGACTGGGCGACCATCCGTTCGGCCAGGACGCCCTGGGCCGGGACTACTTCGCAATGACCATGCGCGGGGCGCAGATCTCCCTGATCATTGCCTTCATCGTCGGCATTGTCGGCACCGTCATCGGAACCGTCGTCGGTGCCCTGGCCGGATATTACCGCGGCCGGGTCGAAGCCGTCCTGATGCGCTTCACCGATGTCATCATCACCATCCCCCTGCTGGTGGTCGCAGCCGTGCTGGCCACGATCGTCGCAGACTTCGGAATCGTGGTCTTCGCGGCCTTCCTGGGCATGCTTACCTGGACCAACCTCGCCCGGATTGTCCGCGGCGAGTTCCTTTCCCTCCGGGAAAAGGAGTTCGTGGAGGCGGCGAAGTCCGTGGGCGCCAGCTCGTCGCGGATCATCTTCAAACACATCCTGCCCAACACCGTGGGCGTCATCATCGTCTCGGCCACGCTGGCCATCTCCGGCGCCATCCTGCTGGAAACCGCGCTCGGCTTCCTGAACCTGGGCGTGCAGGAGCCGGACACCTCGCTGGGCAAGCTGATCAATGAAAACCGGTCGGCCATGACCGTGCGCCCCTGGGTCTTCCTCTGGCCCGGCGTGTTTATCGTGGCCATTGCCCTCACCGTCAACTTCATCGGCGACGGGCTCCGGGATGCGTTTGATCCCCGACAGACAAGGAACAAGCAATGACCTCCACACCGGTATACAGCGACACCCCGGCAACGGGAACCGGCTCCCCCATCCTTGAGGTCACCGGACTCGGCGTCGATTTCAACGTCGACAACGAATGGGTCATGGCCGCCGAAGACGTGAACTACAAGGTTTACCCCGGGGAGATCCTGGCAATCGTCGGCGAGTCCGGTTCCGGCAAGAGCATGTCCTCCATGGCGCTGCTCGGCCTGCTGCCCGGCAACGGGCGGTCCACCGGCAGCGCCAAGCTGCACGGCAAGGAACTCATCGGCGCCCCGCAGTCCGCGCTGCGGAAGATCCGCGGCAATGACATTGCCATGATCTTCCAGGAACCCATGACGGCCCTCAACCCTGTCCTCACGGTGGGTGAACAGGTGAAGGAGATCATCGAACAGCATTCCGACGCCTCCCCTGCCGATGCCAAGGCACGCGCCATCGAGCTGCTGCGCATGGTGGAGATTCCGGATCCGGAAACCCGCTACGACAACTATCCGCACCAGTTCTCCGGCGGGCAGCGTCAGCGCGCCATGATTGCCATTGCCATTGCCAATGACCCGATCCTGCTGATCGCCGATGAACCCACGACCGCCCTGGACGTCACGGTTCAGGCGGAAGTACTGGAACTTCTGCGCAAGCTCAACAAGCGCCTGAACAGCGCCATCCTGCTCATCACCCATGACATGGGCGTAGTGGCCGACCTTGCGGACAACGTGGTGGTAATGCAGAACGGGCGGATCGTGGAAGCCTCCGCCGTGGTGGATCTCTTCGCTGCACCGCAGCAGGACTACACCAAGGCCCTGCTCGACGCCGTGCCGCACCTCGGTTCCAAGGTGGGCGGTGTGCTGGCAGCAGTCGAGGTGGAGGATGACGGTTCCCTGCAGATCACCGATGCACCCCGGGCTGTTATGAAGGCCTCCGAGGAAGTGGCCGAACCGACGTCGTCGCAGACGCCCGCCTTGCAGCTGGAGAATGTGGCCATCGAGTATCCGGGACGGTTCCGTACCGCGGCCTTCCGTGCGGTATCCGATGTTTCCTTCACGATCATGCCCGGCGAAGTCATGGGTCTGGTGGGCGAATCCGGTTCGGGGAAGTCCACCATCGGACGCGCCGTCACCGGCCTGCTGCCGGTGGCCGAGGGAAGTGTGCGGATCAACGGAACAGACATCGCCGGGCTGTCACCGAAAAAGATGCGGCCCCTGCGGCGGAAGTTCGCCATCGTCTTCCAGGACCCGGCGGCATCGCTGAATCCGCGGATGTCCATCGGTGAGAGCATCGGCGAGCCGCTGTTCCTGCACGAGAAGCTGTCCAAGGCCGAGCTGGATAAGCGGGTGGAGAACCTGCTCGATGACGTCCAGCTGCCCAAGAGCTTCCGCAACCGGTATCCGCACGAACTCTCCGGCGGCCAGCGCCAGCGTGTGGGCATTGCCCGGGCGCTCTCGCTGCGGCCGTCCCTGCTCGTGGCGGACGAGCCGACGTCGGCGCTGGATGTGTCAGTGCAGGCACGGGTGCTGGCGCTGCTGCAGGACCTGCAGAAGGAGTACGGCTTTGCCTGCCTGTTCGTCAGCCACGACCTGGCGGTGGTCGAGATCCTGGCCAGCCATATCGCCGTGCTGAACAAGGGCAGGATGGTGGAGCAGGGTTCCACCGAACAGGTCCTGAAGTATCCGCAGGATCCGTACACGCGGCGCCTGCTGGCAGCGGCACCGGTGCCTGACCCGGCCGAGCAGGCCTACCGCCGCGAGCAGCGCTATGCGCTCCTCGCGGCCGGCAGCGAGGAATAGGTAAACACAGCAGAACGAAACCGCGGCGGCGGCGTCAGTGGCGGAAGACCAGCTTCCCCACGGCGCCGCCGTCGTCGTTGCCAGGGAGCAGCCGGCCCGGCGGTACGCGCCCCGGCCGTATGGAATTTAGTTGGAAGTCCGACTATGTTGGGGTGGGAAGACAGTGTTGCGGCTCACACCCGGCCAGGATGCAGCTTCGAAATTCCACGGTGCAAAGGAGCATTCCATGATGGTTCGCGAGCTATCGCATTACGTTGACGGACAGCATGTTGGAGGCACCTCCGGGCGCTTCAGCGATGTCTACGATCCCTGCACGGGCGAGGTCTCCGCCAGGGTGCCCCTGGCCAGCACCGAGGAAGTCCGCAACGTTGTTTCCAACGCGGAGAAGGGCCAGCTGGAATGGGCAGCCATGAACCCGCAGCGGCGCGGCCGGATCCTGCTTCGGTTCGTCGATCTGGTGAACCGGAACATGAATGAACTGGCCACCCTGTTGTCCTCGGAACACGGCAAGACCCTCCTCGACGCGAAGGGCGACATCCAGCGGGGCATCGAGGTGGTGGAATTCGCCGCCGGCGCCCCGCATCTGCTCAAGGGCGAGTTCTCCGACAACACAGGGGCCGGCGTCGACGTCCATTCGATGCGCCAGCCGCTCGGCGTCGTAGCCGGAATCACGCCGTTCAACTTTCCGGCCATGATTCCGCTGTGGAAGTCCGGTCCGGCACTTGCTGCAGGCAATTCCTTCATCCTCAAGCCCTCCGAGCGGGACCCTTCCGTTCCCCTGCGCCTCGCCGAGCTCTTTACGGAGGCAGGCCTTCCGGCCGGTGTCTTCAACGTCGTCAACGGCGACAAGGAAGCGGTCGATGCGTTGCTGGAGGATCCGCGGGTGCAGGCCATCGGCTTTGTCGGCTCCACGCCGATTGCGCAGTACATCTATGCCACTGCCGCTGCACACGGAAAGCGCGCCCAGTGTTTCGGCGGCGCGAAAAACCACATGGTGATCATGCCGGACGCCGATCTGGACATGGCAGCCGATGCCCTGATCGGTGCCGGCTTCGGCTCCGCCGGTGAACGCTGCATGGCGATCTCCGTGGCCGTACCTGTCGGCAAGGACACCGGCGACGCGCTCGTGGCGAAACTCGAGGAGCGGATCGCCGCACTCAAGGTCGGGCACAGCCTCGCCGAGGATTCGGATTTCGGCCCGGTGGTCGCGGCTTCCGCGAAGGAACGGATCGAGGGCTACATCCAGGCCGGCGTGGATGAGGGGGCAACCCTGCTGGCCGACGGGCGCGGCCTCGCGGTAGAGGGCTACGAGGGTGGCTTCTGGGTGGGGCCCACTCTCTTCGACAACGTCACCAAGGATATGACGATTTACAAGGAAGAGATTTTCGGGCCCGTGCTCAGCGTGCTGCGTGCAGAGGACTACGACGAAGCCCTGCGCCTGTGCAGCGAGCACGAGTTCGGCAACGGAGTGGCGATCTTCACCCGGGACGGTGACTCCGCCCGTGATTTCGCGAGCCGGGTCCAGGTCGGCATGGTGGGCATCAACGTCCCCATCCCGGTCCCTATCGCCTACTACACCTTCGGCGGCTGGAAGGCTTCCGGGTTCGGCGACCTCAACCAACACGGTGCGGATGCCTTCCGCTTCTATACCAAGACCAAGACGGTCACCACGCGCTGGCCGTCGGGAATCCGCACCGGCGCCAGCTTCGTTATGCCGGAAGGCAGCTGATGGCAGCCATGGGCTCCGGGAAGCCTGATACGGACGAGGTGCTGTTCGAATGCCGCGGCCGGCTGGGCGTCATAACGCTCAACCGCCCTCGGGCCGTCAATGCGCTTACGGCCGGCATGGCATCGGCCATGCTGGAGCAGCTCAGGCTCTGGGCCGGCGACGACACCGTGGAGGCTGTGCTGGTACGCGGCTCCGGCGAACGGGGATTGTGTGCGGGCGGCGACATCGTGGCCATCTACCGCGACATGCTCGACGGCGGCAACGCCACAGCCGCCTTCTGGGCGGAGGAATACACGCTCAACTCGCTTATTTCGAACTACCCCAAGCCGTACGTGGCCTTTATGGACGGTCTGGTGCTCGGCGGCGGAGTGGGAATCTCCGCCCACGGCTCCGTCCGGATCGTCACCGAGCGGACCCGGCTGGGCATGCCGGAAACCACCATCGGCTTCGTGCCCGACGTCGGCGGAACCCTGCTGCTCTCCCGCGCACCCGGGGAGGCCGGCACCCATGCAGCCCTCACCGGCGCCCACCTGAACGCCGCCGATGCGGTGTTCCTGGGGTTCGCGGACTCCTTCGTTCCGTCGGCAAAGCTTGCGGACCTCGCCAAGGCGCTTGAAAGCGAACCGGTGGACTCCGCCGTCGCACGCTTTGCAGAGGAGGCCCCGCCGTCCGGACTCGCAGGGCAGGCATGGATAGACGCGTGCTACGCCGGGACCGACGCCGAGGAAATCGTGCGCCGGCTGCGGGCTTTCGATGGGCAGGCCCAGGAGGAAGCAGCCAAGGCTGCCGAGGCAATAGCGGCCAAGTCCCCCACCGCGGTGAAAGTGACGCTGGAATCGCTGCGCCGGGTGAAGGGGCTGAGCCTGGAGAAAGCCCTGGAGCAGGAGTACCGGGTGGGCCTGCGGTTCGTCGCCGGACCCGATTTCCGGGAGGGCATCCGTGCCCAGGTGGTGGATAAGGACTTTGCCCCGGACTGGCAGCCCGCCACGCTGGCAGAGGTCAGCGACGAGGACGTCGAATCCTATTTCGCTCCGCTGGGGAACCGTGAACTGATACTTTCCAAGGAGCACAACAATGTCTGAACCATTCCCTTCAGAGCTGAGCCGTGGGGAGCAGGCCGCTCCGGTTGCCTTCCTCGGACTGGGCCACATGGGCGGCCCGATGGCCGTGAATCTCGTGAACGCCGGCTACGCCGTCACCGGCTTCGACGTAATGCCCGCCGCTCTTGAAACTGCTGAGGCAAACGGCATCGCCACAGCCGCCAGTGCCGCCGCTGCGGTGTCCGGCGCCGGTGTAGTGCTCACCATGCTGCCCAGCGGCAAACATCTGCTGGACGCCTATCGGGGCACCGGAGACCAGCCGGGGCTGCTCGCCGCTGCCGCACCCAACACCCTGTTCCTGGATTGCTCCACCATCAACGTGGAGGAGGCCCGGGAGGCAGCAGAACTCGCGGTTGCGGCCGGCCACCGGGCCGTAGACGCGCCGGTCTCCGGCGGCGTCGTAGGCGCCGAGGCAGGCACTTTGACCTTCATGGTGGGAGCGTTGCCGGAAGATTTCAAAGCAGTCAGCCCGATGCTCGAGGTGATGGGCCGGCGCGTAGTGCACTGCGGAGAGCACGGTGCAGGCCAGGCCGCCAAGATCTGCAACAACATGATCCTCGGAATCTCGATGATCGCGGTCAGCGAAGCCTTTGTCCTGGGCGAAAAGCTGGGCCTGACCCACCAGGCCCTTTTCGATGTTGCTTCGGCGGCCTCCGGCCAGTGCTGGGCGCTGACCACAAACTGCCCCGTGCCGGGCCCGGTGCCCACCAGCCCCGCCAACCGCGACTATCAGCCCGGGTTCGCGGGAGCCCTGATGGCCAAGGACCTGAAGCTGGCCCTCAACGCCCTCGAAAGCACGGGGGTCGCCGCGCAGTTAGGACCGCTCGCTTCGGCAATCTACGATGACTTTGCCGCGGAAGGCGGCGCGGGCCGGGATTTCTCCGGCATCATCACCGATATCCGGGATAAGTCAGCGCGCTAGGTTTTGCGCACCGGACAATCCCGAACACTTGAAACAGCACCTGAGGGGCCAGACATGACGGAGCAGTACACGAACATTCTCGTAGAGCAGCGCGGCCGGGTGGGGCTCGTGACGCTCAACCGGCCCGAGGCGCTGAACGCGCTGAACAAGACCACCATGGACGAACTCGTGCGCGCCGTGTCCGCAATGGACGCCGATCCCGCGATCGGAGCTGTTGTGCTGACCGGATCCGGCAAGGCCTTCGCCGCCGGGGCGGACATCAAGGAAATGCAGTCCAAGGGCTACATGGACATGTACGCCGCGGACTGGTTCCGCGGCTGGGAAGATTTGACCCGCCTGCGTATCCCGGTGATAGCTGCAGTGTCCGGCTTCGCCCTGGGCGGCGGCTGCGAGCTCGCGATGATGTGCGACTTCATCATTGCCGGCGACAATGCCAAATTCGGCCAGCCGGAAATCAATCTCGGAGTGCTCCCCGGCATGGGCGGCTCCCAGCGGCTCACCCGCGCCGTGGGGAAGTCCAAAGCGATGGACATGATCCTGACCGGGCGCTTCATGGGTGCCGAGGAAGCCGAACGCGCCGGCCTCGTTTCGCGCGTGGTCCCGGCCGCGGACGTGGTCGAGGAGGCCATGGAGGCCGCCGCGGTCATCGCCTCCAAATCCAAACCGGTGGCGATGGTTGCCAAGGAAGCCGTCAACGCAGCGTTTGAGACGGGCCTGGCCCAGGGAGTCCTCTTCGAACGGCGCGTCTTCCACTCGCTGTTTGCCACCGAGGACCAGAAGGAAGGCATGGCGGCCTTCGTCGAGAAGCGCAAGCCGGACTTCACCCACCGCTGAGGCGGTGCGTCCGGCCGCGCCGTTCAGTCGCTGAAGTCTCAGTCGCTGAAGTCGCCGGCGTTCCTGCGGAAGCTGCCGAGGATCCGGATCAGCTGGTCCACATCCTGCTCTTCGAATCCGGATTGCGCGAATACCCCCGAGTTCAGGGCCTGGGTTGCCTCCTTGGCCAGCGTCCGCCCTTGGGGAGTGAGCTCAATCAAGGTGGTGCGCCCGTCTGTGGGATGCGGTGAGCGGATCACCAGTTCCGCGTCCTGCAGACGGTCGACGGCGTTCGTCACCGAGGTGGGGTGCACCTGGAGAAGCGCGCTGGCCTTGTTCATAGGCAGCGCCCCGCTGCGGGCAAAACTCAGGAGGGCGAGGAGTTCGTAGCGGGCAAACGTCAGCCCGAACGGCTTCAAAACCGCCTCAATCCGGGCCAGCAGGATCTGTTGGGTCCGCATGATGGCTGTGATGGCAGCCATGGGTGCGGCGACGTCGGACCAGCCGTGCCGTTCCCAGTTTCCTCTGGCGTCCGCAATGGGATCACGCGGCAGCGGCATTGCCACGGCACCTCCGGCTTCCCGTTCTGGATTTCATAGGCCCCAGCCTAGCTTTTCAGTGCCGGAAAGTCGGTTCCGGTGGCTTGCGGGCCCGCCGCCGTTATCCCGGTTCCGGAACCCCGGCCGACGACCGGCACAATGGTGATCTCCGTCACTCTGCAATATACTAGGACGTCCAAGGGTTAGGAAGAGCCGGACCATCCATGCCGGATCGCTACGAAGGGATGCTCGCCCGTGCAGCCACAAAGCCGTGCCACCGGACAGAACCTCACAGAGACGGACGACGCCTTCGTCCCGCCTTTCCCGGACGTTGACCTCATGTACATCGTTGACCTGCTTCCTCCGGAGGAACAGTCCCGCTACCGGGAGGTCCGCAGCTTCCTCCAGTCCCGGATCCGGGCGGCTTCGATCGACTACTGGAACAGGGAGGAATTCCCCTTCGAACTGGTCGGGGAGCTGGGCAAGTACGGCCTCGGCGGTCTGCAGACAGACGGAAGCTCCAAGCTGTTCAAGGGACTTATGTACACGGAGGTGGCGCGCGCCGATGTGTCCCTCTCCGCACTGGTGGGGATCCACAACGAGCTGATCGTCGGCATGGTGGACCAGCTCGGCTCCGAGGAGCAGAAGGCACGCTGGCTGCCGGGCCTCACCGCCCTCACGCAGATCGGTGCCTTTGCCCTGACCGAACCTGACCACGGATCGGACATAGCCGGCGGGCTGTCCACTACGGCGCGCCGCGACGGGGACGAGTGGGTGATCAACGGCGCCAAGCGCTGGATCGGGGCCGGCACCATCGCCGACTTTGCCCTGGTCTGGGCGAGGGACGTCGCCGACCAGCAGATAAAGTGTTTCCTCGTCGAAACGGACCGCCCCGGCTACATGGCCGCAAAGATCGCAAACAAGATCGGGCTTCGGATCATGCAGAACGCGGATATCGCGCTCGACGACGTCCGCATCCCGGCAGCCAACCTCCTGCCGGGTGCCACCGACTTTTCCAAAGCCAACGAGCTGCTGCGCGATTCGCGTGCCTGGGTGGGCTGGCAGGCCGCCGGCATACAGCTGGCCGCGTTCGACGTCGCACGTTCCTACGCCTTGAACCGGAAGCAGTTCGGCAAGGAGCTCGCCCGGTTCCAGCTGATCCAGCAGCAGCTGGCCGAAATCCTGGGCAACGCCTCCGTCTCGCTCGCACTGATGGCACAGCTTGCCGGGATCCAGCAGGACGGCAAGCTCGAAATGGTCCAGGCGGCGATGGCCAAGTCCACCACCACCCGGCTGGCCCGGGCATCGGTGGCCATGGGGCGGTCCCTGCTGGGCGGTAACGGCATCAGCACGGACTATGAGATGGGCAAGCTCTTCGGAGATGCCGAAATCCTCTACACCTACGAGGGCAGCTACGAGATCAATTCACTGATCGTCGCGCGGGCAGTGACCGGGAAGTCGGCATTCGTCTAGGCAGCCGGGCACGCGTTAGGCGTGCGCATGAGGCATGTGGGACACTGGAGGGCAGAACTTTTCGAATCAAAGGAGGCAGCTATGAGCAAGCGTGCACGCAAGCGTCGTGACCGTAAGCGCGGCGGCGCTAACCACGGTAAGCGTCCCAACACCTAAGCAAAGCTTTGGTAGCCGCGTGGCCGGACGGCCAGGCAAAAAGAACCCCCGGAACCTTTTGGTACCGGGGGTTCTTTGTGTCTGCGACGGTGCGCTACGGAATCAGTGGTCCGCAGTCTGGATCTGGCTGATGCGGGTGAGGATGCTGGCCTTCAGCGTCTCGGGCGCTGCCTCTGTGCAGGACCGCTTCACCACCGAACGGATGACGCACTCAAGGTCATGTTCCTGGGCGCATTCGGGACATCCGTCGAGGTGTTCCTTGATTTCCACAAGGTCCTCGTGGGACAGGGCGCCGTCCAGGTATTCGTACAGCCGTTCAATACGGGCGTCGTCGCAATCGCCCAGGCTCTGGCAATCGCTCATAGCTCATTCCCCTGTTTCTTGGTTGATGCGCCGGCGGCTTCGGCTGCGGGCACTTTGCCCTTGATACCGCGCTCGTGTGCATACTCCGCCAGGAGCTCGCGGAGCATCTTGCGTCCACGGTGCAGCCGGGACATCACGGTGCCGATCGGCGTATTCATGATTTCTGAAATTTCCTTGTACGCGAAGCCCTCCACATCGGAGAAGTACACGGCAAGCCGGAACTCCTCCGGGATGGACTGCAGGGCATCCTTGACATCGGAATCCGGCAGGTGGTCCAAAGCAACCGCTTCAGCGGACCGGAGCCCGGTTGAGCTGTGTTCGGCTGCACGGGCCAGCTGCCAGTCCTCAACGCCGTCGGAGTTGGCCTGCAGGGGTTCCCGCTGCCGCTTCCGATAGAGGTTGATGTACGTGTTGGTCAGGATGCGGTACAGCCAGGCCTTGAGGTTGGTCCCCGGCCGGTACTGGTGGAAAGCGGAGAAAGCCTTGGTGTAGGCCTCCTGAACGAGGTCCTCCGCGTCCGAGGGATTGCGAGCCATGCGCATGGCCGCTGAATAGAGCTGGTCCACATACTGCATGGCGTCCTGCTCAAAACGAAGCTTGCGTGCCTCGTCCGATTCGGTGGCAACGTCGAGTTCGAAGTTTTCCACGTGGGGGCTGCCTTCCGGCGCATCAGTTCTCATCACCTCCCAGTCTACGGTGCGGGCGGAAACCCGTACGCGTAGCTTCGGCCCGCGGGTAGTCCGCGCTGTGGTCAGCGTGGCGGCTGGCACGATGCTTTCTCCTGACTGTCGGCAAAGCACATCCTGATACTCGTGCCAACGACGACGCCGGGCCCGCTATTCCCGCACCCTTCCCGGCGGACGGCGGGAAGGGTGCGATGAGGGACCGCGGGACGAAACGTGTGCCGCAGGCCGCAAAATGCCAGACTAAGGTGGAAGCAGCACCAAATGTTGTTTTTTTCGCGTAAGTGATGGATTTCCCAGGAGGCACTATGTCGATAGTCCGTTTGATTGCACGTCCTTTGCTCGCAACCGGCTTCGTGGCCGTAGGCGTGGAGCGCCTTCGCAACGCTGACCAGACCGCCGAACAGCTCACCCCCACGCTGAAGATGATCGGCAGCACCGTTCCTGCCGCCGCAGCATTCACGTCCAACCCGGCGCTCGTAGCCAAGGTTGTCGGCTACACGCAGGTTGGCGCTGCCTCGATGCTCGGCACGGGCAAGTTTGCCCGTCTGGCGTCCCTCCTGCTCGCCGGAACGGCCGCGCTGAACTCCGTGGTGGAATACCGCAACGCCGAGGCTTCCACCGCGGCCGAGCGCAAGGAACGCCGCAACCAGCTGCTCAAGAACCTCTCCCTGATCGGCGGCGTCCTGCTCGCTGCCGTCGACACCAACGGCCGTCCGGGACTTGCCTGGCGCGCCGGGCACCTTGCCTCCGGCACGAGCCGCAAGACCCGCGCCGTCTCCAAGTCGGTTTCGAAGAGCACGCGCAAGCAGCTCAAGGCAGTGTCCAACGCCGCTTCGGACATCGTCGGTTCCTAGCAGCAATGAGTGCTCCGAATGCCGGGGTGCCGGCTACCTGGCCGGCACCCTTCGTCACTTCGCCCGTAGACGCAACAGTCGCGGTACCGGGTTCGAAGTCGCTGACCAACCGATACCTGGTCCTCGCCGCCCTTGCAGACGGCAGGTCCCGGCTGCGGGCACCCCTGCATTCGCGGGATTCGGAGCTTATGGTCTCCGCCCTGCGCTCCCTCGGAGCAACAATCACGGAAATCCCCGGCGACGGCCCCTTCGGACCGGACCTGCTGATAGATCCGGTCCCGGCAGCCGCCCGCGGGACCCGGCAGATTGACTGCGGCCTGGCCGGGACGGTCATGCGCTTTGTCCCGCCGCTGGCAGGACTCGTCCCCGGGACCACGGGATTCGACGGCGACCCGCATGCCCGCAGCCGGCCCATGTCCGCCATCATTGACGCCCTGCGCTCCCTCGGGGTGCAGGTGGACGACGACGGCGCCGGCTCCCTGCCCTTCAGCGTCACCGGCTCCGGGCGCATCGCCGGCGGCCGCCTGGAGATCGACGCCGCCGCCTCCTCACAGTTTGTTTCGGCCCTGCTGCTGGCAGCACCACGTTTCGACAAGGGCCTGCACCTTGTCCACCGCGGCAGCACGCTGCCGAGCCCGGAGCACATTGCCATGACGGTCTCCGTCCTGCGCGGCGTCGGAGTGGACGTTGATGATTCCGTTCCCAGGGAATGGCGGGTGGCACCCGGCCCCATTGCCGCCTTCGACACCGTGATTGAACCGGACCTGTCCAATGCCGGCCCCTTCCTCGCCGCGGCGCTGGTGGCCGGCGGGACCGTACGCGTGGCCGGCTGGCCCGCCTCGACCACCCAGGTGGGCGATAAGTGGCGGAGCATCCTCCCGGCCCTGGGCGCGTCCGTGGACCTGGCCGGCGGCACCCTCACCGTCACCGGCACCGGCCGCATCCGCGGCGCCGATCTGGCAGACACCAGCGAGCTGGCCCCCACGGTGGCCGCTCTCTGTGCCCTCGGAAGTTCGCCGTCCCGCCTTACCGGGATAGCGCACCTCCGCGGCCACGAGACGGACCGGCTGGCCGCCCTCGTCGCTGAGATTAACCGGCTCGGCGGCGACGCGGAAGAAACCACAGACGGTTTGATCATCCGGCCGGCGACGCTGCACGGAGGCACCTGGGAAACCTACGCCGACCACCGGATGGCCACCGCCGGCGCCCTGATCGGCCTGGCCGTGCCCGGCGTCGTCGTGCGCGACATCTCCACAACAGCCAAGACGCTGCCGCAGTTCCCCGAACTCTGGCAGCAGCTCACCCGATCGGCGGAAGCATGACACGCAGTACCAGCGGCTGGGACGAGTCCGATGTCCGCGTCCGGCCCAATAAAAAAGGCTCGCGGCCCCGTACCAAGGACCGCCCCGCCCACGACGACGCCGTCATCGGGCGGATCATCACCGTGGACCGCGGCCGGTACACCGCCGTGGTGGATGAAGACACCGCCAACGAGCGCACCGTCATTGCCGCCCGTGCCAGGGAGCTGAGGCGCACCCCTGTAGTGGCCGGGGACCTGGTGGCGCTGGTCGGCGACGTAAGCGGCGCCCCGGACACCCTGGCCCGGCTGGTCCGTGTCGAAGAACGCCGAACCCTGCTGCGGCGCAGCGCCGACGACACGGACCCGGTGGAACGCGTGGTGGTGGCCAACGCCGACCAGCTGGTGATTGTGGTGGCTGCCGCCAACCCCGAGCCCCGCACCGGCTTCATCGACCGTGCCCTCGTTGCCGCGTACGACGCCGGGATCTCCCCCGTCCTGTGCATCACCAAGGCGGACATCAAGGACCCGGCCGATCTGCTGGCCAATTACGAACACCTCGACATGGACGTCATCATCAGCCGCACCGCGGCAGCTGACGCCTCGGGCATCGATGCCCGCTCCGACGACGGCCTTTCCGCGCGCCTTCAGGGCACCGCCGTCGAGGCCCTCCACGAGGTGCTGAAGAACAACGTCAGCGTCCTGGTGGGACCCTCCGGCGTCGGCAAATCCACCCTGGTCAATGCCCTGACGGGTTCGGCCCGGGCCACCGGCGGAGTGAACGCCGTCACCGGGCGCGGCAGGCATACGTCCTCCTCCGCCCTGGCCCTGCGGCTGAGCGATTCCCCCGCCGGAAGCTGGATCATCGACACCCCGGGCATCCGATCCTTCGGCCTGGCCCATGTGGACCCGGACCGGATCCTGCAGGCCTTCCCCGACCTTGAGCCCGGCACCGCCGACTGTGAGCGCGGCTGCCGGCACGATTCGCTCGCCGTCGGCTGCGGGCTGGACCCGTGGGTGGAAGGCGGCCATGCCGGGCCCGCAGGCCCCGCGCGCCTGGCGTCGCTGCGGCGGTTGCTGGGCACCGGAACCCGCACGGAGAATAAGTCCTCCGCGAAGGAGCTCGGCGAGCAATAGCCCTCCTTGGCGCCGGGTTCGGCGTCGCGGAGATTTGCCAGGACACCGCCCGCTAACGGGCCTAATGCGGGGCTGTGCCCGCCGAATAAGGATAAGTTGAAGAGTATGCCCTTCGTTCAGAACTACAACGATGACCTGCGCTTGGCCCATGTGATGGCTGATTCCGTGGATGACCAGACCATGTCGCGCTTCCGGGCCCTGGACTTGAAGATCGAGACCAAGCCGGACTTCACACCTGTCACCGACGCCGACAAAGCCGCCGAAGATGCCATCCGGGGACAGCTCTCCCGCGCCCGGCCCCGCGATGCGGTACTGGGCGAGGAATTCGGTTCCAGCGGCTCCGGCCCGCGGCGGTGGATCATCGACCCGATCGACGGCACCAAGAACTTCATCCGCGGCGTCCCCGTGTGGGCCACCCTGATTGCCCTGGTGGACGACGGCGTTCCCGTGGTCGGCCTCGTCAGCGCGCCTGCGCTGGGCAAGCGCTGGTGGGCCGCCACCGGCACGGGGGCCTACATGGGCCGGTCCCTGGCTGCGGCCACCCGCCTGCACGTCTCCAACGTTTCCCGGCTGTCCGACGCCTCGCTGTCCTACTCCAGCCTCGGCGGCTGGAAGGACCGCGGCAACCTCGAAGAGTTCCTGGACCTGACCGAGTCCGTTTGGCGTACCCGCGCCTACGGCGATTTCTGGTCCTACTGCATGGTGGCCGAGGGTGCCGTGGACATTGCCTGCGAACCCGAACTGAACCTTTATGACATGGCGGCCCTCGTTCCGATCGTGACCGAGGCCGGCGGCCGCTTTTCCTCGCTGGACGGCGAAGACGGCCCCTTCGGCGGAAACGCGCTGGCGACCAACGGGACGCTGCACAGCGAAGTGCTGCAGCGCCTGAATCCCGATCTGGACGACCTCCTGTAACTGTGGGCACCTCCGGACCACGGCTCGAGGCACTGCGCCGCCGGCAGCTGGCGGACAGCTACCAGGCCGGCGGCGAACACTACGACCGCATCCGCCCCGGCTACCCCGCCGAGGCCGTGCACTGGCTCTTCGCCCGGCCCGGCCTCCCCGGTGTTCCCGCAGTCCGGGACGTGGCCGACGTCGGCGCCGGCACCGGAAAGTACACCCGGGAACTGCACGCAGCCGGGCTGAATGTCTGCGCCGTCGACCCGTCCCGCGACATGCTCGACCAGCTTTCCCGGCTGCTGCCTGACGTTCCGGTGCGGGTCGGCACTGCGGAGCAGACGGGCCTGCCCGCCTCCTCGCTGGACGCCGTGACAGTGGCCCAGGCCTGGCACTGGTGCGATCCTGCCGCAGCGAGCCGGGAGTTCGCCCGCATCCTGCGGCCGCACGGGATCCTTGGCCTGGTCTGGAACCAGCTCGACGTAAGCGTCCCGTGGGTCCACCGCTACTCGCGCATCATCCACGCCGGAGATGTCCTGCGGCCGGGCTTCCGGCCTGAGCTGGGGCCGGAGTTCGCGCTGGAAGAGTCCTCCACCGTCGCCTGGACGCAGCCGATGACCCCGGAAGACCTGTTTGAACTGGCCCGGTCGCGGGCGTTCTACCTGTCGGCCGGCACCGCCGCGCGGGAGAAACTGCACTCAAATCTGTCCTGGTACCTCTACGAACACCTCGGACACGCGCCGGGGGACATCCTGGAGCTTCCATACCTGACGTTGACGTGGCGGGCAGTCCGGGCGGCATGATGCTTCCTTGACCCTGGTGCGCCGCCTCCCCCGCCTACCTACAATTGTCCAAGTCCGGCATGGTTGGTGCTTAGGGAGAAATGCGTATGGTCTTTACCTTCGGCATCGAAGAAGAGTTCCTCCTCTTGGATGCCTCCACCGGGTTCCCCACCGGAGCGCAGGAACTGACACGCGCCCTGATCCCCCCCGGGCAGGGCGCCTTCACCAGTTCCGCCGAGCTGCTGGATGCACAGGTGGAGAGCTCCACCCGGGTCTGCACCACCCGGGAGGAGGCACTGGACGCCCTATTGGGGTTCCGCTCCCGGCTTGCCGAGGCGGCAGCGTCAGTGGGCGTACGGGTTGCCGCCACCGGAGCGGCGCCCCGGATCGCGGAGGGTCCGCCGGTGCTCAATTCCTCGGACCGGTACCGGCGGATGGGGCTCCTGACCGGAGCCGTTGCACACGAACAATATGTCAACGGCACCCACATCCACGTGGGCATCCCCTCCCGCGACACAGGGGTACGCGTGTTGAACGGGATCCGGCCCTGGCTCGCGCTGCTCGGTGCCGTTGCCGCGAATTCCCCTTATTGGCGGGGACAGGACAGCAGCTTCGCCAGCTGGCGCATGGTCCATTACCGGCGCTGGTCCGTGCAGGGCTGCCCTCCGGTCTTCGCCGATGCGCAGGACTACGCCCGAAGGCTGGAAAGCCTGCTCGCCACCGACGTGGTGCTCGACGCCGGCCACGTGGGCTGGGCGGCACGGCTCTCCGAGAGCTTTCCCACGGTGGAGGTTCGAATTGCGGACGCCCAGCTCCAGGCCCGGGACTCCCTGCTGCTGGCAACCCTGGTGCGGGCCCTGGTCAGCACGCTGGCATCCGCCGTCCCCGCGCTTCCGGCAGCCGTCCCCGATCCGGAACTGCTCGACGTCGGCCTCTGGCAGGCTGCGCGCTTCGGCATGAACGGGAACCTGGTTTCCCATCCGGGCGGCAGCGTGCCCGCGGCAGATCATCTCACTGCCCTGCTGGAGTTTGTTGCACCCGCGCTGGAGGAAGCCGGAGACCGGGAATACGCGGCTGCCGGCGTCGCCCGGGTCCTTGCCGGCGGTACCGGCGCGGAACGGCAGCGCACGGCCTTCCGGTCCGGCGGTTACGCAGAACTCACGGACCTGTACACCCGCAGCCTCAGCGCCGAATAGCCGGGGCTTAGCCCCCTGCATAGGTGGAGATGTCCAGGATCCGGGCCTCCCAAGGGCGCAAGAGGTGACGGTCGCCGGCGTCGGGGTAGTTGCCCAGGACGAGGCTTCCGGCCTCCAGGTCGGACGGCACCCCCAGCTCAGCGCCGGACACGTTGCCCAGGACCAGCAGCGCCTGGTCCCCGAGGGTGCGCTTATAGGCAAACAGTGTTGGATGCCCCGGGTCCAGCAGGTGGAAATCCCCGAGCGATACCAGGTCCGATTCGTGCCGGAGCCGAACCAGCTCGCGGTAGTAGCCGAAAACGGACTGCTCCGCGGCCCGGTCCGTCTCCACATTGACGGCGGGGTAGTTCGCAGCCACCGGAATCCACGGTTCCACCTCGGAAAAACCGGCATGCTCACCGGCTGTCCACTGCATAGGCGTGCGTGCGTTATCCCTGCTCATCCGGCGCAGCCCTTCCAGGACCCGTTCCCTGTCCATCCCCTGTTCGAGCGCCTCCGCAAAGTAGTTCAGTGATTCCACGTCCCGGTATTGGTCTATCGAGGTGAAACCGGCGTTCGTCATGCCGATCTCCTCGCCCTGGTAGATGTAGGGGGTCCCCCGCTGCAGGTGCAGCAGGGTGGCCCACAGGGTGGCCGATTCGTACCGGTACTGCTGGTCATCACCGAAGCGGGACACGACGCGCGGCTGGTCATGGTTGTTCAGGTACAGGCTGTTCCAGCCCTTTTCGGCGAGTCCGCGCTGCCAGCGGTTCCAGCTCGTTTTCAGGTCCGGCAGGGACAGCGGCCGGTGATCGAATTTGCCGGCGCCCTGGTCGAGGCTGACGTGTTCGAACTGGAACACCATGTCCAGTTCCCGCCGCTGCGCATCGGTGAACAGCAGCGCCTGTTCGACCGTGGCTCCGGGGGTCTCCCCCACCGTCAGGTACTGGCCGCTGCGCCCGCCGAAGACCTCCCGGTGCATTTCCTGCAGGAATTCATGGATCCGCGGCCCCGAGACGAAGTACGGCGATCCGTCACCCCAGATCCCTGACGAGTCCACCACTCCGTCCGGCAATGCGGGGTCCTTCGAAATGAAGTTGATGACGTCCATCCGGAACCCGTCCACGCCGCGGTCCAGCCACCAGTTCATCATCGCGTAAACCTTCGCCCGCACCCGCGGGTTCTCCCAGTTCAGGTCCGGCTGCTGCGGGGTGAACAGGTGCAGGTAGTACTGGCTGGTAAGCGGTTCGAAGGTCCATGCCGAGCCGCCGAAAAAGGAGCGCCAGTTGTTGGGCTCGGCGCCGGGTTCCCCGGGTTCGAAACCCGGGCGGGCGTCCCGCCACCAGTAGCGGTCCCGCTTCGGTGACGTCCTGGAGGACCTGGAGGACTGGAATCCCGGGTATTCGTTGGAGGTGTGGTTGACCACAAGGTCCATGATCAGGCGGATGCCGCGTTCATGCAGGCCCTGAAGCAGGAGGTCGAACTGTTCCTCCGTGCCGAACATTTCATCGATCCGGCGGTAATCACTGATGTCATAGCCGTTATCGAACTGGGGCGACTGCTGGATCGGCGACAACCACACCACGTCCACGCCCAGCTCGGCCAGATGGTCCAGGTGCTCGATGATGCCGCCGATATCGCCGACCCCGTCACCGGTCGAGTCGGCAAAGCTGCGGGGATAGATCTGGTAGACGACAGCGTTCGTCCACCAGGCGGGATCATTGGGAGGCGCCATGGACACCCGTCCTTTCACCGTGTCCTGTGCATAATACGTCCGAGCCGTCAGCCCGCACAGGGCTGCCGGGAGTTACGGTGCAGGCTCTGCCCGGGACGGCAGTTTTCCTTGTACGCGTCCAAGCGCGGCACTAGCGTTGGCGCTGCCGACAGGTTCCGTGTACGGACTTGTCCTGAACTCTAACGTTTGGAGTAACTGCCATGGCAACACTGACCGTTTGGAAATTCTCGGATGCGGACGCTGCGGAACGCGCCACGCAAACCCTCGCCAGCCTCCAGTCCCAGGGCCTCATCACCGTCCAGGACGAAGCGATCGTTACCTGGCCTGAAGGGCGCAAGAAGCCCAAGACCATTCAGGAACACAACATGGTTGGGGCCGGTGCCCTGGGCGGCGGCTTCTGGGGGCTTCTGTTTGGGCTCATTTTCTTTGTCCCGCTCATCGGCGCTGCGGTGGGCGCCGCCATCGGCGCGATGTCGGGTTCCATGGTGGACGTCGGAATCAACGACGATTTCATTGCGCAGGTGCGCCAGGAGGTCACCCCGGGCTCCTCGGCGTTGTTCGTCCTGTCCTCCAATGCGGTCGAGGACCGGGTAGCCGAGGCGTTCAAAGACTATTCGGGGGCGAAGCTGATCTACACGAACCTCTCGAAGGACGAGGAAGCCAACCTGCGGGAAGCCTTCTTTGAGTCCACACCCGCCTAAGGCTATTTACCCTGCACGACGGCGGGGCGGCGGCCAGGCGGCCGCCGCCCCGCGGTGCATGCGCCGATGCTTCAACGCGTATCGTTTAACTGATGACTACTCGACGCCAGGCCGCCCAGATCCTTGATATTCCGCTTGAAATGGCCATCCGCCACGGTATTCCCGCGCACATGGATGACGCCGAGCTTGCACGGATGCAGGCTGACCCTCCCGGATGGCTGATCCAGTCCAGGGCCAACCGGACCGGAAAGCGGCCGGTATGGGTGCAGTTGACCTGCACCGTCTGCGGATACACGGAAGCTGCCCGCCCCAAGAAGTGGTGGCCGGAGTTCACGTTCATAGCGTGCGAAGACCACCGGGTTCGGGAGCTCCCCGAGCTGCCAGCCGGAGCAGTCCGCACTGAGTACCCGGGAGTGGGCTCCCGCTTCATCGGGGTTGTGGACGCCCCGGCCGAGCCTGCCGGCTAGGCGCCTAGCGCGCTGCGGTCAGCCCGGTGCGGGCCATAGCATCGGTGTAGGCAGCGCGCATATCGTCCAGCGCCTCCTGCTGACGTTCCGCGGTGGCGCCGAAGGAACGCCCGGAAAGCGAGCGTGCCTTGTAGACCTTGATGCTGCGGCGGTAGATCATCCGGTTCTCGGTCTTGAGGAACAGCGCGGCGAGGCGCTGGGCCTCGGTGCCGTGGGCCACGATGACGGAGGCGCGGGGCACCAGGGCAAGGAAGCGCAGCAGCGGCCGCAGCCCTTCCTGGACCTGTTCCTTGCTCAGCTTGCCGTTGGGTTCGCCCGGCACATGCCAGGGGTAGGCGTTCCACGGCATAACGAACTCCGGCCGCAGTCCGGCCTGCCAGTGAACGCCCAGCAGCCGTGCCACCGCCTCATTGTCACCGGCCGTGATGAATCCCGACTCATGCGCAGTGCCTATGTTGGAGAACAGGCTGACGATCCGGCATTCCCCGATATCGTGCATGGGATCGATGTAGGGCACCTGGCTTCCCGGTTTCATTTCAGCCAGGGAGTCGCAAAGCTGGTTCACCTCAGCGACATTGGGCTCATAGCGTCGGTTCCAAAGGTCGTCATGCTGGGATTCGAGTGCCGGGCTTTGCATAAAGTGGTGCGTCTCCTACAAGGTCTTCCGACCGGTTATATCGCCCGCTCCGGGTCCTGCCGGCGCGGGTACTGCCTATGACAAAGTTTACCAATGCACCTTGCCCCGCCGGACGGGAAGAGGCCCCGCAACCGCGTAAACCGCGCGGGTGTGAGAAACAACTCTCCGGCGTGCGTCCTGGGTTAAACCAGCAAAGCGGGGAACGCACCAGGGCGCTCCCCGCTTTGGGTGGAGATTTCTCAGTGGAGATGGGGGGAATCGAACCCCCGTCCGATGTCGCTTTGTCAGGGCTTCTCCGGGCGCAGTCTGCAGCGGATTTTCTCGGTCCCAGCCATCACGCAGACAAGTGGCTGATCCGGACCCAGCCGTCTAAAAGTCCCGAACACCCCAACGGCGAAGGTGTTCAGCAGTGGCCCTCTAAATGACGCCAGGCACCGGGGCGAGAGCGTCCCCGGGCTGACGGACTATGCCTTACTGCTTAGGCAGCAAGAGCGAAGTCAGTGCGCTTTGATTCGGCACTTATTGGTTTACAGAGATCGTTTACGAGATAACCCTGTATCCTCGGCCCGCTTCCCCTGTCTCAACAAAACATCGTCGAAACCGGTCATCCCCTTATTGAGTTACCAATCCGACCGAAGCCGGAACATTCATTGTACCGCAGGTTTTCAGGAACGGCTTAGAACCGGATGCCGAAGACCACTACGGGGGAACCCCAGACCGTCAGGAGGATCCACGAGACGAGCACGAAGAGGACCGAGAGGATGCTCAGCGCGGTCATGCCCGGTGCCTTGCTCCGGAAGGCCCAGGCAAACAACGCGATGTTCGCCAGGACCAGCACCGGAGCGAGCCATACCAGCACCTGTGCAAGGTAGAGGTAGTACGCCGCAAAGAACGGAACCACTACCAGAATGACTACCGGCAGCACCGCCAGGACAATCAGCAGGTCGACAGCTGTAACGATCCATGTCCAGACCGGCTTGCGGGCGGCGGCTTCCTCATCCGCGTCTGCCTGCGGTTCCCAGAACGTTCCGCTCATGCGCCGCGGTTCTTGTCGCGCATCGCGCGGAGTGCTTCACGGTTGTCCTGCTTCTCGCGCAGGGTTTGGCGCTTGTCGTACTCCCGCTTACCGCGGGCGACGGCGATCTCCACCTTGGCCCGTCCGTCCAGGAAGTACAGCTGCAGCGGCACGATGGTAAAACCCGATTCACTGGTCTTGCGCATAATCTTTTCCAGCTGCTCGCGGTGCAGGAGCAGCTTGCGCCGGCGCCGCGCGGAGTGGTTGGTCCAGCTGCCGTTGAGGTACTCCGGAATATAGGCGGCTTCGAGCCAGAGCTCGTTGTTGTAGAACGTGGCAAACCCGTCCACCAATGAGGCCCTGCCCTCACGCAGCGACTTCACCTCGGTCCCCATCAAAACCATGCCGGCCTCGTAGGTGTCGAGGATTTCGTAATCGTGCCGGGCCTTGCGATTGGTGGCCACTACCTTACGGCCACTTTCCTTAGGCACGGGGCAACTCCTTAGTAGGTTTTAGCGAAAGCTCCATTGTAGGCCTAGAGCAGGCCCATCGGGTCCACGAGATTGCCGTTCAGCACGGTCTCGAAGTGCAGGTGGCACCCCTGCGAGTTTCCGGTGTTCCCCACGTATCCGATCAGCTGGCCCTGCTCCACCCACTGATTGACGGACACCGTGAAGCCGCTGAGGTGGTAGTAGTTGGTGGCCAAGGCGTTGCCCTTCACCACACCGTGATTGAGGACAATCCGGTTGCCTGTCCCGATCATTTCGCCCTGGCCTTGGTCGGCCCGCCAGACATGGCCGGCGGCCGGAGCATAGACCGGGGTTCCGCAGTTCGCGGCAAAATCGATGCCTGAGTGCAGGTAACCGCCGTTGCCGAAGAAATCAATTGTCCCCTCCGGGGTGCCGCGCCAGCCAAAGCCGGACGAAACCGGAGAACCGATTACCGGATGGCGGAGCCCAAAGGAGGACGGGCTTCCCGGCTGCGGCACGGTCTGGGCCGGCGGGGCGGGGCGGTTGTTCCGGGCTGCTTCTTCGGCCGCTGCGCGGTTGGCTTCGTCAATGCGGGCCTGTTCGCGTTTCCGGTGTTCCTCGAGCTGGATCCGCTGCTTCTCCGCGATGTCCGCGGTTACCTGGGCGCTTTCCTTTTCCAGGCTGGCCATCTGGGACTGGAGCTTGGGTTTCTGCGCCTCAAGTTCCTGGTTCATTGCCGTGGTCTGGGCAACCAGGTCGTCCACCTTCTGCTTTTCCGCGGCTGCCGCGTCACGCGCCG
The DNA here is from genome assembly GCF_025244825.1 of Arthrobacter jinronghuae. Taxonomy (NCBI): domain Bacteria; kingdom Bacillati; phylum Actinomycetota; class Actinomycetes; order Micrococcales; family Micrococcaceae; genus Arthrobacter; species Arthrobacter jinronghuae. The sequence goes on from NZ_CP104263.1 coordinate 2,572,506, forward strand.
ACTGCTCGGCCTTGAGCGCTTCTTCCGCCTGGGCCTTGAGCTTGCTGATCTCTTCGGCCACGGCTGACAGCCTGGCCTCGGAGTTCACGTTGTTGGCGTTCTGCTGGGACAGCTTTTCCACTGCGGCGTTCTGGCCCTTGAGCGCCTGTTCCGCCATGCCGAGCGAATCGGTGAGGCTGTCCGCACCCTTGGCGCCGAACATCAGTGAGAGCGTGGAGGGAACACCGCCGTTTTTGTAGGCCTGGGACGCAATCTGTCCGATGGCCTTTTCGGTGGCCGCAATGTCCTCACGGTCCTTCTCGATCTGCGCCGTGATGGTTTCGTGGGTGTTCTGGGCGAGGGCAACGCGTTCGTTCAGGGCGCTCACCTTGCCGGCGGCGCTGTCGACGCGTCCCTCGGCATCCGCGAGCTGCTGCTGCGCGGCGGGGAGCTGGCCCTTGTAGATATTGAGCTTGGCCACCGTCTCGGCAATATCTTCGCCGAGGTACTCATAGTCCTGCTGGACTTTCTGCTTTTCGGCTTCGATGGCGGCCTTGCGGTCCTCGAGGTCGTCTGCATTTGCCGCACTGCTGAAGGCAACGGAGAGCGTCAGCGTCAGGAAGGCGACAACCGCCGCCAGGGCCCGTGACGCGGGCGCACGTCCGATCCGTTTAGGCACAGCATTATCCATTAGCGAGACTCTCCATGATCTTCCACATTCCATTCCCAGTGCTCATGACTCTAGACCTTCAGGTACCGGCGGAGTGTCAACAGCGAGGATACTCCCGCCAACAGCGCCCCGAGAACAAGTAGGACAGGTGTCAGGTACAGGACCTGTTCCGAGGAAATAAAGGCCGTGGTTGGGTACTGCCGGGCAAGGTTTCCGATGAAGAAGTGCGCGGTGGCCAAGAGTGCCGCTGAAGCCAGAACCGCGCCGATGACGGCGGCGATCACGCCTTCCAGCACGAACGGCAGCTGGATGACGGCCTTGGATGCGCCGACCAGGCGCATGATGCCCGTCTCCCGTCGTCGGCTGAACGCCGAAAGCCGGATGGTGGTGGCAATCAGCAGGATGGCGCAGACCAGCATGACGCCGGCAATGGCCAGTGCGGCAACCGACGCAAGGTTCAGGTACGTAAACATCTTTTCGAACAGTTCACGCTGGTCACTGACCGACTCGACTCCCGGCTTGGAAGAGAACGCCTCGTTGATGACCTCGTACTTTTCCGGATCCACCAGGCTCACGCGGAAGGACTCGGGCAGCATCTCGGCGGTGATGCTGTCCACGATCGGCGAGTTGGCGAACTGCTCGCGGAAGTGCGTCAGCGCGGTCTCCTGGTCTTCATACTCGACCGTCTCCACGTAGCGGTCCGACTGCAGGTCCGCCTCGATGGCCTCCCGCTGTTCGTCGGTGACGGCGCCGGAGGCACAGGATGCGGACGTGTCATTCTCGGTGCACAGGTAGACGGCAACCTGGACGCGGTCGTACCAGTAGCCCTTCATCTGGCCGATCTGCAGCTGCAGCAGCCCTGCCGCCCCCACAAACGTCAGCGACACGAAGGTCACGAGGACTACGGAGACAACCATGGACAGGTTCCGGCGCAGACCTGAACCGATCTCGCCCAGGACAAATGCGAGCCTCATTCAGCCACCCCGCTCCCGCTGCGGCCCGGCACATCCGGCACGGCTGATCCGCCGTCCGGTTCCCGTGCCGCTTCGGGTTCGCCCAGGTAGATGCCCTCATGCTCGTCGCGGATGATCTTGCCGTTGCGCAGTTCCACCACGCGCTTGCGCATCGCGTTGACGATGTCGTCGTCGTGCGTAGCCATCACCACCGTGGTGCCGTTCTGGTTCACCCGGTCCAACACCTTCATAATGCCCAGCGACGTGGTGGGGTCCAGGTTTCCGGTGGGTTCGTCGGCGAGCAAAATGCCCGGCTTGTTGACGATGGCCCTCGCGATAGCGACGCGCTGCTGCTCGCCGCCTGAGAGTTCGTGGGGCATGCGGTTGTCCTTGCCCTCCAGCCCTACGGTCTTGAGGACTTCGGGCACCGAGTCACGGATAACGGCACGGCTGCGGCCGATCACCTGCATGGCAAAGGCAACGTTCGCAAAGACCGTCTTGTTGGGCAGCAGGCGGAAATCCTGGAAGACCACGCCTATCCCCCGGCGCAGCCGGGGCACCCGCCAGCTCGGGATCTTTGCCACGTTGGCGCCGGCCACGTAGACCGTGCCCTTGGTGGCGTGCTCCTCTTTCATGATCAGCCGGATAAACGTCGATTTGCCGGAGCCGGAAGCGCCCACGAGGAACACGAACTCGCCGCGGTCCACGTCGAGGCTGACCGAGTTGAGCGCAGGCCGGGAGTTCCGGTCATACAGCTTGGTGACATTGTCGAAAGTGATCATCGCTACTTAGTGCCCATGAAGCGGCCGGAGACACGGGCCTTGGTTCGGGGTATGGGCACCGGCCTCTCGACTATAGCCAGCTTCCGACGCAGTGAGCCACAACCTAACAGCGCGTGTCGGACTGCACACCGCGTCCACAGGGTGAAGATGCGGTACAGTCCTGCGGTGCCCACAGATTCCGCCGGACTGTCCCCCGATGCCGTCGCCCTTGCGGATATTCGGCGTTCCCCGCGTACATCGACGGATACCCGCGCGTCCCGCCGCGGACGCCGGGTCCTTCGCAGCAGCGGCACCCACCCCGGTTTCCGCCGCGACGTCCAAGGGCTGCGGGCCCTCGCCGTCGTACTGGTGCTTCTTTACCATGTCTGGCCTGAGGCACTGCCGGGGGGCTTTATCGGCGTGGACGTTTTCTTTGTTATTTCCGGCTACCTGATTGTCGGTTCCCTGGTGCGGGAACTGCGCTCCACGTCCACTATCGCGTTGGCGCCCTTTTACGCCCGGCGGATCCGCCGGCTACTTCCCGCAGCTGCAACGGTTGTGCTCTCGACCCTGGGCGCAACAGTGCTGCTCTTCCCGGAGGGGCGCTGGCAGGGCGTTGGCCGGGATGCCGCGGCCGCCAGCTTGAATGTCCAAAACTGGAACCAGGCCTTCAGCACCACCAGCTACGCGGGTGCGACAGCCGCTGTATCTCCGCTGCAGCATTACTGGTCCCTCTCTGTGGAGGAACAGTTCTATCTTGTGGTTCCCGTGCTCCTGCTCGGCGCTGCTGCCGCGGTCCGTGCCATGGGGCTCCGCGCCGGCATACCTGCTGCCGCACTGGCAGTCATCTGCGGTATCTCCGTGTTGTCCTTCATCCACTCGGTCCAGTTCTCGATGTCGGCCCCCGATCTTGCCTATTTCTTTACCACTACCCGAATCTGGGAACTCGGTCTGGGCGGGATCCTGGCCCTCGCGACCGCGGGACGAAGCGTGCAGCTGCGCCTATCCATCGCCAGCGGGTGGGCCGGGATTGTACTGATCAGCGCGGGAGCCATCGGTCTCTCCACCGCGATGCCTTTTCCCGGCTGGGTGGCACTCGTTCCCACGGCTGGAGCTGCGCTGTGCATCCTTGCAGGCAGGGCCGCTGATGCTGCCGTACCGTGGATTTCGTCCGTCTGGTGGCAGTCCCTTCGCCCGGTCACCTATCTAGGCGACATCTCCTACTCCCTGTATCTGTGGCATTGGCCGGTCACCGTCTTCACCGTCCATATTCTCGGGCACGGCCCTGACCTGGTTGCCGGTGCCGCCATCATCTCCACAAGCGTTCTTCTGGCCGCACTGTCCACCCGGTTTATCGAGAAGCCGTTCCGCCGGTTCCAGGGGAAAGCCGGCTCCGTGGGCCGCCACGGCGCTGAGAGGGTGACGCACCGGCCCGTGTATGCACTGGCAGCGGTCCTGATCGCAGTTCCGGTAGCAGTTGCCGCCGTCCCGTATGGGGTTGTCCAGCAGAAAATCAACAACCTGACCAAAGAGTACGATTCCGGTTCCTACCCAGGCGCCACAGCGTTCGATTCCAGCAACCCCGCAGCAGTGCCGGAAGGCCAGCCGCTGCGCCCGGCACCTGCGGCGGCCATGGCCGACATGCCATCGCTGGATGAGGCCTGCACTGTCTACGATCCGGCGGAAACACCCTACGCCGAGTGTATGTTCGGTGACCCCGGCGGAGCCAAAGCAATAGTCCTGGTAGGGGATTCCCATGCTGCCCAATTCATGGCTCCCCTCGACGCCATTGCCCGGGACGGCGGGTACCGGCTTTACGTCCTCACCCGCAACGGATGCCCGTTCAATGCCGAGCCGTTGCACAGCGACACCTATACCTACGCTCTCTGCCCTTCCCAGAACCTTGAGACCGTGAAGGACATCCTCGAGATCGAACCCGAACTCGTAGTCACGTCGGCCATGCGGCCGGCCAGCTACGATCATGCGCTTGGCTGGACCTGGGATTCCCCGCGCAGTGCCGTGGACGGTTATCTGGAGGTGTTGGAGCCGCTGGAGCAGGCCGGCATCCACATCGGCGTCATCGCAGACATCCCCTATCCGACGTTTAGCGTCCCCGACTGTGTGCTGGAAAAAGACAGCATCGACGACTGCAATGTTCAGCGCCCCGACGCAATCGGAGCGACCGACCCCCTGGTCGAGGCAGCCATGCGGCTGAACAACAGCCGGCAGGTGGACCTGACGGACTATTTCTGCGATGACCAGCGATGCCCTGCCGTAGTCGGCAATGTCCTGGCCTACCGGGACAACCACATCACCAATACCTTCGCCCGGACCCTGGTCCTGCCGCTGCGGAAAGGGCTCGGCTTCTAGCCGAACCACCTGCCTGCAGGCAGCGACCGCAGGAGCGGCCTATTTGCGGGCGGAAACGCTGCCGTTCGCACGCCAGCGGATGCCAGCGTCGATGAAGTCGTCAATTTCGCCGTCGAACACCGCGGAGGTGTTGCCTACCTCGTGCTCTGTACGGAGGTCCTTGACCATCTGGTACGGGTTGAGCACGTAGGAGCGCATCTGGTCGCCCCAGGAAGCCTTGACGTCGCCGGCAAAGGCCTTCTTCTCGGCGTCCTCCTGCTCCTTTTTCAACAGCAGCAGGCGGGACTGGAGCACGCGCATGGCGGCGGCGCGGTTCTGCAGCTGCGACTTTTCGTTCTGCATGGAGACGACCGTGCCGGTGGGAAGGTGCGTGAGCCGGACGGCGGAGTCGGTGGTGTTCACGGACTGGCCGCCCGGACCGGAGGAGCGGAAGACGTCCACGCGGATTTCGTTGTCCGGAATGTCGATGTGGTCCGTGGGCGCGATCAGCGGAATGACCTCGACCGCGGCAAACGAGGTCTGCCGGCGGCCCTGGTTGTCGAACGGGCTGATGCGGACCAGACGGTGCGTGCCGGCCTCCACTACCAGGGTGCCGTAGGCGTAGGGCGCCTTGACCTCGAAGGTGGCGGATTTCAGGCCGGCCTCTTCGGCGTAGGAGGTATCCAGGACGGTGGTGGGGTATCCGTGCCGTTCGGCCCAGCGCAGGTACATACGCAGCAGCATCTCGGCGAAGTCGGCTGCATCCACTCCCCCGGCACCGGAACGGATGGTCACCACGGCTTCACGTTCGTCGTATTCACCGGAAAGCAGGGTGACGACTTCCAGCTGGGACAGGGACCTGCGGAGGGACTCCAGTTCCGTCACGGCCTCTGCCTTGGAATCCGCGTCGGCCTCGTCCTGGGCCAGTTCCACCAGGACCTCGAGATCATCGATGCGGGATTCGATGGTCTGAAGGCGTTCCAGCTCCGACTGGCGGTGCGAGAGCTTGGAGGTGATCTTCTGCGCCTCGGAGGGGTCGTCCCAAAGATCGGGGACGCCGGCCATCTCGCTCAGCTCTTCGATGTCCTCTTTGATCTTTGCCACGTCCGAGACCTCTTCAATGGAGGCGAAAGTGGAGCGGAGGGCGCGGATTTCTGCGGGAAAATCTATTTCTGCCATGGTGCTTACAGACTACGCCATGTCCCTGCGCCGCCGCCCGCCGCCGTCGTGCCGGGACGCGCCGGCTCCGGGACGCGCCGGGACGCGCCGGGGCGGATGCGCACGGCGGTGTCCGTGGGCGGCGTTAGATTAAGGGAACGGATATGGAATGTACGCCCTTTCGAAGGAGCCTCTCTTGACCCATCCCGAGCGCGGACGCATGTACACCCTGGACGAACTCAACGACCTTGCCGAGCAGGGCGACCCCTGGGCCATGGGGAAAGTGGACGAGTGGGAGCAGCACTTCTCCAACGAGTACGTGGGCAACATGAAAGACAGGTGCCCCGACGGCGACTGCGAACAGTTCGGCGAGCCGGTGACCATTTGCTACGGCGAGGACGGCCGGATCCTGGACGTGGACCACGGCGGCTGGGGCCACGGTCCGGTCCGTGAGGCGCAGGAGCAGCGGAAGGCTTCGTAGGATTTCACTGCAGCAGCCGGGCCCGCACCTAGGGCCGGTTGGACGAGTTCCTCTTCAGCAGCGTGAACAGACCTACTGCAACGAATATCCCGCCTAGGACAAACAGGACCATCGATCCTATCTCCAACCCGGTTGCGGCGAGCCCGGCAACGAGACCGGAAGCCAGACTTACTCCCAGCATCATCCCACCCCCTCTGCTTTGTACTGCGCAGCCCACAAGTCACGATCTTTGCGGGTGATCTTTTTGCGGATGATCTCTCCCCAGGAAGCGAGAATCCATCCGCCGCGTACGCAGGCCAGGAGCTCAATAGGGACTATAAAAACGACGAGAAGGATGTCCCACTTGTCCTTATACGGGACGCGAACGGCAGTCTTGAGGTTGATGGCTACGAACAGTAAGGGCACCAGCAGTCCCCACCAAGCTAATGTCAAGGAATCCAGGTATAGCGCCAGGGAAATTACCATCACCCAGAGCGCCCGGATTGTGGGTCCGAGCAGATTGAGCATCTGGCTAAGCCAGTCCCTTATGGTCAGGCGGTTGACTCCGAAGCGAAGCAGATCCTGAAGGGTACCTGCCTGCCACTTCATGCGCTGCCCCCACAGGGACTTCAGGTTCTTCATCCCGTCCGTATATGCCCTGATGGTGGTGGATACATAGGTCTTGTATCCCGCTTCCCGAAGTCGGTAGGTCAGCTCGTAGTCCTCCACAGCACTTTCGTACGACCACGGCCCTTCCCTGTCGTCCCTGGCGGCAATCTCCCTCAGGGCCGTACCGGAGAACGCAGACCCGGCGCCTGCCAGGACATTGGTCCACCCCTGGTTCAGCCCCTGTTGGATGTTGTAGGCGTATTCGGATTTCTGCAGTCTGCACCACAAACCGGGCTGCCGGATGGTGAATTTGGAAGTCGATCCCCCGAAGAGACGCTTCCATGATTCCTTCTCCCAGTCTTCAATGGCATTGGGGACAAGCACAGTGTCTGCGTCCATGGACACCACAAGATCGGAGTCACGGCCATACAAATTCCACCCCCTGTTCATGGCCTCGGACTTGCGGTGTTTTAGGCGGGGCAGGTCCATGACGATTACGGGGTACTTCTTTGCTACGTCCACCGTGTGATCAGTGCATCCATTGGCGATGATGACGATCCGGTCCGGCAGCCGGGTCTGCGCGAGAAGAGACTCAATGGTTTGCCCTATGGTTTCCTCCTCGTTGTGTGCCGGTACTAGTACTGTGATATCGATTTTCTCCCCGCGCACGCGGATCAGCTCCCGGGCCTCGCCCTCGACTACCCCTACTGCATCCACCGGCGGTCCTTCGTGTAGGCACGGGACTGACCGGACATGTCGTCTCCCCCGCGCGAATGGTGCAGTCGGTTTATGGCTGCCGCGTCAGATTAGGGTCGCGGGAGGGTGTTGACGAGAGTAAATACGCGCGCCAGTGGAAAGTCGGGTAGCGCTCCCGCGGTGCCGGATGCGGGGACTCAGTAGTCAGCGGCGCCCGCCCGGGTAAGGGAACGGACTGGAGGCACTGGCCGGTCCGCGAGGCGCAGGAGCAGCGGAAGGCTTCGTAGCTTTTTACTGCAGCAGCCGGGCCCGCGCCTCACTCACCGCGGTGACGGGGATTCCGTCCGGCACCAGGAAATTCACGATCGGCGGATGGACCCGCGCCGCCAGCACCACACGTGCCGTCCGGCCGTCCGCCGTGCCGGTCTCTTCCGTTACCGCAAGCTCCGTGAACCGTTCCTCCGCACCCGTTTCGGCAAGATAACTGCGGGCGGCGCGGCGGACGGCGTCGGCTTCCAGCACCGCCGCCGGACCCGCCCCTGCGGCGGCCTCACCCAGCGAGAACGTGTCGGCCGCGGCCACCGCTGCACCGTCAGCGGCTGAGAGCAGCTTCTTCTGCCCGAGATAGACGGACGACGCCGCCATCACCACTGTGACGGTCAGCAGCGCCAGCACGCAGTACCCGATGATGAGTACCCCGACCTGCCCCCGCTCCCCGTCATCCCGCTGCCCGACCGGCGGTCCTTTCCGTAACCCCCGGCTCATCCGAAGCGCTCCACAACCTGCGTGGACTGGGAATCCACCACTACCGGGGACCCGTCGGTCCACGGAAGCCCGGGAAGCGGCACGGCAAACCGGACGCTGACAGTGACGGTCGACCCGGGCGCCAGACATACCTCGGAGCAGCTGATGTCCATCAGCATGCCGTCGGCCTGCAGCCCGAAGTCGCTCAGCGCGAGTTCCGCCGCATCCGCCGCCTGCTGTTCACCAACCACAGTGTCGGGTGCTGCGGCATAGACCTTGGCGGCGGCGTCGGCCGCACCGACCACCGCGAAGGACGCCCCCTGGATCTGGCCAACGGTAACCACCAGATACACCACAGGCACCAGCAGGATCAGACCCAGGAAAATGAACTCGACGACGGCGCTGCCGCCTTCATCCGGTACCTGCCGGGGCTTCCCCGCTTGCCGGGTTCCTCCCTCACCGCCTCGCCGCATGCCCCTTGACCTCGATTCCGTCACCGGGCCCGATGAAACCGATGACCGGCAGCGGCGCCCGCACCGTGATCTCCAACAGGCGTGCGCCGTCCACGGTCTGCTCTGAGTAGCTCACGTCCCCGGCATATTCCTCGCCGAGTGAGTTGCCGATTACGGCGGCCGTGCGCGCCACGCCGTCCGCCGGGGTGCGGTCTGCCAGGGTGCCGTAGCGCGCGCCCGTGGCTGCGGCGTCGATCAGGGTGTTGCGAACGTGCAGCACCAGCGCCAACTGCACCACAGCCATAAACACCAGGCTCACCAGCGCTCCCACCATCACGAAGTCGACGACGGCGGACCCCCGTTCCCGTTCGGGACCGCGGCCGGCAGCACCGGACCGGCACGTCCGGCCGCATCCCCGGCGACCCTGCCACCGGTTTATGGCTGCACCTGTTCTATTGCGGATTCAAACAGCCGCTCGAGGGCCGGCTGCACCAGGAGCAGCAGTCCGGCCACGAGGATCGCGGACATGAGGGTAATCATCACCCACCCGGGTACATCTCCACGCTCCGGATCCCTTGGGTGCGCTGCCGCCTGGAACTGCCGCACCAGCCGAAAGCACCATCCCGCCACCACGGCGAGCGCTGCTTTCCATCTTCGGCCCGCGGTCCGTGTGCCGTCCCCGCGCCTGTTCGCCTTACTACTGGTCATCTCATCTCCATCCCCTCGACATGCTTCCCCTTTGCTTTGCTCCCGGTTTCACTGGTACTCCTCCTGGTTCCTTCTCCTGCCTCACAGCCCCAACCGCAGCAGTGCCAGGCCCGGGAACACCGCAAACAGCACGGTCAACGGGAGGATTCCAAAAACCACGGGCACCATCATGGCTATTTCCTTTTTGCCTGCGGTCTCCATCAGGTCCCGCTTCGCACCGTCCCGTACGTCCTGCGCCTGTGCACGCATAACATCCGCCAGTGGTGTTCCGCGGTCGACGGCAACGGTGACTCCGTCGACGAACCGGGTCAACGGCGCCAGGCGGATCCGGTCGGAGAACTCCTGCAGGGCTGTGGTGAGCGGGTGTCCTGAGCGGGTCAGGGCAAGGACACGGTTGAACTCGTCCGCCAATTCACCCTGCGCAGCGGCGGAAACGCGTTCCAGCGCTCCGACGGCGCTTTCCCCGGCGCTGACGGCTAGCGCCATCATTTCCGCCAGGCTGGGGAATTCCGCCAGGATGCGGCTGTTGCGCCGTTCAATCTGCCGGGTCAGCAGGTAATCCCGCAGCAGGAATCCCGTAACGGCACAGGCACACGTACCCAAGGCCACCGAGACAAGTCCCATGCGACCGCTGCCGATGAGAAGGGCGCCCACTGCTCCCCCGGCCAGGAACCCGGAACCGGCAAACAAGACCTGCTCTGCCCGGTAATCCGAAACGGACTTGTTCCCGCCGGCCTGCTGCAGCCGCAGCCCGAGGGCCCGGTTGGCCGGAGAGAACCGGGCCATCCGGCGTACGGCGTCGTGGAGCAACGGACGCAGGATCCGCTCCAGCGGGCCGAAAGGCGTGATGTCCGGGGCGGATAGCAGGAGCCCCGACGCGGGGCGCACCGAACGCAGCTGTGGTTCCACCCGAGCAGCGAATGTACTCTGCCGCAGCAGCGGCAGCCGGTGCAGGACCAGCAGCAGTCCAGTGCCCATCAGGGCTCCAGCCAGTACCGCTGCGGCTATCCCGGGCGTCACCGCAGTACCCGCACATCTTCGGGCAGGGCGCCTATCCGCAGCATCAGCCGGTAGCAAAGGACGGAGATGCCGATTCCCGCGACCAGGACCGTCGCGCCGGCAGCGGAGTTGTAGGCTGCAGCTGTCTCCGGGCGCGCCGCCAGCAGCAGCAACACCGCCCAGGGAGCGGCCACGGCCAGCCTCGCCGCGTTGACGGTCCAGGACTGCCGGGCCAGCAGCTCGCTCCGGGTCCGCGCATTCTCGCGCAGAAAACCGGCCAGCGTGCCGAGGAGCCGGCCCAGATCGGTGCCGCCCACCTGGCGGGTTATCCGCAGGGCTTCAATGATGCGGTCCGCCACCGGATCCGCCAGGTTGTCCTTGAGCCGGGTCAGCGAATCCTCGAAGTTGCCGCCGGACCGATAGTCGGCGGCAAATGTCCGGAAGTATCCCCGCAGCTCCTCCGGGCCGTTCCCGGCCAATTGGATGAGTGCCTCCGGAAGCGACAGGCCAGCACGGATTGCGGAGCGCAGGTGGTCGACGACGTCGGGCCACAGTTCCGCCAGCGAGGCCCTCCTGCGGCGTGCCTGCATCCGCACCAACGCGTAAGGCAGCCCCGCCCCGAAAAGCGCGAAGCAGGCTGCGATGGGTAACGACAGCGTCAGGATGAAAAACAGGAGAAGGACAAAAACGCCCGTGACAGCACAAGCCGCGAGGAGTCCGGCAGCCCTGACCCGTTCGATGCCGGCCTGCCGCAGCAGATCGTCCAGGTATCCGGTTCGACGGCGCCGGGACGGGGTATGGGCTGCCGGGATCCAGCAGGACTGCCACAGCAGCAACAATCCCATGCCCAAGGTCAACCCCGCTGCGGCGCTCATGCTGCCGCCCCGAGCAAGGCGGCGATGTTCACGCCGGCAGAGGCGAACTTGTCGGCCGACGGCATGGCCGAAGCCGTCACGGCCAGCTTGCCGTCCACCGGACCGAATACCGGGGACGACTCGATGATCCCGCCTTCCACCCGCCGTCCCAGGGCCAGGATTTCGGTGACCTCGCGTCGTCCTGTACCGGTTCTGGAGCAGTGAACCACCAGGTCGATACAGGAGGCCACCGTTGGAACCACGAAGGCACTGGAAATATTGTTTCCCGCCAGCAGGGGCAGCGTGCACAGCTTGGTTACCGCGTCCCGTGCACTGTTCGCGTGGATGGTGCACATGCCGGGCAAACCCGCGTTAAGCGCAATCAGCATGTCCAGGCTCTCCGCTTCACGGACCTCCCCCACGATCAGCCGGTCGGGGCGCATCCGCAATGCTTCCTTCACGAGCCTGCGCAGCGGGATTTCGCCCTGTCCCTCCAGGTTCGGCTGACGGCACTGCAGCCCCACCACATCCCGCAGTGGGAGCTGGAGTTCGAAGATTTCCTCGACCGTAACCACCCGTTCCCTCGGTCCGATAGACGCAGCGAGACAGTTGAGCATGGTGGTTTTCCCCGCCTGCGTGGCGCCGGAGACGAGGATGTTCAACCCGGCAGCCACGGCGGCGCCGAGAAAGCGGGCGGCTGCCGGAGTCAGCGTGCCCAGCTCCACAAGGTGATCAAGGCGGCGGGCACGGGCCACGAACTTGCGGATATTCACTGCCCAGTGCCGCCTGGTCACGTCGGGGATGGCAACGTGCAGACGGGACCCGTCCGGTAAGGCCGCGTCTACGAACGGGGAGGAAAGATCAAGCCGCCGGCCGGAGGACTTCAGCATCCGTTCCACCAGAAGCCGCACCTGCTCGGAAGTCAGCGTCAGGGAAGTCAGCTCGGACCGGCCGTCCCGTGCGAGATAAACCTCGGAGGGCGAGTTGATCCACACTTCTTCGACCGTGGGATCATCCAGCAGCGGCTGGAGCGCACCGAAGCCTGCTACGGCGTCGAACACCTGCCGGCGAACGGATTCCGGCCGGCCCAGCGGCGGCAGGGTCCCCAGCAGGGAGCGCTCGTCGTAGTCGGAGACGGCAGCATCCACGAGCCGCCGAACCTCCGCGGACTGTTCCTGCGGATCCAGCCCGCGCACACGGATGAGCTCGCGTACCTCGTCTTCGACTATCCGCGCTGCATCCATCGGCATCCCCCGCGATCACCGGGCCATGGCCCGGTACGAGACTGGTTGCGGCCCTCCTCGGGGCCTACGGGCCACACAGTAAGGGCACGGATGCCAGGGCGCGAGCGTAGTTTCGCTGCCTTGTGGATAACCCGCCCAGGCACGGTTTGGGCACTGCTGACCACCCTCTGGGCTACCTGTTCGGCGCCGCTGCGGGGGTATTCGCCCAAAACAGGTACCCGCCGCGGCATGCAGTTTGCGGCGTTGCTCACAGTGGGTGCTATGGCGGTCGGATAGTCTTCATTCTGACCCGGCACCGTTCGCTGGGCGCGAAACACCCTGGAGATATCGTGAACAGACAATCACTCTTCCGCTGGCTGGGGGGTGCGGTTCTGGGCGGTGCTCTGGTGTGCGGTAGCCTGCCGGCTGCCGCCCTGACCACCACGCCCGACCCCGACGGACCGCCTACACCCGCAGCCCCCGAGATCCCCGCATCCCCCGCAACAGCGGAAGAAACCGGCCCCGCTCCCGTTGAGGCAGACCCTGGCGCTCAGGAAGCCGATCATGAGCAGCCCGGCGCCGAGGACACCGCTCCGGCCCCCCAGCCGGCCGCGACGGCGGAGAAGAAGGCTGCCGATCCGGCTCAGGATAGGGCCGAGGAATCCGCAGATCCCCCGGCTGATGCCGTAGGACCACTCGGCGCCCGGATGGGTCAGGGCCTTGAACGCCTGATGGCCACCGGCGATCCGCAGGTGCCCACGGACGAAGAAATCCGCGAGCGCCGGGACGCGGAAGCCGACCCGGAGACACCGGCGGACGTACCTGATCTGGGTACCCCTGCCAAGCTCGACGAAGCGGAGGCGTCCACCGCCACCCCCGCGGAAACGCCGCAGGCCTCCCCCGGCAGTTCCAACGGCGCAGCTTCCCTTTCCCCGGCAGCTACGTGGATGCCGGCGGGAATCCAAGGTCTGGACGTCAGCAGCCACCAGGGCAACGTTGACTGGCAGCGTGCCTGGAACCAGGGCGGCCGTTTCGCCTATGTCAAGGCCACCGAAGGGACGTATTACAAGAATCCGTTCTACGGCCAGCAGTACAACGGTTCCAAGAACACCGGCATGCTACGCGGTGCCTACCACTTCGCTATCCCCACCCCCGGGTCCGCCCGGGCGGAGGCCAACTTCTTCGTGGACAACGGCGGCGGCTGGTCCGCTGACGGCAACACCCTGCCTCCGCTGCTGGATATTGAGTACAACCCCTATCCTGAGCTCGGCAACACCTGCTACAACATGTCAGCCGGGCAGATGGTTTCCTGGATCCGGGAATTCTCCAACACCATCCAGGCCCGCACCGGCCGTCTCCCGATGATCTACACCACCACCGACTGGTGGAGTACCTGCACGGGGAACACTTCAGCGTTTGCGGACCATCCGCTCCACATAGCCAACTACAGCACCACAGGCGCCGGCCCTATGCCGGCAGGCTGGGGCACTTACAACGTCTGGCAGTACAGCAGCACCGGCCCCTTTGTGGGCGATTCCAATGTCTGGAACGGTTCGACTGCGGACCTGGCCCGGTTCGCGATGAGCGGACCGGCACCGGACCGGACCCGCCGGGTTATCAGTCCCGGGGACTTCAACGGTGACCGCAGGCCTGACCTGCTGACCCGGCGCGCGGACGGCACCTTGTGGTTCCATGCCGGCACCGGCAACGGATCCTTTGGCGCCCCGCGGCAGATCGGCTCCGGCTGGGAGGTCTACAACAGCCTTGTTGCCGTGGGCGACTACGACGGCGACGGCCGCAACGACATCGTCGCGCGCCACGTCAACGGCAGCCTCTACCGCTACTCCGGCACCGGTGTCGTGGATAGCCGGAACGAGGGCTACCGTCCCGCCGTCCAGATCGGCAACGGCGGATGGGGAGACTTCAACCGCCTGATCGGGGTCGGCGATGCCAACAGTGACGGGCGCACCGATCTGCTGGCCACCCGCGCGGACGGTTCCTCCCTGCTCTATCAGGGCACCGGCACCGGACAGCATGGCCCGGCCTTTGGAGCAGGCTCCGATTGGTGGCGTTTCTCCGAACTGGTGGGAGCACGGGACTTCAACGGTGACGGCCGGGTGGATGTGGTGGCCCGCAGCTCCGACGGCAACCTTTGGCTCCGTGCGGGCAACGGCGGCGGTTCCTTCGCCCCGGGCTTCTCCATCGGTACCGGTTGGGACATTTACTCCACGGTCCTTGGAGGCAGCGATTTCAACGGCGACGGCAAGGCGGACCTTATCGGCCAGCGTCAGGACTCCAGCATCTGGTTCTATCCCGGCACAGGTTCCACGCAGGAAGGATATGGTCCGGCCGCACGGGTCGGCACGGTGAACTGGGCTGCAGACCGGTTGGTGGTCCCCACGGCGGACTTCAACTCCGACGGCACACCGGATCTGTTGACCGTGGCCCGTGACGGATTCTTGTGGTTCCACCCGGGCAAGTCCTCCGGAGGCTACGGTTCGGCCCGCAACATCGGCTCCGGCTGGCAGATTTACGAGGAAATCACCGCCGTAGGCGATTTCAACGGCGACCGCCGCAATGACCTCCTGGCCCGCAAACCGGACGGCAGCCTCTGGTTCTACGCCGGTACCGGCAAGGTCACCTCCGCTGATGAGGGCTATGACAGGGCGGTTAAGGTCGGCAGCGGCTGGAACACTTATCGGCAGGTGCTCGGGGCCGGTGATCTCAATTCCGACGGCAAACCTGACCTGCTGGCACGCGACGGTGCCGGCGATCTGTGGCGCTACTACGGGACCGGTTCGGTCTCAGGACGCAACGAGGGCTACAGCAGCGGTACCCGGATCGGCTCAGGCGGGTGGGATGGTTTCACCACCCTCCTCGGTCCCGGTGATTATGACGGCGACGGCCGTTCAGACGTCCTCGCCACTACAGCGGACGGCCGGTTGCTGCTGTACCGCGGCAGCGGGACCGGCTTGCTCGGCGTTATGGAAACAGTCGGCACCGGCTGGAACGCGTATTCCCCGCTGCTCGTCACTTCGCCGTCGGCGTCAGGCGCGTTCCGTCTGGGCGGCGTCGCAAACGGAGTGCTGTGGGAGTACCGCGGCACCGGGATGGCCGCACAGGGTTACCGGACAGCAACCCCGACCGGTAGCCTTCCGGGCTAGCTAACACCGCGAGCGTCCCAAAAGCACGAGACCTCCCGGCCCTGCGGCAAGTCCGCCGGACCGGGAGGTCTTCTGCTTTATTTCCTCGGATTCAGGCGACGCGGGGGGCCTTGTTCTGTGCGAACACAAAGTGTTTGTAAAGAAAGTAATTCCAGACGGTCATCATGGCCGTCGATGCGACTTTGCCAAGCATGTAGCTGCTGCCTACCGCCTCAAATCCGGAAACTATCAGGCTGGCGGCAACTGTATTGAAGAGCACCAGGGCCACGTATTTGACGAAGCTGGTTCCACGGGCGCCGGACCCGGCAAAAGTGAAGAAACGCGACAGGAAATAGTTGGCCGCAAAACTGGTGAGGAAGGCGATGGGCGTGGCCAGCCAGAGCTCCACACCAAAGTATTCGTGCAGGAGGACCAGCAGGAAAAAGTCCACGGCGAAGGAAACCCCGCCGACCAACAGGTACCTGCCGGCCGGGCCGAGGATGAGGTTCCGTAGCCGGGAAGCGGGCGAGGTTATCCTGCCGCGGTACGGCTCCGGATGCGGTGAGACGGGCGGGCGTAGCCCAAGATCCTTGTCATTGGACATATACGGACTCAGCTCCTGGGGCTAACGGCGGGACCTGCCGGCGGGGAATGAGTTCCTCGTTCCGAACGATCAGTAGCGGACCCGAACGCCCAATGCTCCTATAGCGCACGGGCAGGGTCGGATACGATGTTAGCACCATGGCCATAACTGACGTACGACGAACCCCCATTACCAAGCTCCAAAACCGCTGGTCTTTTCGCGGGTTTGCCGCAGCCTTCGGGTTGTTTTTCGCCCTAGGGTCAATCTGGTCCTTCGCTTCTCCTGTGTCCTCGTATCCCGATGAGCTGGCACATGTCATCAAAGCGGCTGCAGTCGTCAACGGTCAGTGGCACGGCCAGGATAGCGGCGGGCAGGGCGAAGAAGCAGTGGTTGACGTACCCGCGTACCTGCAGGACTACCCCAAGCCGCCTTGCTTTGCTTTCACCCCCAAGGTAACCGCTGACTGCACTCCGGAAATCGGTACTGCGACCAACGATGTTCAGTTAACAACATCAGCGGGAAATTACAACCCCCTTTACTACTCGATTGTCGGGCTGCCCTCTTTGGTCCTTGCCGGAGACACAGCGTGGTATGCCATGCGGCTCATCAGTGTCGCCCTGACATCGCTCTTCGCCGCGGCATCGGTGTCCTCGATCCTGTCCCTTCGGCGTTTCAGGACCACTCTGGCCGCGTTTGCCGTGTCCTGCACGCCGATGGTGCTCTACCTGACCGGCGGCCTGAATCCGCAGTCGCTTGAGATTGCGGCCACCACGGCGGTCTTTACCGCAACGTTGGCAGTCATGGAGCGAAGTAGGAACCGGGAAAATATCCGCCCCTACCTGGTGCTGCTGACCGTTTCTGCCGTAGTTCTTGCCAACACCCGTGCCGTATCCCTGGTCTGGCTGGCCCTGGCTGTCATCGCCGCAGTGCTGCTGGGCGGTGCCGGCAACCTCAAGATGCTGCTCGCAGACCGCGGGGTACGCATGGCCGGGTACATCTGTGCCGCCGGCTCCGCCGTTGGACTTTTGTGGCTCCTGACCGCCCAGACCTTTCAAAGCCTGACCGGAAGCGGCGAACAGATCAGCAAGGGCCAGGCGTTCCTCACTATGCTTGACCGCACGTTCGACTACGCCACGGCCTACATAGGCATGTTCGGTTGGCTGGACACGCCTGCCCCGAACGGTGTCTACGCTTTCTGGGGCTTCCTGATGGTGGGCCTCGCGGTGGCTGCTGCCTGTGTCCGTCCGGCTTCCCGCCTCGCCGGCCCCGCACTGCTTCTGGCGGCAATAGTGCTTCTGCCCCCGGTCATGCAGTCCGCGGTGATCGGGGACGTGGGCTATATCTGGCAGGGACGCTACATTCTGCCGCTCGTGGTGCCGTTCCTCCTGGCCTGCGGCTACGCCCTTCGTGACGTTGAACTGTCCCGTACGCCCTTCTTTGCACGACTGAGGGCACTGCTCTTCTGGCTCGCCGCCGGTGCGCAGGTGTATGCGTTCGTGTATGTGCTCCGGCGCTACACCGTGGGGCTCGCCAGAGACGCAAACTGGCTGCCGATGCTCCAGGGGCCGCTTTGGCAACCGCCCGCCGGGTGGATAACATGGGCTGTTGCTTATGCTGCGGCCCTCGCCGTTGCAGTGGTGCTGCTCCTCCGGACTCTCCGCGCACAGTCCTCCGGGCACCCGCAGGACCCAGAAGCCGCTAACAAAGATAAGGAATCAGAGACACTTCCATGTTCATGACGGAACCACCCCGAGTACTCGTGATCATGCCGGCCTGGAACGAGGGTGAGACCGTCGGGGACACCGTCCGGGAAGTCCTCGCCCAGGGCAAAGGCTACGACGTATTGGTGGTCGACGACGGCTCGTCCGACGACACCGCACGTCTGGCAGGTGAAGCCGGGGCCACTGTGTTGAAGCTTCCGTTCAATCTCGGCGTCGGCGGCGCCATGCGCGCCGGCTTCAAGTATGCCAAGACCCACGGCTACCAGACTGTCATCCAGGTCGACTCCGACGGCCAGCACGACCCGCGAGACATCGAACGTGTTGTCCAGGGACTGCAGCACGCCGATATTTCCATCGGCGCACGTTTTGCCGAGGAGGGCGACTACAAGGTTACGGGCCCGCGCAAATGGGCCATGTCCTTTCTGGCTGCCGTGATTTCCCGACTCGCCAAGACCAAGCTGACGGACGTGACCTCCGGTTTCCGGGCGGGAAACGTCCGGGCCATCAACCAGTACATTGACCATTATCCGGCAGAGTACCTCGGGGACACCATCGATTCCCTGGTGGTGGCCATCCGGTCAGGATGCGCCGTCGCCCAGGTGCCCGTGACCATGAGGGTTCGACAGGGCGGCGTCCCGAGCCACAACCCGGCAAAATCCGCTGTATACCTGCTTCGTTCCGTATTTGCCCTGTTCCTTGCGCTTACCCGCCGCAAGTCCCAGGTTCCGTCAGATAAGGCATAATTATGGCTGTTTTCGCTGCGTTTGTTTTCTCCCTTGTCATGTTTGTGCTGGTGCTGGAAATGCTCCGGCGCAAAAAGCTGCGGGAAAAGTATGCGGTTCTGTGGCTCCTGGTCGGAGGCGGGTCGCTGATTCTTGCAGGGTGGCCGCAGCTACTGGCACTCGTGGCCGGCTGGCTCGGCGTCCAGGTTCCCTCCAACCTGCTGTTTGCCATGAGCATCGTGCTGTTGATAGGAGTGGCCCTCCACCTGTCGTGGGAGCTTTCCGTCGTCGAAGACGAGACGCGTATCCTTGCCGAAGAAGTAGCCATTCTGAACACGGCGCTCAAACAGCTCCAGGGAGAAGTCCGTTCCCCGAAAGACCCAGGACAAAGCGGCACCGGTACCGGGCACCCGGTCCCTCCCGCAGCCGGAGACCGGCTCTGATCAGGCAGTAAACAGGAAGGGCCCGGATCGACGATCCGGGCCCTTCCTGTTTACTGCCTGGCGAAGCGTCACGCTCAGAGCTGCGCTGGGCCTCTTAGCGACCCTGGTCGAGTATGTTCAGCAGATACTGCCCGTAGCCGCTCTTGACGAGGGCCTCAGCACGGACACGCAGTCCTTCATCAGAGAGGAAACCCATCCGCCAGGCGGTCTCCTCGGGTGCTCCGATTTTTAGGCCCTGTCGGCTCTCGACCGTGCGGACAAAGTTGGAGGCGTCATTGAGCGAATCGAAGGTGCCGGTATCCAGCCACGCGGTGCCCCGCGGCAGGACTTCCACGTGCAGGCGCTGCTGTTCCAGGTACACCCTGTTGATGTCGGTAATCTCCAGCTCACCGCGCGGAGACGGCTTCAGCTCCCTGGCTATATCGACGACGTCGTTACCGTAAAAGTAAAGCCCCGGAACGGCGTAGCTGCTCTTCGGCTGCTCCGGCTTCTCCTCCAGGGACACCGCACGGCCGTCGGCGTCGAACTCCACAACACCGTAGGCCCGCGGATCGCCCACCCAGTAGCCGAAGATGGAGCCGCCGTCGACGTCGGCAAACCGCCGCAGCTGCGTGCCCATTCCCTGGCCGTAGAATATGTTGTCGCCCAGCACGAGGGCCACGCTGTCGTCGCCAATGTGCTCCGCCCCGATAATGAAGGCCTGCGCCAGACCGTCCGGTTCCGGCTGCCGGGCGTAGGTCAGGTTCACGCCGAACTGGGATCCGTCGCCGAGCAGGCGCTGGAACTGCTCGGCGTCATGCGGAGTGGTGATAATCAGGATGTCGCGGATTCCGGCCAGGATCAGCGTGGACAGCGGATAGTAAATCATCGGCTTGTCGTAGACCGGCACCAGCTGCTTGCTGATGCCTAGGGTGATGGGGTGAAGCCTGGATCCGGTCCCGCCGGCGAGTATGATTCCGCGCATACGGCTATCTTCGCCGGTGACGGAGACGGGGCGCAAATCCGGTAACCTTGGGGACTATGAAGCGGATACTTGTCACCGGCGGCGCCGGGTTCATCGGATCAAATTTCGTTCACTATGCACTCGCCGAAACAGACGCTCATATAACGGTTATCGACAAGCTTACCTATGCGGGAAACCTCGATTCCCTGGCGGGCCTCCCCTCCGACCGGTTCGAATTTGTCCACGGCGATATCACCGATGAGCCCCTCGTGGAAAAGCTTACCGAGGCCTCGGACGCGGTAGTCCATTATGCGGCGGAATCGCACAACGACAATTCCCTGCATGATCCCCGGCCTTTTCTGGACACGAATATCATCGGCACGTACACGCTGATTCAAGCCGCACGGAAATTCAATAAGCGTTTCCACCACATATCCACGGACGAGGTATACGGCGACCTGGCTATTGACGACCCCGCCCGCTTCACCGAAAACACCCCGTACAACCCCTCCAGCCCGTATTCCTCCACCAAGGCGGGGTCCGACCTGCTGGTGCGCGCGTGGGTCCGTTCCTTTGGCCTCCAGGCAACCATCAGCAACTGCTCCAATAACTACGGCCCTTACCAGCATGTGGAGAAGTTCATTCCGCGCCAGATCACTAACGTGATTGACGGCGTCCGCCCAAAGCTCTACGGGGCGGGTGAAAACGTCCGCGACTGGATCCATGCCGACGACCACTCTTCCGCGGTCCTGACCATCCTGGAACACGGACGCATCGGCGAGACGTACCTGATCGGCGCCGACGGAGAAAAGACCAACAAGGAAGTCGTTGAGCTGATCCTCGAGCGCATGGGAAGGGACCGGGACGATTTTGAACACGTGACCGACCGGCCGGGACATGATCTGCGGTACGCCATCGATTCCACAAAGCTCCGAACCGAGCTGGGATGGAAGCCGCGTTTCTCATCCTTCGAAACCGGACTCGACAACACCATCAAGTGGTACATGGACAACGAGTCCTGGTGGCGCCCCCGCAAGGCGGAAACCGAGAGCCGCTACCTGGAGCAGGGCCAGTGACGCCTGCTGACGAAGCGCCCGGCATCTTCGCCAAGGCGCTGGCCGCGCATCCCACGCCCATTCCCGGCGTCGTCGTATTTGACCTTCCGGTGCACGGCGACAACCGCGGGTGGTTCAAGGAAAACTGGCAGCGCAGCAAGATGGCGGCACTGGGCCTTCCCGACTTTGGTCCCGTGCAGAACAACATTTCCTTCAACGAGACTGCCGGCACCACCCGCGGCATCCATGCAGAGCCGTGGGATAAGTACATCTCCGTAGCGACTGGCCGCGTTTTCGGCGCCTGGGTGGATCTGCGGGAAGGCCCGACATTCGGCCGCACGTTCCACCACGTCCTGGATCCCTCGCAGGCGATATTTATCCCGCGGGGCGTGGGCAATGCTTTCCAGACGCTGGAAGACGGGACTGCGTACACCTATCTGGTCAACGACCATTGGAGCGCCGACGCTCAGGAAAAATACACCTTCCTGAACCTCGCGGATCCCACCGCGGCTATCCCCTGGCCCATCCCCCTCGACTCCGCAGAGACCTCAGCCAAGGACAAGGCCCATCCGTTCCTCCCTGAGGTCGCCCCCATGCCAGCCAAGCGCGTGCTTGTCCTGGGCGCTGGCGGCCAGCTCGGTACGGCCCTGCGGTTTCTTTTCGCTGACCGCGGCGATACCGTATTCGCCGCACGGGCCGACTTCGATCTGGCTGACCCTGCTGCCTACGACGCCGTCCGCTGGCAGGATTACGAAGTCGTCATCAACGCCGCCGCCTATACTGCCGTTGACGCCGCAGAAACACCATCCGGGCGCAGGGACGCGTGGAACATCAACACGTCCGCCGTGTCCCGGCTGGCGCGGATAGCAGCAGAGCACCGGATCACGCTGGTCCATGTTTCCACCGATTACGTTTTCGACGGAACTTCGGCCAACTACCGCGAGGACGACCAGGTCTGCCCCTTGGGCGTGTACGGCCAGACCAAGGCGGCAGGTGACGCCGCAGCGGCCACCGCGCCGCGCCATTACATCATCCGCACCAGCTGGGTGATCGGAGAGGGACATAATTTCGTCCGCACGATGGCGTCGCTGGCGTCCAAGGGCGTCGCCCCGTCTGTGGTCAATGACCAGATCGGTCGGCTCACGTTCGCCGAGGATATCGCTGCCGGCATCCGGCACCTGCTGGATACGCGCGCACCTTTCGGCACCTACAACCTCACCAATGACGGCGAGCCCGGTTCGTGGGCCGACGTCGCGGCCGCGGTCTACCGGCTGGCCGGCGCCGACCCTGCAGCCGTGACCGGGGTGAGCACCGAGGAATACTTCGCGTCCAAGCCCGATGCCGCTCCCCGCCCGCGTAACAGCGTCCTGGATCTGGCCAAGATCAAAGCCACCGGTTTCAGCCCCCGCGATGCCGGCCAAGCCCTCGCCGCCTACCTCAACGGCGAGTAGCTGGGACGAACTGATAGAAACAGGGATGCCCCGCCGCTGCAGCGGCGGGGCATCCCTGTTTCCGTAGCGCGTCCGGCTCAGTCCTGGAGTACCCGGTAGGTGTATACCGGACTGCCCGACCACTGCAGGGTGCGCTCGGCTTGGAGACAGTCAACCTGCAGTTCTGTGGTCGAGGCAATATGCCCCAGCTCCGGCATGGCGTCCGCAAGGACACAGGGGTCAACCTGGACAAAGGTCACGTCAAACCCGTTGGTAGTGATGTTCGTTTCCGCTCCCGGCGCCCAGTTGAAGGGAACATAGCCCCCGCCGCGGTTCCAGGCTTCTTCGAACTCATTGTCCGGATCCAGGCGTTGCCACATCTCCATGTCAGGCCCTGAGCGCTGCAGCCCGGACAGGGTAGGCACGCCGTTTGCCAGGCTCACGGTGTCGAAGGAACCCAGGTTTGACGCCCAGAAGGTGCCGTTGTCCCGCGCTTCGGTCCCTGCTTCATAAAGGACTTTCGCTGTTTCCGATTCGCGCAGGTCCCCGAGACCGAACACCAGCGGGTTGGCCCGGTAAACCGGAAGCGCCGCAAGCACCACCGCGAGGGCCACGGGCCAGCTGCGGTGCGGATACCGCGTCACGCAGAGAACCACCACGGCGACGGCAGCCCCGGCAACAGGAATGACGAGAAAGCGCATGTCCGGCAGATACTGTGCCTGCATCTGGGACGCTGCATACGCCGTTACGGCTCCGGAGATGAGGGCAGCCACAACGGCGGTTTTCCAGCGCCGGCCGTCCACCATGGAAAGGAGCAGGCAGACGGCAATGACTCCAAGCACGCCCACCACCTGGGCGGACCGCACCGAAGGCACCAGGTTCAACAGGGGAATTTTCTCGCCCAGGCTTCCCAGGTCCACCAGGCACCAGCCCAGCCACACCAAACCGAACGCCAGGACAGTCCATGCCGCTATGCCGCGGCGCACGGAAGGAACAAGCCTGCTGCCGGCCAGCAGCACCGCAATCCAGATGAAGGCTACGGCGAAAG
Source organism: Arthrobacter jinronghuae (assembly GCF_025244825.1). NCBI lineage: Bacteria > Bacillati > Actinomycetota > Actinomycetes > Micrococcales > Micrococcaceae > Arthrobacter > Arthrobacter jinronghuae. The sequence continues at coordinate 2,596,209 of NZ_CP104263.1, forward strand.
AGGTCGACAGTTCGCTGGCGTTGGCCTGCACGGGCACGGAACCGTTTTGCAGCGGCGACAGTGCCGGAGCACCGAACAGCAGGGCGAAAGGCTGTGCCTCGGCGGAGGATCGGCGGGAACCCGGGTAAACCGTGCTGAACAGGGCGTTGAGTCCCTCCGAGTTCTCCACCAGGATGCCGATTCCGAAGATGACCGCCGTGACTCCAGTGAGCAGGACCGGACGGATACGGGTCCACAACGAGCCGGCACGGGTCAGGATCCATAGGGTGGAAGCCACCAGCACCGGCAATCCGAGCACCAGCGACCACGGTGTGTAAAAGGATGGCATCCCCGCGATGAGTATTCCGCCGGCCAATCCTGCCAGTGCGGCCACAAGGCGCTGGCCGCGGTTGAAGCGGTGGTACGCCGTGATCATCAGGCTCGACCCAGTCAGGGTATAGGCGATCAGGGCCACTGGCATCATGGACCACCAGGCGACACACGGCGAGAGTGCGATTAATCCGGCAGCCAGCCATCCCATCCGCCTCGTGCCGCCTACCTGCTCGAACCACTTCGGCATCATCAGCAACAGGAGGAGGACAGGAAGCCACCAGTGAGCAGCAAAGACGTTCGCGTCCGGCAGGAATCCAGCCAACTTGAGCAGCCCTGAATCAAAGAACACGAAGGATTCGAAGAAACCGCCAGAGGTAAACCGGTGGACAAGGTCTGCCCTTGCACCCATGGCGCTCAGCGTGGGGGCACCGCCCGTGGCCATGACTGACAAGGCGATCGGCGAATAGGCGTTGTACTCATCCGAGCGGATCCCGCTGGAGAGCCCTAGCTGTGTACCGAGGGGATTCTCCGGATCCTGCCGCAGGTGCCCCATCCCGATGGAGGACGTCGTGGCGCCCAAAAGCACCATAACGGCGTAGGCGGCCACCACGGCAACCCGGAGGGCGTTGTCACCGGTTCGGAGCCATTGGAGGACAGGCTGCAGCACAGCACCGGCCCGATCGGCGGCACGTGTTGTCTTCAACATTGGTTATGTGACCATTCCGCGGGCACGGCCCGCTGTGTGACTTAGGTAGTGCTGGCTACGACGTTTTCCTTGCCCATACGGCGACGCAGCCCCAGGTAAACCAGCCGGCGGGCGTAGGCGTTGGCAAGTGCGAGGGCATTGCCCCGGCGAACGTCGGCTGGTGAGACAGCCTCGGGATGCGCGGCCAGGATCGCCCGGTGCAGGCCGGCAGCCTGTTCAGCCTGTGCCTTGGCCAGCCGGACGCTCCACTGGCTCGCGCTGATCCTGAAGCTGGCGAGTGTCTGGGGAACGGCCACACAGTCACCGGAGCGCAGCACGCGCACGTACGCGGTCTCATCGATCATGTAAGGGAAGGTGTCGTCCCACCAGCCGTCGGCCAGGACATCGCGCCGAAGCAGGACTGCGGCGGGTTCACCGAAGATATTGGTGCCGCTGCGTACGGTCGCGCGAACGGCGTCCCGTCCGCTGACCAGGCCCTCGAGGCCGGCCAGTCCACGTGAGGCGATGACCGGTGCTCCGTGCGCGTCAACCACCGCACGCTTGCTCGCCACCATCACTGCGCTGGGATGTTCCTGCGCAGCCGCCATCTGGATTTCGAGGGCTTCGGGTGCAATGAGGTCATCGCCGCAGACCAGCTTGATCCACTCGCCCTCGGCATGCTGGCTCACACGGTTCCAGTTCGCTTTGGCGCCCCCGCCGTGCGGCGTGGGGCTGAGCACCCGGATCCGGGGGTCACCGGCGAAGGACTGGATGATTTCCGACGTACCGTCAATTGAGCTGTGGTCAGCGATGACGACTTCGAAGTCCGGGTAAGTCTGTGCCGTCACGGACTCCAGTGTCGCGGCCAGATAGGCGGCGTTGTTGTAGGCCGGAATGACGATGGAAACGCGGGGACTCATGCTTCGTCCTCTTTCTTGGAACCGGCACTTGGCACGGGTCCGGGTTCCGGGGATGGTTTGCGCCTAAACGAAAAGTACTTATGGCCGAAGTAGTTGATGAAGACCGTGGCGCAGGTGATGACAATCTGGGCCGGGATGCGGGGCGCGCCCAGCATGTCCGAGGCGACGAAAAGCAGCACCATGTTCACCAGCAAAGCGGTGAGGTTTACCGTCGCAAACCGCCCCAGGTCCGCCAGGACGTGGCCTGACACCCGGAACACCAGCTTCCGGTAGACAAAGAAGACCGCCACGAGGGATATCAGCCAGGCGGTTCCCAGCACAACAAAGGACGGAACATGCCTCCCGAAGAGCAGGTCCAGCCCGATGAAGAGAAGGGTGCTGAAGACGGTATTCGCGCCGCCGACCAGCAGGAAGGCGACCTTTTCCGTCTTCAGGAGCCGCATCAACGGGCCCGGCGGGCCGGAAAACACCCCGTGTGGGCCCTCGGGAAACGGTGTCTCGTCCTCGGCTTTCACAACACCACCGGCCCGTCCGCGTTTGGTTCCACGGCCCGGTTCCTTCGGCGCAGGGACTGCATCAGGTGCAGCACCGACCAAAGCACTCCCAGCCCGATGGCGGACCAGATAAGTACCACCAGGACGGGCCATGCCGGCGGTTCGAAAGTAATGCGGATATCCTGTCCTTCGCTTCCGGCAGGAACATCCACAGTCAGCAGGTAACCCCGCAGCGGATCCGCGATGCTGGCACCCTCCGCGTCGTAGCCGGGCCAGGCCAATCGGCTGGTGACTACTTCAGCGCCGCCGTCGGGCACTTCGTCCACGTGCAGAACCAGCTCCTGGCTGGTGTCCGAAACAGTTGATACCCGTGTTCCCGGAGTGGCCCAGACAGCCTCGCCGTTGTTCTCCAGGGGCTCGGCACGGACCCAGGTCACGAAGTCGCCGGTGCGCTCCACCTCGTTCCAACCTTCGGGAACCATGCGCGCCTTCAACGCTTCCCCGGAGGTGTCCGCCGGGTCACGCAGGATTTGGACAGTGTCGATGGAGAGCAGGTCCACCAGCAGTTCACCGGTTTCCTCATCCACTGTGAAGAGGCTGTCCGCGGCGTTCTGGCAGGTCCAGCCGTGGCTGGTCATGCAAAGGTCTTCGGAGTACTTGGCGAACATGATGGGGCTGTACAGATTGTGTGTGGGGATATCGCTCAGGTACCAGGCATTCGATGCGAGGGTATCGGCCCAAATGGCGGGACCAAGCCGGTCCGGCTCGCCCACCACGAATGTCATGCCTTCGGCCTCGGCAAGGGGTTCGTCGTAGGCTTCGGGCGACTCCGGGAAATGGAAATCAGGCAGCGGAGTTGAGGGGAAGTAATGCTTCTGGCCTACAGCCGCCACCAGGGATACAAGAATGATTCCTGCGGCGGCAGCACGTACTCCCCACGTCCGTACCAGCGGATGCGGAGCGTAGAGCACGACGACGGCGCAGATCAGTCCTACCGCTGCAACCGCCCCGAGGACGAAGTGGATCCTGCTGATATTCGGGTTCTGGCTCCAGGCGAGGTACATCCCTGCTGCATATAGGACCGACACGGCCGCGATACGGCCGCCGGTCAGCTGGCGGACGCGGAAGCGCGAAAGCAGGACCGCCAGCAGGACCAGGGCGGTGAGGGAAACGTACGGGACGAGCCGGATGGGGAAACGCAGCGGTCCGAGGTCGCTCGGAGCCAGCGTGAGCATCAGTGAGATGACACCTACCGTGACCAGTCCTGCCAAGGCCGGCCAGGACCCGCGGATCCGGCGACCACTGACCAGGCCCACCAACGGAAGGAACCAGGCTATGTACAGGACGGGCACCGGGGCGAACGCTCCCCACCAGCCGCTGACCTGCGGCAGGGCGCTGCCGACAGCGGCACTTGCCAGGCCCGTAAGGTCCGTTCCCAGGAATCCGCTGTTGCCGATGTCCGAAGCCCGGGCAGTCACGCCCGCGGTGAGGACGCCGGGTAGGTAGACCGTCAGGGCCACCATGCCAAGGATCACGCCTGAAACGACGAGCGGGACGGCACGGGCCGGGGTGCGCCGGACAAACACTTCGATCAGCAGCGCCAGGAAGACAATCACCAGCATGATGGTGCCGTGGACGTAGCCCACGGTGATCAGCAGGTAGGAGAAGATCAGTGCGGGTGCGGGGTTGCGGCTTTCCGTTATGAGGCGCCGCAGTCCCCACCAGGCCCAGGGAAGAAGTGCGAAGACCATCAGGCCCGTAACCCAGGAGGATCCGTCAAAGTATGTGGTGAATCCCGTGAGGGTCACGGCGACGCCGGCGACGGCGGCCCAAGGCGCCGTGGACCGGTAGCTGCGCGCCAGGAGGAATGTGCCCAGCGCCAGGACCAGCATCAGCGCGATCTTCAGGATGGTTGAGAAGAGAACGGCGTCCGTAATCACAGTGGACATCAACCCGATGAGCATGATCAGCGGGTTCCAGAGCCCCCACTGCCCTTCGGCAGCGTAGTTGCCGGCAGCCCAGGCCTCATCGCTGAACAGCCACCATTCACCGCGGCGGAGGCTTTCCCCGATCTCCACCCAGATTCCGTAGGCACCGGCCTGCGTGTCATCGTAGAAGTAGAAGCGTGGATTCGGGATCAGCGGGATCAGGGAGCCGATAAACGTGGCTGCGACAGTGACCAGGCCCCACAGGAGCGTTTCTTTGCGCCCTTCCTGCGACGGCCCGTCCGGCGTCTGCGTGTCACTGGGTTCGAGGAGCGTACCGCTCTCTCGCCGTTGGCTCACTGTCGTCATAAAATTGCGGTCCGTTCTACGCATACGTGCCTCATCAGAGGTAGCCCTCAGGAAGGCCTTGGCAATTGTAGCCCATGCGGCTGCGGAGCCCGGGTTGGGTGAAGCAGGCTATCGCAGTGAACGTTGGTATGCTCGCTAGGTGTTTATAGCCTACTAGGAGTCCTGTCTTGAGCCATAAAGTGCTGTCTGTAGTTGTACCTATGTACGACGAGGAGGCCGTCCTGCATCAGCTGGTTGCACGGTTGCGTCCCGTGTTGGACGGACTGGACGTCCCCTACGAAGTGGTAGCTGTTGATGACGGCAGCAAGGACGCCACGGCACAACTGGTGCAGCAGATCCGGGCTGAATGGCCGGAGCTCCGGCTGGTCCGCCTGATGCGCAACAGCGGCCACCAGGCAGCTATCACTGCGGGAATGGCCGGCGCCGTGGGTGACTATGTAGTCACCATCGATGCCGATCTGCAGGATCCTCCCGAGGCCATCGAGGAAATGCTCAAGAAGGCCCGGACCGAGAATGTGGACGTGGTCTACGGCGTCCGTAGCGACCGTTCCACCGATTCTGTTTTCAAACGGCAGACCGCCGCAATGTACTACTGGCTGATGCGGCGGGTCGCGGGTCCGCACGTACCGTCCAATGCGGGTGACTTCAGGCTCGTGAGCCGCAGGGTCCTGGACGCTATCAACAAACTGCCCGAAGAGGGCCGGGTTTACCGGCTGATCATCCCCTGGTTCGGTTTCCCGAGCACCAACGTCTACTACGAGCGGGACAAGCGCGCGGCTGGAACGTCCAAGTATCCTCTGGGCAAGATGATCCTGCTGACCACGGAGAGCATCGTAACCTTCTCCGGCGGTCCCCTCCGCTTTGCCACTTGGCTCGGCGTCCTCAGCGCCATGCTGTGTGTCTTGGTGGGCATTTTTGTCGTAGTCGGCGTGTTCACGGGACAGACAGTACCGGGCTGGGCGTCCACCGTCCTGGTGGTAGGCGGCATCGGGGCCATCCAACTGTTCTGCCTGGGCATTCTCGGTGAATATATCGGCCGGATCTTCGCGGGCACGCTCCGCCGCCCGCTTTACCTGGTGGGCTATGACAGCATGCTGGACACCGATACCGTTCCCGGTGCTTCCACTCCTGACACGGGCGGTACATCAGGCACGGCCGGCGGCACCGGTGTCATCGGCAGTGATGCGTCCGGAAAGACGGCACAGTAACCGCCGACACGGCAAAAAGGGGATCCGCCGTTTTGCGGCGGATCCCCTTTTTACTGCCTGTTTCCGGTCGACAGGTTACTCACGCAGACGGGCAACGGCGTCGTCCACGGGGCCATCCATAACGACCTGCCCGTGTTCAAGCACGACGCCGCGTTTGCAGATTCTTGAGACCAGGTCCAGGTCGTGGCTGACAACAACCAGTGTCTTACCCTCCCCGGCCAGTTCCTTAATCTTGTCGATGCACTTTTTCTGAAACGGTTCATCGCCGACGGCGAGGATCTCGTCCACGAGGAAAATGTCAGGGTCGGTATGGACCGCCACGGAAAACGCCAACCGGAGATACATGCCGGAGGAATAGAACTTCACCTCGGTGTCGATGAACTGGCCGATTTCCGAGAATGCGACGATGGAGTCGAACTTTTCGTCGATCTCCGCCTCCGTCATGCCCAGAATCGCACCATTCAGGTAGACATTGTCCCGTCCGCTGAGGTCATGGTGGAATCCTGCCCCAACCTCGATCAGGCCGGCCACCCGGCCCCGGGTGCCCACAGTGCCCGTATCGGGACGCATAACCCCCGAGATGTGCTTGAGCAGCGTGGACTTGCCGGACCCGTTCAGGCCCAGCAGGGCAACTGTCTCGCCCTGTTCGACCTCGAGCGAGACACCCTTGAGCGCGTGGAATTTCTCGGAGAGGTCGCCCTTGCGGCCCTTGACCAGCCAGACAAACGCTTCCTTCATGGAGCGGGTGTGCCGCAGGACGAACTGCTTGTTTACATTGCGTACTTCAATGGCATTTGCCACGGTTCACAGCTCCTGTGCGAAACGGCCTTCAAGGCGACGGAAGACGAGTTGGCCGACCAGCAGGACCGCTGCCGAAATAACCAGGGCGATGGGTATCCACAGGGACAACAGGTGAGGCGGGATCGCCTCGGCACCGTCCGTTGTGGGAAGCCAGAAGGCGAAGTGGAACGCTTCCACGCCAACGGTGATCGGGTTCAGCTGGTAGAGGTTGAAAAACGTCTCCCCCAGCTTTTCCCGCACCATGATCCACGAATACAACACCGGCGACGCCCAGGTTGCGATCATCAGCAGCATGTCTACCAGGTTCTCCGCATCACGGAAGTAGACGTTCACCGCACCGAACAACAGCCCCAGCCCCGTGGCCAGCAAAGCCACGATGACGAACCCGGCCACTGCGGACGCCAGCTGCAGCAGCGACGGATTCCATCCGTTGAACAGGCACGCCACGATCAGGATCAGCATCTGGGGTAAAAAGTGCACACCCGAGACCCATACGGAGGCCACCGGAAATAGCTGCCGCGGCAGGTATATCTTTTTGATCAGCCCGCCGTTGCCCACAATGGAGCGCGACGCATTGCCCAGGGCTTCCGTGAAGAAGTTGATGAGGACTATGCCGGAGAAGAGATAGATGGCGTAGTTCGGCAGGCCGCCCGTGTTGCTTGGGCTTTGCTCAAGATTGAGGAAGATGCCGAGCGCGATGTAGAAGACGACGAACTGCACGCCGGGCTTCACATAGGACCAGAGCAGTCCCAGGATGGAGCCGCGGTAACGGACCTTCAGTTCCTTGGAGACGAGCAGCTTGAGCAGGAAGCGGGACCGGAGGATATCCGCCAATCCCGCTCCCCGCCCGGGAGTTTCGAGTGCGCCGGTGGACAAGCTTATTTACTCTCTTCCGAATGCTCGGCAAAGGTTTTCTTCCAGGCTTCGAAGGAAGTGATTTCCGGAAGGGCCTCGCGGTACTGGTCGCTGAGCTTCTGCCAATTCTTCAGGATCTCGGCGTTGAGCCGCACGGCCTCGGCAAGGAGGACCCTCAGCTGCTTCGGATCACGCTTATACCAGGAGGCACCTGTGCCTTCGGCGTTGGACACCACAGCGCTGTCGTACTGGGACATCCGCCACCACTTATTGTCCTGGTGCGCAATGTAGGCCTGCGGGTGCTCCAAGCTGGTTGCCGGAACCTTCTTCGTCAGCTGCTTGACCACCGTCTTGGCGGCCCACGGGATGAGGGACGCATAGGAGGGGGCGGAGAAGCCCTGCCCGTGCCGCGGCGGCTTGTGCATCACGGGGGCGGGGAAGGCCTCCGGATCCGGCTGGAACTGGGAGTCGCTGAAGTTCTTGGTCATGGCGCGGATCTCGGGCAGCTTGGTGGGCAGGATTCCGTGCAGGTGCTCCGGGCCCTTCAAAAGGTCCCGGAGGGCCATGACGCGTCCCTGTGCAGTGAAGTACTGCATGGAGATCAAGTGTTTGAGGTCAATGTAACCGGTCTCCCGGACTACGCGGCCGCCGTGCTCGTAAGGGCTGTGGATCAGGGCAGCGATCATGCGGTTGCGGGTGTGGAAGTACGCCTGCCAGCCGACGAGGTCGTCCTTATCGATCCACGAGACGTGCCAGACGGCGGAACCGGGCATCGAAACCGTGGGGTACCCCGCGCTCTTAGCGCGCAGCCCGTACTCGGCGTCGTCCCACTTGATGAAGACCGGCAGGGAAAGACCGATGTCCCGGATCACCTGGGTCGGGATCAGGCACATCCACCAGCCGTTGTAGTCCACGTCCACGCGGCGGTGCAGCCAGGGGGTGTGCCGCAGGTTCGACCGCACGAAATCATGCCCAAGGGTCATTTGCTCGTGCGGCTGGTCCGGCTGGAACCGGTACGGGTTCACAGTCTCGCCGAAGGTGTGCAGCACGGTGCGGTTGTACAGGTCGAACATGTGGCCGCCCACGATCGTGGGGGTCTTGCACCGGTCCGCGAAGGTTAGAAGGCGGGAGATGCTCTCGGGTTCCATTACGACGTCGTCGTCAAGGAGCAGGACGTAGTCGCTGCCGCTTTCCACGGCCTCGTACATGCCCCGCGCAAAACCGCCGGACCCACCCAGGTTGGCTTGGTTGATGATGCGGAGCTTTCCGCCGAGCATTGCTTCGACTTCGGCGAAGCCTTCAGCCTCGGCAACCTTCTCGGTGCCCTGGTCAACGATCAGGACTTCCTTGACGGACTCCAGAGCCTCGGGATGCTCACCGAGGATGCGGAGGTTGTTGATGCAGAACGAGGTCTTGTTCAAGGTAGTGATTTCGAGCGTCACTGTGCCTGGCTTAACCGGTTCACCCGGCGCCTGCCATTCGGCTTCTTCCAGGATCAGCGGCTCGGAACCGGCGACGAGGTCGAACCAGTACCAGCCGCCGTCGCCGAAGGGCTTCAGGCTCAACTCGAAGGTACTGGTGCTGGGTGCGTCCACCCGCTGCGTCTGTACGTGCTGCAGCGACCCGCGCGCGTTGGATTTGTAGACGCTCACTGCACCCGTACCAGTGGTCCGGACGCTCAGTCGGACGGTTTCCAAGTTGGTCCATCGGCGCCAGTAGCTCGCGGGGAACGCATTGAAGTATGTTCCGAAGGAGACCCGCTCGCCTGGACGGACGGACGTGGCACGGCGTGAGAGGAAGTCTTCAGCATGGGCTTCCTTCCCGGGTGCGGAACTCTGTGCCCCGGCATCGGCCCGGGCATCACCGTTCATGGTAGAGAGCTGCACGCCGATCGCGCTGCCGGTGTCCATGTACAGCGGAATGGTGTCCAGCTGGTCCAGGGAAGGGAGGATGACCCGCTGCAGGGGCGACCAGGTTTCATGCGGTTCTTCGGCATGGGGCGTGCGTTCTACGATTGCGTTGCTCACGCGTCTACTCCTCCGCTTTCCAGCTTTGCGCCGCCTGTGAAGTGCGGCTTGATCTTATTGTCATACATCGACAAGGCGGAGCCGATTGCCATGTGCATGTCCAGGTACTTGTAGGTGCCAAGGCGTCCGCCGAAGAGCACGGATTTTTCGCCCTTGGCCAAGTCGCGGTAAGCCAGTAGTTTGGCTCGGTCCTCAGCTGTGTTCACCGGGTAGTAGGGTTCGTCCCCCTTCTCCGCGAAACGGGAGAACTCACGCATGATCACCGTGGCATCCTTGGTGTAGTCGCGTTCGGGGTGGAAGTGGCGGAACTCGTGGATCCGGGTGAAGGGAACGTCCTCGTCGGGGTAGTTCATTACCGAAGTACCTTGGAAGTCCTCGATCGGAAGTACTTCCTCTTCGAGGTCGATGGTCCGCCAGGACAGGTCACCCTCCGCGTAATCGAAGTAGCGGTCGACAGGTCCGGTGTAGATGACCGGGACCTGGCCCAGGCTGTTGTTGCGGGAAAACTCGTGGCCGTCATCGAAGAAATCAGTCTTCAGGTGCACCTGGATGTTGGGATGGTCTGCCATCCGCTCGATCCAGGCCGTGTAGCCGTCTACCGGCAGGCCCTCGTACTTGTCATTGAAATACCGGTTGTCATAGTTGTAGCGGACGGGCAGGCGGCTAATGATCTCCGCAGGCAGGTTTTTGGGGTCCGTCTGCCACTGCTTGCCGGTGTAGTACTTGATGAAGGCTTCGTAGAGGGGGCGCCCGATGAGCTGGATACCCTTGTCGTTGAGGTTGGCGGGGTCGGTTCCGGCCAATTCGCCGGCCTGCTCCTGAATGAGTGCCTTGGCTTCCGCCGGGCCCATCGAGGACCGGAAGAACTGGTTGATCGTGCCCAGGTTGATGGGCATGGAGTACACCTCGCCCTTGTGGCTGGTGTAGACCTTGTGAACGTAATCAGTGAACTCCGTGAATCGGTTGACGTACTCCCATACCCGTTCATTCGAGGTGTGGAACAGGTGGGCGCCGTAGCGGTGCACTTCAATGCCGGTCTGCGCATCGTTCTCGCTATATGCGTTGCCGCCAATGTGGTGGCGACGATCGATGACTGCGACCTTCAGGCCCAGTTCCTTTGCAGCGCGCTCGGCTACGGTCAGGCCGAAAAAGCCCGCCCCGACGACGACGAGGTCAACGTTCACATTTACTCCTGTATATTTCCGGTACCGCCCAGGCGGGTACGCACCCGACGGTCAAGGTTATCCGAGATTTCGGGAAGGGGCATGCCCGACCGTGCCTGATCACCATCCGACGGCTTTCAGGAATCTCTCGGCGAACTGGGGTGCCATGCTTTCAACGTACGTCCTGGACAGGTGATTATCGTCCAAATACACCCGCACATTACCGATGACTGCGGGGCAGGTCCCGTTGGGACAGACGAGGTCATCAATGTCGATGGTTCCCATTTCCGGGACCACACTGCCGATAGCCTGAATAGAACTGAAGTCCGTATTCCGCACGCTCTCATAGGGCGGATTGCACTCTGCTGAGTCGATGCCGTGGGTTTCCGGGCACTGAGCCATATCAAACGTGTACCGCGGAGTGTCCCGCACACCAACCAGCTTGATCCCCTGCGACACGATGTCCTGTGCCACGGAGCCAAAACCACCCGGGAGGAGTTCATACGGGGGGCCTGCGATGGAGTAAGTGGCCGTAGTCAGGACGGCGTCGGGCTTCAGCTCCGAGATGTACTCCATGGCCTGCTCGTTACGTTCGTTGCATTCCTGGGAATAGGTTTCCCGGGAGGATTCCAGCTGGCAGCCGCCCTTGACCAGGGCAATCAAGGCCCAGTTGCGTTCTGCTGCCAAAGGCGCCAGGCCGGCCACAAGCTGCTGAACGTGGCTGTTGCCCACTGCAACGATCGTCCGTTCCGGATTTTCCTGACTGACAATGCCCGAACAGCCATACCCCTGGAGCATCTCTGCGTCTGTGGCGTATCGACCGGTGCAGCCCTCCTCGAGACTGACATAGTCACCCCCGACTACATCAGCAGTCGGCAGCACCGTTGCGTCCTCATCCCCCAGGTAAAAGAAGCCTGGGTCCAGGGCCGCCGCGCCCGGGTTATTCCGATCCGCACCGGCCAGCAGCCTCTCGCCCTGCACCCGGAGCGCGGTCTGCGCCGAAAAAACGGGAACAGCAACTACCGCGGCGCAGACGGCAATGGCCACAACCCCGTTTAACGTACTGCGCTGCACCCAATCCATGGTCCGCAAGGGACGCTCGACCAACCTCGTCGTCAGGTAGGCGAGCGTAAGCGAGACGATGATGATTGCGGCGCCGGACAACGGGCCTGCGGACGTCCGGTCCCGGAAGATCAGGTAAATGACCAGTACAGGCCAGTGCCAGAGATACAGGGCATAGGACATGTCCCCCATCCGAACCAACGGACCCCACGACAGGAACCGGTCCGCACCGAAACGACTGCCGGTCTGTCCGGCAACAATCACCAGTGCTGCCGCCACCAACGGCCAAAGGGCTACAAAACCCGGGAAGGCACCCTGAACATCGAGGAGGAAGCCGCAGCTAAGGATCGCGGCGAGTCCAAGCCAGCCGGCCGCGATCCGGAGTCCTTTACCCGGTTTCAGGTAGGGAAGGGCCAGCGCAAGCAAGGTGCCGAAGGCGAACTCCCATAGGCGCGTCCGGGTATCGAAGTAGGCGTGTGCCTGGTTCGTGTACGTTTCATGAACCGAGAACGCCAAGGAGACTGCAAAGACCGTTCCGAAGACGTACAGGACAATCCTTCGGAACGGTTTCCGTCCTGCCCTGGCCAGCACGGCAGAAAGCGCAAATAATATCGGCCACAGAATGAAGACCTGCCCTTGGACCGAGAGCGACCAGAAATGCTGGAGCGGACTCGCTCCGCTGTGGTCCGCAGCGTAGTAATCCACCGAGTCCGCCGCCAGTGCCCAGTTTTGGAAGTAAAGCAGGGACGACCAGGACTGGGAAAGGATTTCGGTCCACCGGCTCCGGGGGACGAACAACGCCGTGGCGATGAGGGTTCCCACGAGCACGACCGAGACGGCGGGCAGCAGTCTTTTGAAGACGTGGATCCAGTACTGCCCCAATCTCAGGGGCCGCCCATCTTCCACCTTCCGGATGAAGGACAGTGAAAGCAGGAAGGCAGAAATCAGAAGGAAGACGTCAACACCACCGGAGACCCTGTCGAACCAGATGTGATAGCTGGCCACCATGAGCACTGCAACCGCCCGAAGACCCTGTACCTCGGGTCGATAGCCGGCTTTCGCTGCCTTGCCCGTTGCGGAACGCAGCTCCTCGCTTCTCTGGGGAGCAGAAAACTGATTAGTCACGCGTGCCTTTCTGGACAAAAATTCCCTTGTATTCTACGGGCGGCAGCATGACCTTCCCTCCACAGGCACAGGGGCAGGGCGGACTATAGGCACCCTGCGCCCCGCAGCGGCAGGACCGCGCACAGCCTGCATAGGCTGATCGCTTCAACGCGGAACCGAACGTGCTTGAAGGAAATTTGGAGGGATAGTGCTGCTTCACGTGACCCTTGCCGCGGCACCCGGCCGGCACCTTCCCGATACGCCGGAGCACAGCAACAATCGCCCCCTGGTGATAAAACTCACAGATAATCCGACCGGACGCGGCGTCGCCGCCCTGCTCAAGGAGCGTTACGGACAGGGCCTCTACACGGTCCACGGAACCAGGGTGGAGGATCTGACCCCTGGCACTGCCCCGTTGGTCGACGGGGCAGTGATTCTGTCTTCCCCCACCTCGGCGCAAGGACCTCCCGTCGGTGCGTCCGGCGTTGGTGCCGCCACGCTGCTTCTAGCGGTCTGCACGGGGCCGGACGCCGGAAACATCATCTGCCTGCAGCGGGGTACCTACACCATCGGCCGTCTGGCTGCAGAGGCGGCCGGATACGGCCCCAGGATCGGCATCGCAGACCCGGCCCTCTCCCGGCACCACGCGCAGCTTGTGGTCGGGGCGGAGTCCGTGACCATCCGGGATTCGGGATCGGCCAACGGCACGTGGGTTGATGGCCGCCGCATCCGCACGGCCGCCGTGGATACCGGATCAATCATCCGGCTCGGCTACAGCAGCTGCCGTCTGTGTATTCCCGGTGCCCACCGGGAAGACGAGGCCACGGCGGATAACCCCTTCGAGCCGCTGACGGTCCGGTTCGCGGAACAGGGGCAAAAGACCGGACTTCTCCTGACCGGAGCTCTGCTCCCTCTGATCCTCGGAATAGTGCTGGCGCTGGCCACGGGAATGTGGATGTTCCTGGCCTTCAGTGCGGTTTCCGCGGTCACTGCCTTGATCGCGGCCGGCGGATCCCGGCGCCGGCACCGGGAACACGCCGCCGGCGTGGCCGAGGCAGCACGGGAGGACGGCAGGCGCCGCCGGCTGGCTGCACCGGATCCCGGAGCAACTGCCCTGGCCGCGGAACTGGGCCATCTGCCCGGCGGCATCACGGGTGCCCCCGGCGTTTACCCGGTCCGGATCGGAGCCGGGGACCAGCCCGCAAACGTGGCAGCGGTACCCGCACCACCGCGTTTCTCCCCTCCCCAGATCCCGGAAGCACCGGTCATCCTTGCCCTGGGAAAGGACCGGGACATCTGCCTGGAAGGCTCCCCTCAGGACACTGCTGCCGTGGGTAGAACAATTCTCCTGCAGGCAGCCGCAGGGTCCGGGCTGCACATCCTGTGCCTCGGAACAGCGTCCGAACTTGAGCTGGACGCCAGGTTCCTGCCCGGCGTCCGGCTGGCAGCACTGCCCGCTGCTTCCTCCTCGACCGTTGCTGCCGCTGCCGTCCGGCTGCGTGCCCTCCTTGCCGACCTCCCGGCGGAAGCCGCAGAAGGACCCCCCGCCTTGATGCTGTTCATCCACCGCTCCTGGGCGGAGTACGCCGGTCAGTTGCTTCAAGGCCTGCCCGAGTCCCAGCGGGCACATACGAGCATCGTCAGAAGCGGAGGCCCGCCCGCGCCGGTGACCGTGTCACTCCTGGCCGGCCGCGGAACCCTCGTGTCCGGCACCCACACCTTGAGTTTTGTCCCGGACCTGGTCCAGCGTCGAACCTTCGAGCGGCTCAGCCGGGCGCTCGCGGCGCGCCCGCGTCCGGTACCGCACCCCGCCCAGGTCGACGGACCCGGAAAGCTTCCACCCGCAGCGGCTTTCGAAGAGTTCCACGCACCGTCGGAGGAAATGCTTCTGAACGGATGGCTGCACGGGTCCCGGGGCGCCGTCGTCGGGGTGGCGGCGTCAGGTCCGGTAACCCTGGATCTGGACAAGGACGGTCCCCATTTCCTGGTGGCAGGCACTACCGGATCGGGCAAGTCCGAATTCCTGCGCACTTTCGTGGGCTCCCTGGCTGCTTCGCTTCCGCCCACTTCCTTCACCGTCCTGCTCATCGACTTCAAGGGTGGGTCCGGACTCGGCCCCCTCGCGGCGCTGCCGCATTCAGTGGGGCTCCTGACCGATTTTTCCGCCGCAAACGTGGCCCGGGCACTCGTCTCCCTGCGGGCTGAGGTCCGCCGCCGGGAGGCACTCCTGGCCGGCTCGGGAGCGGACAACCTGTCCGCCTACAATTCGGCGCGTTCCCGGAAGGGTGGACTCCCCCGGTTGCTGGTAGTGGTCGACGAGTTCCGAATGCTTGCCGATGAGGTGCCCACTGCGCTGCCCGAGCTGCTTCGGATCGCGGCCATCGGGCGCTCCCTCGGACTGCATCTCCTTTTGGCAACCCAACGGCCGCAGGGAGCCATCACCACCGACATAAGGGCGAACCTGTCCACGAGCATTGCCCTGCGTGTCCAGTCCGCTGCAGAGTCCCGCGACGTCATCAATACCGATTCCGCAGCAGCCATCCCTCCGGACCTTCCGGGACGGGCATTCCTGAGCCGGGGCGGCCGCCCGCCGAACGCATTCCAAAGCCTTTCGACCTCCCTGTGCGGCGGCACCGGCGAAAGCCTGCTGATGGAGCTGCATGAATACCTCGCATCCGCCGGAAGCGGGTCCGCAACGGAGGCCACCGGGGATCCGGACGCCCTGAAGCGGATGGTTTCGGCTATCCGGGCGGCCGCGGACAGCGGGAAGTATCCGGCTCCCTTCAGCCCCGTGCAGCCCCCACTCCCCTCGGCCCTGACCACGGACCTCCTCACCCGCAGCATTGCGGACAGGCCCGAACCCCTGCCTCAGGGGCTCGTACTCGGCCTGCTGGACGAACCTGAAAAACAGCGCCGTCGGCTCCTGGACTGGCACCCCGGCAGGGACTCACATTTGGCGCTGCTCGGTGCCGCCAGGTCGGGGGCGCCGGATTCCCTCGGCCTCGTCGCTGCGAAGCACCTCACCGAACTGCCCGGAAGGCATATATACGTTTTGGACGCGGACGGCAGTCTTGCCTGGCTCGCCGCAGTAGATCAAACCGGTGCCTATGTCGTCCCCCAGGACATCCGGCGTGCTGAAAGGGTACTTGCCTACCTCGCCGCCGAACTCCTGCAGCGCCTGACGCCCACAGTATCGCCGACAGCGCCCCGGGCAACCGGGGTGACCGGCGGGACCACCCCGGGAATGACGCTCATCATCACCGGTTGGGCCCGTTGGTGCGCTTCCTTCCGCTCCGGCCGCGGGATGTCCGGCGAAGATGACCTGGCCGACCTCATCCGGGACGGGGAACGCGCCGACATCTGCGTAGTCCTCGCAGGCGACCGGGAAGTCCTCAATGCCCGTTTCTTTCCACTTGTCCCCAACCGCATGTTCTTCCCGGCGGACGCGAGTGCCGAGACACTGCTGGCCTGGCCCCGGCTTCCACCCATGGATCGGGTAAGGCAGCGGGCGCTGGTACAGGGAAGATGCGGAACCGCCGAAGGCCTGTCAGCGCAGCTGCTCGTTCCGGAGGTACCGCTTCATCCGGAGCAGTGGCTCCCGCTGCCGCCCGGCATTGAGCGGCCCCACCGCATCGAAAGCCTGCCCGCGTTTGTTCTGCCGGAGGCTCTGGGCCCGCCTGCGTCGGCTGACTGGCTGCCCGTGGGGGTATCCGGAGACGAGTTGGAGACCGCCGCAGTTCGGATACCGTCCGGCTCGGTGTACCTCGTCGCGGGTCCGCGCGGCTCGGGCCGGAGTTCTTTCCTACGCCAGCTTCAACGGTCTGCGGACCCCGCACTGGAATGCCGGCTCGTGTCGGGGCCCGAGGAGATGGATCGGGCCGCCGCCATACTGGATCAGCCGGGAAACGAGCTGAGCCGCTTCCTGGTCCTGGTTGACGACGCAGATTTCCTCCCGGCGTCCTTTCACCAAAAACTGGCGGAGTTGCAGAACCGTGGCGCCCGGCTCGTCCTGGTGGCTGCGCCCGGGCATCAACTGACAATGCGCGTCCCGCTGGCCCTGCAGATCCGTTCAGCTCCGCGCGGAGCACTGCTTCGACCCGAAGCCCCGTCAGATGGAGACATCTTTGGAATTCGGATTGAGCCGGGCACCCGCCGTCCGCCCGGGAGATGCTACCTGGTTGCGGGAACGGAGGTATTGGAGGCACAGGCCGCATACGCACCGGCCGGTTGAGGCTTCTCAGGCAGGCGGTGCGGTTAGCCTTCCCACTCCTGGGAGCACGCCGCTGCCCGCGTCCGGGCGACAGTACCTAAAACGTTTTGCCGCCGTCCGTGAGCCTGCTGGTGTGCTCCAGGACCGGCTTCGTGAACAGGAGCAGGAGAACCGCTGAAGCGGGCAGCAGCAATCCGAGGCCGGCCAGGACCAGGCCCGCCTGCAGGGTCGGAACGGCCAGGATCACCACGAAGAGCTGCCAGACCAGGGCTGCCGAGCGGGTCCAACGGTAACCGCGGAAAAAGAAGTGCCCCACTGCCAGCAGCCACACAGCGAGGGCCACGGCGAAGATCAGCGTGAACACGGCACCGCCCATGGACAGCGGCGTGGAAGTCACCAATTGGTAGCCGTACCATGCCGCAAAGCCAAGCAGGCAAAGGGCTTCGAGGACGAGTACGGCGGCGATGGCAAGCACAGCGGGGGCACGGTGCACCGACGGGGGTTTTTGGGGTGTTGACACACTGGCAGAATACCGGACATAGTCTCCTCCGGAGCCACGAAGGAGCTCGGCGGTCTGGCCGACAGCTCTTCACAGCGCCCGCCGAAGGGGCCGGTTCGGCCGGTCCTTTAGTCCCGGTGACCACCGTTCAGACACCGGGGGTAAGACGCAACAATGTCCAGTTGCGTTGCTTCCGGAACTGGAACCGATAACAATTCCCGGTTCACTGCCCACAGGTAATGTGATGCATCCCTCAGGCCTGCGGCCATATTTTCCGCTTGTTACCCCTTGTTTGCTTAGGCCTGACGTGCCACGCTAGAACAAGGGAAATCAGGGGCCGAAACCGGCCCCTTTAGTTTGTAGTTGCTCGTGAATGTTTTCACAAACACGTAGGAGTCAACTTTTCAGAGGAGATAGTGATCAACATGGATTGGCGGAGCCGCGCAGCTTGCCTGGATAAAGATCCGGAGCTTTTCTTTCCCGTGGGCAATACCGGCCCGGCTCTTCTTCAGATTGAAGAAGCCAAGAGTGTCTGTCGCCGCTGCCCGGTGATTGACACCTGCCTGCAGTGGGCAATCGAGACCGGCCAGGACGCCGGCGTATGGGGCGGTATGAGCGAAGACGAACGCCGCGCGTTGAAGCGTCGCGCAGCCCGCGCCCGCCGCGCCTCCTAAGCAGGACTTCCCCGGCGGAAATGATGCCGGTGCTACAAAGGGCCGCTGCCATTGGCAGCGGCCCTTTGTTGTACCGGGAGTATTAGATCAGGTACGCCGGTACTCGGTATCCAGGCCCATCTCGATCCGGACTTCCGTGCCTCCGCTTTCCCCTGCGGACCACTCGATGGTGCCGTCCAGTTCGCTTTGGACCAGGGTCCGGACAATCTGCAGTCCCAGCCCCTCCCGCCGCGGTCCGGGCGGCAGGCCCACGCCGTCGTCGGTCACCGTCACGGTGAGCCGTTCCTCGCGGCCGGCTTCGCCGTGCCGCTGCGCAGCCAGCCCGACGGTGCCGCGACGGCCTGCCAGCCCGTGTTCGACGGCGTTGGTCACGAGTTCGTTGATGACCAGGGCCAGCGGAGTGGCCAGGTCGCTCGGGAGCTCGCCGAAGGATCCTTCGCGGCGGGTCCGCACCTCCTGCGTGGGTGAGGCGACTTCGGCGGACAGCCGGAACTGGCGGTCGATCAGCTCATCAAAGTCCACATTCTGTGTCAGGCCCTGGGACAGGGTCTCGTGCACCAGGGCGATGGTGGACACGCGGCGCATGGCCTGGGCAAGGCCCAGCTTCCCTTCATCGCTCTCCATCCGCCGTGACTGCATCCGCAGCAACGCCGCAACGGTCTGGAGGTTGTTCTTCACCCGGTGGTGGATTTCGCGGATGGTGGCGTCCTTCGACACCAGTTCCATCTCCCGGCGGCGCAGTTCGGAGACATCGCGGCACAGCACCAGGGCACCGAAACGTTCCTTTTCGTCCCGCAGCGGGATGGCGCGCAGGGAGAGGCTGACGCCGCGGGACTCGATTTCGGTCCGCCACGGCATCCGCCCGGTGACCACCAGAGGCAGCGTTTCATCAACCATCCGGCGGTCCTTAAGCAGCGCCGTGGTGATCTCCGCGAGGGAACGCCCCTCGAGCGTTTCCATGTCGCCAAGCCGACGGAAGGCGGAGACTCCGTTAGGACTGGCGTACTGCACAATCCCTTCGGCATCGAGCCGGATCAACCCGTCACCCACGCGGGGAGCACCCCGGCGCGACCCGGTGGGCGTGGCGAAGTCGGGCCAGAGGCCCAGCGTTCCCATTCGCAGCAGGTCGTAGGCACATTGCCGGTAGGTCAGTTCCAGGCGTGAGGGCATCCGCGAGCTGGACAGGTCCATGTGCGAGGTCACCACGGCCAGGGTACGGCCGTTGCGGACGAACGGAATCGCCTCGACCCGCATGGCCGTTTCAGCGGTCCAACTGGTTTCGCTGGACCGCTCAATGTGCTGGCTTCGCCAGGCAGCGTCTACCAGCGGGTGCAGGTCCGCGCGGATGCGTTCGCCGACAAAGTCGCTGTGGAACACCGTATGCGACGTCGACGGGCGGGCATGAGCCAGCGCCACGTAGCCGCCGTCGGGCACGGGGAACCACAGGGCCAGGTCGGCGAACGCGAGATCGGCAACAAGCTGCCAGTCCCCCACCAGCAGGTGCAGCCATTCGGCATCGCCGGGGCCGAAGTCCGCATGGTCCTTGATCGGATCGGTAAAGATTGCCACTGGTACCCCGGACTAGCGGCGGACGATGGAACGAAGCAGGCGAAGGGCGACTGAAAGCGATGCCATGTCGTCCTCCTCCAGGCGGTTCACTTCGCTGAACATCTTGGAGGCGCGCTGCAGGTGGTCGGCGTTCTCCTGCTCCCACGCCTGCAGGCGTTCCGACGGATCCGCACCGGACCGGTCGGGGGTAGCTTCCAGCACGGCCATCGTCATATCCGCCACAGTGGAGTACAGGTCATCGCGCAGGGCTGCGCGGGCAAGCGACTGCCACCTGTCCTCACGGGGCAGCTTCGTGATCCGGTTCAGCAGGTCGTCAATCCCGTACTGGTCGTAAACGGCGTAATACACGGCAGCGACTTCGTCAGCCGGAACTCCGGTTGCCTTGCTGGACCGGGCAACGTCGAGCAGGCCGAACGACTCGAACTGGTCAGCCCAGTACGTCCCCAGTTCCTTCGGGATATCCAGCTCACGGGCCTTCTGCAGCATGGCTTCCACCCGCTCCGCATCGGAGCCGCGCAGGAAACGCGTCAGGTCCGAGAGCAACGGCTGGACGACGGGCCGGAACGCCTCGATATCCTCGGCGATTGTTGTTCCCCGGCCCACGTGGTTGAGGAACCAGCGCACCGCGCGGTCCAGGAGCCGCCGCAGGTCCAGATGCATCATGGACCAGGTCTCCGTCGGGAAGCCGGCGGGAAGGGCGCCGAGTTCCGCCAGGACCTTGTCCATTCCGTAGATCTCCCGCAGCGCGGTGAAGGCGCGGGCCGCCTCCGCTTCGGTCGCTGAGGTTTCCTCGATCACCCGGAAGGCAAAAGTGATGCCGCCGATGTTGATCATGTCGTTGGCGACCACGGTGGAGATGATTTCCCGGCGCAGCGGATGGGTGTCCAGCTGGTCCCCGAAACGCTCGACGATCTGCTTCGGGAAATACCGGCGCAGGGTGCCGGCAAAGTAGGGGTCGTCGGCCAGGTTCGAGCGCGTAAGCGCCTTCGTGAGCTCGATCTTTGCGTACGCCGCAAGCACGGCCAGTTCGGGCGACGTCAGGCCGCCTTCACCCGCGGCAATGCGCGCGTGCAATTCCTCGTTGCCGGGCAGCGCCTCCAGCTCACGGTCAAGGTCCGCATGTTCCTCGAGCCAGTCCATCAGGCGCTCGTAACTCGGGCTGGCTTCCACGACCCGCTGCCGGTCGTTGAGCAGCAGCATGTTCTGGTCGATGTTGTCCTGCAGGACCAGGTGCCCGACTTCGTCCGTCATCGAGTGAAGGAACTCCGCACGTTCCTGCGGATCCAACCGGCCGGCCGCGACCATCCGGTCCACGAAGATCTTGATGTTCACTTCGTGGTCGGAGCAGTCCACGCCTGCGGAGTTGTCGATCGCGTCGGTGTTGAGGATGACTCCGGCGCGGGCCGCTTCGATCCGTCCGCGCTGCGTCATTCCAAGGTTTCCGCCTTCGCCGACAACCTTTACCCGAAGGTCACGGCCGTCCACGCGGATGGCGTCATTGGCTTTGTCTCCGACGTCGGCGGAGGTCTCGGCCGAGGACTTCACATAGGTGCCGATACCGCCGTTGTAGAGCAGGTCCACCGGTGCCGTGAGGATGGCTTTCAACAGCTCGGGCGGGCTCATTTTGGTTGCCGTGTCGGGCAGGCCCAGAACGTTGCGAACTTCCGACGAGAGCGGAATGCTCTTGGACTGGCGCGGGAAAATGCCGCCGCCGGCGCTGATCAAGGACTCGTCATAGTCCGCCCAGGACGAGCGCGGAAGCTCGAAAAGGCGCCGCCGTTCGGCATGGGACCGGGCGGCGTCGGGGTTCGGGTCGAGGAAGATGTGCCGGTGGTCGAAGGCCGCCACCAGCTTGATGTGTTCGGACAAAAGCATGCCGTTGCCGAACACGTCGCCGCTCATGTCGCCGACACCCACCACGGTGAAGTCCTGGCTCTGGGTATCGATACCGAGTTCGCTGAAGTGCCGCTTGACCGATTCCCACGCGCCGCGGGCGGTGATGCCCATGGCCTTGTGGTCGTAGCCCACGGATCCGCCCGAGGCGAAGGCGTCGCCAAGCCAGAAGCCGTAGTCGGCGGAAATGGAGTTGGCGATGTCGGAGAACGACGCCGTGCCCTTGTCCGCGGCCACCACGAGGTAGCTGTCGTCACCGTCGTGGCGGACCACGCGCTCCGGCGGCACTACTTCCTCGCCGGACTCCTTGACCACGAGGTTGTCGGTCAGGTCCAGCATGCCCCGGATGAAGGTGCGGTAGCTGTTCTTGCCCTCTTCCATCCAGGCACCGCGGTCCACGGCGGGATCGGGGAGCTTCTTGGCGTAGAAACCGCCCTTGGCGCCGGTGGGAACGATCACTGCGTTCTTGACCGTCTGGGCCTTGACCAGACCCAGGACTTCGGTGCGGAAGTCCTCGCGCCGGTCAGACCAGCGCAGCCCGCCGCGGGCTACCTCGCCGAAGCGCAGGTGCACGCCTTCCACGCGCGGCGAGTAGACCCAGATTTCGTACTTCGGGCGGGGGAACGGAGCACCGTCAATGGCGCCGGTGTTCAGCTTGAAACTGACGTACGGCTTGTCCTGATAGAAATTGGTGCGCAGCGTGGCATTGATCAGGGTGGCGAAGGTGCGCAGTACGCGGTCGGCGTCGAGCGTCGGCACCTGCTCGAGGCCGGTCTCCAGTGCGGCACCGGCCTGCTCGACGGCGGCCCGCCGCTCGTCCTCTGTCAGGTCCGGATCAAAGCGTCCTTCGAAGAGTGCGATCAGTGCACGGGCGACGTCCGGGTTGGCCAGCAGTGTTCCTGCCACGAAACCGTAGGAGTTCGCGGTGCCGACCTGGCGCATGTACTTTGCGTACGCCCGAAGGACGACTACCTGGCGCCAGCGCAGTCCCTGCCGCAGGATCAGGCGGTCGAAAGCGTCGGATTCCGCAGTCCCGGACAAACCGGCACGGAAGGCTTCGGCCAGCAGGGAACCGGTCTCCATCGGATCGATGCCGGCGGGGTACACGAGGCCCAGGTCGTAAAGGTAGAAGGTCGTGCCGTCGCCGCGCTGGATCTCGAAGGGCCGTTCGTCGAGCACTTCCAGCCCGAGGTTGTGCAGGAACGGCAGGATCTGGGTCAGCGATTTCGGCTCGGTCAGGTAGAGCTTCAACCGGGCGTCCTCGGGACCCTCGCCGTCGGTGCTGGACGGGATGTAGACGAACAGCTCAGGAGCGGTTTCCGGGCGGGCGAGCCTCGCTTCGAAGCGGGCAATGTCCTCCAGGGCATCTTCGACTTCGTAGGCGACCCGGTAGGTGGCCGGGAAGGCGTCAGCCCAGAGCGCGGAGAGCTTTTCTGCCTCCTGGCGGGAGAACTGGGTGCGGACCACCTCTTCGATGCCCTCGCTCCATGAGCGGGTCGCCTGCACGAGGCGTGCCTCAAGTTCAGCGGCATCAACGTCGGTGATTTCCTGGCCGCGGGGAAGGCGGATCCGGAAGAAGAGGCGGGCGAGGGCGGATTCCGTCATCCGTGCTTCGAAGTCAATGGAGTCTGCGTTGAAGGTGGAGCGCAGTTCGTCCTGGATGCGCAGCCGGACCGGCGTTGTGTAGCGGTCGCGTGGCAGGAAGACGATGGCGGACATGAACCGGCCGTAGATGTCCGGCCGGAGGAACAACCGGGTGCGCCGCCGCTCCTGCAGGCGAAGGATGGCCAGGGATGTATCCAGCAGCGTGGAGGGGTCGATCTGGAAGAGTTCGTCGCGCGGGTAGGTTTCCAGGATGGAGAGCAGGTCCTTGCCTGAATGCGAATCGGCCGGGAAACCGCAGGACCGCATCACATCGCGGACCTTGTCCCGGACAATCGGGATGCTGCGCACGGAGCCGGTATAGGCGCCGGTGGCGAAGAGCCCGATGAAACGGCGTTCACCGTTGACGTTGCCGTGCTCGTCGAATCGCTTGACGCCGAGGTAATCGAGGTAGGCAGGCCGGTGCACCGTGGAGCGCGAGTTGGCTTTGGTAATGACCAGGGCGCGCTTTTCCCGTGCCTTTGCGCGGCCTGCGCCGGTCAGGCGCTGGACCCGCCGGGTAGAGTGCAGGCGCAGCAACCCGAGTCCGCTGTCTTCAGTGGGACGGAGGGCATCTTCGCCGTCTTCGGTGATGAGGTCGTATTCCCGGTAGCCCAGGAAGGTGAAGTTACCGTTGTCCAGCCACGTCAGCAGTTCACGTGCCTGCTGCAGGTCCGGGATGTCCCGGGCACCGGGCACCGTTTCGAGGGAACGGGCAATCTCGTGCACCTTCGAGCGCATGGCCGGCCAGTCCGTTACCGCAATCCGCACGTCGCCCAGCACCTTCTGCAGGCCTTCGACCAGTTCGGAGCGCTTGTCCTCGTCGGTGATGCGGGCAACGTCGATGGCTATCCAGGATTCCACCTTGGTGGTGCCGCCGTCCCCGCCCAGCAGGTCGGCCAGGTTCGGCAGGGCGGCAGTGTCGCCGCTCGAGACGCCGGCAGCAGCGGGAACCCGCTGCACCTGCTGCAACTCACCCGTCCGGGGATCGCGGGTGGCCAGGAAAATGGGGTGCACTACCAGCCGGATGGCGGCGTTGCGGCGCACCACCTCTGCCGTAACGGAGTCGACCAGGAAGGGCATGTCATCCGTGACGATGAGGATGACGCTGGTGTCGCCTTGATCCACCAGGTCGACGACGGCGGTTCCTTCGGCGCGGGTCAGCCCCAGTTCCATGTGCTTTTGCGCCCGCTCCCTCAGAACCGACGGCGCGTAGGCCTGCGCATCTTCACGCGCCAGATGCTCGTAGTAGTTCCCGATGAATTCATCCAGGGAAGTGTCCGAACTGAAAAGATCCGCGATGCGGGATCCTGACGACATGTAATACGCCTCCGATAGTACTTACGTCCGGCTGCCCCGTTGCAGCCTCTTCTTATCGAGCCTAGCCGCGAATGCGCCAAAGGTCACTTTGCCCCCGTCCTGCGTGCGCCGCGGCGGCGTCGGGGAACCTGCACGCCTGCCAGCTCCGCTATGGCCGCGCGGAGGACCGACGCCGGCGCGGTCTCCAGCAGTGCGGTCCCGGAGAGCAGGGAGGCATCGGCGGCGTCGTAGTCAGCCGGAAGGAAGGCGGCGATTTCCCCTCCCGGTCCAAACCTTTCCCAGGCTCCGCGCAGCTGGCTTTCGGGCTGCCGTCCCACCGATGAGGCCCGGACCTTGTTCAACACGACCCGCGGCTCGGCGGCAGGGACCGCGGCCGCGAGATCCGACAGGGCCCGGACCAGGCGGGGAATTCCCACGGAGTCGGCGGCACCCACGGCATAGACAGTGTCTGCGGCATCGAGTACCAGCAGGGTGGAGGCGTTGCGGCGCGGGGCTATGGTGTCGAAGCTCAGTTCCTCATCTGTCTCCAGCGAGAATCCGCAGTCCACGACGGTCAGGTCGGCAACCCGGCGTGCCGCATTGAGGACACCCGCGAGCGCTGCGGGGCGCAGTTCCACCCAGCGGTCGGAGCGGGTGATGCCGGTAAGCACCGCCAGCCGCTGCCCCCGCAGGGAAACGCTGACCGAAATCCTGCGCAGGGCGGCGTCGTCGAGCAGCCCTTGATCGGCAAGGCGGCAGGCCTGCGCGACTCCGGCGGATTCGTCGAGGAGGCCGAGGCTGACCGCCACGCTGGAGCCATAGGTATCCGCGTCGATAAGGAGCACCTCCCCGCCCGCAGCGGCCGCTTCGGCCGCCAGGTTGACGGCCAGGGTGGTCCTGCCGGGAGCGCCTGCCGGGCCCCAGACAGCGATGACAGTGCCCCGGCGACCGTCCGGTTCCGCGGCGTCTGCCGGCGCCGGTCCCGTGCTCCCGGCACCAAACGCTGCGGCAGGGTCGGCAAGCGCGTTGCTGCCTGCCGCAGCCGCGCCTTCCACTCCCTGGTCCAATGCCCGTACGGCAGTGGCAATCAATTCGGCGAGCGCGCCCGGGTCGACTCCGCTGGGGGCATTGACTATCCGCATGGCGTCCAGGCGAGCTTGAAGAACAGGATCGTCGGTGAGCGCCACGAGGGCCACGCCGGCAGCCGCCAGCCGTTCCGCCAGTGCCGCGGTAAGCTCCCCGGCTTCGTCGGCGACGACGGCGGCACGCACGATCCCGCTCTGCGACACAGCCACGAGTTCCGTCAGTTCCGTGCACCGCCGGACCACCGTGACAGGTCCCCGGAGGCGTTCCAGCCCGTCGAGGACACCGGCGGTAGCGGCCCCCACCGTAGCGACCGGGATATTCACGAGCCTGATGCGGGGTTGTGGACCACGGTGATCTTGGCCTGGTTCGACAACGCACTCAGCAGCAGCGGGAGGTCCGGATCCTCAACCAGGACCAGGAGCTCCGTGCTGCGGTTCGCGCCCAGGGCGGACTCGGTGACGGCCAGCTCCGATATTTCGGCGGCTTCGATCAGCTGTTTCGGCTCGTCGAACCCGTTGCGGGCATTGGGCATGGCCGCCCAGATGTCCACGCGTGATCCTGCCTCGGTGCTGGCAGGAAGCGGGTCCTCGACCCGCAGGCCGACGGGCTTGCGGTCCAGCGCGTCCCGCTCGACCAGTGCGGACCGGGCCACCAGTTCCCCCTCGCGAAGCGCTGCACCCGCTACGGCGTTCTCCGGCAGGCCCGCGGCAACGGGAAGGTAAAGCTCTTCGGCGTTACCCAGCCGGACCGGTACCGCAACCAGGTCTTCGGTGCCGATAGGCGTCCCCGGAGGAATATCGTGCTTCACGGCATAGACCTCAGTTGTCCGGTCGGCGCTGTCCACCAGCGTCACGACGCCGGCGATGGACCCGAGCACCAGCAGGATCCCCAGCAGGAGCCTCGGGTCCCGCCATGACGGCTTGCGCAGCCGTGCCGCCGCCGGCTCCGCCCCCTGTGTGCGGTGGTCAGTCAGACTCATGCTCCCCCGTTTCCCGCTGCATTCCCTGCTTTCCCCCTTGGCTTTCCCCCATGGCTTTCCGCATGGCTTTCATCATGGCTTTCCCCCGTGCCCCATGCCGGGGCCTCATTCGGCTCATTGTGGGGGAAGCGCAGCGGGAAAGAAACGGTGGTTTTCAGGAAAGTCGAATCTGTGGATAACCCATCAGCGGCATCCTGCTGGTGCCACACTGGTGCTGCTGGTATACAACGGGTGCAAGCCGCAGTGGTGCGGTGCGAAAGGTGAGTGCCGTGGGCGATAAGAGATTCCTGACGCTGGCAGATGTCGCCGAGGTGCTGAACATATCCTCCTCGCAGACTTATGCCCTGGTCCGCAGCGGAGAACTTCCCGCCATTCAGATCGGCGGCAGGGGCCAGTGGCGGGTCGAATCGCAGCAGCTCGAAGACTATATTTCCCGGGCCTACCGGAAGTCCGCGGCGGCAGTCCGGCAGGGCATCCCGGTGGAGGAAAACGCGGGGAGCTGAACAGGCGCAGCTGGTTTCCCCGTCTCCGGTTCAGCTGCATCGCCTTGGGCGGCCGGCGCCGAGGCCCGGTCAGGCCCATCCGTTGTGCTGTTGTGACAGCACAGCTGCGACCGTGGCAGTGGGCAGGACATAGACGCCCGTGACGTTTGCGCTGCGCCGCGGCTGGTCAGACGGGACGACCGCCAGTTCCAGGAAGTCGCTGCCCACCCTGTCGATTGTCCCGTGCAGGGCGCCGTCAGCCGGTGCCCCGGCCGAACGGACGACGACGGCACTGCGGTCCCGGGCAATGCTGCGCAGTGCGGATGTCACCCCCAGCCGGACCTTCCCCGTCGTCGGACTCGCGAACCGGTCCATGCCCCTGACGGCAACCACCTGGGACAACACCGCCAAAGCTGCACCGCGTTCCTGCTCCAGCGACACCCATCCTTCCCCCACATGCCTCAGGGTCCCCCGCAGCATCCCTGCTGTTCCGAGATCGAAGACCAGTTGCTTCCCGCTTTGGCTGCGCAGCCTGTCCTGCAAACTGATTTCGCGCAGTTCCATCCGCACACGGTCTGAAATCTCGGTTTCGGCGGCCAGCCCGGCAGCAGCGGCAAGCTGTGCCTCCATGTCCCTGAACAGGGCGTCCCATCGCATCGCCCAAGGCTAGCGTCCACGAAGCCTGTCAACCACTCTGGACACCGGTCGAACCGAAGTGTAGACACGGGCATCACACAGGCCAGACAGCACCAAAAAACCTTTGGAGCTATCAAAGCGTGCTAACCAAAGCGAAACGAACCAAATAAGCCTAAACGGCTGGATTCCCCAAGCACTCGGCTCTCCTCTCCAGATCGGAGAACGCAATGACCGGATCCACCTCCCGCCCCGGGCCGGCTGCGGATGCCCTTGCAACCGCAGCGGTAGCAGCCCTTGGCCTGCTGCTTTTGTGGTGCGGAACCCGAATGCTGCCGGACGCTGCCGCAGCAGGCTCGGTCTTGTTCTCCCCGGATCCGCTCTCCGAAGCTCCGCTTTCCCGGGCCGCGCTGACGCAGCTGGCCGGGTTCTGCGCCGCCGCCGCGGGCCTGCTGCTCACGCTCTGGTGGGTGCTGGGGTTTATCTGTGCCCTGGCCGGGTGTCTCCTGCACCGCTTCGGCTTCCGGACGGCCGGCATACGGACCCTCTCCCTGGCCCCGGGACCTGCGCGCCGGCTGGCATCAGCTGCTCTGGGGATCTCGCTGGCCGCCGGCACGCTGGGCGCGGCGCCCGGGGCAGTCACAACCGTGGCAGCGGCACCCGGGGAACCTGCACCGGCGTTCACCCCCGCGGGCGTCCCGGCTGGACCGGATGCCGCGCAGACCACTCCTCCGGCGCCGGGGTCCGCTGATCCTGCCGTTTCTCCGCTTTGGCGTCCTTCTCCCCCGCAGCCTGCGGCCGGCGGCCTACTCACGGGTGTACCCCGACCGGACGGGCGCGAAGTAGTGGTTGCAGCCGGAGACACCCTGTGGTCCCTGGCCGCTTCGCAACTGGGACCGCAGGCCACGGACGCAGAGACTGCCGCCCTCTGGCCCCGCTGGTACGAACTGAATCGGGAGGTTATTGGTCCGGATCCCGGCCTGATCCATCCTGGCCAGGTTCTGGCCGTCCCCCCTCCTTGAGCCTCTCCCCGCTGTCCCCCAGCCTGTCCGCCAGCCTTGTCCCGCCAGCCGACGGTTCTCCCCTGCACCGGCCCGCCGCCGGAACCACCAACCGCACCGCCCCGCGCTAGGAAAGGACGCACCATGACCAGCGTGATATTCCTTCCCGCTCCCGATGCCCCGGCCGGACCGGCACAACGGGGCCAAACGGGCCCTGACGGCGATGCGGGTCCCATCGCTGTCTACCTGGCCCCGTCACAGGAGCTGCTTCCGGCTCCGGTTCCGGCCAAGCCGCGCGAACGTTACGGTGTCCGCGGGGAAACGGGCCCGCTGGCCCGTCCCGCCGCCGGAGCAGTCAACTGGACATCGAACCCCGCCGACGATGCGCGGGTGAAAGCCATCTGCCAATCCGTGGCACTTGCCGCGCTGGAAGTCCTCGGCGGTGTCCGCCCGCTGCAGCAGATGGCCCGCTGGCTCGATCCCGAAAACTACGAACGGCTGCAGCTGCGCACCAACCTCGTCCGCGGGCTGCAGCGCAACCCCCAGGGGCGGTCCAGGACGGCGCCCGATCCGCAGCTGCTGCACCGCAGCATACGCATCCGTTCCTGCCGCCTCTGCCCGGTGTCGGAAGGAATCTACGAGGCCACGGTCGTGGCACTGGAACACGAAAGAGCCCGCGCCGTCGCGCTGAGGGTTCAGCTGCGGCGCGGGCTCTGGAAGGTCACTGCCCTGGAGATCGGATAACCGGCCCCGGTAAAGCGGGTTTACTTACGGCGCTTGGCCTTCTTCGCGGCGGGCTTGCTGCCGGCCGCCGGCGCGGTCTGGGTGTCCTGCTTGTCCCGGGACGTCCGTTCCACCCTGGTCTCCACCCCGCCCTGGCTGTTCGGAGCGGTGAACTGCAGGCTTGCCGGCTGCTGCGGAGCTTCGAGTCCCGCCGCCTTGATGACAGGGGTACCGACGACGCCGCGGGCGTCCTTGACTCCCTGCAACGCGTTCGCTGCCGGGGCAGCGGGTTCGCTGACCTGCACGTCCGCGTTGAAGAGGTAGCCAACGCTTTCCTCGCGGATGGCCTCCATCATGGTCTGGAACATCACGAATCCTTCACGCTGGTATTCCACCAGCGGATCGCGCTGGGCCATGGCCCGCAGCCCGATGCCCTCCTTGAGGTAATCCATCTCGTAGAGGTGCTCCTGCCACTTGCGGCCGATGACGGAGAGCACCACGCGGCGCTCCAGTTCACGCATGGTCGCCGAGCCCAGGGAATCCTCGCGTGCCTGGTAGGCAAGTTTCGCGTCGGAAAGGATCTCGCTGTGCAGGAAGTCGCGGGACAGCCGGGACCGGCCCCCGGCTTCTTCAACCACTTCGTCGATGGTCAGGCTGATCGGGTAGAGCGTCTTGAGGTTGGTCCACAGCTGCTCGAGGTCCCAGTCATCTCCGTGACCCTCGGCAGTTGCCTCGTTGACCATCGCCGTAACGACGTCCTCCAGGAAGAAGCTGATCTTCTCCTGCAGGTCGTCGCCTTCCAGGATCCGACGCCGGTCGCCGTAGATCGCTTCACGCTGGCGGTTCAGGACGTCGTCGTACTTCAGGACGTTCTTGCGCTGTTCGGCGTTGCGGCCCTCGACCTGTCCCTGCGCGTTCTGGATCGCCTTGGAGACCAGCTTGGACTCCAGCGCCACGTCGTCGGGCATGGACGAGCTGTTCATGATCCGTTCGGCAGCACCGGAGTTGAACAGCCGCATCAGGTCGTCGGTGAGCGAGAGGTAGAACCGGGATTCGCCCGGATCGCCCTGGCGTCCGGACCGTCCGCGGAGCTGGTTGTCGATGCGCCGGGACTCATGGCGTTCGGTGCCGAGGACGTAAAGCCCTCCGAGTTCGACTACTTCCTGCTGCTCGGCGGCAACGGCGGTCCGTGCCTTCTCCAGCGCATCCGGCCAGGCGGCCTCGTAGTCCTCGGGGTTTTCGTTCGGGTCCAGTCCGCGCCGTTCCAGTTCTGCAATCGCATTGAACTCGGCGTTGCCGCCCAGCATAATGTCGGTGCCGCGGCCGGCCATGTTGGTGGCCACCGTGACGGCTCCCTTGCGGCCGGCCTGGGCGACGATGGCGGCTTCACGTGCATGGTTCTTCGCGTTCAGCACTTCGTGCCGGATGCCTGCCTTGGCCAGCTGCTTGGAAAGGTACTCGCTCTTCTCCACGCTGGTGGTGCCGACCAGCACGGGCTGGCCGGACGCGTGGCGCTCGGCAATGTCCTTCACGACGGCGTCGAACTTTGCCACTTCGTTCTTGTAGATCAGGTCCGCCTGGTCGATGCGGGCCATGGGCTTGTTCGTGGGAATGGGCACCACGCCAAGCTTGTACGTGCTCATGAACTCGGCGGCTTCGGTTTCGGCCGTACCGGTCATGCCGGCGAGCTTTTCGTAGAGGCGGAAGTAGTTCTGCAGGGTGACCGTGGCCAGGGTCTGGTTCTCGGCCTTGATTACCACCCCTTCCTTCGCCTCGATTGCCTGGTGCATGCCTTCGTTGTACCGGCGTCCGGCCAGGATGCGGCCGGTGTGCTCGTCGACGATCATGACTTCGCCGTTGAGGACCACGTAGTCCTTGTCCCGCTTGAAGAGTTCCTTGGCCTTGATGGCGTTGTTCAGGAAGCCGATCAGCGGCGTGTTTGCTGCTTCGTACAGGTTGGAGATACCGAGGTAGTCCTCGACCTTCTCGATGCCCGGCTCAAGGATGCCGACGGTGCGCTTCTTCTCGTCCACTTCATAGTCGGTGTCCAGCTTCAGCCGCTGGACGACCTTGGAGAACTCGGTGTACCACCGGTTCACGTCGCCGCTGGCCGCACCGGAAATGATCAGCGGGGTACGGGCTTCGTCGATCAGGATGGAGTCAACTTCGTCGACAATGGCAAAGTGGTGGCCGCGCTGGACCAGCTCGGCGGCACTCCAGGCCATGTTGTCGCGCAGGTAGTCGAACCCGAACTCGTTGTTGGTTCCGTAAGTGATGTCGGCGGCATACTGTTCGCGCCGGGTCGCGGGGTCCTGGTTGGAGAGGATGCAGCCGCTGGTCATGCCGAGGAAGCGGAAAACACGCCCCATCAGGTCCGACTGGTACTCCGCCAGGTAGTCATTCACCGTAACGATATGGACGCCGCGTCCGGTCAGCGCATTCAGGTAGGCCGGGGCCGTTGCCACCAGGGTCTTGCCTTCACCGGTTTTCATTTCGGCAATGTTGCCCAGGTGCAGGGCAGCGCCGCCCATCAGCTGGACGTCGAAGTGCCGCATGCCGAGCGTCCGCCCGGCAGCCTCACGGACAGCGGCAAACGCTTCGGGAAGGAGATCGTCGAGGGACTCACCGCCGTTGTAGCGCTCCTTGAGGCGATCCGTTTCACCCCTGAGCTCGGCATCGGTCATGCCCTTGAACTCATCCTCGAGCACGTTGATCGCGTCGGCGTAGTTACGCAGTGTCTTCAGCGTCTTCTTGTCGCCGGTACGAAGAACTCGTTCGAGTAGTGATGCCACTGATTTGCTCCCAATCTAGTTGCCGAAATCTGGCGTCCTCAGTCTACGTGAGAGACGTACCGTGAAGGTCCGTGTTTCCCTATTGACCTTTATTCCCTGCATACTGCCAGCTTCAGGGCGGGAGCCAGGTCTCCCACGGGTTTCACCATTATCTGCCCGAGCCCCAGCCACTGTGCCATGAGCCGCAGCTCTGCAGCGAGTTGACGCGCCGTCTGCGGCGGTGCTCCCGGTTCCGAAAAGGCTGCCTGAACAAGCAGCATACCCGCGCCGCGGTCCGCTTTGAGGTCCACTCTGGCCACCAGTTCCTCTCCCAGCAGGAACGGCAGCACATAATAGCCGAACCTGCGGGCCTGAGGCGGGGTATAGATTTCTATCCGGTAGTGGAAAGCAAACAGCTCCTCGAGCCGCCGCCGCTCGAAGATGAGCGAATCGAACGGACTCAGCAGCGCCTGGCCTGATACGGACCTCGGAATCACCGCTTCCGCGTGCAGGTAGGCGGGCTGCCGCCAGCCCGCGACTTCCACGCGCTCGAGGATGCCTTTCCCGGCAAGGACCTCCGCAGCAATAGCCGTCTCGCGCTGCTGCAGACGGAAATAATCGGCAAGCCCCCGGACCGTCGCGACGCCGTGTGCCCGGCCTGCAACCTCGGTCAGGCGCAGCACTGCCTGCTCGGGATCGGATTGTTCCAGCGCCGCTGCGCCTGCGGGATGGACCAGCGCAGTCGGGGCATATAACCGCTCGAACTGCGGGGTCCGCCCTGCGGATCCGATCTGTCCGGAGGCGAACAGATCCTCCAGCACGCGCTTGGCGGCATTCCAGTTCCATCCCCAGTGGGAAGTATCCCGCACAGCGCTGTGACCGAGGAGGTCCATTACCTGTCGGGAGGTCAAAGGCCTGCCCGCGGCATGCAGAAGTCCGAGAATACGTTGACGAAGATCCTCGGCGGCTGCGGGAGGCAGGGAATGGGCGGTCATCCAGGTCCGCCGTTGGACGGCGCGGAGATCCGCAAAGAGCTCGGGCCGGACGAAGCTTGCCTCGTGGGCCCAGTATTCGACCATGCGCCGCGGCCGCCGGGTCCCCAGGCGGTCCAGGATTGCCTGGTCGTAGGGGCCGAGCCGGGAAAACAACGGGAGGTAATGGCTGCGGGCAAGCACATTCACCGAGTCGATCTGCAGCAAGGCAAGCCGCTCAAAGGTACGGCCCACCTGCCTTGCGCTAACAAGGCCGGCGGGCCGTTCCCGAGCCAGTCCCTGCGCCGCCAGTGCCGTACGGCGGGCCTGTCGGAGCGAGAGCCGGGTTTTCATCCCCTCATCCTAGGGGAGCCGTCCGGCTGGACGGTCAGGCAGTGGCGCGGTAGCCGCGGGTTTCCTCCCGTGGCTCTTCCGTACCTTCCGCGCACTTGGAGTCCAAGGTGATGACCCCGTAGGTCCAGCCGCGGCGGCGGTACACCACCGAAGGTGCGCCGGTTGCGGAATCAACAAACAGGTAGAAGTCGTGGCCGACCAGCTCCATATTGTCCACGGCGTCGTCAAGGCTCATGGGGGCACCCGGGAAAACCTTGCGCCGGATCAATACGGGGCAGTCGCCGGTGGCGTCTTCCTCTGCCGCGTCCTGGGCGTTCTCTTCGTTGGCCTGTTCCTCTGCGGCGGCCGCGACCTGCGCGTAGAGCGGCTCGGAGGTGCTCACGGGACCAAGATCAGCGGTGGCAACCCGAACCGGGATCGGTGCGTGGCGCCCGTGGTGCACCTTGCGCCTGTCACTTGCCCGACGCAGCCGTTCCAGCAGCTTCCCGTACGCGAGGTCGAACGCCGCGAACTTGTCTCCGGATGTCGCCTCGGCACGAACAACGGGACCGCGGCCGGTGACCGTGATTTCCACGGTGAGGGCGCTGTCTGCGTCCCGGACGTTGCCCTGCTTCGTGACCCTGGCCTCCACCCGCTGGACTTTGTCGCCGAGCGCCTCCACTTTGCCGATTTTCTCTTCGGCGTACTCGCGGAACCGGTCTGATACTGCAACGTTACGTCCGCTGATCATGAATTCCATGGTGCCCTCCAATAGATTTCGGTGACACAACAACGGCCGCTGTCAGTTGCCTTCGCGACCGTTGCCGCAGGATAACCCCGCTACTTGAAGCTATCCATACTCAACACGTTAGATCACCGTCGAGCTTTATTCACGTCTCGCGATTCCGTTTCCGGCGCCCGTGGAACGGACCCCCGGAACGGCAGGGTCTGTGGGAGTTGTGTTACGTTCCGGGGCTGGTGTGGCTGCAATAACCGCCGCACCAAGGACCCGGGCACCCGCCCGGCGCAGTGCCCGCACCGTCTCCGCAATAGTGGCTCCCGTGGTCAATACGTCATCAATCACCAGGCAGTTGACGCCCGCAAGTCCTCCCGGCATACCGGCGGTCATGGTGTTCCGGACGTTGCGTCGCCGCGCGTTGCGGCCGAGTCCCTTTTGCGGGCCGGATGCGCCGGCAGGCCCTCCCCCGTGGTTCCACCGCCGCAGCAGTGCGCCCGCCGTGCCGTACCCCGTTGGTATGGATACAAGGGAAACCACGGCGCAGCCGGCAGGCAACAACCGCCGGCGCCGGAGCCTCCTCAGCAGCAGCGCCAGCGGAAAATAGCCGCGTTTCCGAAGCGAGCCGCCGGTGCCTGGCACCGGGACCAGCACCAGTGGAACGTCCCCCTCCCTTCGGCGTACATCCGTTACCGCTGCCTGCAGGACGTCCGCCAGAACCGGTGCCAGGAACCCGGCCAGGTCGGTGTGCCCCCGGTTCTTAAAAGCAAGGACTGTCCGCGCGAGCCCGCCCGAGTACACGCCTGCCGCCAGGACCGGCAACGGGACAAAGAGGTCAGGGTCCGCGCCGGTCGGGTCCGCGCCTGTCGGGTCCGCGCCTGGGACTCCCGGTTCTGCGGCGGGAAGCGCCCCGGCACCTTCCTGCGCAGGATACGGATGCAGCGTGCCGCGCCGGATCCTCGCCGTGCATACCCTGCACAGAGAATGGTCCGGCGCCCCGCAGGCCACGCAGGAGACAGGTGCCAGCCCGGCAGCCAAACCGGACAGCGCAGCGGCGATCCCCTGCCCCGCCGGTGAGTAAAGCATCCGGTCCAGCCGGCGATTCGGCATATCCATCCGTCTACGATGGGGCCCGACCGGAACCGGGGGCGCAGCACAATCGCCGCCAGGGAACATCAAACCGGACGAATAGCGCATTCAGGCCGCTGTGGAGGAAAACAGGGGTGCTGCATCACCCCGGGAAAGCCGGGTCCCGGATTCCTTCCGTCCGGAGCGTCCAACTGCTCCCCACCTTGTTGAAGATGCCCTCCGAGGTCTGGATGAAAGTGTCCTCAGCGCCGTTTCCCGCGCTGAGGCCCGTGATCCCTTCCTTCGCGGAAAGCAGATCCGGATCACGCCTGGTGCTGAGGATTACCGGCACGGCTTCCTCCGCACCGGACTGGACGGCAACCACTGTGTCTTCCGAAGCCCACTTGACCCGGTTCACGGCCCCCGCTTCCGGCGGCACCTGTTGGACCATCGGAGCCGTGAGGGAGACGGGAACGCCTTCGGCTGACCGGACGACGCCGGCAATCATCACCTCGCTGCGTCCGTCCCGGTTCGCCGCCACCAGGGCCCGGGTGCCGTCGCGGGAAATCCGCAGTTCCGTCACGGTCTGCCCCTCCAGCCACGGCGCAGAAAGGACGGCCGCGGAACTCCGGTCTCCCCCGGGCGGTACCGCGAGAACCTGGGATCCGGTATCCGTGGGCTGGGAAGTCCAGACCCACCGGCGGGGATCCACGCTGGGCGCCGTAAACCTTTCGGCCTCGGCCACCACTGAAACGTCCTGTCCCGTTCCCGTCACCAGCAGCGTGTCCTCCTGGCTGTTCAGGAAGGCGATGACCGATCCATCCACAGACATGGCCGGATGCCGGGGGCCGTATTCCGCCACTGACGGAATATCCCCGATCGGTTCGGGACCGTCCGCGTAGTAGGCCAGTTCGTCCTGATAGACCACGATCTGTGTGGCTCCGGCGGACGGGTCTGCCACGGCGGACGGCAGCTCGCCGCTGCCCTTGCCGAGGTCTACGTCCCGCTGGTCCACCGTCATCCGCACAGAGGTGACGTTGTTGAGGCCGCGCAGGTTTTGTTCGAGCTGCTTCACCATCTGCTGCCGGTTCCGGTCGCTGGAGTCCCGCAGCGATTCATCCGCGAAATCCACGACAGCCTTTCCCGAGGCCACCGGGACCGCATCGCGTGCCAAGGCGGTTCCGGAAGGGAAGGCGCTGAGGACTGCACCCTGGAGGTACGGAGCGGGTCCTACGAGAAGTTCCTTGACGATGTTGGCGGCAATGCCGGCGCGCTGAATGAACCACCGCGTATCCGGGACCCAGTACTGGTAATCACTCGAATAGAAGTAGAGGTTGTGGGCGATGAAAATCGCAGGGAAACTCGCCAGGGA
This sequence comes from Arthrobacter jinronghuae, assembly GCF_025244825.1. Lineage (NCBI taxonomy): Bacteria > Bacillati > Actinomycetota > Actinomycetes > Micrococcales > Micrococcaceae > Arthrobacter > Arthrobacter jinronghuae. Next base: position 2,633,074 of record NZ_CP104263.1, read on the forward strand.
CACGATGATCCCGTCGGGGACGGCGCTGAGCCTCCATTGTCCGTCCACATTTTCGAGCTGGACGGGGAAAGCTTCGGTGCTGCCCTCCGCGGCGTCCGTCCGGATGCCCCGGACATTCACCCGCCCCTGCACTTCCAGCTGAATCTGGAACAGGTCCGGTTCCGGCATGGCCACGATGCGTGAGGACCGGTAAATGGTCACCCGTTCCTCGGGGGACCATGTAGTCGCCAGCTCCGGGGCCAGGAATTGCCGGGCCACGCTGTAATCGTCTGCTGCGCCCCTGCCTGCCTCCATAAAGCCGCGGATGATGTCCTGCGGCGAGGCATCCTCGGCCGGACCCTCGGGCGAGAAAACCGCGTCCTCGCCCGTTTCCCCGTTATTCTCCGCCGATGCCGTGCCTACCGGTCCAACGGTGGGTATCGAGGAGCAGCCGACCAGAACCAGAACGATACTGAGCCACAGAACCAGCATCCTTCCGGTCCGTCCCCGGCGCGCCTTGGGCAGCACCTTCCGCTTAGTAGGCATCAATATCCTCTTCCCGGATCGGAGCCGCAGCAGTGAGCGCCAGGGGGCCGGCAGCGACCTCGCGGGGAGACAGCGGCACCGGGGATGAGTCAAAGCCTGCACCATGGCGGCGGGGAAGCGTCAGGCGGAAGCAGGATCCGTTTCCTGGTTCGCCCCAGGCCTCGAGCCAGCCGCCGTGAAGCCGCGTGTCTTCGGTGGCGATGGACAGGCCCAGCCCGCTGCCGCCCGTGGTGCGTGCCCGCGCCGGATCCGCCCTCCAGAAACGGTCGAAGACATGCTCGGCGTCTTCTTCGGTCATCCCGATGCCATGGTCGCGGACCGCTATGCCCACAGCCTCCTCGGAAGCTGCTATCGCAATTTCGATGGGTTCTCCTTCACCGTGCTCCAATGCGTTCACCAGCAGGTTGCGCAGGATCCGCTCGATCCGGCGCGGATCGGCGTCCACAACGCAGCTGGACTCCTTGGACACCACAACCACCTCGGAGCCGCAGTTGTTCGCGAGCGGCTCCGTGGCGTCGATGACGTCACGGACAATATGGAAGACATCTGTGGGTTCCAAATCGAGCGCAGCCGCCCCGGCGTCGAACCGGGAAATCTCCAGCAGGTCCGCCAACAGCGCCTGGAACCGCTCCACTTGGTGATAGAGCAGTTCCGTGGAACGCCGGTACATCGGATCAAAGCTGTCGCGCGCTTCGTAGAGCACCTCCGCGGCCATGCGGACCGTGGTGAGCGGCGTCCGCAGCTCGTGTGAGACGTCGGAGACGAACACCTGCTGCATACGCGACAGTGTAGCCAGCTGGGTGATCTGGTCCTGCAGCGTGCCGGCCATGCGGTTGAACGACGCCGCCAGGCGCGCAACTTCGTCCTCGCCCTTGACCTCCATGCGCTCCTGCAGCTCACCTGCTGCCAGCTTCTCCGACACCGCTGCCGCGTCGCTGACCGCGCCCAGGCCGGCCTTGGCTACGATCCACGCGATCGTGCCGCTGATGGCAAGCAGCAGGAATCCCGCGATCCAGAGAATCCGGTGGATGTCGTCGAGCGTCGCCTGCATCGAATGCAGGTCATAGATCAGGTAGAGGGCATATTCCGAGCTGTCCGGGGGCAGTGTGACCTTGGTGCCGAACGCTATGCCGGGCTCGCCGTTGGCGAGCTCAAGCGGAGACCAGAACACGTAATCCGTCTCGGACGCTGTGGCATCGCTGGCGATAACGGCGTCGCTGAGGGCCACCGGAATGCCGCTGGCGGTAATGGTTCCGCTGTTCACAGAGGACGTGACGTACAGGGGCTCCTCGGTCGGCAGCGGGGTGAGCAGATAAGTCCGCTGGGCGTCTGCACCTTGGCCTTCCAGCAACGGAAGCGTGTCCATGACCAGCCGGTCGGTGCCCTCCCGGTCGCTAGCGGCGGTGTCCCGGAAGTTGTCCTTCACTTTGGACAGGCCCGACGTCGCTTCGGTTCGGAACTGTGTCAGCCGCTCTTCATAGAGGGAATCGGCAATCTGGTGGGAGAGAAAGGCACCGATCCCGGCACCTGCAAGCGCCACCAGGAGGAGCGTGGAAACCACCGTCTTGAACTGCAGGGACCTCCGCCACAGGCGGGCGATCCGATGGAAGGTGGCCCGCCGAAAGGAATCCCGCAGGCGTACCAGGCCCTGCAGCGCCATATCGGTTTTAGGGGATTTCCCGGCCATCCCGGCCAGGAAACCCGGCAACTTAGCTCTGGCCCGCTTTGTATCCGACACCGCGCACCGTCAATACAATCTCGGGTGCTTCGGGGTCGCGTTCGATCTTTGAGCGGAGCCTCTGCACATGCACATTCACCAGCCGCGTGTCGGCGGCGTGGCGGTACCCCCAGACCTGTTCAAGCAGCATCTCGCGGGTGAAAACCTGCCAGGGCTTGCGTGCCAGTGCCACGAGCAGGTCGAATTCCAGCGGCGTCAGCGAAACGCTGTCGCTGCCTCGGGTCACGGAGTGGCCCGCAACGTCAATGGAGACCTCGCCGATCCGCAGGGTCTCCGGTGATTTCTGGTCGCCCGGGCGCAGCCGGGCACGCACGCGCGCCACCAGCTCCGCGGGTTTGAAGGGCTTGGGCACATAATCGTCGGCGCCGGATTCCAGGCCGCGCACGACGTCGGACGTGTCGGACTTGGCGGTGAGCATAACGATGGGGGTGTCGGACTCGCTGCGGATCTGCCGGCACACTTCGATGCCGTCGATGCCGGGAAGCATCAGGTCCAGCAACACCAGATCCGGCTTGCTGTTGCGGAACACTTCGAGTGCGGAGGAACCGTCGGCACAGAACACCGGTTCAAACCCGTCGTTGCGCAGCACAATACCGATCATTTCGGCGAGTGCTTCGTCGTCGTCTACGACCAGTATGCGTGCCTTCATAGCTCCCTGTTTCCGCTGCTTGACTTCCGCGCCGCTGCGCGTCCGGAGCAGCATCGGCTGCCGCTCCCCACGGCGTTAAGCCGACTAAGTTAATCCCTATCATCCTAAGGGACACATATGCCGCCACGGCTCGCCGGGTGCCGTTTGGGCGGAGCGTCACTATAGTCGAGGTAACTAAAAGCTACTGCCTGCGGGGGAACGGGTAAGGATGAGCGAGCAAGAACACAACGACCGGCACTACAGTGGCCCGGGAAACAGCAGCCCCGAGTACCGGGCGCCGAACGACGGCGCCCGGATGCCTGTGCCCGGAATGCCGCAGCCTCCCGTGAACCCGTGGGCGCAGCAGCAGGGTCCTCCGCCGCCCGGAATGCCGCAGCCTCCCGTGAACCCGTGGGCGCAGCAGCAGGGTAATCCGTGGACGCAGCAACCTGCTGCGCAGGGCTACCCGCCGCAGGCATCCGCCTGGGACCAGCCCAACCCCTACCGGGGAGGCCCCCTCCCCCAGCCCGGTTACACGCCTCCGCCCAAACCGGGCATCATTCCCCTGCGCCCCCTGGGACTGGGTGAAATCCTTGACGGAGCGTTCCAGGCGTGCCGGCGCAACGCGTTGGCCGCCTTCGGCAACGCGTTCGTGGTCCAAGCTGTCGTGAGCGTGCTGCTGATCGGACTCGGCGCGGGCTTTTTCGTCTCCATTGACGGGTGGCTGCAGAGCGGATCAGCGAGCGGCGAAGTCACGGGCCCGGTCCTGGGAACGGTCGTGGGGGCGGTTTCGACCCTCGGCGGCCTGTCAATGGCCGGGGTATTGATTGTCCAGGGACTCCTGGTCCTTCCGGTAGTGCGGTCCACCCTGAACCTGCGGACCGGCTTCGGCCAGGTCTGGCGGCTGGCCCGCGGCACCCTCGGCCCGCTTGCCGGCCTCGGATTACTAATGCTGGCCGGTGCCGCCGTGGGCGTCACGGTCCTGGCCATGCTGGCTTACCTGATCATCGATACTTTCGATGCAGCGGGGCTTATCGTGGTGATCCCGGCCCTGTTCGCGGTGATGGCCGCGGCTGTGTGGGTCTCGGTGAAACTCTCCCTGGCACCGGCAGCACTGGTATTGGAAGGTATCGGTGTCTTCCCTGCGATTCGGCGGTCCTGGCGCCTCACCGGACGCAACTGGTGGCGCACCTTCGGTGTCATGGCCCTGACGAGCCTGATCGTCAATATCCTTACCCAGGTCCTTACGGTGCCGCTCTCCTTCGTCGGGAGCATGCTCACCCTGGCGGAAAGCGCCGTCCTCATCGGAGTCAGCGTTGTCCTGATCCTGGTTTTCTCCCTGCTGCTGGGCGCGTTGGCCTGTGCCTTCCAAAGTGCCGTCACGGCCCTGCTGTATGTTGACCTCCGAATCCGCCGGGAAGGCTTCGACCTTGCCTTGATGAAGGATCAGGAGAATCCGCAGGCACAGGATCCGGACTTCCTGCCTGGGCGTAACGCCGTGCCCATGGCCCGGAACACGCCGCCCGGTCCCCCTGCGGGCATGAAGTAGACATGCCGTCCCCAGCACGCCTCTGGTCCGGCGCCGCCATGGAGGCCCCGATCGAGCCCGATGCCGACCAGGCACGGGACTGGGCACGCGAGGAGCTGTCCAAGCGCGTGTACGAAGAAGCCGAACCCGGCCTGCTCGACCGGTTCTGGGCACGGGTCAGCGACTGGCTGAACGAGTTGTTCGAGGATGCGGACGGTCTCGGCGCGGGTCCGGGAGTCCTGGTACTGGTCCTGGCCGCCGTCGTGCTGGTGGCCGTGGCCATTCTCGTGATTCGCCCCCGCTTGAATGCGTCCGCTAAAAAGCGGGCCGAGGTCTTCGCGCACGACGTCGTGGAACGGGCGACCGACCACCGTACCCGCGCGGACCAGGCCGCCGCAGAGAACCGTTGGAATGAGGCCCTTGCCGAGTATTTCCGCGCGATGGTCCGTTCGGCGGAGGAACGGGTCATTTTCGATGCCCGGCCCGCCCGGACGGCCGCCGAAGCCGGCACCAGGCTGGCCGCCGCCTTCCCGGACTTCCACCCGGAGATCACGTGGATCCAGCAGCGGTTCGACGAAGTGCTCTATGGGAAGGGGATTGCCGCGGACGCGGACTACCGACGCGCATCTGCCCTTGATACGGCTTTGGAGGCGGCCCGTCCTGCATCTTCGGCATCGGCGGAACCGCCGCTGGCGGTGCCGCAATGAGCCGGGTTGCCGCTGAAGCGGTGCCTTCCGGCAGCATTGGTGCCCCGGGAAGTGAAGGCGACGAAGAGCCGGGGCGGGTACGCAGCCGGGTCGCGGCCTGGCTGCGCCGGCACCGGGTCCCGCTTCTGCTTCTGCTGCTGCTCTGCGGAGTCGTGATTGCTTCGGTCTGGGGACGTGCTGATCACGACACCGCTGCCCTCTCCCCCGCCAACCCTGCCCCGGACGGAGCCATGGCCGCCGCCGAAATCCTGGCGGACCAGGGAGTGGACGTGCAGCATCACCAGACGTTGGCGGAAGCGCAGGCCGCCCTGGATGACAATCCCGGGGCGACTCTGCTGTTCCTTGATCCCTCGGGCTTCCTCACCGGTGAACAACGCGAGGACCTTGCCGACGCTGCCGGCCGGGTAGTGCTCGTGGAACCGTCCTTTGAGCAACTGGCGGATTTTGCGCCTCAGATCCGTTCCGCCGGAGTTCTTCCCGAGGATCCTGACCGCCACCGGCTCGACGCTGACTGCAGCAACGAAGATGCCGAGGCGGCCGGAGCCATTGATGCCGGCGGGAAAACCTACCGGGGGCCCGTCACCTGCTTCCCGGCTCCGGGCAGCCAGGGCGCCGGCGCTGCGGGTGCCTATGCGGCTACCGAGGGCGGTTCCACCGTGGTGCTTGGCAGCGCGGACCTGCTCGCCAACGAAAGCGTTGCCCTCGAGGGCAACGCCGCACTGGTTTTCCGCACGCTCGGTGCGGACGAAACACTGGTCTGGTACCAGGCCGGCCCCTTCGATATTCCCGCGTCGGAAGCACCCGCCGATCCCTTTGCCTTGCTGCCCCCATGGGTGAATCCGCTCCTGTTCTGGCTCCTGCTGGTCGCCTGCGCCGCAGCTTTCTGGCGCGGCCGCAGGCTGGGGCCGCTGGTGGAGGAACCCCTGCCCGTTATCGTCCATGCGGCCGAGACCGCTGAGGGCCGGGCCCGCCTGTACCAGGACAGCCAGGCGGTGTCCCATGCAGCCGCCACACTGCGTGCCGCGGCCATGACCCGGCTGGCGGCGCACCTGCGGGTGGGCCCGGGCGCCGGCGTCGACACGGTCACGCGTGCGGCGGCGAACGCATCCGGCCGCAGCTATTCCGAGATTGACCATCTGCTCAACCAGCGACTGCCCGGAACGGGCGCGGAACTCGTGCGCTGGGCGCAGGACCTGAAAGACCTAGAGGAAGAGGCCACTTCATCATGAGCCAGCAGTACGAGCCCTACGCACCCGCACCCTCCGGAGCCGCCAACGGCACCGCGCCGGCGCCTCCTCCCTCTCCGGGAGAGGACCCCGTGCGTGCTGCCCTGGAGCAGGTCCGGCGTGAGGTTGCCAAGGCAGTGGTGGGGCAGGACGCGGCCGTGACGGGCTTGATCATCGCCCTGCTGGCCAGGGGGCATGTGCTGCTCGAGGGGGTGCCCGGCGTCGCCAAGACGCTGTTGGTTCGAAGCCTTTCCGCGGCGTTGGACCTGGACACCAAGCGCGTCCAGTTCACCCCCGACCTCATGCCCGGCGACGTCACCGGCTCCCTGATCTACGACAACCGTTCCTCCGAGTTCTCCTTCCGGGAGGGACCGGTGTTCACCAACATCCTGCTCGCGGACGAAATCAACCGCACGCCGCCCAAGACCCAGGCGTCCCTGCTGGAAGCCATGGAGGAACGCCAGGTGACCGTCGACGGCGTCACCCGTCCGCTGCCCGAGCCGTTCATTGTTGCGGCGACCCAGAACCCGGTGGAGTACGAGGGAACGTACCCGCTCCCCGAGGCCCAGCTCGACCGGTTCCTGCTGAAGATGACGCTAGACCTGCCCGGCCGGGAGGACGAGATCGAGGTGATCCGCCGGCACAGCGGCGGCTTCGATCCGCGGAACCTCGCCGCGGCCGGCGTCCGGCCGGTGGCTTCGGCCCGGGACCTGGAGCTGGCACGCGAGGCAGTGGCCAGGGTAACCGTTGCACCCGAGGTCCTCGCCTACATCGTGGACCTGGTCCGGGCGACGCGTTCGGCGCCGTCGTTCCAGCTAGGGGTGTCCCCCCGCGGGGCAACTGCCCTCCTGAATACTGCGCGGGCCTGGGCCTGGCTCTCGGGACGGACCTTCGTGACTCCGGATGACGTCAAGGCGCTCACCCTTCCCGCCCTGCGGCACCGCGTGGCGCTTCGGCCCGAGGCCCAGATGGACGGGGTCAATGTGGACGATGTGCTGGGAAGCATCCTCGCCACAGTGCCGGTTCCCCGGTAGCGCCGATGGCTGTTTCGGGCCGCTTTGTCCTGCTGGCGCTCCTGGGCTCCGTGGCCGTGGTGCTGTACCCCGGCGCCGTCTCGATCCTGCTCTGGCTGGCCTTCCTGGCCGCCGCTGCCGGACTGGACCTGCTGCTGGCTGCCCCCGTTCGGCGGCTCCGCGTGGAGCGGCGCCTGCCGGACAGCGTGCGGCTGAGTGAAACGACGGCAGGCACCCTGGTGGTCCGCAATGACGCCAAGGCCCGGCTGCGGGCCGTGGTCCGGGACGGCTGGCAGCCTTCTGCCGGTGCCCGCAACCCGCAGCAGCGCCTGACCGTTCCGGCCGGTGAAGCCCGGACCATGGAAGTGGTGCTGGAACCCGCCCGCCGCGGGATCCTGAAAAGCGGACATGTGGCGGTACGCAGTTTCGGGCCTCTTGGGCTCGCGGCCCGTCAGCGGACGCTGCCTGTCCCCGCGGAAATCCGGGTGCTTCCTCCGTTCCACGCCAAGCGGCACCTGCCTTCCAAGCTGCGCAGGCTAAGGGAGCTGGACGGCAACACGTCGGTACAGCTGCGCGGAGCCGGAACCGAATTCGACTCCCTGCGCGAATATGTGCGCGGCGACGACGTCCGCTCCATCGACTGGCGTGCCACCGCCCGGCGCCGGGAGACCGTAGTGCGGACCTGGCGGCCCGAACGCGACCGCAGGGTGGTCATTGCCCTGGACACCTCCCGGACGTCCGCCGCCCGGATCGACGACGAACCCCGCCTGGACACCGGCATTGAAGCTACCCTGCTCCTGGCCGTGCTTGCCCGCAGCGGCGGCGACCGTGTTGACTTCCTGGCCTTCGACCGGCGGATCCGGGCGCGTGTTGACTCCGGCGGCAAGGAAAACCTGCTGAGCCGGCTCGTCACTGCGGCGGCACCGCTGGAACCCGAACTCATCGAAGCGGATTTCTCCCTGCTGCCCGGCGCAGTGCACGCCGTGTCCGCACGCCGCTCCCTTGTTGTCCTGATCACCGCACTGGATTCCGGAGCTGTGGAGGAGGGGTTGGTGCAGGTCCTGCCCCGGCTGCTGGAAAAGCACGTGGTGGTGGTTGCCTCCGTGCGGGATCCGGGCCTGGACGAACTGCGTTCCGGCGGAGGTACAACGCCGGCGGTCTTCCGTGCCGCGGCAGCGGAGCGGGCCCTGCTCGACCGGGCTGCGGTCAGTGCGCAGCTGCGCTCGATGGGAGCGGAAGTTGTGGATGAGCCGCCGCACGAGCTGGCGCCGAAACTTGCAGATATGTATCTCCGCCTCAAGGCCGCCGGAAGGCTGTAGCCATGGACTCCGTGTACCAGCAGGTCCTCGGATCAGGGTTTCTCCGCCTGCAGCCCCAGCTGCAGGCGTATTTCAGCCTCGGCCCGGACACCGGCCGGTTCGGTGAAGGCACCGGCGTATTTCTCCGTGCCGGCTGTCCACGGGCCTGGCTGCGTCCGCTGCTGCCGCTGGTTCCGGTGTCCAACGCTTTTTTCCCGGAGTACGGGACCTCCGTCCCCTTCTCCATCCGCAACTATCCGCACCTCGACCCGTGGGGCCGGCCGGCGCTGACGGCGGTCCGCCGCTTCGATTTCCCGGGCCGGCAGCGGACCTTCGAGGACACCACTGTGCTGACCGGTCCCGGGGTCCTGACGGATTATCTGGGCCGCCGCCGCAACCTGGCCACGAACCTGCTGCTGCGGGTTTCGGACGACGGTCATCTGCACATGAATTCCCCGGGAAGCCGGCTGTTCCTCGGTCCGCTGCGGCTGCCCCTGCCGGACTTCGCCGGTGCCGACGCGCAGGTGGAACAGTGGTGGGACGCGCAGCAGGATCAGTTCCGGATCCGCACCCGGGTCATCCAGCGGCAGGTCGGCACGGTTTTCGAGTACGACGGCGCCTTCACCTACGCCAGCCGGGATTTCGACGGCGGCCTGCCTGCCGACGTCGAACCGGCACGCTGGGAGCGCCGGACCTAGGTCCACGCGGACCGGTCCCGTTTACCCCTCGGCTACGACCTGGTCCAGGGCAGACGCCGTCTGAGTGAGGCGGGCCAGGACCTTCCGCGCCGCTTCCGGTGAAATATCGGCGAGCCCGGCGGCAGGTGTCAGGCGAAGCGCCGGCAGGTCCTGAAGCGGGAGTCCCAGTTTCCGCCAGGGCCGCAGCACCCGTTCCACCAGGTCGGTGACCTGGGGCAGTGCTGCTCCGTCCGCAGGAACCGGAAGGATACCCAGCCAGATCCGGCGTCCGCCTTCCACGGCTTCGGCGATGCCTTCCCAGTCGCGGGCGTCCAGCCCGGCTGCGTCGAGGGCCGCGCCCTGCGCTCCGGCACCGACGGCGAGCTCAAACGGTGACCGTGTGCCGGGCCGCAGCGGTCCGAATCCCTCCGCACGGGGCAGGGTGAAGACTGTGTCCGCGCCGACGGCTTCGATTGCTTCGCGGACCTGCTGCCAGGCGCCGGATACCTCCGACGACGGCACGGAACGCAGGGTGCGGTAGCCGCTGGCGGTGGGGATCCCGCCGGCCAGGACAGCGGCGATGTCGGGTTCGTCGACCTGCACGGTGATCCGGGCGCCCGGTGCCGACGACGACGCGCGAGCCACATAGTCGCCCACTCCGGCAGTGAAGGACTGGAGAATCTCCCGGCGCGCACCTGCGTCGGACAACGCCCGTTCGCCGTTATGCAGATAAAGGTTCGCGGCTAGCGAGAGCGGCCCCCGTACGGAGATTTTCAGCGCTTCGCCCGTTCGTTCTTCCGCTCCGACGACGTCGGCCAGTGCGTTCAGGTCCTGGGTCAGCAGGGATGCCGCGCGCCGGTGGTCCTTGCCCGGCCGCCCCACCAGACGCCAACCGTGCGGCTGGACATCCACGAAAAGGTCCACGAGCAGGGCGGCGCTCCGGCCGAGCGCGTCCGCACCTGGCCCGCGCTGCGGCAGTTCGACCAGGAAGGGCAGGTGCGGGTCCCCCAGCTCGCCCCGGACTACCCGGCTCGATTCGACCGGATCGGTCCCCGGCCAGCTGCCGAGCGCCGTCGCCGTAACCATGCCGTTGCGTGCTTCGGGGCGGGCGGGCGGTTCCGGAAGAGCTGCTTCGCCGCGCCGGTCCTCAGGACTCCGGGACATCTGTTCCGCCGTTGCGGGTCTGGGAGATTGCCTGATGGTGGCGGATCACTTCGCTGATGATGAAGTTCAGGAATTTTTCCGCGAAGGCCGGGTCCAGATGGGCATCCGCGGCGAGGCGGCGCAGGCGCGCAATCTGGGCCACTTCCCGTCCCGGGTCCGCCGGCGGCAAGTGGTGCTCCGCCTTCAGATGGCCCACCCGCTGGGTTGCCTTGAAGCGTTCGGCAAGAAGGTACACGAGAGTCGCGTCGATGTTGTCAATGCTGCTGCGCACGGCAAGCAGCTCTTCCATGACGTCCTCGGCAACCTTCCCGGAAAGGGAACTTGCCCGCGGATCGAACTCGTGGTCCGGTGATTCGCTCATTGGTCCTGTCTGGCTCATTGGTCCAGTTTAGGTGGAGCGGCTCCCGGCCCGGAGCACATTACGAAACGGCTGCGGGGTCCCACTCGAGGGAACGCGCCGAGTCGATGGTGGCCTGTCCCAGCACCCGGGTCCCCTGGTAAAGCACCATGGACTGACCGGGGGCAACCCCGCGCATGGGTTCGGCCAGCCGGACCACAAGCTCTTCACGGGTTGCTCCGGCGGCCTCGTCGGCTACGTCTTCCATCCAGCCGGTGGCAGCCACGGGGTCGCCGTGGGCACGGACCTGGACCATGCACTGGAACGTGGTCCGGGCAGCGATCTCGGGGATCGGCAGTCCGGCCCAGGAAATCTTGATGCCGCGCATCTGGTCGATGTTCAGCAGCTGCTCGGGTCCGACCACAACCTTGTTTTCCTTGGGGCGGATTTCCAGCACGAAGCGGGGCTTGCCGTCCGCGGCGGGCGTGCCGAGCTTCAGGCCGCGCCGCTGGCCCACGGTGAACGCGTTGGCGCCGGGGTGGGTGCCGAGCTTCTCCCCCGTCTCATCCACGATGTCGCCCTCGGTCATGTTGATGCGCTCTTCGAGCCAGCCGCGGGTGTCGCCGTCGGGAATGAAGCAGATGTCGTGGCTGTCGGGCTTGTTCGCCACGGACAGCCCGCGGCGTTCGGCTTCGGCCCGCACTTCGGCCTTGGACGGGGTCTCAGCCAAGGGGAACATACAGTGGCGCAGCTGCTCCTCCGTGAGCACGCCCAGCACGTAGGACTGGTCCTTGGCCCAGTCGGCGGCACGGTGCAGCTCCGGGTTGCCCTCGGCGTTGGTGAGGACCTTGGCGTAATGGCCGGTGCACACGGCATCGAAGCCCAGCGCCAGCGCCTTTTCCAGCAGCGCGGCGAACTTGATCCGTTCGTTGCAGCGCATGCAGGGGTTGGGTGTGCGGCCGGCGGCGTATTCCGCCACGAAGTCGTCCACCACGTCTTCCTTGAACCGCTCGGAGAAGTCCCAGACGTAGTACGGAATGCCCAGGATGTCGCAGGCACGCCAGGCGTCGCGGGAATCTTCGATGGTGCAGCAGCCGCGGCTGCCGGTGCGCAGGGTGCCCGGCATCCGGGACAGCGCAAGGTGGACGCCGACGACGTCGTGCCCCGCCTCGACTGCCCGTGCCGCGGCCACGGCGGAATCGACTCCGCCACTCATTGCTGCCAAAACCTTCATGAAGTAAAACCTGTTCCTGCTGTTTGGATGCTGCTTACGTGTCCGGCCATGCCGGCCTTCTTCGCGCGCTCGTACGCTTCGGGAAGTGCCTGCAACAAAGTGTCAACGTCTTCGGCGGTGGTTGTATGCCCGAGGCTGAACCGCTGGGCACCGCGTGCCTCGGTTTCGGTCAGTCCCATCGCCAGCAGTACGTGCGAGGGCCGCGGGACGCCGGCCGTGCAGGCAGACCCGGTTGAGGACTCCACTCCCGCCAGATCCAGCAGGAAAAGCAGTGAATCGCCCTCGCAGCCGGGGAAGGTGAAGTGGGCGTTGCCCGGCAGCCGGCGTCCGCCGCCGTCGTCGTCCCGTGCGCCGCGCAGGACTGCCTCCGGAATGGCCCGCTCGACGCCGGTGATGAGGTAGTCGCGGAGCGTGCGCAGGCGTTCGGACTCGTCCGTCAGGTGCTCGGCGGCGTCCTGCGCTGCAGCCGCGAACGCTGCGATTCCCGCGGTGTCCAAGGTGCCGGAGCGGATGTCCCGTTCCTGTCCGCCGCCGTGCTGGACGGGCGTGAGCTTAACGGCGCGGCCTACGACCAGGGCACCCACTCCCACCGGGCCCCCGATCTTATGCGCGCTGAGGGCCATCGTGTCCAGGCCTGCGGAGCGGAAGCCGATCGGCAGCGCACCGAACGCCTGGACGGCGTCCGAATGGACTGGGACACCGTATTCGTGGGCCAGGGACGCGATGGCCCGGATGTCCTGGACGGTACCCACCTCGTTGTTTGCCCACATAGCGGTGAGCAGGGCCGTGCTGTCTGCGTTGGCTTCAAGTTCCCGGCGGATGGCGTCGAGGGAAATCACGCCGTCACGGTCCACCGGGATCCACACCGGCACCGCGCCTTCGTGTTTCTCCAGCCATTCGACGGCGTCCAGTACGGCATGGTGTTCAATGCCGGAGACCAGGATGCGGTTGCGCACCGGGTCGGCATCGCGCCGGGCCCAGAAAAGACCCTTGACGGCAAGGTTGTCCGCTTCGGTGCCGCCGGAGGTGAAAATGATCTCCGAGGGATGGCAGCCTGCGGCGGCGGCCAGGATTTCCCTGGAGTCCTCCACGACCATTCGGGCACGGCGGCCCGAGCCGTGCAGGGACGAAGGGTTGCCGCTGCGGCTGAGTTCTGAGGTGAGTGCGGCGAGGGCCGAAGCCGAAATCGGCGTGGTCGCCGCGTGATCTAGATACACGGGCACCAGCCAATTCTAGCGGCCATGGAGCCTGCTGCCGATTCGGGCGGCTGGGACTTTCCTGACGTTTTCCGTGGAGTGCCCTCATCCCACTTCCGCCACCTTCCCCTGACCGGCGCCGGCCCGTCGTGGCAGAATGGCCGCGATGGAGCTTCAGCACGCCGATTCCAGGCCCATCGCCCCGCACTTCCGCCCCGGCAAGCCCCTGGCGCGGGCCGCCTTTCTTTCGGAACTGGCCGCCGTCCTGCTTCCCCTGCGCACTGATTCGCGGCTCCTGGTCGCGGTTGACGGCGTCGACGGCGCCGGCAAAACCACGTTCGCCGATGACCTGGCGCGTGTTATCCGCGGGGTTGACGGACCGCAACGCCAGGTCCTGCGGGTCACCCTTGATGCCTTCCACAACGTGCGCAGCGTCCGGTACCGGCGCGGACGCGGCTCTCCCGAAGGTTTCTGGCGGGATTCCTACAACCTGGAACAGTTCATGGAGTACGTCCTGGCGCCCCTGGCCTCGGGCGCCGCGGAGTTTCGGGACCGGGGCCATGACCTCCCAACGGACGCGGTGCTGGATCCTGAGCCGGTGATGGCCGCAAAGGATGCGGTAGTGCTTATCGACGGACTTTTCCTGCATCGGGAGGAGCTCCGGGACTTTTGGGACTTCTCCGTGTTCCTGGACGTGCCGTTCGACGTAACGGCTGCACGTATGGCAGTCAGGGACGGTCCCGGGCCGGGTTCCCGGCAGGCCGGTGCGGTGAGTCCGCACGAGCGGTATGTCGGCGGGCAACAGCTCTATTTCGCTGCGGCGGATCCCGCTGCACGGGCCGATCTGGTGCTGGACAACAGCCGGGCAACCACGCTTCGGGTGATCAACGGAAGCGACGCCGGCTAGCGGAAGCACGGATGACGGCACGTCGCTGTGCTCCGTTGAGGACAGGGGCTGTCCTCAATAGGGACGACTATTGCGTTATGTGGGATACAGCGTCGCGATCGTTCGAGGTCCTTAGGAAACTGCAGCGGAAGGGTTTCGTCGCGGGCGGGACCCTTGCGTTCGACTTCGGCGTCACAACCCGCACCATCCGCCGCGACGTGGCACGGCTGCGCGATCTGGGATACCCGATCGACACGCGCCTGGGTATCGATGGAGGCTACTCCTTGGAGCCCGGCACGGTACTCCCGCCGATTTTCCTCAGCGTGGATGAGGCGTTGGCCTGCACCCTCGCGCTGCGGCAGTGGAACGAGGCTGCCGAACAGCACTTGGCAGCCGGCGTGTTGCAGAAAGTCCTCGCTTCTGTGCCAAAAAGGGTGCAGTGGATCATGGCGGCCCTCGACCAGGCCGCAGTCGATCTGGAAATTGACGGCCTGAGGGAACCGGAGGCGGCTCCGGTCGACGTCAGTGTGCTCGGGGACTTAGCCCGGGCCTGCGTCCTGCACCGCCGCGTGGAGTTTCTGCACACGGATCGCAGCGGGAAGGAGAAGATGCGCAAAGCGGATTCATCCGCCCTGGTCCACACGGCCCGCCGCTGGTACTTCGTTGCGTTCGACCTGGACCGGGACGAGTGGCGCACGTACCGGGTGGACCGGATCTCCGTTGTGACGGTGACCGAGGCGCCTGTCCGCGGGCGCGTCTTCCCCGGGGCCGGTGTCGAGGCATGGGTGGATCAGCAGCTCCGCAGCAGCTGGCAGCAGGTCACGGCCACGGTACGGATCCATGCCCCGCTGGAGGCCGTGAGCCGGTGGATGGCGCCGGCGTGGGGAACCGTCGAAGCCGACAGCGCGGGGTCCGTTATTGTGCGGGCAGGAGCGGACAGTTATGACTCCATCGCCCGCTGGCTCCTTCTGGTGCAAGCGGACATCGACGTCATCAAGCCTGCAGAACTGCGCGCAGCATTCGGTCGCATAGCCGCCCAGGCTGCCCGCTCCGCCACGGATCAGGCAGGAACCGGGAGTGCCCTTACCGAAGCGGACGGAAGAAGTCGGCGAGATCGTCCATAAGCAGGGCAGGCTCCTCCAGGGCAGCAAAGTGGCCGCCATGGTCAGTGATGTCGGTCCAGCGCGTGATCGTATTCTCCTGCTCGGCATAGCGGCGGATGCCGACGTCGTGGGCAAACATGATGACGCCGGTAGGCACACCCGACGGCTCCCTGCGGGCTCCCCCTGCCGGTTGCTGGGCGTAGCCGATAAACGCGGCCGTTCCTCCGGAACCGGTGACCAGTACAGCATGACGTTAGTGAGGATGCGGTCAAGGTCAATGACCGCCTCCGGGAGGGCTTTCTCCGGGAAAGTCCACTTCTGGAACTTGTCCAGGATCCAGGCGAGCTGGCCGGCCGGGGAATCGACCAAGCCTGCGGCTATCGTCTGCGGCCTCGTCGATTGGATCGCGATGTACCCGTATTCCTCCTGCATAAAACGCTGCACGCGGCTTAGCCGATCAAGCTCCAGCGGGGTAAATGCGGCGAGGTCATCGCTGGTGGGTGTCTGCAGCGGCATGCCCATCGACCCGTTGACATGGACACCCGCCACGTTGCCCGGAGCGGCGCGCGCGACGTCGGGCGAAACCGCCGCGCCGATATCTCCCCCGTGTGCCCCGTAGCGGTCGTAACCCAGCCGGCTCATGAGAGTTGCCCAGGCGCGGCCGATGCGCGCTGTGTCCCAACCTGCCTGGGCCACCGGGGTCGAGAACCCAAACCCCGGGAGTGAGGGGATCACCAGGTCGAAAGCGTCTACAGTGCCTCGGCCGTACGCGGCCGGGTCGGTGAGCGGGCCGATCAGATCGAGGAACTCGACGAAGGAACCGGCCAGCCGTGGGTGAGCAGGAGCGGCAAGGCACCCTCGACCTTCGAGCGGATGTGGAGGAAGTGGATCTGCTGGCCGTCGATGACGGTGGTGAACTGCGGCAGATCATTCAAGGTTGTTGCGTGGAACACCCAGTCGTATTCGTCCGCCCAGTACGTGACCACGCGTTCGAGGTAGCCGGCCGGGACACCCGTTGCCCATTCTTCCCCCGGAAGCGCGGGCGCAAACCGCGTTCCCCGGAGCCTGTCCTTTAGCCGGTCCACCTCTGCCGGGTCGATCGGAATGCTGAAGGGCTGGATCTGGTCATTCATGGCGTTCCTCCGTGAGGGGTATGCCGGGGTCGGATCCCCGATGCACGCCGACGATACGCAGCGCGCAGGACACACGTTGTCCTCCTCTGCCCTTCCGCGGAAAATGTCTCCCCCGGGGCCCTCCCGTGCCGGGCCGCAGTGCCGGAACCACCGGTAGACTTGCCTCACGCAGCGACCAGCCTGCCCGAGAGGAACCATTTTGAGCCCGTCAGACCCGACGCTCTATGAGGTCTTAGGCCTGGCCCGCACGGCATCGGCGGCTGAAATCAAGGCCGCCTACCGGAAAGCAGCCCGGAACTCCCATCCGGACCAGGGCGGCACGAGCGAGAGCTTCCACCGGGTCACGGAAGCTTACCGGGTGCTTTCCGATCCGCGGCGAAAGGCCGCATACGATCGCCGATTCGGCCAGGACACGGGCGCAGGCGCAGGCGGCACCAGCTCCAGCACCAGCTCCGGCTCCGGCTCCGGAAGCCCGGCCAGCCGTGCCGCAGGAACCCGGTCCGCCCCGGAACGGACTGCAGCAGACCTGGACCGGCCACCGTTGTTTGTTCCGGACTTCTCCCCGAAGAATCCTCCCCTCATCCCCCTGGCCCTGGCCGGACAGCAGGTCCACGGCGCACCGCGCCGTCCTGGTTTCTTCGCTCGGATCGGTTCCAACGCCGCGGGACGCTTCGATGCCGAGAACCGGACCATCCACCTGCTGGAACGCGAATTGCTGGAGGACTACCCGGCCGCGCGCCTGGTCAACGGTCTCCACATTCCGGACACAGGACCGCGCGGCGGCAACCTCGATGTCAGCCACGTGCTGCTGGGCGGTTACCGAATGGCGGTCCTGGGTTCGCTGATGGCCTCGCCCGGCAACTACCGGTGGGACGGACAGCATCTGCTGCACCGCGGCCGGGAAGTGTCCACCCTGCGGCTGGCCGATGCGGTGCGAACTCTCCAGTCCCGCTTTCCGGAGTGCAACGCCACGGGCTGGCTCGTCCTCCACAGCCCTAACGGCAACCCCTTCGAGCCCATCGTCGATTACCCGCCGAGGCTGAGCCGCTCAGCGCCTGCGACCCTGCATGTCGCCAACCCCGGCGGCCTGCTGCGGGAACTGCGTCGGTTCTTTGCCGAAGGCCCGCAACCGAACACAGTCCAGCTGCCGGTGCTGGCGCCGTTGATCGACGCGTCCACCCGTTGAGCGATGCGTTTGGGCTCCGGCGCCGGGCATAGGATGGAGTCGTGTTCCGTATCCTTTTCCATTCCCCTGAAATCCCCGGCAATACCGGAAATGCAATTCGCCTTGCCGCCATCACGGGGGCCGAACTCCACCTGGTTGAGCCCCTCGGCTTCAGCCTCGAGGATTCCAAGCTGCGTCGCGCCGGCCTGGATTACCACGACCTCGCCGTCCTGCATGTCCATGCAAGCCTGCAGGACGCCTGGGAAGCCCTGAAACCCGAACGCGTATATGCCTTCACCTCGGACGGTGACACTTCCTACACGGATATCGAGTATCGTGCCGGAGACGTCCTGATGTTTGGCCGCGAGTCGGTCGGGCTTTCGGACGAGGTGAAGAAAGACCCGCATGTCACCGCCCGGGTACGGCTGCCCATGCTGCCCACCCTGCGCTCCCTGAACCTTGCAAATTCAGCCTCCATAGCCGTTTACGAAGCCTGGCGCCAGCACGGTTTCGCCGGTGCCCAGCTCTAGCGAAGGACACTTCCCATGCCTGAACTCCACATCGGCAACGCGTTCGACGACGGCGCCGCCGACTTCGAGCGGCTCGCGCCGTCGCTCTGGAACCCCATGGGAAATGCACTCGTAGCCGCAGCGGACATCACGCTCGGCGACCGGGTCCTGGACGCAGGCTGCGGCACCGGTGCCACCACGATCCCGGCCGCACAGTTCGCCGGTCCCGGCGGCGTCGTCGACGGAGTGGACCTCAGCGCAGAGATGCTGGCCCTGACGCAGGCCAAGGCAGACACCCTCGCACTCAATAATGTCCACCTTGCACAGGCCGACCTCACGTCATGGCAGGCTGATGCACCATACGACGCGGTGGTCTGCGCCTACTCCCTGTTCTTCCTTCCGGATATGGACGCCGGCGCCGCCCACCTTGTGTCGTTGCTTCGCAGTGGAGGGCGTTTCGCCCTCAGCACGTGGGCCGAAGGATCCTGGGAACCCTTCAGGGAACTGCTGTGGAAAGCCTGCCTGCAGGAACGGCCCGATTTGGAGGCCCTTCCCCAGTCGGGGGCCGAGAACGCGCAGCGGCTTCAGACACCGGAGCAGCTCACGTCCTGGCTCGAGTCGCTCGGCCTGACCGATATCACGGTGGCCCCCACACCGGGGCAGGTGCAGCTCAGTCCGTCCCTCGCCTGGTCGCTGGTGCTCGGCGGCGGTTACCGGATGCTGCTGCCCGAGGACCCGGCAGCCGTGGACCGGGTCCGGACCGCGTTCCTGGCCGAACTCGGCGACGACTTCGCACTGAATACCGACACCCTGATCGCCACGGCTGTCCGCCCGTAACCGGCCGCCGGCAGGGACGCGCCGGCAGGATAGCCGGCAGTAGCTGCGGCAGCTAGAACCCGGCGATGGTCTCCGGGGTATTCACGCCTACGGCGTGGAAGGTTTCCGCGCTGACGCCCTCCGGCAGGCCGTGCCGGCGGGCGTTGTCCTGCAGGAACCGGCGGACCGAGGCGTCCATGCCCTCAATGTCCGGATGCTGGCTCGCATGGACCCGGATGGCGGCCAGTTTGACGTCTACCGTGGAGCTAACGTCCACGGCGGTGTTCTCCCGCTCACGCGGCGCACCGTAAAACAACAGCCACGGCACCTTGTACGCTTCCAGCCCCTGCTCCGCGAGTTCCGGATAGGCAAAGGGATTCTCGGCGGCCGGGTAAACCGCCCGGGTCACTATTTCGCCGCAGGCCAGATGGTCGGGATGGCTCGCCTGGAGGCGGTCCCAGTTCCGCTCGGGGTGCATGGACAGCACGACGTCGGGACGCACGCGACGGATCTGCTCCACCACGCGCGCGATCACCGAGTGGTTAACCTCCAGGTAGCCGTCCCGCTCCCCTAGGAACACAACGTCCTGCACTCCCACCTGCCGGGCGGCTTCCCGCTGTTCCCCGCTCCGCAGGGCGCTGACGCCGGAGCGGTCCGTAGGGTCGAAGCCGCCCGCGTCACCGGAGGTCATGATGCAGTAAGTGATTTCCGTGCCCTCGCGGGCCCAGCGGGCCAGGGTGCCGGCGGCACCGAAGTCGATGTCGTCCGGATGGGCTGCGAAAGCCAGGACCCGGCCGGGAGCCGACGTCGGGAACATCTCAGGCCCTGCGCTTCCGGATCTCTTCTGCCGCCTGGGGCAGCACGGAGAACACATCGCCGACAATGCCGAAGTCCGCGATCTCGAACACCGGGGCGTCGGCGTCCTTGTTGACCGCGACGATCACCTTGGCGGTCTGCATACCGGCCTTCTGCTGGATGGCGCCGGAAATGCCGGCGGAAATGTACAGCTGCGGGGAGACGGTCTTGCCGGTCTGCCCCACCTGGGCGGAATGTTCGATCCAGCCCGCGTCCGTGGCCGCACGCGAAGCGCCCACCGCTCCGCCGAGGAGGTCCGCCAGTTCCTCCACGGGGCCGAAGTTCCCGTCCATGCCGCGTCCGCCGGCAACGATCACCCGTGCCTCGGCCAGTTCGGGACGTCCGCTCACACGTTTCCCGGAGCGGCCCGTGACCCGCGCGGCAGGACCGGTTTCCGAGAGGGGAACCTCGACCCGCTGCGGAGCAGCGGCGGACGGATCGGCGGGTGCGGGCTCGACGCTGTTGGCCTTGACGGTGATGATGGGCGTGCCGGTGCGCACCCGGCAGGTCGAGGTGTAGGACCCGGCGAGCACCGACTTGGTGACGGCGAGGTCCGGCGCCACTGCAACGGCGTCAGTAATGACGCCGGAGCCGAGCTTGATTCCGGCGCGGGCGGCAATTTCGCGGTCCTCGAAGGAGTTGCCCAGCAGGATCGCGGCGGGCTGTTCGGTCTTCGCAGCGTCGGCCAGGAAGGCGGCCTTGGCGGCCACCAGGACGGTGTCCAGTTCCCCCGCCGGCTCGTAGACCTTCACGGCACCGTGCGAGGCAAGCGCGTCGAGCATGGCCGGATCCACGCGGTGGGCGGCAGCTACTGCGGGCTCACCTACCGTGCCGGCAAGGGTCAGCAGTTCGCGGGCAGCCCGCGGCAGCGGCAGGGCTGGGACATCGAGAAAAACCAGGACGGACGCCATGGTGCGCTCCTTAGGACGTAGGCGGCGGCGCCTGCGCAGCGCCGGTTTCAAGCAGGAGAAGTCTTAGATCAGTTTCTGCGCGGCGAGGTAGTCCACCAGCTGCACGCCGGCGGTGCCGTCGTCGGTGATGATGGTTCCCTGCGAGCGCGGCGGCCGCGGAGCGGAGGCGGCTACGGCAGTCCAGGCGCCGTCGTGCCCCACCTGCGCCGGGTCCACTCCGATCTCGGCGAGTGTCAGCACCGTAACGGGTTTCTTCTTCGCAGCCATGATGCCCTTGAAGTTCGGATAGCGCGGGCTGTTGGCCTGGTCCGTGACCGATACCAGGGCCGGCAGCGGCGCCTCAACGGTTTCAGTGAAGGAATCACCGTCGCGGCGCGCTTTCACGACCGGGGCGCCGTCGACGTCCACTACGTCGAGTTCGGAAGCAAAGGTCACCTGTGCCAGCTGCAGCCTTTCGGCGAGCTGGGCGGGAACCAGCGAGGTTTCACCGTCCGTGGAGGCCATGCCCGTGATGACCAGGTCCACCGGCCCCTGGGATTCAGCGATAGCGCGTACCGCAGCGGCAAGGGCCAGGGAGGTCCCGGCTGCATCGGAACCGGCCAGGGCGTCATCGGCCAGGTGCACGCCCGCATAGGCGCCGATCTGCAGGGACTTCTTCACCGCGTTCACTGCTGCCGCCGGGCCCATGGCCAGGGCGGTCACCCGGTTCCCGGCGCTCTCCCCGCCGCGGGCCTCGGCCAGCTGCAGTGCCGCCTCAAGGGCGTACTCGTCCAGCTCGGAGAGGATGCTTTCAGCACGGTTCAGGGTATGCCCGGGGCCGGTGAGGTGCCGGTCAAACTGTGCGTCGGGGACATGCTTTACCAAGACAACAATGTTCAGCGGATGAGTGGCTGACTCCTGCATTCCGGCCTTTCCGGTAGGAAAATCGTTTCCCGGCGGCCTGGAGATCCTCCCGCCGACGCGCGCCGCCCTCGAAGCGGCGCGTTTAAAGCTAATCACACACTGGCCGGGCTTTCGCGTCGGTGCAAATGCAAGGCCCGTGCAAACGGAAGGCCAGCGCAAACGGAAGGGCCGTGTCGGGATGCTCCCGGCGCGGCCCTTCGTTGCCTGCTCGAACTACGCAGCCTTGGCAGGCGGCGTTACTGCTTAGCCGAATCCCCGAGGGTGACGTCAACGCTGTCCGTTTTGCCGTCGCGCGTGAAGTCAATGGTGGCCTTCCCGCCGGCGGGCTGCATCCGGATGGCTGCAGTCAGCGACTGGGCATCCGTAACCGGGATGCCGTTGACGGACGTGACCACATCGCCCTTGCGCAGGCCGGCTTTTTCGCCCGGCGACCCGGATACCACTTCAGCGACCTCGGCACCCACAGTGAAGGTCGACGACGAATCGGACGCGGTTGCCGGCGTCACCGAGACGCCCAGGTAGCCGTGGGTCGCTGACCCGTTGTCGATGATCTCTTCCGCTACCCGCTCGGCGTAGGTGATGGGAACGGCGAACCCGACACCGATGTTGCCGCTGTCCTCGCCTGCGGCACCGGAGGCAGCCGAGGCAATCGCGACGTTCACGCCGATGACTTCGCCGTCGGTGTTGACCAGCGCGCCGCCGGAGTTGCCGTGGTTGATGGCGGCGTCGGTCTGCACCACGTTGAGGAAGATTGAGCTCTCCGCGGTGCTCTGGTCCTGCGACGATCCGTCCGGCGGAGCGAACCGGAAACCGAAACCGTTGTCTTCGGGTTCGTCTGAGCTCTCCGACTCCTCCGGCGCGGCCGAGGACTGGACGCTGATGGTGCGGTTGAGGGTGGAGACAATACCGTCAGTCACTGTCCCGGACAGGCCGAGGGGGGCGCCGATGGCAATCACGGTGTCCCCGACATTCAGGTTTCCGGAATCGCCCAGGGCAGCAGGTGTCAGGTTGGGGGCATCCACCTTGATGACCGCGAGGTCGGACAGGGGGTCCGTCCCGACGATGGTCGCGGTCAGGACCCGTCCGTCCGCCGTCTGGACTTCGACGACGGGGTCGGCGGCAGTGCCTCCGAGGGTCACCACGTGGGTGTTGGTCAGGATGTGGCCGTCATCGTCCAGGATGATCCCGGAACCGGTGCCCGTGCTGCCGGAGGCGGCAACTTCAATGGTGACCACACTTGGTGAGGCCTTCACTGCCGCCGCCGTGACCGAGTTGACGTTGTCTTTGTCGTTCACCACGACTGTCTGCGGCTGGCTGGCCTGGCCGGCAGTGTTGCTGTCTTCCAGGAGAGTGTTGGCGCCGACGGCCACCCCGCCGCCGAACAGACCCGCAAGCAGCATGCCCGCCACGAGCGTTCCCGCCCCGAACTTCTTTGCCCGGGGTTCGCGGGCCGGCGCAGTTCCGGCCGGTGCGTGGAAAGCGGTGCCCGAGCCCGCAGACCCGTACGCGGAGGATCCGTAGCCGGCCGGTCCGTTTCCTTCGCCCGGCTGTCCCTGCGGCGGGACGGCGTTGGTCAGGGGTTCGGTCTGCGGGTTCCCCTGTGTTGCCCCCGAAGCGGTCCCCGAATACGACGGCGGCGCCGGTGGCCGGGGAGGCAACGGGCGTTCGGTGCCCTCGGGACCGCCGTATTGGTCAGTCATGTGGGTTGTCCTTTCAAAGTTCGCTTTACCCATGGTGTAGCCACAACGTTCTTTTTTTCCACTATGGCAGCGTCAGCTGGGATGTACGGGGACGATTGCTGGACATCCGCTGTGAAGAACCCGGACGCCGTCTTACTGGCAGGCTACTCGAAAGACAGGGTAAAAGTGCAGGTCAGGCGGACGTTCCCAGGTTGCGCAGCCGGCTCTCCCGCTCCGGTCCCGGTGGACGCGGCATAGGGCGGCCCCTAGAATCGGTACCAAGGTCCGGGGCCGCATGAGCTGCCCCTTACGGCAGCTGGAACCGAGCGAGACGAAAACCAAAGGACGTTGTATGCGGTCACGGAACAGGTTGGCGGCCGTACTAGGCCTGAGTGCAGTTACGGTCCTGGTCCCCGCCGCTGCCTTTGCCGGGCCTGCGGGCCCCGTCCAGGCGGCCATCGGATCGGTGCTCCAGGTTCCGGTGGAATCCCCCGTGCGGATACCGCCGGGCGAGTACATTGTGGACCCCGCCGATGTGCTGGGCAGTGATGCCTCCGAGGTGGAGGAAGCGATTTCGGAGGTACAGCGGAACTCCGGGTACACCCTCTACGTGGTTTACGTGGATTCCTTCACCAGCCCCGCAGACCCCGCCGCCTGGTCAGAGCAGGTGGTGCAGGGCAAGGGCATGGGCGCTAAGGAAGCACTCCTGAGCATCGCCACCGAAGAACGCAAGATTCAGGTCTCCACCGGTGACCAGAGCGTCCTGACCCAGACGCGCCGCAACGCGATCCTCGCTGCCGCGACCGACCCCCTTCTGGGCTCCCAGGACATTTCCTCCGCGCAGTGGGCCAACAGTGCCGTGAACGCTGCGGAGTCCTTGGAAGACATCGCCCGCGGCGGAGACGGAGAAGTAGCCGCCGCGGAAGAATCCGGCGGAGCCGACGTGGCACCCCTCCTGGTTGGCGGCGTCGTCGTCGCCGGTGGACTGGGAACCGCGCTGCTGATCCGCAGCCGCCGCCGCAAGTCCGTCGCCGCCGCGCCCGTACAGCAGCAGGGGCCCGCTGCACCGGTGGATCCGCTGGACACCATGAGCGTGCCGGACCTGCGCAAACGCGCCGGCAGCCTGCTCGTGGCAGCCGACGATGCGATCAAGTCCAGCGAGCAGGAACTCGGATTTGCCATGGCCGCCTACGGCGAGGGTGCCGTCACGACCTTCTCCGAGGACCTGGCCGCAGCACGCGCCCACATGGGCGAGTCCTTCAAGCTGCAGCAGCAGCTCGACGACCACATACCGGACACCGAACAGCAGCAACGGACCTGGCTGAAGGAAATCATCCGCCGGTGCGAGGCAGTGAACGAGTCCCTGCAGGCACACAAGGAAGAGTTCGATTCCCTCCGGGAACTGGAGAAGAACGCCCCGGCAGCCCTGGCCGCGGCACAGACAGCCGCCGACCAGGCCGCCTCGCGGCTCAGCACCTCGGCGGCAACTCTGGATTCACTGCGGTCCCGCTATGCTGCCTCGGCGCTCAGCCAGATCAGCGACAACATCGATCAGGCCCATGAACGCCTGGCGTTCGTGTCCAATGCCGCAGCGACGGCGAATGAAAAGCTGGCCGAAGGGGATACTTCTTCGGCAGTGGTTTCCGTCCGGGCGGCCGAAGAGTCCGTCCACCAGGCCGACGTCCTGCTGGACGCGATCGACAAGCGGAGCCAGGAACTCGACGCCGCACGGCAGGAGCTCCAGCGCGCAGTCGCCGATGCCAACCAGGACCTGGCCCAGGCCGGCGCTATCGCCGCAGGCGGAACCGCTCCCGGTCTCGCCGGTCCGGCAGCGGGCGTCCGTGCCGCCCTGGATGCCGTGAACCAGGCCACGCAGGCCGGCCCCATTGACCCGGTGGACCTGCTGCGCCGGCTGGAAACGGCCAACAGCCAACTCGACGCCGCACTGGAAGGCATCCGGGACCGCCAGGAGCAGGAGAGGCGGGCCCGGGATTCCCTGCAGCACGCCATCATGGCCGCGCAGGCGCAGATTTCCGGCACCTCGGACTATATCCGGGCGCGCCGCGGCGGCGTCGGCAGTGAGGCCCGGACCCGCCTGGCTGAGGCTGAGCGCAATCTGCAGCAGGCCGTTGCCATGCAGTCCGCAGATCCGGTGAGCGCCCTCGCCTACGCCCAGCAGGCCAATGCCCTGGCGGCACAGGCAGCGGAAATGGCGCAGCAGGACGTTGACGGTTTCGGCGGAGGTTACGGAGGCGGCGGCTTCGGCGGCGGAATCGGCGGCGGCGGCGGCAACGGCCTGGGCGGCGCCATCCTCGGAGGTATCCTCATCGATTCCATCCTGCGCGGCGGCTCGCACGGCGGCGGCTGGGGCGGCGGCGGGTTCGGCGGCTTCGGTGGGGGCGGCTTCGGTGGAGGCGGCGGCGGGTTCGGCTCATCCGGCGGAAACTTCTAGCCAACACGGGCCAAAGACGCAAAAGTACACCAAGATGTACCCGTAACGCTCCATGGCGGAGGCGGGATTTTTCCGAACACAGCAGATTGAAAGGCAGACACCGTGGTTAAGCAGTCGATTTTCGGACGTATCACTCAATTGGCCAAGGCCAACATCAATGCCATCCTCGACCAGGCCGAGGACCCGCAGAAGATGCTCGACCAGATGGTTCGGGATTACAGCAACAACATCGCTGAGGCCGAGAGCGCTGTCGCGCAGACCATCGGTAACCTCCGGATGCTCCAGGACGATTACAACGAGGACATCCAGAACGCCCAGAACTGGGGCAACAAGGCGCTGGCGGCTTCCCGCAAGGCAGATGAGTTCCGTGCGGCCGGGAACACCACCGACGCCGAAAAGTTCGACAACCTTGCCAAGGTAGCCCTTCAGCGCCAGATCGCCTCCGAAAACGAAGCCAAGGGCGCCCAGCCGACCATTGCTTCCCAGGAAGAGATCGTTGAACGCCTCAAGACCGGCCTGAACCAGATGAAGGGCAAGCTGGACCAGCTCACCAGCAAGCGCGACGAATTGATTGCCCGCGCCCGCAACGCCTCCGCGCAGACGCAGATGCATGACGCCATGAAGAGCATCGATGTCATGGACTCGACCTCCGAGGTGGGCCGCTTCGAGGAAAAGATCCGCCGCGAAGAAGCCCGTGTCCGCGGCGCCAACGAACTGGCTTCCTCCAGCCTCGATGCACAGTTCGAGTCCCTTGAGGATCTCGGCGAGCAGACCGAGGTCGAAGCCCGGCTGGCGGCCCTAAAGTCTTCCGGTACGAAGCAGTCTGCCATCGAGGACTAGCCGCAGCTGCTTCCAGTACTGCCGAAGGGCGGGTGCCGCTACCGGTGCCCGCCCTTCGTGCGTCCGGTGCGGACCCGCCGGGCTTTGCGCTGCCGCAGGGCCTGCCGCCTCAGCGCAAGAGGCAGAAGCAGCCACAGCAGCGCCACCACCACCGCCACCGAGACGGCGGCTATGGCGCCGGCTGAACCGGAAAGCACGAGGTCGAACACAAGGCCGATGGTCCCGACCAGGATCAGGCCCACCAGGACCAGGGTTAAGCGCAGCAGCAGGTCCGCGCTGTCCACCAGGTTCCCTTTGATCCGCCGCTGGAAGAACGTGCGGTGCAGCACGACCGTTGACAGCAGCAGCGCGGTGACAAGCACCGAAAGCACCACCAGGGACAGGTAGATGCCCACCTGCACCGGGTTCAGTTCGGTGAAGCGCTGCTGGAACGGCAGCGTCAGCAGGAAGCCGGTCAGGATCTGGATCCCGGTCTGGAGCACCCGCAGCTCCTGCAGCAGGTCCGTCCAGTTCCGGTCCTGCTTCTGCAGCGGGGTCTCACCGCGGTCCGGGTCACGTTCCGCTGGAGTATCGCCCATGGGGGCAGTTTAGTGGGTCCGTTGACGGGCAAAACAAAAGTCCCCCGAGGTTCCTTGCGGATCCTCGAAGGACTTTCTTTTTGTTGCGGGGGCAAGATTTGAACTTGCGACCTCTGGGTTATGAGCCCAGCGAGCTACCGAACTGCTCCACCCCGCGGCGTGATATCTAACTCTACCCGCCGCAGCACCGTGGTGCAAACCGGAGCCCGCCGGTCCATAGCTGCAGGACCGGGGGGCGGGCCGGCGAGCCGGCGGCGGCGCACCCTACGTGCCCCGCCGCCGTCCGCTAGTTGCCGCCGTCTCCGTCCTCCGCAGGAGCGGTGGCGCCGTCCGCAGGCGCCTCTGTGGCGTCGCCGCCGGCAGCACCCTCCATCCGTTCCTGGGCTGCAGTTGCCCGGGATATGGCGTCCTGCAACCGGGTCTGGGCCTCGCCGTAGGCGGCGAAATCGCCGCGGCCAAGGGCCGTCTGGCCGTCCTGGATGGCCTGCCCGGCGTCGGAAAGCGCCGTAGCCAGTTCGGACTGGGCGGTCTCGTCTCCGCCGCCTTCCGCTGCCGGAGGCGTAGCACCGACGTTGCCGGCATCTCCTGTAGAGGCTCCGGAGTCTCCGCCGAAGATCTGGTCCAAGGCCTCTTCCAGGGTGGGTGCGAAGCCCACTTTCTCGCCGAAGTTCACCAGCACCCGCTGCAGCGTCGGATACGATGCTTCACCCGAGGACTGGACGTACACGGGCTGCACGTACAGGATGCCGTCACCTACCGGCAGGGTCAGCAGGTTGCCGTTGATGACTTCCGAGGCGCCCTGGCGCAGGAGGTTCAAGGCGTTCGAGACGGTGGGATCGGAGTTGAACGTGTTCTGCGCCTGGCCCGGGCCGGGAACAGCCGTGTCCGTGGGCAGGGCAAGCAGCCGAAGCTTGCCGTAGTCCTCGCTCCTGACTCCCGCTTCCCCGGTGCCGGCGTCCGCCTCCGCGGAGAGGAAACCGTAAAGCACGTTGCGGGGATCGCCGCCTTCGCTCACGAACGGAATGAACGGCGTCGTCAGCGAGAAGGTCGCCTCATCCTGTCCCGGCATCTGCAGCGACAGGTAGTACGGAGGCTGCTTAACGCTGCCGTTGCCGCCCGTGGGATCGGCGGGAACGCTCCAGGCGTCGTCGTTCTTGTAGAAGGAATCCGGATCGGTGACATGGTACTTGCCGAGCAGCTCGCGCTGGACCTTGAACTGGTCTTCCGGGTAGCGCACGTGCGCCATCAGTTCAGCCGACATGTCGCTGTACTTTTTCAGGGTGGAGGGGAAGACGCTCTGCCAGGACTTCAACAGCGGATCCTCGTCGTCCCAGGCGTACAGCTCCACGGAACCGTCGTAGGCATCAACCGTGGCCTTCACCGCGTTGCGGATGTAGTTCACCTGTTCCTGCGGCAGCGCCGCAGCACCGGGCGTCAACGAGTCCGTGGTTGCATCCTGCAGCTCCTGCTGCGTGGAGTAGGGGAAGTACTTGCTCGTGGTGTAACCGTCCACGATCCACTTCACCCGGCCGTCGATGACGGCGGGGTACGCGTTGCTGTCCACCGTCAGGTACGGCGCAACCTTTTCCACCCGCTCGCGGGGGTCGCGGTCATACAGGATCTGGGATTCCTCATTGATCGCGTCCGCGAGAAGCAGCTCGGTGGACTGGAACTTGATCGCGTAGACCAGCTGGTTGAAGAAGTTCCCGACACTCGGCCCGCCCTCGCCGCTGAAGGTGGTCTGCGATTCCTCTTCCGAGTTGCCTGTCTGCGGGCGGTCGATTTCCACCGGCGGGGTGCCCTCCGGCGCGCCGACCACTGAGTACTGCGGAGAGTTCTCGCCGAAGTAGATCCGCGGCTCGTAGTCCCCGCCGTCGGTGAGCACACCGGTCGAGGGAATGCCGGACTCCATGAAGCTCGGCTTGCCGTCCGGCCCCACTGTGGATCCGCGTGCTGCGACCACGCCGTAGCCGTGGGTGTAGAGGATGTGTTCGTTGACCCACCCTGCGGGCACGCCCCCGACGTTCAGCTCGCGGACGGCGATGACCGTGTCCTGCACTTCGCCGTCGATTTCGTAGCGGTCCACGTTCAGGGTCTGCGGGAACTGGTAGTACTGGCGGAACTGCTGCAGCTGGCCGAACGCGTCGGAGACGACATTCGGGTCCAGGAGCCGGATGTTGGCGGTGGTGCCGGCGTCCTGTGCAAGGGCTCCGGCGTTGGCGTTCACCGTGGCGTCGTACGGGATGACCTCGGTGTCGCTCAGGCCGTAGGCCTCCCGCGTGAGGTCGATGTTGCGCTGGATGTATTCGCGTTCAAGGCTCAGTTCCGAAGGCTGCACCTGGTACCGCTGGACAATCCAGGGGTAGACGCCGCCGGCCACGATGGCCGTGATGATCAGCATTGCGGTACCGATAATCGGGAGGCGCCAGCGGCCGATGACGGCGGAGAGGATAAACAGGACGGCAACGATCACCGAGGCAACGGCCAGGATGGCCTTGGTCGGGATGACCGCCTCAACGTCGGTGTAGAGGGCGCCGGTCCAGGTTCCCGAGGTGCTCAGCAGGGTGTCGTAGCGGTCGAGCCAGAAGTTGATGCCCTGCAGGATGAGGAAGGCTGCGGCGATGATGGCCAGGTGCAGGCGGGCCGGGCGGCTGACGAACACGCCCTTCTCCTCCAGCCGGATGCCGCCGTAAAGGTAGTGGGTCATCAGGCCGGCGATACCGGCAATGACGACGACGCTGATCAGGAAGCCCACCAGGAACCCGATGAAGGGCAGCGTGTTCAGATAGAAGCTGTAGTCCATGTTGAACTGCGGATCTGTCTGTCCGAAATCGCGCCGGTTGAAGAAAAGCAGGGCCTGCTGCCACATGGACATGGCAGCCGTGCCGGCGAAGCCGCCGACGACGATCGGGATACCGATCATCAGCAGCTTGCGGATGGGCTCAAGCTGGGCCTGGTACCGGTTGAGGTTGTCCTGGAGTGCACTGTCCGGCGCATAGATCGGCCGCGAGGTGTAAGCCACCCGGATACTGGCGTACACGCCGGCTGCCATGACGAGGAAGGCCGCCAGGAACATGGAGATACGGGTCAGGTTCTCCTTGACGAAGACTTCCAGATACCCCAGCTGGTTGTACCAGAGGACATTTGCGTAAACCTGGGAGAAGTACACAAATCCAATGACCAGGACGGCAACTACGATCAGCGTTGCGATCAGCGGGCTGCGCCGCCGTCGCCTGCCGACGGCCGTGGCCGTGCCGGGTCGGGAAAATGGGCCGTTTGGTCCGGAAGTCACAGTTACCTCATCGTTCGGTGCGTCGGCTCGCGGCCTCTCCGGGATGCACCGGCGGGAATGCTTTCGGGTCGTTTTTCCAGCCCTGTTCCCCACCGGTTGACCCGGAAGCCGTCCGTAAAATCATTCTGCCTTGGATTGCTCTTTGGCTGCCACTCAGATCCGGTGCCGCAAACAACCTTGTCCCGATCGTAACTAGGGCGGGCCGTCTACTACTAGGGGGTGCACTGAGGCAGGTCTGCCGCATTCCCGCCGGCGGCGAGCTTCTCGACCGCCTGGATAGCCTCGTCCAGGGTGGAAACCCGCACCACCTCCAAGCCTTCCGGAATATGACCGACGACCTCCCCGCAGTTGTCGGCAGGGGCAAGGAAATACTCGGCACCGGCGTCGGATGCTCCGATCAGTTTCTGCCGGATTCCGCCGATGGGGCCCACGTTCCCGGCCGCGTCGATGGTTCCGGTTCCGGCGAAGTGCTTACCCCCGGTCAGCGGTTCCGGGGTCAGCCGGTCCACGATCCCCAGGGCGAACATCATCCCCGCGGACGGACCGCCGACCCGTTCCAGGGTTTCACCGATGCTGACTTCAAAAGGGAACTCGAAGGAGGTCGCCAGTTCGATGCCGAGCTGATAAGTACCGGAATCTGATTGCCGCGGCGTCACGGATTCGGTTATTTCCTGCCCGTCCCGCCGTACCGTGATCTCCGCGGGCGAGCCGCCGCCGTCGTTCAGGACTGCGCGCAGGCTCTCGATGCCGTCGATCCGGGTGTCCCCCACCGCAACCACGGTGTCTCCGGTCTGCAGCACGCCTTCGGCCGGCGAGCCTTCAACCACGGCTGCCACGGTCAGTTCCTGCGTGAAACCGATATCCAGCTGCGTCAGGGCGGCGGCGACCGCGGATTCCTGGGACGACGTCATGGCGGCGGCGTTTTCCTCGTCCACCTCGTCGCTGGTGGTTCCCGGTGCGTAGAGGAATTCGGTGGGATAGACGACGTCGTCGTTGTTTGCCCAGCCTCCCACGGCCTGGAAGATGCTGATGTTGGTGCTCGGGCCGCCGGAAACGTAGACGGTGGTCAGGTCCAGCTCCCCCTCCGTCGGATAGCTCTGGCGCCCCTCGATTTCGATGATCTTCGCATCCCCGGCGCTGCCCAGCGTGTTGAACGTAGGTCCCGGAGACTCCACCACGTACTGGGCGGGCAGCAGCAGGCCGGCGGCGCCGAGGACGCCGGCCAGCGCACCGGAGGCGATCATGGCCCGGGAGCGGGCGGAGCGTTTGGCCGGTGCGGGGCGGCCCGCACCCAGGCCCTGGTACGGATAGACGGAATAGCTTCCGTCCGGCTGCGGGGCCGGGACGGGAGACTGCCCGGGTGCGGGATTGCCTGGCCGGCCCTGCGCCGCGGTCCTGCTGTCGTCATGGGAGGGGCGCAACTGACCAACCTTTTCCTGCGCTCGTGTGTGTACATAGCCGGCGCCCGCGGTCGGGCTGCCAACCCTGCAAGCCTACGCCCGGCCCCCGGCCGCAGCGTGCAGGGCAGGCTTTGCCTACAGCGAACGAAATCGGCCTGTGCAGGACAGGGATTGGACCCTGCGGGTAGCGTAAGGGGAATATGGTCGGCAGGTGCCGGGCATCGCACACAGCATCTTCCGCAGTATTTTTCCGCTTTATCTTCTTCCACAGGACCGGTGGTATCCCATGAGTTCCAATCCATCCGACCGCGGGGACAACCCGCAGGATCCGCTGTCCGAAATGCTCGCGCGCCTGTTCGGCGCCGGCGGTGCGGGCGGCATGGATCCTACCGAGCTGGCGAAGGCGGCCGGGCTGCCCTCGGACCCCAACGCCATGGCGATGATCTTCCAGCAGGTCCAGGCCATGTTCAGCGCTTCCTCGGACGGTCCGGTGAACTGGCAGCTGGCCAAGGACAACGCCCGACGGGTGGCAGCAACCGGCAGCGACCCGTCCACCGGCCCGACGGCGGCCCGCGAGGTTGACGAGGCACTGCACCTGGCCGAACTCTGGCTGGACCCCGTCACCGATTTCGCATCCACCGCCAGCCTTGGCCGCGCCTGGTCGCGGGCGGAGTGGGTTGAAGCCACGATGGATTCCTGGCGCCGCCTGACGGAACCGGTGGCGGTGAGCATTTCAGAAGCACTTTCCAACGCCATCACCACGCAGATGCCCGAAGAAATGAAGTCGATGATGGGCGGGGCGTCCTCCATGCTCGCCAACATGGGCGGAGCAATGTTCGGCATCCAGCTCGGCCAGGCCGTAGGGGCACTGTCCAAGGAAGTGGTGAGTTCCACCGACGTCGGCCTGCCGCTCGCCGCCGGAACCATGGCACTGCTGCCCGCCAACGTTGCGGCCTTCGGCGAAGGCCTGGACATCCCGGAAGCGGAAATCCGCCTGTACCTTGCCGTCCGGGAAGCAGCTCACGCCCGCCTCTTCGCACAGGCACCCTGGCTGGCGTCCCACCTCTTCGGCACCATCGAAAGCTATGCCCGCGGCATCCATATCGATATGTCAAAGATCGAGGAAGCCGCCCGGGAGATTGACCCGTCCAATCCCGAGTCCATTCAGGCTGCCCTGTCCGGCGGAGTCTTCCAGCCCCAGCGCACGCCGGCCCAGGACGCAGCCCTTGAACGGCTGGAAACCGCCCTGGCCCTAGTGGAGGGCTGGGTGGATGAGGTCACGGCCGCCGCCACCGTAAACCTGCCCTCTGCGGGGGCCCTTCGGGAAATGATCCGCCGCCGCCGCGCCAGCGGCGGTCCCGCGGAACACACGTTCGCTTCCCTGGTGGGCCTGGAGCTGCGGCCGCGGCGGCTGCGCGATGCCGCTGCACTGTGGGCGCATCTCACGGAGGAACGCGGCTTTGAGGGCCGCGACGCCATCTGGCAGCACCCGGATCTCCTGCCGACCTCCGAGGACCTCGACGATCCCAAGGGCTTCAGCCGGCGTCGTGAGCTTCTCGAGGCGGCCGATTCCGACGTCGATGCCGCCCTGAAGCGCCTCCTCGACGGCGGATTCGACACGCCTGCCGAGAAATCGGGCTCTGAAGAAGAAGGTTCCGGGGAAGCTGCAACGGATACGCCGGCAGCCGAAAGCAGCGACGGCGACGGCGGCAAGGCCGACGGGGACAACGCGGACGACGGCGACGAAGGCAAGCCCGGCGCCAGCTAACTGAGTAGGGGGCAGCGGCATTGTCCGGCTGCCCCTATTGTCCGGCGCACCCCGGCTGCTCCGGAGGCAACAGCCTCCGGAGCAGCCGCGTTTAAGGAGTGCTTAGTCCTCTCCCATCTCGCCCTTCAGGCCGCGGGCGCTGGCGAACGCTGCTCCGGAGAGAAAGGCCTTGGCGGTCTCCGTCTGCGGATAGCTTTCCAGCAGGCGCCAGAACGCCGGACCGTGCGAGGGCACCAGCAAGTGTGCGAGTTCATGAAGCAGCACGTAGTCGATGACCCATTCCGGCATGCCCTGCAGCTTGTCGGAGAGCCGGATGGTGCCCCTGCCGGGCGTGGCCGATCCCCAGCGCGAGTTCTGGTTGCTCACCCAGCGGACGGACTGCGGGCGGGCACGTCCGGCGAGGTAGGTCCGGGATAGTTCCGCGGCACGCTGCATCAGTTCGTTCTCGCTGGTTTCCGGATCCGGCACGCCGGCTGCGCGCTCTTCCAGCCTCGCCACCATCCGCCGCACCCATTCCGCCTCCTGCGCAGCAGAGAAATGCGCAGGGATGGAAATCAGCGCCACCCCGTCACGGAAGACGGCGTTGACCGTCCGCTTCCGCCGGGCGGACCGACGGACCTGAATCGGTATTCCGGTGCTGGTGGTGGCCGGGATTGAAACAGGCCGGTGCGGGGAAGGCATATTCCAAGCCTAGCCGTCGCCGCCGACAGCCCTGCAGCCTGTGGATAACCCGGAACCTCGGTGAACCCCGTGCCAGCATGGTCAGCAGCCCGGCTGATCGGGCGGTGTCGGCAGCCCGGAGGGCAAGGGCGGACAACAGGCAGGAAGAACCGGACCACGGGAGCAGGCCATGCGGATCAATCCTGGAATACATGTGCTGGAAATTTCACCGGGAGCCCGGCAGCTGGGGATCGGCTCAGGATCGCTTCTGCTGCGCAACCTCCAGGACGCCGATATCGCTTTCCTGGGGGCACTGCGTCAAGGTGTTCCGGATGGTGCCGAAGCGGCCGCCGCAGCTGGATTGTCCCTTCCACCGGACCGCGCAGCGGCGCTCCTGCAGGTCCTGGGCCCGTTGCTTGTACCGCAGGAGGGAACCGCGGACCCCATTCCCTCGCTGCGCTCGGAACGGCTCCTCCCGGACGCACAGCGTCTTTCCTCCGCTTATCGGGTCAACGGTGAGGAATCGATCCGGCGGCGGGCCGCTGCAGCCGTCTCGGTGGATGGATTGGGGCGTGCGGGCGCCCTGGTGGCCCGGACCCTTGCCTCCGCAGGTATTGGCACCCTGCTGCTCACCGACCCCGGGGTGGTCTGCCCGGCAGACGTCGGCACGGCTTATGCCATGACTGATATCGGCATGAACCGGGCGGCTGCCGTCAAACGGCACCTGTTCCGGGTGGACCCCACCCTTCAGGTGTTGACGATGGCGGCGGGCGGGAGCCAGGTCCCGCCGGCAGTGGATCTGGCGGTGACCGTCCGTGTGGTGGGAGCCGGCCCCGGCCGACCCCGACGGCAGCCGGATCTGCCGGACGGTGACGATGGCGTTCCCCGGATGGTGCTGACCGCCCAGGAAGGCGGATGGGATATCGGCCCGTTGGTGGTTCCGGGCGTCACGCCCTGCCTGGAATGCCTGGACCGGCACCGTGCGGATACCGATCCGGGGTGGTACGCCGCAATGGAAGCCCTTGCGGCGGATAAGGATAAAGCCGACGGGCAGGAGCATGCGGGCACGCCGGACTCATCGGGTCCCTCGGGCGAGGAAGTGGCCGGGTCGGTCCTGGCCGCCGGGGCTGCGGCCATGGCGGCACTGGTCTTCCTGGATGGAATCAATCAACCGGCAGTGTTCTCCGCGGTCCTGCGGCTGCGGACGTCGGACGGTTACCCGCAGCTGCGAAAACTGGACTACCACCCGGCCTGCGGCTGCCGCCTGCAATGCAGCAGCAACCGGGTGGCATAGCCGGCGGCCAAGCAGCCGCGGCTAGGCTCCGGCGCTTTCCGCGAGCACCTTCAGTACGGCCTCGCCGTAGCGCTCCAGTTTCGACGGCCCGACGCCGGGCAGGGTGGCCAGCCGGTTCAGCGACGGCGGCCGGTCTTCCGCTATGGCGACCAAGGTTGCGTCGGTGAACACCACAAAGGCCGGGATGCCTGCTTCGGCGGCCGCTTCCCGGCGCCATTCCCGCAGTGCGTCGAAGGTAGCTTCCTCATAGGTCACCGGGCAGTCTCCGCAGCGCCCGACCTTGCGTTCGGCCCCGGTGTTCAGCAGGGCACCGCAGCTGCGGCACTTTGCCGGTCCGGTGACCTTGCGCCGTGTCTGCTTGGCCGGTCCTGCCGTCCGTCCGGCATCCCGCTCCGTGCGGGGACGCAGTCCGTCCAGGAACCGTGACGGTTTCCGGTTGGCGCGTCCGCCCGGTGTCCGGGCGGTGGACCAGGACAGCGCCAGGTGTTCCCGGGCACGGGTAATGCCCACGTAGAGCAGCCGGCGTTCCTCGTCGACGGCTTCGGGGGTGTCGGCAAAGGAAATGGGCATCAAACCTTCGCTCAGTCCAACCAGGAACACCGCATCCCACTCCAGGCCTTTCGCGGAGTGCAGGGACGCCAGGGTTACCCCTTGGACCCGGGGTGCGTGCTGTGCCGCAGCGCGTTCCTCCAGTTCCGCGACGAAGTCCTGCATGGTGAAGATACTGTCCGGGTCACGGGTCCGGGTGACCTGCAGCTCTTCGGCGAGCGCCACGAGCGCCGCCAGGGATTCCCACCGCTCCCGCGTGGCGCCGCCGCCTGCCGGCGCCTCGGACGTGTAGCCCAGGGAAGCCAGGATGTCCCGCACCATCTGGGGCACGGGTTCGTTACCCACGGACCGGGACGCCGCACGGAGCTGCAGCACTGCGTCGCGGACCTCTCGGCGGGCGAAGAACCGCTCGCCGCCGCGCAGCTGGTAGCCGATACCGGCTGACGCCAGCGCCTGCTCATAGGCCTGCGACTGCCCGTTGGTACGGAAGAGGACAGCGATCTCGCTGGCCTGGACGCCCTGTTCGATCAGCGCCTTGATGGAGGAGGCCACGTGCGCGGCTTCTGCTTCGTCGTCGGCGCATTCGGTAAACGTCGGCTCCGGGCCGGCCGGCCGCTGCGCCACCAGTTCAAGCGGCGTGGGCCAGGCCGGTGCCATCCGGTTCCGCTCCCCCTCGGCCGTGCGGGCTGCGAGGATCCGGTTCGCCAGGCCGACCACCTGCGGCGTGGAACGGTAATCGCGGACCAGCTTGACGACGTCGGCGCCGGGGAACCGCTTGGTGAAGTCCAGCAGATGCCGCGGGGTTGCGCCGGTGAAGGAGTAGATGGTCTGGCTGGAATCGCCCACCACGCACAGTTCGTCGCGGGCACCCAGCCACAGGTCCAGGAGACGCTGCTGCAGCGGCGAAACGTCCTGGTACTCGTCCACTACGAAGTGCCGGTACTGGTCCCGCACCATGGCCGCCACCCGCTCGTCTTCCTGGAGGATCCCCACCATGATGAGCAGGACGTCTTCGAAGTCGATGATGTTGCGGTCCACTTTTACGTCCTCGTAGGACTGGAAGATCCGCGAAATGGCCGTCAGGTCAAAGCCTGCGGGGGGTTCCCGGTCCCCGGCCGCCCGGACGTAGCTGTCCGGGGTAAGCATGGACACCTTCGCCCATTCGATTTCCGCGGCGACGTCGCGGATCGCGGCCCGGTCGGTGGACAGCCTCAGGCGCCGCGCGGCTTCCGCGATGATCTGGGCCTTGTGGTCCAGCAGGCCGGGCATCGCTCCGCCCACGGTATGCGGCCAGAAGTACTGCAGCTGCTTCAGCGCGGCCGCGTGGAATGTCCGGGCCTGGACGCCCCCGGCCCCGAGGTCCCGGAGCCTGGTCCGCATTTCCGCTGCGGCCCGCGCAGTGAAGGTCACCGCCAGCACCTGCTGCGGCTTGTAGACACCGGTGGCCACGCCGTAGGCCATCCGGTGCGTGATGGCACGGGTCTTACCGGTACCGGCACCTGCCAGGACGCAGAGGGGACCGGTGAGGGTGGTGGCTACTGCCCGCTGCTCGTCGTCGAGCCCTGCAAGGATTCGTGCTTCGGGTGATTCACTGCTCATGCGCGGGCGTTGGCCTCCGGTTCGGTAATGGTGCCGCCGTACCAGCGCTCGATCAGGTTCCGGGCGATGGAAATGGGGCCTGCAATGGTGATTTCGCCGCTGGCCACGGCGTCGGTGAGTTCCGTCCGGCTGAACCAGCGGACATCGGACATTTCGACGCCGTCGGCCTTCGCCTCTGCGTTCTCGGCGCGGGCGGTGAAGCCCAGCATCAGTGAACACGGGAACGGCCACGGCTGCGAACCGAGGTACTGCGGGCTGTGGACAACCACGTTGGACTCTTCAGCCACCTCGCGGATGACAGCGGCCTCCAGTGATTCTCCGGGCTCAACGAAACCGGCGAGGGTCGAATACCGGTTCCCCGGCCAGGCCGCCGCCGAACCCAGCAGGATGCGGTCCTGCTCGTCAACCACGGCAACGATGATGGCGGGGTCGGTGCGCGGGAAGTGGGAGCTGCCGTCCTCGG
The DNA here is from genome assembly GCF_025244825.1 of Arthrobacter jinronghuae. Taxonomy (NCBI): domain Bacteria; kingdom Bacillati; phylum Actinomycetota; class Actinomycetes; order Micrococcales; family Micrococcaceae; genus Arthrobacter; species Arthrobacter jinronghuae. The sequence continues at coordinate 2,671,200 of NZ_CP104263.1, forward strand.
GACATCGGCGGACCCAGCCGCCCTGCTCCGGAACAGTCCGTGCGCCGCAGCGGGGGCAGTGGGTGTGCACGGCGTGCCAGTTGGCGATGGACGCTGCCTCGACGAACAGTCCAGCGTCCAGGGCACCCAGATGCGTTGCGGCTTCACGCAGGCTCACCCAGGCGGCGCCTTCCACGGCGAGCGCTTCATCCGGCTCGGGCAGGGTCACCAGTACGACGTCGGTTCCCAGCGGCACCTGCGCATCTTCAAGGGTCCGGCCCAGATAGACGGGATCCTCGCCAAAGCCCGCCGCCGGCGGTTCAAAGAGCACCAGGACGCCGTCACGGACGAGGGTCCGGCCGCCGGCCAGGTACATGACCCGGGTGCCGCCGTCGGCCCGGATGGTTTCGAAGAGATCCGGTGCCACGCGGCGCTCGGAGCCCCGGTCCACGGCCGTGCGCGCCAGCGGTAATAAACCCAATGGAGATGCTTCTGCTGCCGGTGCCGGGATACTCATACCACCTACCGTACTGACTCCCTCCCCCCAAACTGTAGTTGGGCCGTGGAGCCGTGCCCGGTCTGAGGTTTTCCTCACGGTTTAGACGACTCGCCGCCCGGCAATGGTTATTCGGACCACATCTGCCCATACGGTTGAAGATGTGAAACGGACCCCCATGGAATTGGCTGCAATGGCCAGCGCTGCCGTCCCAGGGCTGACCCCTACCGGCGTTGCCGGTTCCCCGGACGACGCTGCGGATTTTGACGCGGCGCTGCTGCTTGACGACGCCGGGCGCAGGTGGCGCGTCCGGTCCCCCAAACATCTCGAGGCCAGTATGCGCCTGGAGACCGAACTGCTGGTCCTGCGCACCTTCGTCCCGGCGGTGAGGGCCGAATTGCCGTTCGCCCTGCCCTACGTTGCCGGCACCGTCCGCCAAGGCGAGCTCTGCACTTTTGTCTATTCCCACCTTCCCGGCGCCCTCCGGAGCATTGATGCCCTGGTGACGGCCGGGAGTTCCGTGGCCGCGGAGATCGGCCGGGCCATGGCCGCGATCCACGCCATCCCCCGGGAACTGGTTACCTCCGCGGACCTGCCGAGCTACAGCGCGAACGAGTTCCGGCAGCGTCGCCTGAATGAGCTGGACCAGGCGGCCACCACCGGCAAGATCCCCGCCGTACTGCTGCGGCGCTGGGAGCACGCGCTGGAAGACGTCTCGCTCTGGCGTTTCAAGCCCACCGTGGTCCACGGCGACCTGCATGAAGACAACATCCTGCTCACCGGCGAACGGGTCAGCGCCGTCACCGGCTGGACCGATCTCCGGGTGGGCGACCCGGCTGATGATTTCGCGTGGCTGATCGCGGCCAACGATCCCCGGTTCACCGAGACCGTGCACGCCGCCTACTTGGAAGCCAGCAACGATCCCGAGGATCCGCACCTGATCCGCCGGGCGGCATTGTCTGCGGAATTCGCCCTGGCGCAGTGGCTGGTGCGCGGGGTCGCCGCAGAGAACTCCACCATGGTCGACGAAGCCGTGGAGATGCTCGGCACCCTCGAAGAAGACGTACTGGCGCAGGAAGCGTCTGACCGGCGCGACAGCCAGGCCCGCGCTGCCGATGCCCGGGCGGCGGAAGCCGAAGCCGCGGCGGCAGTCCGGCCGGCTGCCGCCAAGGTTACCGTTGTCCCGATTGCTCCGGAGACGGCCCCCACGGCGTCAGGCGCCGACGACGCCGCCCCGGACACCGGCAGCGTCAGCCGCGTAGTTGGTGCCGAAACAGGGCCGGCCACGGAAAACAGTGCCGACGCCGCAACGGACGGCCACGAACCCGGCGAATCGGAGCCGGAAACGGCTCGCGCAGCGGGAACACAGGCCGGAGCGGATGAAGCCGCGGCCTCCGGCGTGGACACTGATTCCGGGAACGATCCGGAAACCGGCAACGAACCTGTTGTGGACGATGCTTCCGGTGACGGCGCCGCGCGCGACGGACACAGCAGTCAGCCGGGCACCGAGACCACTGCCCTCCCGCTGACTCCGGTTCCGGACAAGTAGCCGGTTTCCGCACCCCGCACTCCGGTGCCCCGCCGATTTTCGGCGGGGCACCTTTTTTCTTTAGTCACCCGCTTGCCATGTCCAGGTTTCGGCCGTAGGTTAGTTACATCAGTAATGAACCAAGCAAGTAGCGAACCGGGACTTGGTCCCGGGGATCCAACCACGGGAGCCGCTTTGATAGATGACAGCAGGCCGATCTTCCAACAGATCGCCGAACGCGTCGAAGGCGACATCCTTGACGAAACCCTCAAGGAGGAAAGCCAGGTGCCTTCCACCAATGAGTTCGCAGCCTTCTACCGGATCAACCCGGCGACGGCGGCCAAGGGCATCAATCTCCTCGTGGATGAGGGGATCCTCTATAAGCGCAGGGGCATCGGCATGTTCGTGGCGCCCGGAGCCAGGGAAGCCGTCCTCAAAAAGCGGCGGGAACAGTTCTACGAGCAGTACGTCCGTCCGCTGACAATCGAAGCGCGGAAGCTGGGTATTGACGGCACCCAGCTCGCCGGATTGATTCAGCGCAGCGCCGTCGACACCGAAGGGAGCATGGCGCCATGAATGCCGGCACCACGAACGTGATAGAAACCCGGAACCTCACACGCCGTTACCGGGACCAGCTAGCACTCGACAACGTTGACCTGGATATCTCCGGCGGCCGCATCTACGGGCTGCTCGGACGCAACGGGGCGGGCAAGACCACCCTGATGTCCATCCTCACGGCCCAGGGCTTTGAGTCTTCCGGCGAGGTACGGGTTTTCGGAGAACACCCCTTCGAAAATGACCGCGTGCTGCGCCGGCTGTGCTTCGTCCGCGAATCGCAGAAGTACCCGGATGATTTCACCGCCGCCAACGCTTTTGCATCCGCCGGGCTGCTGTATCCCAACTGGGATGCCGGGTTCGCCGCCTCGCTCGCGGAGGAATTCCGCCTCCCGGTCAAGCGCCGGTTGAAGAAACTTTCCCGCGGCCAGCTTTCCGCCGTCGGAGTGATTCTCGGACTGGCCTCGCGGGCGGAAATCACTTTCTTTGACGAGCCCTATCTGGGGCTCGACGCCGTGGCCCGGCAGATTTTCTACGACCGGCTGGTCGAAGACTTCGCAGAGCATCCGCGCACCATCGTGCTTTCCTCGCATCTGATCGACGAGGTCGCCCTTCTCCTGGAGCATGTGATCGTCATTGACAGCGGCAGGATTGTCCTGGATGACGACGCAGAGAACATCAGGGGCAGCGCCGTAACCGTCACCGGCGCTGCGGACGTCGTCGAGGCCTTCATCGCCGGGTATCCGGTGCTGCACCGCGAATCCCTGGGGTCCCTGGTATCGGTCACTGTGGAGTACCGGCTCGACGACGCCGGGCGTCGGGAAGCCGCCGAGCTTGGGTTGCAGCTGACACCTGTATCCCTGCAGCAACTCATTGTCCGCAAGACGCTGCATGCTGACGGCGCAGAGAAGCCGCCGTCCGGCGCTGCTGCAGCAACCGACAGCTTGGAGGCGTTTCGATGAACCGTGCAGTAGCCGTGGCGAGAATGCAGCTGACCAACAAATGGATCTACCTGTGGATTCCGCTGATCATCCTGGTCGCCTCCACGCTGATATCACTGGCAATCTTCGCGATGATCCCGGGTGACGCCTCGAACGTCATTTCCGGCTCCGGGCAGGCCGTGATGTGGTACTTCTTCGCCCTGGGAATCCAAGCCATGACCCTGCTCTTCCCCTTCTCGCAGGCCCTCAGCGTCAGCCGGCGCGCCTTCTACATCGGCACCATCGGATTGTTCTCCCTGGTCGCCCTGGCTCTCGCGGTCCTGTACTGGGTGCTGGGCCTGGTGGAGCAGGCGACCGACGGCTGGGGCATGAAGGGCGCCATCTTCGCCATCCCGTGGATCGCCGAGGGCGCCTGGTACACCCAGATCCTCTTCTATTTCGCGGTCACCATCCTGCTGTTCCTGCTTGGCTTCTGGAGCTCGACCATTTACAAGCGGTGGCGGACCGTCGGACTGACGGCAGCACTGGTGGGCGCCGGCGCAGTCCTGCTGGGAGTCATCGCCCTGATCACCTGGCGGGAGGCCTGGCCCTCCGTCGGCGCCTGGCTAGTGCAGCTGACGCCGCTCTCCCTGGCCGGCTGGCTGCTGGCTGCCGGTGCGCTGCTTGCCCTCACGTCCTACGCGACGCTTCGGCGCGCCGTTCCCTGATCCGCCCCCAACCGGTCCAGCTCCCCGAACCCCGTCCGCCGAATCAGTACCCGGCGGACGGGGTTTTTGCTGCCTCCCGGATGATCTCCTCGAGTTCGTCTTCACCGGCCAGGTTGTACGGCCGGATCAGCTTGTCGGCCGCCACGTAGTAGAAGGCGGCCCGTACCTGCTCCAGCGGAACCCCCTTGAGCCGCGCCCACGCCAGCCGGTACACGGCGAGCTGCACGGAGCGCACATCGAGCTTCTGCGACGACGGCGGAGCGCCCGTCTTCCAGTCGATGAGGTCCCAGGTGCCGTCCGCATCCTGGAACACCGCGTCGATCCGGCCGCGGACGACGACGGTGTCCACCTTGGTTTCCACCGGCACCTCGATGAAGGCCGGTGTCCGCTGTGCCCAGTCCGAGGCCTCGAACGTGGCAATCATGTCCTCCAGCTGATAGGCCTCATCCACATAGGCGTCAGCGGCGCCGGGGTATTCGTCGATATCCAGCATGCCGCTCGAACCGAAGAATTCCTCGACCCAGGCGTGGAAGGCGGTGCCCTTGCGGGCGGCCATGCCCGGTTGGCGCGGCACCGGACGGCGGAGCTGCCGGGTGACCTCCGCCGGGTTGTCCTTCAGGTCCACCAGCATGGATGCCGAAATGTGGGCGGGAAGTTCCACCTGCACCACCTCGTTCGGCGGACGGTGCCGGGCCAGCACCAGTTCCGTTTCGCGGCTCCAACGCCCGGCCGGGGACCCAGTGGCGGTGTCAGCGGGCGCGGAATCCCGCTCGGGCAGACCTTCTTCCCCCTGGCCCGGAGCGTCTTCCTCGCCCCGGCCTTCCCCCTGGCCCGCAGTCCTCGCCGCCCGGCGTCCGGCAGATTCCAGCACGGCTTCCGCCGCGGCTTCCATTGCCTGCCGGCGCGGTCCAAGGGGATCAACCGGCCATACTGCCCGCTCCGCCTCGGCGTTGGCCGGGTTTTCCGTCCCGTCATCTTCGGGCATAACCCAGTTCAGCAGCCGGTAGCCGGAGGCGCCGGACTGCTCCAGGTCATAGAGATCCTGCAGGTACCGCGAGGGTGCCAGCGGTTTGGACCGTCCCCCGCCCCAGGCGGAGGCGGTGCAGATCAGCACGGATTTGGCGCGGGTGAACGCCACGTAGGCAAGCCGGCGTTCCTCACGTTCCGCGTGGCCCTTGGCGTCTTCGCTGAAGAGCTTTTCGCTTTCCAGCCAGGACTTCTGGTCCACCTGTTCCCAGTTCCACTGCGGCAGGTCCAGGCTGTCGCCGCGCAGGGTCCACGGGATGGCGGCATCTCCGCTGCTCCAGCGCGAATCCTTGTCACTGGGGAACGAGGCTTCGTTCAGGCCCGGAACCACCACGATGTCCCATTCCAGGCCCTTGGACGCGTGGACCGTGAGGAGCTGGACCGCTTCCCGGCTCGGCTCGAGCGGCGTCACGGGCAGACCGTTTTCCTCGGAGTTGGCCGCTTCCAGCCACGCGAGGAACGCGGCCAGATCCACCCGTTCGGCGGATGAGCTGAAGGTGGCTGCGGCGTCGATGAAGGCGTCCAGGTTCCGCCGGGACTCGTGCAGGGTCACGCCTGGCTTGGCGGCGACCTCGATGTCGAGCAGGATCCGGCGTTCCACTTCCCCGATCAGCGTGGTCAGGTCCTCGCCGACAAAACCGCGCAGGTCCCGGAGCTCGTTCCGCAGCTGTGTCAGGCGCTTCAGCCCCTCCTCGGAGAGGGAGCGTCCGGCATTGGACACCCAGCCGGGACGCGGCAGGGAGTCCACGGCTTCCACGAGGCTGCCGGCCTCCACCAGGTCCGCCTCCACCACGAGGTCCGGACCTTCGTCCGGGCCGTGGATATCGGCGGCGTCGGCAACCCGGACGGCCCGTTCACGGACGCGGACCAGGTGTCGGGACCAGTCCGCCAGTGCCATGAGGTCCGCCGGCCCAATCCGCCACCGTGCTCCGGCCAGGATCCGCAGCATCGAATCGGAGCGTCCCGGGTCGCCCAAAACCCGCAGGACAGCGAGCAGGTCCACCACTTCCGGAGTGGACAGCAGTCCGCCCAGTCCGACAATCTGCACCGGAATCCCCCGCTGCTCCAGTTCCTTGCGGATGGGGTCGAACTGCTTGCGTCCGCGGCACAGCACCGCCACGGCGGGCCGCACCGGCTGGTTGCGCTCGTCCCGTTCGAAGATCCTGCTGCGGTGGAACGCCACCTGCTCCGCTACGGCCTCTGCTTCACCCAGGATCCGTTCCGGGGTGCCCTTGCCGGGTTCCACCGAGACATCGCAGAGGTAGCGGCCCAGGTACACCTCGCCTACGGGGGCGTTGGGCTTGGCCTGCAGCTCGGGTACGTGCGGCAGGCGCTGGTGCTTAAGCCACGGGGCAACCCCGTTGAGCGGGGTGGAGACGGTGTTGGCGGCCGCCAGCACGGAGGTGGAGTTCCGCCAGGCCACGGACAGGTTAGCCAGCGGTGCGAGCTCCCGCCCGTTGTCGGTGAACAGCGGGAACTTCTCCCGGAAGGTGCCCAGCTGGCCCGCGGAAGCCCCGCGGAACCCGTAAATGGACTGATGCGGATCCCCCACGGCGGTAACGGAGCGGCCGTCGCCGAACAGGTTCGAGAAAAGCACCATCTGGGCGTGCGAGGTGTCCTGGAACTCGTCCAGCAGCACCACCTTGAACTTGGCGCGCTCCATTTCCACGGCTTCGGGGATAGTGGCGGCAATCCGGGCGGCCAGTTCCACGAGGTCGCCGAAGTCCAACTGCCGGCGCTCCGCCTTGGCCTGCCGGTACGCTTCCACCAGTTCGGTTACGGAGATGCGCGTGCGGAGGCGGTTGATCAGCTTCCTGGCTGCCTGGGTGGGTTCCTTCGGCTTGCCGAACTGATACGGCAGGGCCGAGACGGCGGCTACGTGCGCTTCGAGTTCGGCACGAACCTCGGCCGGGGTCCGCAGATGTTCGGAGCATTCGCCGGCCATCTGCAGCACCGCGCCGACCAGGGTGGACTTGGCTGCGGTGAAGTGTTCGTAGTCCCCGGAATAGGCTTCCACCACTTCATTGGCCAGCTGCCACGACTGCGCGCCGCCAAGCATCACGGAATCGCGCTCGACGCCGATCCGCAGGCCGTAGTCGTTCACGATGCCGTTCGCGTAGGAATGGTAGGTGGAGACACTCGGCTCCATCCGTTCCTCGCCGCCGCCGGCGGTGTCCGGATCCGCTGCTCCGCCGGGTCCGGCGTCGAGCTGGTGGTAGAGCAGGTTCAGGCGCGCTCGGATGCGGGAGGCCAGCTCACCGGCCGCCTTGCGGGTGAAGGTGACCCCAAGGATCTCCTCGGGCCGGACCAGTTCGTTGGCCACCAGCCAGACCACCCGGTCCGCCATCGTCTTGGTTTTGCCCGAGCCCGCCCCGGCAATGACCAGCAGGGGTTCGAGGGGGCCCTCGATGATCCCGATCTGGTCCTCGGTGGGGTACTGCACCGGCGAGTTCGGGTCAGTGTGCAGCAGTTCCGCCAGTTCCCGGGCGGAGTACTTCGGGACGGGCGCCGCTTCCGGCAGCTCCCCCGGTACCGTTACGGGCGCACTCACTCGGTGACCTGCTTTCCTTCAGCACAGATGGGACAGATTTCGGGCAGCCGGCAGCCGTTGCCGCCAAAGCCGCTGCGGCCGGGGTCGTGGACGGTTTCGAAGAACGCCGCGGACATCAGGGCCGCCGCGTCGCGGACCATGTCGCGTGCCGTGGTGTCCTCGGGGTCCAGTGGCTGCTGTTCCTGGACGGAAACACCCTTGTTCGTGGTGCCGAGCTGCACCAGGGCGGCTCCGCCGGGGACCGGAGGGGCGTCCGGCAGCGCGCCTTCGCGCACGGCCTCCTGGTAGGCGGCCAGCTGCGGGTGACCCTGCAGGTCGTCCTTCTTCGGCGCGGACTTGCCGGTCTTCAGGTCCACGATGAACAGCCGGCCGTCGGCATCGACTTCCAGCCGGTCAATCTGGCCGCGCAGCAGGGCGGTGCGGACGGCGCCGTCGATCTCCACCGGCAGCTCCACCTCGAAGTCCTTTTCGACGGCCACGAGGGACCGGCCGCTGCGGCGCATGGTGATGACGTATTCGGCGAGCTTGCGGACCATGGTTTCGGCCCGCTGGTAGTCCATCTGCCCCTCCCAGTTGTCCTTCATGCCCAGGGACGGCCAGCGTTTCTGCAGCTCCTGCACATACTCGCTGCCGGCGGCGTCGGGCATGTCCTGCGCGATGGAATGCACCAGCGTGCCCAGGGAGCGGGCGAAGTCGGTGGCCTGCTCGCCGCCCGCAGCGGAGACGAACCAGCTCAGGGGCGATTTCAGCACGGCGTCGACCTTGGAGGGCGAGACCGGGATCCGCGCATCCGGGGGCAGGATGGGAGCGGTGCTGGACAGCGGGGCGAGCCCCCACCACTGCTCGGGATGGGCTCCCGGGACCCGCACGGGGTGGTTCAGCATGGTCCCCAGATGATGGACGGCTTCGGCAGCTGCTTCCCGGTCTTCCCCGGGCTGCTGGGCGTAACGACGCAGTTCCGCCACCAGCGAGCGCAGCGTGTACGGACGCAGGACTTCGGTGCGCTGCCGTTTTTCCGTCCCCGGCTCCAGCGGTGCCACCAGGTCCAGGAAGGAGGAGGGCTGCTCGTCTTCGGAGGAAACCGCCGTGCAGATCAGCACTTCGCGGGCACGCGAAATGGCGGTGGAGAAGCTGCGCAGCTCGTCAAAGCGGATGGACTGCATCAGCGTCAGCGGGCTGCGGTGTGCCCGGAAATTGTCGCCGTGCTCGACTGCCGCCACCAGCTCGCCGCTGCCCAGCAGTTCACCGCGCAGGCGCAGGTTGGGCCACACGTCCTGCTGGATGCCGGCGACTATCACCATCGGCCATTCGCGGCCGGCAGCGCTGGCCGGGGTGAGCAGCTCCACTGCCTCCCTGCGCTGGGCGCGCGCGGCCAGCGTATCCATGGGCAGCTCGGAACTGGTGAGGTAATCCAGGAACTGGGCCGGCGTGGAGCCGGGCAGCTGGTCGACATAGCGTTCTGCAGTCTGGAACAGGGCCATGATCGCGTCCAGGTCCCGGTCCGCGCGGGAGGCACCCGGGCCTCCGGACAATGCCGTTTCCGCCCAGCGCTTGGACCAGCCGGAAACGGACCACAGAGCCCACAGGACGGTCTCCGCCGTCGCTCCCGGCTCCTTCGCGGCTGCCCGGCCTGCGGACAGCATGGCGGAAATACGCTGGGCGGCCGGGCGGGCGTCCCAGCTCAGTCCCGCAAGGGCCCGGCCGGATTCGGATTCCGGGTCCAGCAGCGATTCCACCAGCAGTACGTCGCTGGTCCGTCCGCCGCCGGCGCTGCGCTCTTCCCGGCGCAGTGCCTGCCGCAGCCGGCGCAGTTCCAGCGTGCTGGCGCCGCCGATGCGCGAGGTCAGCAGTGACACTGCCAGCTCGGGGGTAAGCAGGTCCGGATCCAGTACGACGGCGAACGCGTCCAGCAGCGGGCGGACGGCGGCTTCATCACGGACCGCGCGCTCGGCGACGGGGACCTTGACTTCGATCCCCTGCCCGGTGAGGTAGCGCTGGAGGGCAGCCAGCTGGGCGCCGGTCCGGACAATGACGGCGATGTCCTCAAGCGAACGGCCCTGCAGGAGCTGGGCTTCGAGGATCCGCTGCGCCACGTAACGCTGCTCATGCATGGGAGTGTCCACTACATGGGCCTCGGCTGTGCCCGCCACCGGAGCAGCGCCGGATTCCTGTACACCGGCTCCCGGTGCGTCGGGCCCCGGTGTTTCAGAGCCCGGTGCGTCGGCGGGGCCGCCGTCGGCTGGAGCATCCGCCGGCAGCCTCCCGATGAACCGGGCGTCGGCCACGGCAGTGCGGTAGGACGGCAGGGAGCCGACCACGGAAATCCGTGAAGCCGTCCGGGTCCAGGCTCCGGCCAGCGAACCGGTCAGCCGGTGCGAGGTGGTCAGGACGCGGGTCTGGAGGTGTCCGTCAAAACGCCTGCCCAGCTGGCCCACCAGGTCCGGGCGGGCGCCGCGGAAGCCCTGCACCACGGTGTCGGGGCAGGCCGCGGCGATGGAATCCCCCGTGCCTGCCAGCAGCGCGTAAAGGCTGTGGATGGCCGGGTTGGCCTCCTGCAGGTCATCCACCAGCACCAGCTGCTGGCGTTCCCGCTCGGCGGACAGGAATTCCGGATCGGAGTGCAGGATGTTCAGGGCCGAAGTGATGATGCCAGCCGGATCAAAGGACTCCGGCATGCGCAGGTCCAGGACGTCCCGGTACTCGGCGTAGAGTTCCGCGGCGGCCGCCCAGTCCGGACGGCCGTGCCGCTGTCCCAGTTCGCGCAGTTCCTCGGCGGAGATGCCGTATTCAATGACGCGGTCGAAGAGCTGGCGGATTTCCTGCCGGAAGCCGCGGGTGCCGAGGGCAAGGTCCAGGCTGTCCGGCCAGGGCAGTTCCGGCACCCCGTGCTGTCCGTGCCCGGCCAGCAGTTCCTTGATGATGACATCCTGTTCGGCGCCGGAGAGCAGCTTCGGAGCCCGCGTGATGTAGGGCAGGCGGCCTTCGGTCTTGGCGCGCCGGATGAGGTCGAAGGCGTAGGAGGCCCAGGTGCGGGCGGGTGCGGTGCTCAGGGTTCCCTGCAGCCGTGCCGAGAGCGCGTCCCGCAGGCCGGCAGCGGCAAGCCGTGAAGGGGCCAGCATCAGCAGATGGGAAGGGTCAAGCCCGTCTCGTTCAATCCGTGCGACGGCGGCTTCCACCAGGACGGTGGACTTGCCGGTTCCCGGCGCTCCGAGGACGAGGACGGGTCCGCTGCCCGTCGGCAGGTCCACCACGGCCTGCTGGTCCGCGCTGAGCCGGGGCGCGGACAATGCGCTTGCAGCCGGCCCGACGAGTTGGAGTTCAACGCTCATGGTTCCACTTCATCATGTCCCTCCGACATTCCTGATATCGGCGCCCCCGGTGTTTGCTGCCCGGTGGGGTCCGGAACCTCCGGGACGGTCCGCAGGGCGTTCTGCAGGCCGGTCCGGAGGCTGTCCAGGCGGTCCCATTCCGCCTCGTCGGGCTGCCAGCGGGCGGCTTCGATACGCACCCGGTAACCTGCGCCGTCGTCGTCCGCCGTCCCGCGCACCGGGGTGCCCTCAAGCCGGTAGTGTTCCCAGGCGCGCCCTTCATGGCTGCGCGGCGGTTGTCCCGACGATCGCAGGACCCGCCACCAGCACACCTCGGAGCCGCGCGCGGACATTACGGCGCCCACCTGCCGCGGTCCGCCGGCGTCGAGCAGTTCGGCAATGTCGCCATAGGAGAGCACGCGTCCGGGCGGTATGAGATCGGCCACAGCCAGCACCGCGTCGGCGTAGTCCCTGCGCATAAGCAGTAGGGTACCGACGCCGGCCGGGCCGCGGCCAATCCCGGGAATGTCAGCGCTCCCCGATAGGTTTGAGGCATGAACAGCTGGCATGAACTTCCCCGGGCGGCCTTCGATCTGGAGACCACTGGCCGGGACCCGCAGACCGCGCGGATCGTCACCGCATCCATCATCCTGGTCAACGGCCGGGGTGAAACCCTGCAGCATCACGAGTGGATAGCCTGCCCCGAGATTCCGATCCCGGCCGAGGCGGCAGCCATCCACGGCATCACCAATGAACGTGCCCAGGCGGAGGGCGGGAACCCGGCCGCCGTGACGGCCGAGGTGGCCGAGGTGCTGGCCGGCATGTTCGCAGCCGGCATTCCGGTCCTGGCCTTCAACGCCTGCTACGACTTCACGGTCCTGGCCCGTGAATGCGAACGCTTCGGACTGGCGGTCCCCCATCCGGTTCCCGTGATCGACCCGTACATCCTGGACAAGCAGGTGGACCGGTTCCGCCGCGGCAAGCGCACCCTCACCGCCATGGCCGAGCACTACGGCGTGGGGTTCGAGAACGCGCACACCTCAGCGGCCGACGTCGCGGCCACCCTGTCCGTGGCAGCAGTCATGGCCGAGAAGTATCCGGAGCTGCAGTGCGATGCGCGCACCCTGCACGAGTCCCAGGTCAGCTGGGCCGCAGGCCAGGCTGCCAGCTTCCAGGAGTACCTGCGGCGCCGCGAGCCGGAAGCCGTGATCGACGGCAGCTGGCCGTTCCGTGCCGCGCCGGACCACGAGCCCGGGTCGGTCCTGGACCCGGCCTGATCCGTTAGGGCCCGGGGGTCCGGACAGCTCTTCACGGGCCGTCACTTTGGCCGGAGCGCGGCAGCCAACATGCGATACTGGTAACTGTGTTTGGCGCTGATGGCGCCCCAGGCGTACCCGCGTTCTTACGCGCGCGTACCGTCTCGCGCCACGAGATTGGCAGGCACCCTCCGCACAGCCGGCATTTGGGCACGGCACAGAACCGTGCCCCTTTTCCCATGCTCCGGTCCGGCCATTGAACGCATATGACGAGGACGAATGATCACAGTTACCGACCTTCGCAAGGTCTACCGGCAGGGTGACCGCATGGTCACTGCACTGGACGGCGTGAGCCTGAGCGTGCCCAAGGGTTCGATCCACGGGATCATCGGCCACTCCGGTGCCGGAAAGTCCACCCTGGTCCGCTGCCTGACCCTGCTGGACCGGCCGACGTCGGGCTCGGTCACCATCGACGGCCGTGAACTGACCGCTGTGAAGGACTCCGAGATCCGCGCGGCCCGCCGCCGGATCGGCATGGTGTTCCAGCACGCGAACCTCATGGACTCCCGCACCGCCGCTGCCAACATTGCCCACCCGCTGGAGCTGGTGGGGACGAAGAAGAGCGTCATCGATGCCCGGGTGAAGGAACTGCTGGCCCTCGTGGGCCTCGAAGGCAGCGCCGGGGCGTACCCCGCCCAGCTTTCCGGCGGACAGAAGCAGCGCGTGGGCATCGCCCGGGCGCTGGCTTCCGATCCCGATGTGCTCCTGTGCGATGAGCCGACGTCGGCCCTGGACCCCAGCACCACGGACGACATCCTGGACCTGATTTCCGATCTCACCCGCCGCCTGGACCTGACGGTCCTGATCATCACGCACGAGATGAACGTGGTGAAGCGGATCTGCGATTCGGTATCCCTGCTCGAGGCAGGACGGGTGGTGGAACACGGTCCGCTGCGCGAGGTCGCCTCCGACCTGCGCGGCCGGCTGGCCAAACAGCTGATCCCGCTGCCCGTGACGCCGCCGTCTCCCGGCGGTCCGGTCCTGGAACTGCTGTTCACGGGCCAGACCACCTCGGACCCGGTGCTTTCCGCCCTCACCCGCCGGTTCGACACCGATGTCAACGTCCTTGCCGGCAGCGTCGAACTGCTGGCCGGCACCCGCTTCGGACGGCTGCGCATCCAGTTGGACACGCATACCGACATGGCCGCCGTCCATGAATACCTCGCCCTGCAGGGCGTCACCGTGGAGGTGGCAGCATGAACTTCCTGACCGGACTCTTCGACAACCCCGGGATTACCAAGGCACTGCCCGAAGCCGTGGTGGAGACCCTCCAGATGGTCGGCATCGCCGGGTTCTTCACCCTGCTGATCGGCCTGCCGCTGGGCGTATTCCTGCACGTCAGCGCGCCCGGGGGCCTGCTCCCGATGAAGATCGTCAACCGGATTGTCAGCGACATCATCGTCAACATCACCCGGTCGGTACCGTTCGCCATCCTCATGGTCACCCTGATTCCGCTGGCACGCCTCATCACCGGGACCTCGATCGGGCCCGTGGCCGCCTCCGTATCGCTGAGCATCGCCACCATCCCGTTCTTTGCACGGCTGGTGGAAAACGCGCTCCGCGACGTCTCCGGCGGCAAGATCGATGCAGCCCTGGTGATGGGCTCAACCAAGATGCAGGTGGTCACCAAGGTGCTGCTGCGCGAAGCCCTGCCGGGCCTCGTCGCCGCCCTGACCACCACGCTGGTGACCCTCGTGGGCTACTCCGCCATGGCCGGCATCGTCGGCGGCGGCGGCCTCGGCCGGCTGGCCTACAACTACGGCGTCCAGCGCTTCGACACCCAGGTCATGGTGGTCACGATCATCATCATCGTGGCCCTCGTGCAGATCATCCAGCTGGCCGGCGACTTCGCCTCGCGCCGGGTCGACCACCGGTCCGCGTCAGGTACCGGACGGCGCAGCCGCCCGGCTGCCGCGGCAGAAGGCATCAGCCCCGCCGCCGCACCCGCCGGCTCCGCCCGGGAACCCGACAGGACCACTGTCTAGTCTCAGTCTTCGGCTGGTCCGGGCTCTGCCCGGACCAGCCGGATCTGCAGCCAGTAGCCGCTAGCTGCACCTTCCCCGGACGGCGAAGCACCGCTTCCCGGGTCACGTGAAAGGAACGCACTAGATGCGTAAAGCACTTACCCTCGTTGCCACCGGTGTGGCCACTGCCCTGGCGCTGACGGCTTGCGGCGGATCCGATTCCGCCTCCAGCTCCGTGGACAGCCTTGATCCCGCAAACCCGGTCACCCTGACCGTGGGCGCCAGCCCCACGCCGCACGCCCGGATCCTCGAATTTGTCCGGGACAACCTCGCCGAGGACACCGGCCTGGAACTCGAAATCCAGGAGTTTGACGACTACGTCACGCCGAACATCTCCCTGAACGACGGCGACAGCGACGTCAACTTCTACCAGCACCTGCCCTACCTGGAATCCCAGATGGAGAGCCAGGGCTACGAGTTCGAGCACGGCGCCGGAATCCATGTAGAGCCCTACGCCGCGTTCTCGGAGAAGCATGAGGACGTCTCCACCATCAAGGAGGGCGCCCGGGTGATGGTCACCAACGACCCCTCGAACCAGGCCCGCGCCCTGAAGATGCTTGAGGAAGCCGGACTTGTGAAGGACATCGCGGACGATTCCTCCGTGCTGACCCTGACCGAGGAACAGAATCCCAAGGACCTGGACTTCCAGGAAAACCAGCCGGAACTGCTGGTCAACGACCTCAGTGATCCCACCGTGGACCTGGCCATCATCAACGGCAACTACATCCTCGAAGCCGGACTGAACACCGACGACGCCCTGCTGGTGGAATCCGCCGAGGACAACCCGTACGCCAACTTCCTGGTCTGGAAGACCGGCAACAAGGACGCACGGATCGACAAGCTCGAGGAACTGCTCCACTCCCCCGAAACCAAGGCCTTCATCGAAGAGACCTGGCCGAACGGCGACGTGACTGCTGCTTTCTAGAGCGGGACAACGAAAAACCCCGCACTTCCCGTTTCAACGGGAGGTGCGGGGTTTTTTTACTGCCTGAACCCGGCCCTTACGGCTGGGCCGCAGCAGCGGCCTTCGCGGCGGCCGGCAGCGCGGCGTAGATCCGGTCCATAGCGGCGTCGTCGTGGGCGCCGGACAGGAACCAGGCCTCGAACACCGACGGCGGAAGGTACACCCCGGCGTCGAGCATCGAGTGGAAGAACGGCCGATACCGGAAGGCTTCCTGCGCCTGGGCCTGCTCGTAGTTGTGCACGCCGGTGGCGGAGGTGCCGAAGGCGACGCTGAAGAGGCTGCCCGCGCGCTGGATGCTGTGGTCCACGCCGGCTTTGTCCAGTTCGGCGGACACGGCGGCGGAGAGCTCCGCGGAACGGGCGTCGACGTTGGCATAAACCTCGGCGGTGGCGGCCTTGAGCGTGGCGACGCCGGCCGCCATCGCAATCGGGTTACCCGAGAGGGTGCCGGCCTGGTAGACCGGGCCCAGCGGGGCGAGGTAGTCCATCACGTCGGCGCGGCCTCCGAGCGCTGCGACGGGCATCCCGCCGCCGATCACCTTGCCGAAGGTGAACAGGTCCGGCGTCCAGCCTTCCTTCGCGCCGGTCAGGCCCCAGTAACCGGCCGGGCCGGTACGGAAGCCGGTGAGTACCTCGTCGAGGATCAGCAGCGCGCCGTGCGAGGCGGTGATCCGGGACAGTGCGGCATTGAAGCCCTCATCCGGAGTGACCACGCCCATGTTCGCCGGAGCGGCCTCGGTGATGACGGCGGCAATGTTGGCGCCGTGCTCGGCGAACGCCTTTTCGACGGCGGCAACGTCGTTGTACGGCAGCACCAGCGTCTCGGCGGCAGTGGCTTCGGTGACGCCGGCCGAGCCGGGCAGTGCCAGGGTGGCCAGGCCGGAACCGGCGGAGGCCAGCAGTCCGTCGAGGTGGCCGTGGTAGCAGCCGGCGAACTTGATGACCAGGTTCCGGCCGGTGTAGCCGCGGGCCAGCCGGATCGCGGTCATGGTGGCCTCGGTGCCGGTGGAGACCATGCGCAGGCGCTTCACGCCCGGCACGCGGTCCATCACCAGCTGCGCCAGTTCGGCCTCGGCCGGGGTGGACGCACCGAAGGACAGTCCGTTGTCCACGGCCGCGTGTACTGCGGCCAGGACATCCGGATGGGAGTGGCCCACCAGTGCCGGGCCCCAGGAGCAGACGAGGTCCACGTATTCGCGGCCCTCGGAGTCGGTGATGTACGGGCCCCTGGCGGAAACCATGAAACGGGGCGTGCCGCCCACGGAGCCGAAGGCCCGGACCGGGGAGTTCACGCCGCCGGGCATCAGGGCCCGGGCGCGGTCAAAGAGTTCTTCGGAGGAAGACGGTGAGACAGGTGAGGACATTACTTGCTTTCCTTCAGCCAGGCCGCCAGTTCGGTGGCCCAGTAGGTGAGAATCATGTTGGCGCCGGCCCGCTTGATGCCCAGCACGGACTCTTCGATGGCCCGGCGGCGGTCAATCCAGCCGTTGGCGGCGGCAGCTTCAATCATCGCGTACTCGCCGGAGATCTGGTAAGCGCCCACCGGGACCGGGGACATGGCGGCCACATCGGCAAGCACGTCGAGGTAGCTCATGGCCGGCTTGACCATCACCATGTCGGCGCCTTCTTCGAGGTCCAGCTCCACTTCGAGGAGTGCCTCGCGGCGGTTCGAGGCATCCATCTGGTAGGTCCGGCGGTCGCCCTGCAGCTGGGAGTCCACGGCTTCGCGGAAGGGGCCGTAGAACGCGGAGGCGTACTTGGCGGCGTAGGCGAACAGGGAAACGTCGGTGAAACCGGCGGTATCCAAGGCGTGGCGGATCACGGCGATCTGCCCGTCCATCATGCCCGACGGGCCCAGCACATGCGCGCCGGCGCGGGCCTGCTCCACGGCCATCCGACCGTAGATCTCCAGGGTGGTGTCATTGTCCACCACGCCGTTTTCATCCAGCACGCCGCAGTGTCCGTGGTCGGTGAATTCGTCCAGGCAGACGTCGCTCATGATGACCAGCTCGTCGCCGACTTCCTCGCGGACGGCGGCGATGCCGCGGTTGAGGATGCCGTTGGGATCGGTGCCTGCGCTGCCGACGGCGTCGCGCTCGGCGGGGATGCCGAAGAGCATGATGCCGCCGATGCCCAGCTCTGCCGCTTCGGAAGCGGCCTTCTTCAGGCTGTCCAGGGTGTGCTGGACGACGCCGGGCATGGACGTGAGCGGGTTCGGCTCGGTGATGCCCTCACGGACGAAGGCCGGAAGGATCAGCTCGGCCGGGTCCAGCCGGAATTCTGCGGTCAGCCGCCGCATGGCGGGGGTGGTGCGGAGGCGGCGGGGACGGTGCTGGGGGAAGCTCATGGGGATGGTTCTGCCTTCCGGTAATGATGGGGAACTAGGGAGTAGGACCCGTAGACATAGCAACGGAGAGTGCGTGGGCTATTCCCGCCGGGGTTGGCTGCTTCGCCACTGCATCCGGTCCCGCGCCCAGTTCGCGCATCCGCGCAGCTGTGCTGTCGCCGATGGCCACCAGCAGTGTTCCGGCCGGGACCGGCACACAGCGCCGGACGAACCGGCGGGCGATGCTCGGGGAGGTGAGGACGACGGCGCGGCGTCCGGCCGGTGCCGACGCGGCGAAGGCTTCGGGGTCCAGGAGTCCTCCCCCGGTAACCGCCGGGGTGAAGCGCACGCCGGTGGCCGGGTAGTCCACGGTGCAGTACGCGGTCACGGCGCGGACCTCCCAGCCCAGGGCGGTCAGCGCCTCGTGCAGGGACGGGTCGGCGATATCGGCCTGCGGCAGCAGCACCCGCAGATCGCCGCCCTCCGGATCCGATCCGGAAGGATCCGGCCAGGAGGCGGCCAGGCCGCGGGCTGACTGGTCGGTGTCCGGCAGGAAATCGATATCGAAGCCGACTTCCTCCAAGGCCTGCCGCGTTCCGGCGCCGACGGCCGCGATCCGGGTATCGGCGGGCACCAGGGCCACGGGGCAGATGCCCAGGGCTGCACACCGGCGGGTCACGGCCCGCACGGTGGTGACACTGGTGAAGACCACCCAGGCGAACCGGCCGGCCTTCAGCGAATTGAGTGCGCGGTCCAGCAGGGCGGTGTCCGCCGGGAACTGGAAATCGATCAGGGGCATCAGCGTCACCGATGCCCCGCAGTCCTGCAGCTCCCGGACCATGGCCGAAGCCCGGTCCGGGGTGCGTGGAAGGACAACGTTCAGTCCGGCGAGGTCCGGACCCTGGTGTCTGGCTGCCATTTCAGCAGCTCCGGAAGCCGGGCATCAGCTGGCAGGAAGATCCGTGAGCTGCGCGGCGCCGGCCGCCAGCAGCTCCTCGGCAACCTGCACGCCCAAGGCGCGGGCGGCATCTTCGTTGCGTTCGCTGACGACGCCGGTGCGGCGCATCAGCCGGGTGCCGTCGTCGCTGCAGACCACGGCTTCGAGCGTGATGCCGTCGGCTCCGACGCTGGCCAGCGCACCGACCGGAGCCGTGCACCCGGCCTCAAGCCTGCCGAGCATGGCCCGTTCGGCTGCCACCGTGAGGCGGCTGTCGAGGTGGTCATACGCGGCAAGTGCGGCCGCGAGCTGCCCTTCGGCGGCGT
Organism: Arthrobacter jinronghuae; assembly: GCF_025244825.1. Taxonomy (NCBI): domain Bacteria; kingdom Bacillati; phylum Actinomycetota; class Actinomycetes; order Micrococcales; family Micrococcaceae; genus Arthrobacter; species Arthrobacter jinronghuae. Next base: position 2,690,183 of record NZ_CP104263.1, read on the forward strand.
CGGCCGTGCGGCATTCCACTGCCAGCGCTCCCTGCCCGGGGGCGGGAAGCATCACGGCGGGATCAATGAATTCGGTGACCATGTTCAGCCGGCCCAGCCGGGCCAGGCCGGCGGCCGCCAGCACCACGGCGTCGAGGTCACCGGGCGCGCCTTCCACCAGGCCGGCAACCCGGCCGAGGCGGGTATCCACGTTGCCGCGGATGTCCACGATCTCCAGATCCGGGCGGGCGGCCCGCAGCTGGGCTGCCCGGCGCGGGGAGCCGGTGCCGATCTTCGCACCGGCAGGAAGCTGTGCCAGGGTCAGCCCGTCACGGGCACACAGCACGTCGCGCACATCCACCCGTTCCGGAATGGCGCCCAGGACAAGGCCGTCCGCCGGGGAGGTGGGCAGGTCCTTGAGTGAGTGCACGGCGACGTCGCAGTCTCCGCGCAGCAGCGAGTCGCGCAGCGCGGCAACGAACACGCCGGTTCCGCCGATCTGCGACAGGGCGGCACGGTTGATGTCACCCTCGGTCCGCACGCGGACCAGTTCGACGTCGAAACCGCCGAGCCCGGACAGCGCCTCGGCCACGGTGGTGGTTTGGGTAACGGCCAGGGCGCTGCCGCGGGTGCCGATGAGGACGGGCGACTGCGCCACTACTCGACGCCCACGGTGGAGTCGGCGCCCGCGATGGTCGGCTTTTCGCCGCGCAGGTTCGCGCAGCAGCCGGGGCGGCAGACGTCGTACCACGGACCGAGGTCGGTCATGGCGGGGCGGATGGCAATGTTGTTTTCCAGGGTGCGTTCCTGCAGCAGGTCCACCAGGCCGGACACGAAGGTCTCGTGGATGCCGGGGGTCGGCGTGCGGTCCGCCGCCAGGCCCAGTTCCGTGCAGGTGTCCATGGCCTCGGTGTCGAGGTCCCAGATCACTTCCATGTGGTCGCTGACGAAGCCCAGCGGAACAATGACCACGCCGTTGACGCCCTTGGCGGGCAGTTCGGCGATCGCGTCGTTGATGTCCGGTTCCAGCCAGGGGATGTGCGGTGCACCGGAGCGGGACTGGTAGACCAGCTGCCAGTCCATGCCTGCGGCTTCGGGGACGCGCTCCATGATGGCGCGGGCGTTGGCCAGGTGCTGGGCGACGTAGGCGCTGCCTTCTTCGAACTCGCGGTCGCGCGGGCCGGAGGCTTCGGCGTCGGCGGTGGGAATGGAGTGGGTGGAGAAGAGGATCTCGATCTTCTCGTTGTCCACGCCCTTGGCGGCCAGCTGTGCGCGGACCTTGGCCACGGACTCGCGGACGCCTTCGACGAAGGGCTCCACGAAGCCGGGGTGGTCGAAGTACTGGCGGACCTTGTCCACGTGCAGCTTCTTGTCCAGCCCGGTCTTCAGGAGGTTCATGCCCAGGTCTTCGCGGTACTGGCGGCAGCTCGAGTACGAGGAGTAGACGCTGGTGGTGACCATCAGGATGCGGCGGTAGCCGGTGTCGTACGCCTCCTGGAGGACGTCCTTGATGTAGGGCGCCCAGTTGCGGTTGCCCCAGAGGACGGGCAGTTCGACGCCGCGGCGTGCCAGCTCTGCTTCCAGTGCGGCCTTCAGCGCGCGGTTCTGCTCGTTGATGGGGCTGATGCCGCCGTTGGCGCGGTAGTGGGTGGCCACTTCCTCCAGCCGCTCATCGGGGATGCCGCGGCCGGCGGTGACGTTGCGCAGGAAGGGAATGACGTCTTCCTGGCCTTCCGGGCCGCCGAAGGAGGCCAGCAGGATGGCGTCGTAGTGCTTCGGGGCCATGCGGCCGTTTTCATCGACGCCCTCAAAGGGGTCGAAGGCAGGCTCGTGGGAAACAGCGGATGTCATTTGAGTACCTCGGCAACTTCTGCGGCCGGGATACGCCGGCCGGTATAGAACGGGACTTCTTCACGGACGTGGTTGCGTGCCTCGGTGGCGCGCAGGTGGCGCATCATGTCGACAAGGTCAACCAGGTTGGGAGCTTCCAGGCCCAGGATCCATTCCCAGTCACCCAGGGCGAAGGAGGCCACGGTGTTGGCAAGGACCTGGGGGAATTCGCGGCCGAGCATGCCGTGGTCGCGCAGCATCTTGCCGCGTTCCTCGGCGGGCAGCTGGTACCACTCGTAGGAGCGGACAAACGGGTAAACGCAGATCCAGGTCTCGGGATCGATGCCCCGGGCGAAGGACGGCCAGTGGTTCTTGGAGAACTCGGCGTCGCGGTGCACGCCCATGGCGGACCAGGCGATCTCGGTACCGGCGAACAGTTCCGTCCGGCGGATCTGCCGCAGGGCCGCCTGCAGCGCTTCCGGCGCGCTGCCGTGCAGCCACACCATCACGTCGGCGTCCACGCGCATGGCGGACACGTCGTAGAGGCCGCGGAGCGTGACATTGCTGGCAGCCAGGTCCTTGGTCAGGGCCTCGAAGGCATCAACGGCACCGTTCGAGACAGGCGCTTTCGGCATGGAGGACCGCTTGAAAACGGTCCAAAGGGTAAAGAACTGTTCGTCGTTGCCGGCCGTTCCGGCGGCGCTGCGGTCCATCGTCTCACTCATGTTTAACAGTCTGCCCTTTGCATATAGGTAAGTCGAAACACCGCACTTCTACAAAGTGTAGAAAGTGCGGAACATCACAGCAGTGCGTTGGCCAGCGCTGCCATTCGGGTGCGGGTATCGGCGGTGACCGCGGCCAGACCGGTTCCGGCCAGCCAGGCTCCCACCGCTTCCAGTCCGGGCGATTCGGCCACCGCCGCGCGGACGGCGCCCACCCGGTCCTTATGCCCGACGGCGGCGGAGGGCAATGCGCCCACCCACCGGACTACATCCCACCCGACGACGTCGTCGGCCTTGATTTCCACCTGCAGCAGGCCGGACGCGTCGGCCACGGCCTGCCGGAAGAGGTCATCGTCGGCGCGGTCCACGTGCACCGGTTCCGCGGCGGAGTCCTCCGGATTCAGTGCCCGCCCGTAGGAAAGGCGCAGCACATGGGTTCCGGGGCCGGTGGAATCGGCGAGCCACTGCCACTTGGCGGTGGCGTGCGTCATGGCCTTCGCATCGATGCCTTCCACCTCCCGCGACACCAGGACGCCGGTGCCGCGCGGCATGGCATCCAGTTCCGGCAGGTCCACCACCAGGGTTACCAGGGCGACGCCGGGTCCCGGCTGCGGCCGGTAGTCCGCCACCTCGGGGAGCGCGGTAGCCAGGAGGTCAACAGCTGCGGGGCCTTCGGCGGCAACCACCACGGCGTCGGCTGCCAGTTCCTGCCCGCCGCTGCAGCGGATCCGCCACCCTTCGGCACCGCGGGCCAGGGATTCGGCACGGATGCCGGAGCGCAGGCGTGCACCGGAGGTCTCCAGATCGGAGACCAGCGCCTCGGTCAGCCGGCCCATTCCGCCGTCGAGCCCGGCCACTGCCGAACCTGCAGGTGCTGCTGCGCGCATGGCACCGACGGCGGCGCCCAGGGAACCGTGCCTGGAGATGGCAGCGCGCAGGCCCGGTGCCACGGAGTCGACGTCGAGCACGTCGGGGTCGGCGGAATAGACGCCGCCGACCACCGGAGTCACGAGCCGGCGAAGCACCGCTTCACCCATCCGGGCCCGCACCACGTCGCCCAGGCTCATGGACGGGCGGCGGGGCAGGTTACCCACCGGCAGGACCTTGTCCATGGCTGCCCGGGCTGCTCCCGCGCGGCCCAGGGCGCGGACAATGTCCGGGTGCCGGGGGTCTGCGGGGATGCCGAGCAGGCCGCTGCTCGGCATCTGCTGCGCTCCCGACGGCAGGTCCTCGGCGGCCAGCTGCAGCCATGACCCGGCAGGGTTGGGCTGGACCACCGCGTCCGCCAGTCCGAGCTCCCCAATCAGGTCCGGAACGGCCGGTGATCTCGTGGCGAAGGACTCCGCACCGCTGTCCAGCTGCACGCCGGCAACCTCATGCCGGCCGACGCAGCCGCCGAACCGGGCCGAGGCCTCCACCACGGTCACCTGGACACCTGCCCGCTGCAGGTCCCGGGCAGCGATGAGGCCGGAAATTCCGCCGCCTATAACGACGGCGGTGGGACCGCCCGGGGTCTGGCCGCCGGCTTGGTGAGCCGCGCTTTGAGCAGCGTTTTCGGCTTTTGCGGCTTTCTCCGGCTTCGCGAGGAAACGGTGGGGCATGCCTACGGCTCCACCGAGTGAATCAGTTCAACCACCCGCGTCAGGACGGCTGCGTCGGTTTCCGGCGGCACGCCGTGGCCCAGGTTGACCACGTGGCCCGGAGCGGCTGCGCCTGCGGCAAGGACTTCGCGGACATGTGCTTCCAGGATGTCCCACGGCGCGCTCAGCAGTGCGGGGTCGATGTTGCCCTGCAGCGGCGTCGTGCCGCCGAGTCGGCGGTTGGCTTCGTCCAGCGGCAGCCGGTAATCCACGCCGACAACGTCCACGCCGACGTCGCGCATGGCCACCAGCAGCTCGGACGTGCCGGTGCCGAAATGCACCAGCGGGGCACCGAGGCCGCGCACATGGTCCAAGGCACGGGAGGAGGCCGGTGCTACGTGCTTGACGTAGTCGGCCAGGCCGAGGGAACCGGCCCAGGAATCGAAGAGCTGGCCGGCACTGGCGCCCGCTTCCAGCTGCGCGCGCAGGAACATTCCGGACGCGTCGGCCGCCCAGGCGGTCAGCGCCTGCCAGGCATCGGGGTCAGCATGCATCATGGTGCGCGGGCCGAGGTGGTCGCGGGACGGCTTGCCCTCGACCATGTAGGCGGCCAGGGTGAACGGCGCGCCGGCGAATCCGATCAGCGGCTTGGAACCGAGCTCGGCGACCGTCAGCCGCACGGCTTCCCGGATCGGCTCCAATGCCTCTTCGGTCAGCCGCGGCAGGGCGGCGACGTCGGCGGCGGTACGCACCGGGCTGCCCAGCACGGGTCCGACGCCGGGAACGATGTCCACGTCCACGCCGGCCAGTTTCAGCGGAATAACGATGTCGGAAAAGAAGATGCCGGCATCCACGTCGTGGCGGCGCACCGGCTGCAGGGTGATCTCCGCCGCCAGCTCTGGCCGGAGGCAGGATTCCAGCATCCCGATGCCCTGCCTGGCTTTCAGGTACTCGGGCAGGGAACGGCCGGCCTGACGCATAAACCACACGGGGCGGCGGGCGGGGGTTCCGCCGCGGTACGCGGTGATCAGGGGGGAATCGGCCGTGCGGCCGTCCAGCAGCGGGTGCGTGGCGCTAAGAGTCATACCTTGATTCTCCCCAAAATCCGGGACAAGCCATAACCGGGCCCCTCCCGGCGGCCGCCGTGGCGCTTCTCACACCCCTAAAGGCTGAAATCGGGCAGTCCGATTGAAGGTATCCTCCCCGGCGTGGCTAGTATTGACCTACTGTGGTTCTACTTTCCCTCATTGCTACGCACACCGACGTAGACCTGGAGACTGTCGCCCGGCTGAGTGCCGGCGCATCCGAGGTCTCGTCTTCGCTGGTCGATTCCGGAAGCGCCGTCTCCGGCTCCGTTGTCCTCGCTACCTGCAACCGGCTGGAGGTGTATTGCGAGACCGGCTCGGAAGCGGATATTGAAGCCGCCCGCTCCGCTGTTGTTGCAGAAATCAGCCGGCACTCCGGCATGAGCGAAGACCTTGTATCCCGTTCCTTTGCCACGAACACCGGCGAGTCCGTTCCCCAGCACCTGTTCGCGGTCGGCGCGGGACTGGATTCCGCCGTCGTAGGCGAACGCGAAATCGCCGGCCAGGTCCGCCGGGCCCTCATTGAAGCCCAGGAGAGCGGAACCGCCAGCGGCGGCCTCACCCGCTTATTCCAAACCGCTTCCCGCACCGCCAAGGACGTCGGTGCCCTTACAGCCCTCGGTAAACGGGGGCTTTCCATTGTTTCGGTTGCCCTGGGCCTGGCTACGGACCTGTCCGAGAACCGCGACTGGTCAAAGAAGTCAGTGGTGGTTTTCGGCACCGGCGCCTACGCCGGCGCCACCATGGCCCTGCTCAAGGAGCGCGGCTGCACCGACATCAGCGTCTACTCCTCCTCCAACCGCGCAGAGTCCTTTGCCGCCTCCCGGGGCGGGAAGCCCCTGACCCGTTCGTCCCTGCCCGGGGCCCTGACCCGGGCCGACGTCGTCATCGGCTGCAGCGGCAGCGACAGCCAGGTCAGCGCCGATGATGTCCGCCGCGTCCGCGCCGAAGCAGGCAAGCCGCTGATCATCATCGACCTGGCCCTGACGCACGACTTCGATCCGGCCGTCCGCGAGATCGACGGCGTCGAACTGATCACCCTGGAGTCCGTCCGGTTGGCCGCACCGGCCGAGCAGGCCGAGTCGCTGAAGCAGGCGAGCACCATTGTTGCCGATGCCGCGAAGAACTTTTCCAAGCAGCAGCTCAGCCGTGAAATGGACTCAGCCATCGTGGCCCTGCGCCGGCACACCCTGGACGTACTGGAATCGGAGCTGGAGAAGGTCCGCGCCCAGCACGGATGCACCGGCGCCGCCCAGGAAGTGGAGTTCGCCATGCGCCGCATGGTCAAGCAGTTGCTCCACGTTCCCACCGTCCGCGCCCGGGAACTGGCCGCAAGCGGCCAGCAGGAGGACTACATCCGGGGCCTTGAAGCCCTGTACGGGATCACGGTGGAGCGCAGCGAGCCCGCAGCGCCCGCCAAAGATGCCGGTTCGGCTGCGGACGACGGCGCCGCCGAATCCGACGACGCCGAACCGAAGTCCGCGTAGGGCGTTTCAGTAGACCGGTTTCTCCGGTTCCACCCGGCGCACCCATTCCAGGATCCCGCCGGTGACGTTGTAGACCTCGGGATAGCCGGCGCCGCGCAGGTAGGCCGCGACCTCGGCGGACCGCACCCCTGATTTGCAGTGCACGTATACCGGCCGTCCCGGCTCCGGCCGGAACTCCCCCGCCAGCACGGCGCCCCGCGGCGCCAGCCGGGCCCCCTCGATGCGGACAATGTCGTGTTCCCCCGGCTCCCGGACGTCCAGCAGTTCGAAGTCCCGGAACCCGGCCGAGCGTTCGGCCAGCAGGTCCCGCAGCACGGCCACGTCCACTTCCGCCCCGGCGGGTACAGGCTCCGCCGGCGTAATGCCGCAGAACGCCTGGTAATCGCTCAGCTCAGTCACGGGCAGGGCCTCCGGGTCACGCCGGACCCGAAGTTCGCGCCAGCTCATCTCCAGGGCGTTGAAGACCAGGACCCGGCCCAGCAGGGTCCTGCCGGTTCCGGTGATCAGCTTGATGGCCTCATTGACCATGACCGAGCCGATCTGCGCACAGAGCACCCCGAGCACGCCCCCTTCCGCGCAGGAAGGAACGGAGCCGGCCGGCGGCGCCTGCGGGAACAGATCGCGGTAGGTGGGCCCGTGTTTGCCCCAGAAGACGCTCACCTGCCCGTCGTAGCGGAGGATCGAACCCCAGACGTACGGCTTGCCCAGGATTTCGGCGGCGTCGTTGATCAGGTAGCGGGTGGCGAAATTATCAGTGCCGTCCACAATCAGGTCATAACCGGAAAAGATCGCCAGGACGTTGGAGTTGTCCAGCCGCTCCCGGTGCAGGACCACCTCGACCAGCGGATTCAGCTCCGCCACGGAGCGGGCCGCGGACTCCGCTTTGGGGGTACCGACGTCGGATACGCCGTGGATAACCTGGCGCTGAAGGTTGGAGACATCCACGACGTCGTCGTCGACAACGCCGAGCGTGCCCACTCCCGCCGCAGCCAGATACAGCAGCGCCGGAGAGCCCAGCCCGCCGGCCCCGACCACCAGCACCCTGGCGTTCTTCAGCCGGCGCTGCGCCGTGGACCCGAATCCCGGGATGATGAGGTGCCGTGAGTAGCGTTCGGTTTCGTCGCGGGTGAGGTCCGCGCCGGGCGCCACCAAAGCAGGTAGTTCCCCGACCGGGACGGATGCACTTGCTAAGGTCATGAAGTCCAATCTAAGCCACAGGTATGGCGGTGGGACCTGTCGCTTGGAATACCCGCGGGTAAACTAAGGGTCATTGTCCGTGCAGCTCAGGGCTCCGGAACTGTTGAGAGGTCCACCAGTGAGTAACCAGGCAGCCGGTAAACCGGTTCGGCTCCCCCGGGAGGAACGCCGCCGGCAGCTGCTAAGCGCAGCGCAGGAAGTGTTTGTCAGTAACGGCTTCCACGGTGCAGCCATGGACGAGATCGCCGAAGCGGCGCACGTCAGCAAACCCGTGCTCTATCAGCACTTCCCCGGCAAGCGGGAGCTGTACATGGCCCTGCTGGACAACCACCTGAACACGCTGACGGAGTTCCTGCGGACCGCCTTGAACTCCACCACGGACAATAAGCTTCGGGTCCGCGAGACCATGCGGGCCTATTTCCGCTTCGTCGCGCAGGACAGCCAGGGGCACCGGATGGTTTTTGAATCCGACCTCACCAATGACGCCGAGGTCAGCGCCCGCATTGAGGAATTCAATGCCCGCTTCGCGAACAGCATTGCCGGCGTGATTGCCGAAGACACCAAGCTGTCCCATCTCGAGGCCACCCTGCTCGGCCGCGCCCTGGCCGGAATGGCGCAGGTGAGCGCGCGGTATTGGCTGGAAACCGACGGCGGCCTGGACATCGATGCGGCAAGCGAGCTGGTTTACCGTTTAGCTTGGCGCGGAATCAGCCGGTTCCCCAAGGAGATCTAGAGTAGATTTCGATCAGTTCGTAAATCGTTAATCAGGAGGCACCACGGTGGAAGTAAAAATCGGCATTCAGAATGTAGCCCGCGAAATTGTCTTCGAATCCAGCCAGAGCGCTGATGAGGTTGCCGACGCAGTGGAGCAGTCCCTCGCCAACGGCGCCCTGCTCCGGCTCAAGGACGTCAAGGGCCGGCTGATCGTTGTTCCCGGTGCATCCATCGGCTACGTCGAGATCGGTGCCGAGGAAGTCCGCCGCGTCGGTTTCGGCGCCCTCTGACCCGCCGCTTCCATGCTTAGCCTGATCCTGGTCACGCTGACCGCGGTTGCCGCGGGGTTCGCAGTGTGGGCTGCGGACCGCCACCGTGCCCTATACGGCGCGCTGCTGCTCCCTGGCATCGCCGTGTGCGCTGCGCTCATCACGTGGCTGGCACTGCGCGCAGCCGGAGTTACTGCCTTCGAAGCGGACTGGATCGGCTGGGCCGTCCCGGTGGCAGTGTCCATCCTGGCGCCGCTTGTGGCGGCCGTTCCGATCGGACGCAGCCGCGCCAGGGCGGACACGGCGGAGACGGAACGCATCCTGCGTTTGTAGCTCCCGTTGTTCGGTGTCACCCGGAAACGGCAACAGGATAAGAGAAAAGGGCGGTGCTTCGGCACCGCCCTTTCTTCGTGTCCCATAGGGTCCGTTCCTGGGTTACGGCAACGGGGATTAGGGGACCGCATGATATGGCCGCGCCTGCGGGACGGCAGGCGGCATCATCCGGGCCAGTTCGCGTGCGAAGACGCCGGCCGCTACCCGATGTCCTTCCGGGCTCAGGTGCCTTCCGTCCGGCCGCAGTTGGCCGTTCAGTCCGTACCGCGCCCACCAGTCCCCCGGGGTAAGGAAGTCGATTCCCTGTTCCGCGGCCACGGCGGCGAGCACCCCGTCCACCTCGCTACGCCGTCCCGTGCCGTCACCGATGACCCCCACCATGACAATCCGGACGGACGGGTAGCTTTGCCGCAGGTCGCCGATTAGGCGGAGCGCTTCGGTACGGATGTCTGCGGCTGGATGGGCGGTGTCGTTCCCGCCGCCCTGCAGCACGATCAACCGCGGCGTGCCCCACGGGAGCAGCCACTGGTGTGCTTCCAGCGCCCGGGCATATCCGGCCACTGAGCCGTTCCCTTGGACGTAACCGGTTCCGCCTGCACCCCTGATGATTGCGGGGTATCCGGCCTGCTCCAGCCCCTGCCCCACCCAGGTGTCCGGACCGGCCTGCGAGTCGCCGATCACCAGGGCGGAGTCCTCCACTCCCGGAACTACGGACATCGTCCGGCCGGTCTGGGGCATATAAACCAGCGATCCGGCAGCCGGGGCCGCGGGGGGAGCTGTTTCACTGGGCCGGATCACCGCCGGCTCGGGCGAAGCTTCCGCGGAGGCGGCGCCGCCCGCGGGAAGTACCGACGCCGTCCCGCCGGCTCCGGGGTCCGGCCGGACAGCCGGTGCGGCGGCCAGAAGCAGGACCGCAGAAACCGCTGCGGCCAGGGCACCCCGCGCCCACTTCCGTGTTGCTTTCCCCCGCAAAAGATTCTCCCTGCAGCCGTCTCCGGCCGCAGCCAGCGCTTCCGTACGGGGGAAGCGTACCGCAGGGCTAAGCCGTCAGGCCGAGGAGACTCATCCGCTTGGAGTGGTTTCGCGTCAGCTGCGCCGTGAGCGACTTGATTTCGGCGTCGACGGCGTCCTGGCCGCCGTCGTCGAACAGCCCGCCCAGGAAGGCCCGTTCAATGAGGACCCGCTGGGCCTGGGTCAGGGCTTCGCCCACCAGCCGCCTGCCCCAGAGGGCCAGCCGCGAGGCCAGCCGCGGGTCATCCGCAAGGGCCTCCCGCAACCTGCCGAGCAGGATTTCGCCGGGCTGTTCCGTAGCCTTCAGGCCTTGGAACAGGCTGTTTGTTTCCGCATCGAGCCGGGAGGCCACCGCGGAGTAGAAATCGTCGGAAATGGCGTCCGTGACGTAGAACTTCATCAGCGACTCGTACCAGTCGGCCGGCCGGGTGCGGTCGTGGAACGCGTCCACCGAGGGCTGGAAGGGCCGCATGGCTTCTTCGGGGTCCGCTCCCATGGCACTGAGCCGGGCGCAGATCAACTCGAAATGCGCGTATTCATGCACGGCCAGGCGTCCGAGCGTGGCACGGTCATGCAGCGTGGGGGAAAACCGGGCGTCGGAAGACATCCGTTCAAACGCCGACAGTTCGCCGTAGGCGATCGCGCCGAAGAGATCCGTGAGGAACCGCTGATAGGTCTCGCCGGTGTGCTGCGGGGCCGCCCCGGGAGCGGCCGGATGATCCGAATGGTGCCCGTTAGTCATACCCGCCAGCGTACCTGCCGGCGCCGCCCGGGACCGCGCCGGGCCGCCGGATGCGCAGCGATCAGCGGCTGGCGGGTAGACTGGGGAGGTAGAAACTGGATGCCCGGTCGTCTGTCGTATGAATTGTCATGTGAAGTGCATGAGAAGTGTCATTTTGTTGCTGTATTGACCAGACCCGCAAACCCTACGCGATCTTGAATTATCGGCCGCCGCCGTGGCCAATGGAGCACAGGCGGCCCGCAGTTGTTAGCCCGCGATCGGCTTCCGCTGGACGCACCGCGTGCGTGCCATCCGCTCCGTAATGGGCTGTAACAGCCACTCGTCGAGCCTGGCGCCCCCGCGCTGCCTAAACTGAACGGTATTTAATTGAACACTGAACTTTCCCAGGTTGATGACGATCGTCACCTCACTGCCGATGACAGCACCGAAGAACTGACCGTCGCGGATTCCCTGGCCGTTAAGGCCCGGGCCGAGGAAATCCCCGAACTGACCTTCGCCGATTTCGGTGTCCGGTCAGACATTGTCGAGTCCCTCGCCGACGCCGGCATCACGCATCCCTTCCCCATCCAGTCGATGACCCTGCCCGTTGCCCTCAGCGGCCACGACATCATCGGCCAGGCGAAGACCGGCACCGGCAAGACGCTCGGCTTCGGTATTCCCGCGCTGCAGCGCGTGGTGGGCCCGGAAGACAAGGGCTACGCCGAACTCGCCGTCCCCGGCGCACCGCAGGCCCTGATCGTGGTGCCCACCCGTGAACTGGCCGTCCAGGTGGCGGGCGACCTCACCACCGCTGCCCGCCGGCGCGGTGCCCGCATCGTCACCATCTACGGCGGCCGTGCCTACGAGCCGCAGACGGAGGCCCTGGCCGCCGGCGTCGAAATCGTGGTCGGCACCCCGGGCCGCCTGATCGACCTCTACAACAAGAAGCACCTCTCGCTGAAGAATGTGCGGCTGGTGGTCCTTGACGAGGCCGACGAGATGCTGGACCTCGGCTTCCTGCCCGACGTCGAAACTCTGATGGCCGCCACGCCCGCCGTGCGCCAGACCCTGCTGTTCTCGGCCACCATGCCCGGCGCCGTCGTTTCGATGGCCCGCCGCTACATGACCAAGCCCACCCACATCCGGGCCGCGGATCCCGACGACGAAGGCCTGACCAAGAAGGACATCCGCCAGGTGGTCTACCGGGCCCACAACCTCGATAAGAGCGAAGTGGTTTCCCGCATCCTGCAGGCACGCGGCCGCGGCCGCACCATCATCTTCACCAAGACCAAGCGCACTGCCGCCAAGCTGTCCGAAGAACTCGTGGACCGCGGTTTCGCCGTTGCCGCCATGCACGGCGACCTCGGCCAGGGCGCCCGCGAGCAGGCCATGCGCGCTTTCCGCAATGAAAAGGTGGATGTGCTGGTGGCCACCGACGTCGCCGCGCGCGGCATCGACGTCGACGACGTCACCCACGTAATCAACTACCAGTGCCCCGAAGACGAGAAGACCTACCTGCACCGCGTTGGCCGCACCGGCCGTGCCGGCAACAAGGGCACCGCAGTGACGTTCGTGGACTGGGACGATGTCCCCCGCTGGGGCCTGATCAACAAGGCCCTGGGCCTGGACCAGGCGGAGCCGGTGGAAACCTACTCCTCCTCACCGCACCTGTACACGGACCTCGATATCCCCGAAGGCACCAAGGGACGCCTGCCGCGCAACAAACGCACCCATGCAGGCATTGATGCCGAAAAGATCGAGGACCTCGGGGAAACCGGCAAATCCGGCGGCCGCAGCAGCTCCTCCAGCCGCGACGGCAACCGTTCCGGTTCCGACCGGGGTGCCGGATCCCGCGGCGGCGGAGCACGGGACGGATCGCGGCGCGGCAGCGCCCGCTCCGGCGAGGCACGCACCGGCGAGGCGCGGACCGCTGAATCCCGCCCGGCCGAAACCCGGACCGCGGCACCTGCCGCGGACGGCGCAGCCACGGACCGCCCGCGCCGCAGCCGGACCCGCCGCCGCAACGGCGAGGTTGTTCCCAAGACCGGCCCGGCCGCCGAATAGCGCCGACGTAGGCCTGCATGAGCACCCCTTTGTGGACGTCTGACGGCGGGTCGCTGGTGGTACACGCGGATAACGCGGAGTTCCTCCCGACCCTGCCGGACGGCTCCTTCACCATGATTTACGTGGACCCGCCCTTCAACACCGGGCGGTCCCAGCGCCGGCAGCAGACCACCATGGTCCGCAGCGCCGACGGCAGCGGCGACCGGATCGGATTCAAGGGCCGCAGCTACAGCACGGTCAAGGGCCTGCTCTCCAGCTACGACGACGCCTTCGAGGATTACTGGGCGTTCCTGGAACCCCGGCTCGCGCAGGCCTGGCGCCTGCTGGCCGACGACGGCACCTTGTACGTGCACCTGGATTACCGCGAGGTGCACTATGCGAAGGTCATGCTGGACGCCCTGTTCGGCCGGGACTGCTTCCTGAATGAAATCATCTGGGCCTACGACTATGGCGGCCGGGCGAAGAACCGGTGGCCGGCCAAGCACGACAACATCCTGGTCTACGTAAAGAACCCGGATGCGTACCATTTCGACAACGCCGAAGTGGACCGGGAACCGTACATGGCTCCGGGCCTGGTGACACCCGAAAAGGTGGCCCTGGGCAAGCTGCCGACCGACGTCTGGTGGCACACCATCGTTTCCCCCACCGGCCGGGAAAAGACCGGCTATCCCACCCAGAAACCCGAGGGTTTGCTTCGGCGTGCCGTCGCTGCCAGCAGCCGCGAGGGCGACTGGGTCCTGGATTTCTTTGCCGGGTCCGGAACGCTGGGTGCCGTTGCGGCCAAGCTGGGCCGCAAGTTTGTCTGCGTGGACGCCAATCCGCAGGCGATCGAGGTTATGGCCCGGCGGCTGGGTTCCGCGGCCACCGTGGTCTCCGCCGAAACGGGTTCACCGCTTCCCGCTGCCGGTCCCTAAGCCCTGCTTTCGGAGCGGTCCGCCGCCTGCTGGCGGGTCAGCGCGCCGCGTTGGTCCGCCCCCTGGCGCGGCGGCCCGCCCTACTGCGGCAGGGGGCCGACGACGGCGGCACCGGTCCCGAGCTCGGCTATGCGTTCCAGCACTGCCGGCTCCGTGGTGAATTCGCCCAGGAGATTGGGTTTCCCGGTCCCGTGGTAATCGCTGGAGCCGGTGACCAGCAGGTCATTATCCTTCGCCAGCCTGCGCAGCCATTCCCTGCCCTGCTCGGGATTGTCCCGGTGGTTGACTTCCACGCCCAGCAGCCCGGCGTCGATCATTTCGGTGAAGGTTTCCTCCCCCACCACCCGGCCGCGGGAGGACGCCACCGGGTGCGCGAAGACCGGGACTCCGCCGGCCTGCCGGACCAGTTCCACTGCCCGTGCCGGGTCCGGCGCGTAATGCGCCACGAAGTACGGCGACCGCGCGGTCAGGATGCCGCTGAAGGCCGCCGACCGGTTCGGGACCACACCGGCAGCTACCAGTGCGTCGGCAATGTGCGGCCGGCCGATGGTTGCTCCCGGGGCCACCTGTTCCTGCACCGAGTCCCAGTCGATGGGGAAATCCTCCGCCAAACGCTGCACCATCAGTTCTGCCCGGGTAACCCGGGCCGCGCGGGACCGGGCGATCTCCTCGAGCAGTCCCGGATGGGCCGGATCGTGCAGATAGGACAGCACATGGACGCTGATCCCCTCGCGGCTGCGGCAGGACACCTCCATACCCGGAACGAAGGTGATCCCGTGCTCCTGCGCGGCAGCGGCGGCGTCGGCCCAGCCCGCCGTCGTATCGTGATCGGTCAGTGCAATGGCGTCCAGCCCGGCCTTCGCAGCGGAGGCGATAACATCTGCCGGCTGCTCGGTGCCGTCGGAGACGCAGGAGTGGGTATGCAGGTCAATTCTCACGCTTTCAATCTACGCCCCCGGGCGGCCTACGCCCGTCCGGTGGGGCCGGAAGGGAAAGGCCGGGCATCGGAGGGGTGTTTTGCCCCTCCCGGAGGCAGTGAGACGATGGAGTGGTGACTACTGAAGCGAATTCGACGACATCCCTGCCCGAGCCCTCCGAAGGCCAGCCGCTCGAAGACCGGGTCAACAACCGGTCCCAGCGTCCCTCCTCGGAAGCCTTCAAGAAGTTCATGTCTTCCGGCTGGGCCGCGGAATCCGGTGAGCTGCCCGAAGCCGACGCCGTGGCGCCGTTCGCAGCGCGCCGCCGTCGGGCCCTTTCCAAGCGTTTCCCCGGCGAACGGCTGGTCATTCCGGCCGGCCCGCTGAAGGTGCGGTCCAACGACACCGATTACCGTTTCCGCCCGCACTCCGGCTTTGCGCACCTGACCGGCCTCGGCGTGGACCGCGAACCCGATGCCGTGCTCGTGATGGAGCCCACCGAACCCGGCGCGGGAGACGACGGCGGCAACCACACCGCCGTGCTGTACTTCCGCCCGCTCGCCGGCACGGACAGCGACGAGTTCTACTCCAACGCACGCTACGGCTCCTTCTGGATCGGGAACCGGCTCGGCCTGGCGGAGATCAGCGCGCTGATCGGCCTGCCCACCCGGCACCTCGACGAGGCGGAAACCGCCATCACCAACAACGTCGGAGACCCGCAGTTCGGTGGCATCTCCGTACGCCTGCTCCGCAGTGTCGACGAAATGGTCGACGCCCTGGTGGACACCGTCCGCTACAACACCGCCCTGGACCCGGAGAACGCCGACCTCAGCGCCCTGGATGCCCTCGACGGCGAACTGACCGAAGCCCTGTCGGAACTCCGCCTGGTCAAGGACGAATGGGAGATCGAGCAGATGAAGGCTGCCGTGGCCGCCACGGTCAACGGCTTCACCGAAGTGGTCAAGGCACTCCCCCGCGCCATTTCCCACCCCCGCGGCGAACGCGTCGTCGAAGGCGCCTTCTTTGCCCGCGCCCGGGAGGAGGGCAACGACCTCGGCTACGACACCATTGCCGCCTCCGGCAACAATGCCACGGTCCTGCACTGGATCCGCAACAACGGCGCCGTCCACGCCGGGGACCTGCTGCTGCTGGACGGTGGAGTGGAGGCCGAAAGCCTCTACACCGCGGACGTCACCCGCACCCTGCCCGTCAACGGAACCTACACGGAGGTCCAGCGCCGGGTATACCAGGCAGTACTCGACGCCGCAGACGCCGGATTCGAAGCCGCCAAGCCGGGCGCCAAGTTCCGCGACGTCCACGCTGCAGCCGTAAAGGTCCTGGCCGAACGCCTGGACAGCTGGGGCCTGCTGCCCGTGCCGCTCGAGGAAGCACTGTCCCCCGAAGGCCAGCAGCACCGCCGGTGGATGCCGCACGGCGTCAGCCACCACCTGGGCATGGACGTGCACGACTGTGCCCAGGCCCGGGCCGAGCTGTACCTGGACGGCACCATCACCGAGGGCATGGTCTTCACCATCGAACCGGGTCTCTACTTCAAGGACACCGACCTGTCCGTACCCGAGGAATACCGTGGCATCGGCGTGCGGATTGAGGACGACGTCCTCATCACCGCCGACGGGCCCGTGAACCTCAGCGACGCCCTGCCGCGTAACCCGGGCGACGTCGAAGACTGGATGGCAGGCATCTACGCTGCCGAGTAACCTCCGGTTTCCGGTTTAGGTAAAAAGGTCCGCATCCTCGAAAGGATGCGGACCTTTTTGCGTTCCCGCCGACCGCATGGACATACTCCTGCGGTTTGTCAGATCCCCTGCGGTGTGTCCGGACTCCTGCGGTTTGTCGGGATCCCTGCGGTTTGTCCGGATCCCCTCGCCGCGCGGCGCAGGGAACCGGACATAACGAGGGGCTTTACCCAATCCGAAGCGAAGGCACGAAAAAGGCCCGCACCCCTGGGGGTGCGGGCCTCATAGGATACGCCGGGAGACCTACTGGCGGGGCTGCTCTGAACCCTGAGGAGAACCCGAATCCTGTTCCGGAACGGCGGGCTGCGCAGAATCGGGCTGCACGGATTCAGGCTGCACTGCAGGCTGCGCCGGACGCCGGACGCCGTACTGCGGGCGGCCGTCAGGAAGGTCGGGGAACTGGCCGCGCGGCGTCGTGGGCTTGGCTGCGGCGTCTGCTCCTGCAGGCAGCTGCCGCCCGGCATCGGCCGGGGACTGCCCTGCGGGATCGGAGTCCGGAGCGGGCTGGCCGTAAGGGTTGGCCCAGCCGGAGGGACGTTCCGGGGCCTGAGGTCCGCCTGCGGGCGGGCGCTGGGGGTCCTGGCGCTGGCCGGCCGGCGCCTGCGGGTGCCCTGCCTGTCCGACCATCGGCAGCCGGTGCAGCAGCTGCCGGGCGTCGTTGGCCGCCTCGGGGGCCACAATGACGTCGTAGCTGGTGGCAATGACCTGGCTGGTGGAGGTGAAGTCCCTGCGCCCGCGCTGCAGGGCATAGGCCAGGACCCCGAAGAGTACCCAGAACACGGCACCCAGGGCCATGGACGGAAGGAGGGAGATCGCGGCGGCACTGCCCCCGAACAGCATCAGGGCAAGCCCGACAAAGAGGCCGAACCAGGCGCCCGTGAGTGCGCTCGAAAGCGCCACCCGGGGGTAGGTCAGCCGGCCGGTCACCCGTTCAACGGACTTGAGTTCGTTGCCGACAATGGAGACCAGCTGGACCGGGAACTTGCTGTCGGCAAGGTAGTCCACGGCCTTCTGGGCGTCGAGGTAAGCCGTATACCGGCCCACCGTTTCACCCTTGGGCAAGCTGCGGCCCGCATCACGCGGAGGGGTGGCACCAAATAGGTTCGACATTGCTCCATTCTCGCGCATACCTGCCCCGGACGGTGAACGTATCGCTCGCAGTGAACGGACTCACCTCCCTCGTACCCCGTGATAACGCGTTACCGGCGGGCACAAAGTAGCCTTATAAGGTGAGTACAAATCCAACCCGAGTCTTTATTGCGCGCCTGCTCGGCCTTGACGTCTTCGACCCGCTGGGTGACCGTCTCGGCCGGCTGCGCGATGCGGTCGTGCTGGACCGCGGGCCGGGCCTCCCGCCCCAGGCCGTGGGCATCGTGGTGGAGGTTCCCGGCAAGAAGCGGGTCTTCGTCCCCCTCACCCGCATCACCTCCATGGACCCCGGGCAGATCATCTGCACCGGCCTGGTCAACCTGCGCCGCTTCGAACAGCGTGGAGCAGAGATGCTGGTGGTCGCGGAACTCTTCGACCGCCGGGTACAGCTGCGCGACGGCAGCGGCGAGGCCACCATTGAAGACATCGCCATTGAGCAGAACCGCGCCGGGGACTGGTACGTCTCCAACCTCTTCGTCCGCCGCGGCGGCTCTGCCTCCCGCCTGCGCTCCCTGCGCCGGCGCGGGGAACAGATGATCCTGGACTGGAAGGACATTGCCCACTGGGACGCCACCGGCCCGCAGGCCGCCACGTCCTTCGTCGCCCAGAATGATGACCTCAAGGCAGCCGACTTTGCCGATGCCCTGCATGAGATGAGCGGCAAACGCCGGATCGAAGTGGCCAGCGAGCTGCAGGACGAACGCCTCGCCGACGTCCTGCAGGAACTTCCCGACGACGACCAGGTCCAGATCCTGCAGTCCCTCGACGTGGAACGCGCCGCCGACGTGCTGGAGGAAATGGACCCCGACGACGCCGCGGACCTCCTCAACGAACTGCCCGAAGAGCAGAAGGAAGAGCTCCTTGCCCTCATGGAGCCCGAAGACGCCCGCGACGTCCGGCGCCTGCTGAACTACGAGGAAGACACCGCGGGGTCGCTGATGACCCCCGTGCCGGTCATCCTTCCGCCCGAGGCCACCGTGGCGGAGGCACTGGCACACGTGCGCCGCGAAGAGCTCACCCCCGCCCTTGCCTCTTCCATCTACGTCTGCCGGCCGCCGCTGGAAACCCCCACGGGGAAGTACCTCGGCGTGGTGCACATCCAGCAGCTGCTGCGCTCGGCACCGCCCGAGGCACTGGGCAACATCCTGGATACGGACCTGGAACCGGTCCGCGACTACGCCACCATCAGCGAAGTATCGCGGATGCTGGCCACCTATAACTTGAATTCGCTGCCGGTAATCAACGACGCCGGACGCCTGGTGGGTGCGGTCACGGTGGACGATGTGTTGGACCACCTGCTGCCGGACGACTGGCGCATCTCCGACGAAACCGGCCCGATAACGCAGCAGGGAAGGACAAATGGCTGAAAAGATCAAGTCAACAACCACCGGCCTCGACACTCCCCGCTCTGCACGGACCCGATGGCTGCCGCGGCTCTCCCCGAACCCCGACGCCTTCGGCCATGCCACGGAGAATTTCGCCCGGTTCATGGGCACCCCGCAGTTCCTGGTCTACATGACGGTCTTTTGCCTCGTGTGGCTGGCCTGGAACACCTGGGGGCCGGAATCCGCCCGCTTTGACAGTGCCGCCCTGGGCTTCACCGTCCTGACGCTTATGCTCTCGCTGCAGGCCTCCTACGCCGCTCCCCTGCTGCTGCTGGCGCAGAACCGGCAGGACGACCGGGACCGCGTCTCCGTCCGGCAGGACCGCGAACGCGCCGAGCGCAACCTTATGGATACCGAATACCTCACCCGGGAAATCGCCGAACTGCGGATTGCCCTGCGTGAGGTTGCCACCCGTGACTATGTCCGCTCCGAAATCCGCGGGCTGCTGGAGGAACTCCTCGAGGCCAATGACGACCGCGAGGACGGCGGGACGCGGCGCCGCCGCCG
Organism: Arthrobacter jinronghuae; assembly: GCF_025244825.1. Classification (NCBI taxonomy): domain Bacteria; kingdom Bacillati; phylum Actinomycetota; class Actinomycetes; order Micrococcales; family Micrococcaceae; genus Arthrobacter; species Arthrobacter jinronghuae. Next base: position 2,709,804 of record NZ_CP104263.1, read on the forward strand.
CAGTTCGGACAGCACCGACAGCATGCCCAAACTCAATCCCGGCGGGAGGGAACGCTAAAGCCGTGCCAGTATCCGAACCAGCTTCCGCATTGGAAGCACAGGTGCTCCGTGCCCTGGACACTGTCCAGGACCCGGAACTGCGCCGGCCCATCACCGAACTCGGGATGCTCAAGGACGTACGGCTCGACGCCGAAGGCGGCGTGGTAGTCGACGTACTCCTCACGATCGCCGGCTGTCCGCTGCGGGAGACCATCACGGCCGACGTCGAGCGCGCGCTAGCCGCGGTGCCCGGAGTGAACACTGTGGGCGTGAACCTGGACGTGATGACTCCCGAGCAGCGCAACGCGCTCAAGGACCGGCTGCGCGGCGGCGACCCGGTGCGGACCATCCCCTTCAACCGCCCCGATTCGCTGACCCGCGTGTATGCAGTGGCCAGCGGCAAGGGCGGCGTGGGCAAGTCCAGCGTCACCGTCAACCTCGCGGCGGCCATGGCCTCGCTCGGGCTGCGGGTGGGAATTGTCGACGCCGACGTCCACGGATTCTCGGTTCCCGGCCTCCTTGGAATCACCCGGCCGCCCACCCGCGTGGACGAGATGATCCTGCCGCCGGTGGCCTACGGCATCAAGACCATCTCCATTGGCATGTTCGTGGACGGCAACCAGCCGGTGGCCTGGCGCGGACCCATGCTGCACCGTGCCCTGGAGCAGTTCCTGACCGATGTGTATTTCGGGGACCTGGACGTGCTCTTCCTGGACCTGCCTCCCGGTACCGGAGATATCGCCATTTCCGTAGGGCAGCTCCTGCCGGGGTCGGAGATCCTGCTGGTTACCACGCCGCAGAGCGCCGCGGCGGACGTTGCCGAACGCGCCGGCAGCGTTGCCCGGCAGACCGGGCAGAAGGTCGCCGGCGTGATCGAGAACATGTCCTGGCTCGCACTGCCCGGCGGTGAGCGCCTGGAGATCTTCGGCTCCGGCGGAGGCGCCGCGGTGTCCGGCCGGCTGGGCGACACGCTGGGCTATCCGGTTCCGCTGCTGGGCAGCATCCCCCTCGACGTTGCCCTCCGTGAAGGCGGCGACGGCGGCCTGCCGGTAGTGCTGGCCGACGCTGCCGCCACGGTGGCGGATACAGGTGCGGTCAGTGCTGCTGACGGCGGTGTCGGCGCCGAGGGAACCACCCGGGAGGACGCAGAAACGGCCGCAGCCGAACTGCGGCGGATTGCCCGGGAGCTGGCACACCGGCCGCGCGGCCTGGCCGGACGCAGCCTCGGGGTCAGCCCGGTCTAGGCAGCGGGCGTGACGGTTTAGCGGTGGCCGCTACGTTGCTTCGATGTCGAACGGTGCAGGCTGGCCCTCGGCGAGGCGTTCCAGCGGTTTCACCGCAGGCGGCCGGCTCGCTGCTGCTGACGCGGCAGCAGCTGCGGGTGCGGCAGAAGCCGCTGCCGGCTGGGCCGCCGGAACCGGAGGGGCGGGCGCTGCGGACGGCCGTCCGCTCACCGCTTTGGCGGCGTCGTCGAAATCATCCAGCAACGCTTCCTTAATGATGCGTCGCGGGTCGTACTGCCGTGGATCCAGCTTCCGCCAGTCCACTTCGTCAATCTCGGGGCCCACTTCTTCACGCAATTGCTCACGGGCGCCGGAGGCCATCCGACGCACTTCCCGCACCAGCCGGGCCAACTGCGAAGCGTATTCGGGCAGGCGTTCGGGACCTAGTATCACCACGGCGATTATTGCCAGAAGGATGAACTCGTAACCGTTGATTCCTACCACTCTTGAAGACTACCTTTTCCCGGGAGCGGGGAGCCACTCGCTGCTCCCCTAGAGGCTCCAGCCCGTACGTGTGAACATGGAAAGGCCGCGGACAATGCGTTCCATCGGCTCGGAATCGCCGCCGGTGCGGGCGAGGCGGGCGGATTCGAGCAGGGAAAGCTCCTCCACCGCCCGGGGCAGCGATTTCTCCGGCTGGCTGGACTCGAAGGTGTAGGTGACGCTGCCGGCTGCCACGACCTTCTGGCCGGGATGCTCATCGGAACCGAAGACAGCCGGGCCGGCCTGCGACCCCGCAACCGAGAACCCGTCTTCCGAGACGGTCCGGCCGGTCACGCCGTTGATCACGGGCTGGTGGTCCTCTCCCGGCAGCGGATGCTGTTCCACCAGCCGGAGTTGTTCCCCGTCAGCAGCAGCGAAGGTCATTTCGACGGCGGGACGCCCCTGGACCCGGAGGGAGCGGGCGGACTCCAGTTTCAAGCCCAGATCCGCCAGTTCGGGGCAGGTCCAGCCATGCGCACGAAGCAGCTGCAGCTGGTCCGCTCCAAGGTCGCCGCTTTGGGCAACTTCCTCCCAGCCGTCGGCCATGGCGGCACGCGCACCGGTCTGCGCCGGAACCTCGAGGATGCTGCCGGCAAAATAGGCACCGCCGAGCAGCACCGCCCCGGCTGCTGCTACCGCCCCGGCTGCGGCCAAGGCATGGCTGCGCCGGTCAAGGGTCTTGGCCGCCGCCCCGGACTGACGTCCTTCGGGTTCCGGGCAGCCGGACTGCAGTGCCGTCACCCGTCCCGCAATCCGGGCGGAAAGTTCAGGACCGGCATCGGGCACCCGGAAGGCACGCAGGCGGCTGCGCAGCCGGCGTTCCTCCGCGACCGCGGCGCGGCACGAGGCGCAGCGGGACAAGTGAGCGTCAATGGCCTGCTCGCGCTGCGGGGTTGTTTCGCCGTCGATGTAGTTCCGTAAATGCCGTGTGGGGTGTCGCACTATTCAGCTGGCTCCCGCAACTCGGGGCAGTTTGAGCAGTGAACGGGCGGCCGGGGGCACCTGCGGGTCCCGGTGGGCGAGCTTTTCCTTCAGCATTGCCCGGCCGCGGTGGATCCGGGACCGGACGGTGCCCAGCTTGACGTCCAATACGCGGGCAACCTCGTCGTAGGAAAGCCCCTCCAGATCGCACAGGACAACCGCGGCGCGGAAGTCCGGCGGCAGCTCCTCCAGGGCGCGGGCGATGTCCACGTCGAGGTTATTGAATTCGAAGCTTCGTTCGGGGCCTGGCCCGTTGCTGGGCAGCTTGCTGGAGGTTTCCTCGGTCATGCCGTCGAAACGGATCCGGCTGCGCCGCCGGGCCTGGTCCAGGAATAGGTTGGTGGTGATGCGGTGCAGCCAGCCGTCGAGGGTGCCGGGCTGGAAGTTGGCCAGCGAGCGGAAAACCCGGACGAAGACTTCCTGGGTCAGGTCCTCGGCATCATGTTTGTTTCCGGTCAGCCGATAGGCCAGCCGGTATACCTTCGCCGAGTGTGCCTGGACCACTTCCTCCCAAGTGGGACGTACCCACTCCCCAGCCATGTCCGCGGCTGCTGTGTCCGGCGTCGTTGCCATAGTCTTCCTCCTTCCTTCCAACCTGCGTGCCATCAGTGCAGCCGGTGCAGTCCCGGTGTGCCCCGAGCATTTCCCGTAGGGTGCAAGGAATCCGGGTGGGCCCAAAGTTGTCCGGAGGGCCATTTATCACCGATTAACAATGTTTACGCATCAATCTGGGAGTTGGCTGTTAGCACGCCTTTAGTACTGGGACAAGGCAGCACTGCAGTGCGTACCCGGTTATGCCTCCGTTGGCCTTAAGCTTGACTGAGCAGGAATTCCTCCGGACCGAAAGTGAAACCCCATGCGCGCCGACAAGCAGACCAGTTGGTCCTACACGGAGGCCCTGCCTACCGAGGATGAGGTCCTGATCCGTGCGCGCGAACGGTCCTACGAGCTGGGCGTCAGTGCCGTATCCAGCGGCGTAGGCGCCGCGTTGACCGTACTGGCGGCTGCGAGCAAGGCCACCACGGTAGTGGAAGTCGGCACCGGAGCAGGTGTTTCGGGCGTCTGCCTGCTGCGCGGCCTGGGCCGCAACGCGGTGCTCACCACCATCGATTCCGACGTCGACCACCTCCGTGCGGCCCGCGAGGCCTATGCGGAGGCCGGCATTCCGGGCAACCGGACCCGCACCATCTCCGGCCGGGCGGCCGAGGTACTCCCCCGCCTCACGGACGCCGCCTACGACATGGTGTTCATCGACGCAGACAAGCCCTCCTTCCCGCTCTACGTGAACCAGGCGGTGCGGCTCCTCAAGCGCGGCGGCCTGCTGGTGGTCAATGACGCACTGGACCACGGCAAGGTCGCGGATCCGGCTGTCCGGGAAGCCACCACCAACACCATGCGCAAGGTAGGCAAGGCCATCCGGGAGAACGAAGACCTCGCCTCGGCCCTGCTGCCCACCGGTGACGGCCTTCTGCTGGCCGTGAAAACCGCTTAGCCAACCTCACCAAAGCGGCCCGCACCCAGGGCTCCCAGGAAAGGTGCCACATGATCGAGATCCTCAACCCTGACGAGTTGTCCCGTGCAAGGCAGACGGGTGCCCTGGTCGCTGACATCCTGCAGTCGATCAAGGCCCGCAGCACGGTGGGAACCAACCTGTTGGACATCGACAGGTGGGCCAGGGCCATGATCACCGAGGCCGGTGCCAAGTCCTGTTACGTCGACTATGCGCCGTCCTTCGGGCGCGGGCCGTTTGGCCACTACATCTGCACCTCCGTCAACGACGCCGTGCTGCACGGGCTTCCGCACGACTACGCGCTGGCCGACGGCGACCTGCTGACACTGGACCTCGCGGTATCACTCAGGGGAATCGTTGCCGACTCCGCCATCACGTTCATCGTCGGCAATGCCCCGTCCCCGGAGAGCGCCGCGATGATCGCCGTGACCGAACGGGCCCTTGCCGCCGGAATTGCGACGGCCCGTCCCGGCGCCCGCATCGGGGACATTTCCTTTGCCATTGGAACAGTCCTCACCGATGCGGGATATCCGGTCAATACCGAGTTCGGCGGGCACGGCGTCGGTTCCACGATGCACCAGGACCCGCACATCGCGAACTCCGGGCGGCCGGGCCGCGGCTACAAGCTGCGCCCCGGACTGCTGCTGGCCCTGGAACCGTGGGTCATGGCGGACACCGCAGAATTAGTGACCGACGCCGACGGGTGGACCCTGCGCAGCGCAACAGGCTGCCGGACGGCGCACAGCGAGCACACGATCGCCATCACCGATGACGGGGCCGAGATCCTCACACTGCCGAAGTAACGGCTATACCGCTGCTGCTGTCAGGCGGTCCGGCCCAAGCCGGCAAGATAGGACAGCAGCAGACGCACGCCGAAGCCCGTCGCTCCCTTGGTGAGTTCCCGGCTGTCCTTGTTGGCACGTGCAGGTCCGGCGATGTCGATATGTGCCCACGGGACGCCGCCGGTGAATTTCTCCAGGAACAGGGCGGCAACAATCGCACCGGCGCCGAATTTTGCCTGCACCGGCGCAATGTGGGAAACGTCGGCAATGTCGGAGTCCAGCACAAAGCCGTACTCCGCCACCAGCGGCAGCTGCCACACGGCGTCGCCGGAGGCCTTCCCTGCCGCCTCCAACCGGGTGAGCAGCCCCGGCGCGTTGCCGAACAGCGCTGCGTGGTGCATGCCGAGTCCCAGGGCCGCCGCACCGGTAAGGGTGGCGACGTCCACCAGCACGTCCGGGGCCAGCTCGGCGGCGGCATAGGCCATCGCATCGGCCAGGACCATCCGGCCCTCGGCATCGGTGTTGCCCACTTCGACAGTGGTCCCGTTGTAGGTGGTCACGACGTCGGCAGGCCGGTAGGAGGCTGCACCGATGGCGTTCTCAGCCAAAGCCAGCACCACGGTGACCTTTACGGGCAGCTTCAACGCGGCTGCAGCCTCGGCCACGGCCAGGACCGCTGCCGCACCGGCCATGTCCGTCTTCATGGTCATCATGGCATCCCGCGGCTTAAGCGAGATTCCACCGGAATCGAACGTAATGCCCTTGCCCACCAGGACAACGTGCGGCACGTCCCCGCCGTCGGGCTGGTAGGTGGCCTCGACCAGCCGCGGCGGATGCTCGGATCCGCCGCCTACTGCCAGCAGCCCGCCGAATCCTTCGGCGCGCAGCTCGAACTCGCCGCGGACCCGAACCGTGAGCCCGCTGCGCCCGGCAATCGCCCGTGCCTGCTCCGCCATCCAGTCCGGCGTAGCCGTCTCGGCCGGCGTGTTGGTCAGGTCGCGGGCCATCCACACTGCCTGTGCGGTAACCGTGGCACGTTCGGCTGCGGCAGCATCCAGTCCGGTCAGTTCAAGGTGTGCCGCAATCGGTGCCGGCGGTTCGGTGATACCCGCACGCGGCGGCCGGTAACCGCCGAGCAGGAAGCCCTCAAGGAAAGCTTCCTGCGCGGACGGTTTCAGCCCGTCCACCACGCTTCCGCGTACCCGCTTGGCGCCCATGGTGGCACGGGCCAACGCGGCACCGGCACGCCGCAGGGCAGGCTCCGACTCGTCGCCGGCACCCACGTAAATCAGTTTTCCGGGCAGGTCCGCAGCATCGCGGGGCGGCTCGATCACAAGGATCTCCCCTGCCCTGCCGGTAACTTTCGCGCTGCGTGCCCGGTCGGCGATGTCGGCGCCGTACCGCAGCGCCGCTTCGACGGCGCCGCGCCGCGGCTGGGGAACCGGGTTTACTGCCTCGTCGGCGTCTTCGGGACCGGAGCCGGCCGGCGCAGGGGTCATGGCCACTGCCAGGACGTCGACGCCTTCAGCCGGGACCGGATGCAGTCCGCTTCCCGACTCCGCCTTTCCAGTCCGTGCATTCAACGCGGCCAGGGCAGTGACTCCCGGCAGCGTTGCGGTGACGTAAGGCGACGCCGGAGCGGATCCGGTCCGGTCTGATGGCTTCGGAGGCAGCTGCATGAATTAAAGGCTAGCCCGTAACGCCCAGAAGGCAGTCTTTCAGCTTGCCTGCTTCTTCCACATTCAGCTCAACCACCAGGCGTCCGCCGCCGTCTATCGGCACCCTCAAGATGAGGCTGCGCCCCTCCTTTGTAACCTCCATGGGACCGTCGCCCGTCCTTGGTTTCATCGCAGCCATTTCGAGATTCCCCTTTCACAGCGCCCGGTTTAACCGGATCACCTGTAATCCGCTGCCGATGGAAGTAAAATATCCGCCCGGCAATTGCTGTCATTATTCCGTACAAGTACCGGGCAAACGAAATTTCGTGTGTCGCGGGCCACAAATCAGGGTGGATAGTCCCCTCCGCCGGGTAATTGCGTCCACCGCCAAAGCCACACCACCCAGACGATCTGCAGGACTGCGAACGCAACCGCGACGGTCCCCCGGTAGGCCCTGGACCGGCTAAGCCAGGCGGTGGCAAGCGCCAGCGGAAACAGCGGCAGCAGAAGGCGGAACGTGCTGGTCTGCGGGTTCAGGAACACCAGCAGGTAAAGCAGATAGCTTGCACACCACAGCTGCAGTTCCAGCCCGAGCCGCCGGACGGGCGGGGACATCAGGTAGAGCGCGGCGCCTGCCACCAGCACCACCAGCGCCACGGGTCCGAACAGCGGCCCCAGGAGGTGCTGGGACATGGTGAGCCAGGGTTTGAAGGGAACCAGGTCCCCGAAGCGCCAGGCGCTCTCCGTGTCCGTGTAGGCGCGGATGTCCGAGGTGGCAGCCCATGCGATGACCGGCCAGGCCAGCGCGGAGAAACCGGCCGCCGCAGTCAGGACGGTCAGCCGCCACGCCTGACCGGCTGGGAACGGCACCTGCCCGCGTCGCAGGAACCGCACAACCAGCACCAGCCCGACCGCGAGCGCGAAGGGAACGCCCACCGGCCGGGAGAGACACATCAGGGCCACCACCGGGATGGCGGTGAGGTAGCGCCCCGACAGGAAGAGGTACAGGGCCCCGGCAAGAAGCAGCAGGTTCAGTGACTCGGCGTAGGGGATCTGCAGGATCGGGGACACGGGGAAGACCGCCACGAAGAGCACTCCCCACATGGCGGTGCCTTTCCCTGCCCGCAGCCGGAAGAGCCGGTAAATGACAAGTGCTGCGGCAAAGCCCGCCAACGTGGCCGCCACGGGGGCCAGGACGTTCCAGCCCAGGCCCGTTACGGCGTCGAGCGCCCGCACCAGCATCGGGAACAGAGCATAGAAGGCCCACTCGTTCTCCACGGCATTGCCCGCCGCATCCCGCGGAACGCTGTCGGGATAACCGTCGGAGAAGATCCGGAAGTACCACTCGGCGTCCCAGATGTTGATGAAGTCCCAGTACGCCGGCGATGCGTCCCACCACGGGCCCGCCGGCTGGAACCGGGCGGTGGCGGCGAGCACGGCGTAGGAGAAGAGGCGGGCCGCCAACCACAAGGCGAGGACCTGGAGGTACCACGGCCACCGCTGGACGGCGGCAGCGGCACGGCCCGGCGCCGTCTTTGCCCGGAGGTTCACGGAGGACCTTTCAGCTGATTCAGTTTCCATGGCGCACCCAGCAGGAGTCGAGGTGGTCATTGACGTAGCCGGTCGCCTGCATCATCGCGTAGGCGGTGATGGGCCCGACAAACCGGAAGCCCCGTTTTTTCAGCTCCTTGGCCAGCGCGGCGGACTCCGTCGTAGCGGACGGGACCTCGGCCAGTGTCTGCGGCGCGGGCCGGTCGGCCGGAGCGCGGTACCGGTCCAGCAGGCTGCCGAGGCCTTCATTCTCCGGCAGCTTCACCAGTGCACGGGCGTTGTTGATCACCGCATCGATTTTGGCGGCGTTTCGCACAATGCCGGCATCGGACATCAGCCGCGCCCGGTCGGCGTCGTCAAAGGCCGCCACCGCCTCCGGGTCGAAACCGGCGAACGCGGCGCGGAACGCCTCACGCTTGCGCAGGATGGTGATCCAGCTGAGGCCGGATTGGAAGGCTTCCAGGCTCAGGCGCTCGAAGAGGGCAGCCTCGCCCTCCACGGCACGCCCCCATTCCGTGTCGTGATAGTGCTGGTAGTCCTCGCTGGCCAGCGCCCAGCCGCAGCGCAGCCGCCCGTCCGCGCCCAGCACGGCAGTCAATTCCCGTCTCCGTCAGCAATGTTGCTCCGGCCCGCTGCTTCAAGCGTGCGGATCCGGTCATCGCGTTCCTCGAGTGCTTCGGCGAACCGGTCCAGTACCGTGTCCACCTCGTCCATGCGGTAGCCGCGCAGGGCCACGGAGAACCGGAGCCGGGAAACGTCGCCGGCCACAGGGTGCTCAGGCAGCAAAACGGGCGGCAGCCGGGGATCCGGCTCCGGCAGGCCCTGTACGGTCGCCGGCATGGTGCCGGCGGGTCCCGGGCGCAGCCGGCCGATGCCGAATACGGCAGCCAGGCCCAGCACGGCGATGGCGAGGAAAACCAAGAGGAATGTCACAGGACCATGGTGCCAGATGGCGCCGGTCCCGGGCGGGGGCCGGCCGGCTAGGGGGAAACGTGTCCTGCGCTGTCCGCGATCATCAGCCGTACCGCGTCCGCCGGGTCATCCACTACGTGCAGGAGCTTGAGGTCCGCCTCGCCGACCATGCCCTCCGCCAACAGGGTCTCGCGGATCCAGCCCAGCAGCGGATTCCAGAACTCGGTGCCGATCAGCACAATCGGGAAGGAGGTCACCTTCTGCGTCTGCACCAGGGTCATGGCCTCGAAAAGCTCATCCAGGGTGCCGAACCCGCCGGGCAGGACAATGAACCCCTGCGCGTACTTGACGAACATGGTCTTGCGTACGAAGAAGTACCGGAAGTTGACCCCCAGATCCACCCACTCGTTCAGGCCGGTCTCGAAGGGCAGTTCGATCCCGAGGCCCACGGACAGGCCGTCCGCCCCCACGGCCCCCTTGTTGGCAGCCTCCATGGAGCCGGGCCCTCCCCCGGTGATCACGGCGAGGCCCGCTTCAGCCAGCAGCCTGCCCACCTCTTCCCCGAGCTTGTAATAGCGCGATCCGGGAACACTGCGGGCCGAACCAAACACGCTCACGGCAGGACCCAGCTCGGACAGCGTGCCGAAGCCTTCCACGAACTCGCTCTGGATCCGCAGCACCCGCCAGGGGTCGGTATGCGTGAAATGGGTGGCATCCGACGAGTCCAGCAGGAAACGGTCCGACTGCGGGGTCAGGGCAGCGCCCCGGCGCAGCTCCACCGGCCCCCGCTTGCGCGGACGGTCGGACATGGGACTTGAGGCATCGCTGATAGGCATTCTTCTAGGCTAGCCGTGATGGCGCCGCTGGCAACGCGGCGGGCTCCATCGACGAGGTTAGCTCCGGGCAGGTTGCGCTTACGTCACAATTACGTGCCCGAATGGCCCCTGACACACGCCGGCAATAATCAATGGTTAGATTTTCCTTATGACCAGTGACACATCCCCAGGTAAATCCGTGCCTGAATCCGCTGCACCGCTCGTTTCGCTGAAGAACGTGAACAAGCATTTCGGGGACCTCCATGTCCTGCAGAACATCAATCTCGACATTGCCCGCGGCGAGGTAGTGGTGGTGATCGGACCCTCCGGGTCCGGCAAGTCGACCCTGTGCCGTGCCATCAACCGCCTCGAGACCATCGACGACGGCGAAATCACCGTTGACGGCGCCGTCCTGCCGGCCGAAGGCAAGGCCCTTGCCAAGCTGCGCGCCGACGTCGGCATGGTTTTCCAGTCGTTCAACCTTTTCGCGCATAAGTCCATCGTGGACAACGTTTCCCTCGGACCGGTCAAGGTCCGCAAGTCCAAGCCTGCCGAGGCCAAGAAACTGGCCATGGAACTGCTTGAGCGTGTGGGCGTGGCCAACCAGGCGAACAAGCTTCCGGCGCAGCTTTCCGGCGGCCAGCAGCAGCGCGTAGCCATTGCCCGCGCGCTGGCCATGAAGCCGAAGGTCATGCTCTTCGACGAGCCCACCTCCGCCCTCGATCCGGAAATGATCAATGAGGTGCTGGACACCATGGTGGGCCTGGCGAAGGACGGCATGACCATGGTGGTCGTCACCCACGAGATGGGCTTCGCCCGCAAGGCGGCGGACCGGGTGATCTTCATGGCCGACGGACAGATTGTCGAAGAAGCCACTCCCGAGGAGTTCTTCACGAACCCGAAGAGCGACCGCGCCAAGGACTTCCTGGGCAAGATCCTCTCCCACTAGAACCGTTCCAAGCACTACACGCTCCACCAGCAGTACCGGGGTTTCACCAGTTGGGGGCAACCCTTATGAGGCTAGGTCCTCCGCTTTTGCGCGGAGGACCGCAATGCAAGGAGAAAACATGCGCAAGACCCGTTACGCCGCTGCGGCCATCGCCGCCGTGGCAGCACTGACCCTGTCCGCCTGCGGCGGCGATTCCGGTTCCGAATCCGGCAGCAGCGAAGCCGCCACCGAGGGCTCCGGCGAGCAGATCCGTATCGGCATCAAGTTCGACCAGCCCGGCCTGGGCTTCGACGAGGGCGGCAACTACGCCGGCTTCGACGTCGACGTCGCCAAATACGTCGCCAACGAACTGGGCTACCCCGAGGACCAGATCAAGTTCATTTCCAGCCCCTCCGCCCAGCGCGAGAACATGCTGGAAAATGACCAGCTGGACATGATCTTCGCAACCTACTCCATCACCGATGCCCGTAAGGAAAAGGTTGCTTTCGCAGGACCGTACTTCGTGGCCGGCCAGGACCTTCTGGTTCCCGTCGACAGCGACATCAGCGGCCCCGAGGATCTGGACGGCAAGAACCTCTGCTCCGTCACCGGCTCCACCTCGGCACAGAAGATCAAGGACAACTACGCCGCCGGCGTGAACCTGCTGGAGCAGCCGAGCTACGCCGAGTGCGTGACCGCCATGCAGGGCGGCTCCATTGACGCCGTCACCACTGACGACATCATCCTTGCCGGCCTGGCCTCCACTGACGCCAACAAGGGCCAGTTCAAGGTTGTCGGCAACACCTTCTCGGAGGAGAAGTACGGTGTCGGCCTGCCGAAGGAAGGCGGCATCGTCAAGTGCGAGGACATCAACGCAGCCATCACCAAGATGGTCCAGGACGGTGCGTGGGAGGAAGCCATCAAGAAGAACACCGAAGGCGCCGACTACACCTTCAATGAAGACCTGAACCCGCCGACGCCTGACGCCTGCGCCTAGTTCCTGCACGTTCCACCCCCGCGGGGAAGCCGGCGATAACCTCCGGCTTCCCCGTTGCGGGTTTTCTTCCACCGTAAAGAGGTGAAACATGGAGGGTTTTACTGCCCTCTTCGAGCAGTACGACGTCCTCGGCGCTTTCTGGGTCAATATCCAGCTCGCGTTCTGGGCCGCGCTCTGGTCGCTGATACTCGGTACCGTACTGGCACTGATGCGGATCTCACCGATCCCCAGCCTGCAGTGGTTCGGTGCCGCCTACGTCAACATTTTCCGCAACACCCCGCTGACCATCATCATGGTGTTCGGCTCACTGGCGCTGTGGTCGCAGCTGAACGTCAGCCTGTCCAGCGACTTCACCACCAACTTCTTCCGCCTTGCCGTGCTGTCGCTGACCGTCTACCACGCAGCGTTCTTCTGCGAGGCCATCCGCAGCGGCGTCAACACGGTTCCGCTGGGACAGGCTGAGGCCGCCCGCGCCATCGGCCTTGGGTTCCTGGAAGCAGCCCGGCTGGTCATCATGCCGCAGGCCTTCCGCGGCGCCATCGCCCCGATGGGCAATGTGCTGATCGCCCTGGTCAAGAACACCACCGTGGCCGCCACGGCCGGCGTCGCCCTGGAGACCTCGAGCATGATGAAAACCATGATCGAGTTCAATCCGAACCTGATGACGCAGATCTTCCTGACCTTTGCCATCGGCTACGTCATCATCGTTATCCCCATCGGCCTGCTCACCACCTGGGCCTCGAAGAAACTGGCGGTCGCACGATGAGCGCACAGAATGTCCTGTTTGATGCCCCCGGGCCCAAGGCCCGCCGGAACATCATGGTCGGCAACATCCTGGGCGTGCTGCTGATCGCAGCGCTGCTCTGGGTGGCGATCTCCGGGCTGGCGGACAAGGGCCAGTTCGACGCCGCCAAGTGGACGCCCTTCCTGGAGTGGCGGACCTGGGAGTACTTCATGCTCCCGGGACTGCTCTCCACGCTGAAGGCTGCCGCCGTGGCCGTGGTGACGTCGATTGTCTTCGGCCTGCTCTTCGGCATCGGGCGCCTTTCGGCTTTCAAGCCGATCAGCTGGGTCTGCGGGCTCGTGGTGGAGTTCTTCCGCGCGGTTCCCGTGCTGCTGATGATGGTGTTCTTCTACCAGTTCCTCTCCAAGTCCACTTCGGTGAATCCGGAACAGGTCCCCTTCTACGCCGTTGTCATAGCCCTCACCCTGTACAACGGTTCGGTGATCGCGGAACTGGTCCGCTCCGGCGTCTTCGGTCTCCCGAAGGGCCAGCGCGAGGCCGGCCTCGCCATCGGCCTGACACCGGGCCAGTCGCTCCGCAGCATCGAGATGCCGCAGGCGCTGGTGGCCATGCTGCCGGCGCTGCTGAGCCAGTTCGTGGTCATCCTGAAGGACTCCGCGCTGGGTACCTTCATCGGCTATACCGAACTGCTGGACTACGCACGCCGCCTGGCCGCGGGTGAAGGCAACATCCTGCCCGCACTGCTGGTTACCGCCGCGATCTTCATCGCCCTGAACTGGCTGCTCACGTTTGCCGCGCAGCGCCTCTCCCGGCGCCTAGGCGCACGTGCCGGCAAGGTGCTGAAGATCGAAGACACGATCGAGCCCGAGGGCATCGAAGCTCCGGTTCCGGCTGCTGCGCCGGCAAAGGGCGCGGCCAAATAGGCGCACCAGCCCCGGACAGCTAACGAAAAAAGGAGAGGACCGGCACTATGCCTGTCCTCTCCTTTTTTGCTGCCCTTAGGCTCTTGTCGACGCGGGAACCGCGGCCGGCCTAGCTCAGCCAGGACCTCAGCGCCGCCAAGCAGTCCCGGATGGCGGCGGCGTGTACATGTTCGTCATCGGTGTGCGCCAGCAGGGCGTCCCCGGGGCCGAAGTTCACGGCGGGAATCCCCAGCGCACTGAACCGGGCGACGTCGGTCCAGCCGTATTTCGGTTTCGGTTCGGCGCCCACGGCGGCCACGAAGGACGCGGCAGCCGGCAGGGTCAGTCCCGGCCGGGCGCCGGCCGCGGCATCGGTCCGCACGACGTCGAACCCTGAAAGCAGCTTCCGGACGTAGGCTTCGGCTTCCTCGATGCCTTTGTCCGGGGCAAAGCGGTAGTTGATTTCGACGGTGGCGGCATCCGGAATTACATTGCCCGCTGTCCCGCCCCAGATCCGGACGGCGTTCAGGGACTCACGGAAATCCAGGCCCTCAACGTTCACCGTGGCCGGTGAGTGGTCCCGCAGCCGCACCAGGATGTCCGCCGCTGCGTGGATGGCGTTCTCCCCCATCCAGGCCCGCGCGGAGTGCGCGGCGCGGCCGGTGGTGGTGGCGTGGAAGCGCATGGTGCCGTTGCAGCCGCCCTCCACGGTCCCGTTGGTCGGCTCCAGGAGGACGGCGAAGTCCGCCTTCAGCCAGTCCGGATGGCTGCGCTCCAACCGGCCGAGTCCGCTGAGGGAAGCGTCGACCTCTTCGTGGTCGTAGAAAACGTAGGTGATGTCCCGGGCGGGCTCGGTGAGAGCGGCAGCCAGGGCCAGCTGGACCGCCACACCGCCCTTCATATCGGTGGCACCGCGGCCGTAGAGCACGTCCCCGTCCCACGTCGACGGTACGGTTCCGCGCGACCCCGGCACCGTCGGCAGCGGCACGGTGTCCAGGTGGCCGGCAAGGATGATCCGCTCCGCCCGGCCGAGCCGGGTCCGAGCCACCACGGAGTCCCCGTCGCGGGACACTTCGAGGTGGGGGCAGGCACGGAGAGCGGTCTCGACGGCGTCCGCCAGGGCGGTCTCGTTTCCGGAAACGCTCTCGAAATCCATCAGGGCCGCGGTCAGGTCCGCGACATCGCCGAAAAGATCCAAGGAAGGCACAGATGCATCAGTCACCCTCCCACAGTACCGCTCGGTAGACTGGGAACCATGACTGTAAGCGCTGCCCCCACACCCGCTGGAACCCCCGATACCCGTACTGCCGCAGGCCTCGGCCTGGCCACCGTCACCTCCGACGGCGTCGTGCTCGATGTCTGGTTCCCCAGCCCCGCCCTCGGTGATGCCGCTTTCGACGCGGCCCTGAAAGACGATCTCGATGCCGCCGCCGAAGCAATGGCCGACGGTATCCGCGGCACCCACGGCGAAGTGCTGGAAACCCGGATCGACCTCGACGCCGCCCCCGCCGACACCGCCGACGCCTACCTCCGCCTGCACCTGCTCTCGGCCCGCCTGGTCCAGCCCAACACCATCAACCTTGACGGCATCTTCGCTGCCCTGCCCAACGTGGTCTGGACCAACCACGGACCGTGCGCGGTGGCCGACTTCGAGGCGGTCCGCCTGCGGCTGCGCAGCCGCGGCACCGTGACCGTCTACGGCGTGGACAAGTTCCCCCGCATGACCGACTACGTACTGCCCTCAGGCGTCCGCATTGCCGACGCCGGTCGGGTCCGCCTCGGCGCCCACCTCGCCGCAGGCACCACCGTGATGCACGAAGGGTTCGTCAACTTCAACGCCGGCACCCTCGGCACGTCCATGGTCGAGGGCCGCATCTCCGCCGGAGTAGTCGTGGGCGACGGGACGGATGTCGGCGGCGGCGCCTCCATCATGGGCACCCTCTCCGGCGGCGGCAAGGAAAAGATCACCCTGGGCGAACGTGTCCTCCTGGGCGCGAACTCCGGCGTCGGCATCAGCATCGGTGACGACAGCGTGGTTGAGGCCGGGCTGTACGTGACGGCCGGGACCCGGGTCACCGTCCTCGACGGCGACGAGCCCCGCCTGGTGAAGGCCGCTGAACTCTCGGGCGTGCCCAACCTGCTGTTCCGCCGCAATTCCGCCACCGGCGCGGTGGAGGCACTGCCCCGCAACGGACGCACCGTGGAACTGAACTCCGCGCTGCACGCGAACTAGCGGCCGGACACCATGCAACTGCTCCAGCAGCATGAAACCCGTTCCTTCCGGGTGCTGGTCCTGCTGCTGGCGCTGTGCGTGGCGGCGTTCGCTGCCTTGTTCGCTGTTTCCGCGCTCTCGGGAAAGAAGCAGGCACCGGTGATCACTGAACGGTGCGTGGCCGTTGTGGGCGGCGCGGAATACTGGCTGACGCTGGAACAGGCGGCGAACGCCTCAATCATTTCCGGGGTGGCGGTGGCCCGCGGGCTGCCGCCGCGGGCCGTCTCCATTGCCCTTGCCACTGCCCTGCAGGAATCGGGGCTGCGCAACGTGGACTACGGCGACGACGCCGGTCCGGACTCCCGCGGCCTCTTCCAGCAGCGCCCGTCGCAGGGATGGGGCAGCGAGGAACAGGTGATGGACCCCGCCTATGCCGCCACCGCCTTCTACAACGGCTTGGAGCAGGTCCCGGGCTACCTGGAGCTTCCGATCACGGAGGCGGCGCAGGCGGTCCAGCGCAGTGCCTTCCCGGACGCGTACGCCAAGCATGAGGGTCCTGCCCGGGCCTTCGCTTCCGCCCTGACCGGGCAGACCCCTACAGCTCTCTCCTGCACCCTGCGGGCTCCGGTTGAGTCCGCCGATCCCGCGGTGAGCGCTGCCGCCGTCGAGGAAATCTACGGACCGCTGAACGGGTCCGTGCTGGGCCCGCTCTATCTGGCCGACGTCGAGGGTGCCTACGGCTGGTCCGTGGCCCAGTGGTTCGTCGCCAATGCCAAGGCGCTCGGGATCGAGTCCGTCGCCTATGACGGCCGGACCTGGCACCGGGGTACCGCCGTCTGGTCCGAATCGGACGCCGCACCCGGGCAGGTGGCCGTGACGGCGTTCAGTCTCCCCGCGGAATAAAGGGGTCCGCCGCGGGACCGCCGCCGCGGATACGGACGAGCGAGCGTTTAGGCTTAGAACCATGCGCATTTTAGTTACCGGTGGCACCGGTTATATCGGATCCCACACCACTCTGGCCCTCCTCGAAGCGGGCCACGACGTGGTGGTCCTGGACAACCTCCTGAATTCAAACGAGGAATCGCTGCGGCGGGTCCAGGAGCTTACCGGCCGCAAGGCGGAATTCATCAAGGCCGACCTGCTGGATACAGCGGCGCTGGAAGCGGCATTCGACGGCCGCTCCATCGACGCGGTCATCCACTTCGCCGGGCTGAAGGCAGTGGGTGAATCGGTGGCTAAACCGCTGTACTACTACACCAACAACGTAGTCGGCACCATCAACCTGCTGCACGCCATGGACCGGCATAACGTCCGGACCATCGTCTTCAGCTCGTCAGCCACCGTCTACGGAGCATCCGAGGAGGTCCCCCTCACCGAGGACTCCCCCATGGACGCCGTGAACCCCTACGGGCGCACCAAGGAGCAGATCGAGGACATCCTCAGCGATCTCGGTGCCGCCGATGAACGCTGGAGCGTTGCGCTGCTGCGGTACTTCAACCCCGCCGGCGCCCACGAGTCCGGCCGGATCGGCGAGGATCCCACCGGTGTGCCGAACAACCTGCTGCCGTTCGTGGCGCAGGTTGCCGTTGGCCGCCGCGAAAAGGTGATGGTCTTCGGCAACGACTACCCCACACCGGACGGCACCGGCGTCCGCGACTACATCCATGTAGTGGACCTTGCCGCAGGCCACCTCGCCGCACTCAACTATTTGAGCGAGGCCCCCGGCGTACACCGCTGGAACCTGGGCACGGGCAACGGCTCGTCCGTCCTGGAAGTCCTCTCGGCCTTCTCCGCCGCCGCAGGCAAGGAAATCCCCTACGAGTTCGCCGAGCGGCGCCCGGGAGATGCCGCTGTCAGCTACGCCGACCCTGCCGCCGCGCACGCGGACCTCGGCTGGCGGGCCGAACGCTCCCTGGCGAGCATGTGCGAGGACCACTGGCGCTGGCAGAAGAACAACCCCGAGGGCTACGCCGCCCCGTAGGGATTAGAAAAGGGAAGGTCCCCGGAATTTTCCGGGGACCTTCCCTTTTCTGTTTTTACAAAACCGATCAGCGCTGCGGGTAGTTGCGCTCCGGGGCGCCCGTGTAGAGCTGGCGCGGGCGGCCGATCTTCGTCTGCGGGTCCTGCATCATTTCACGCCACTGGGCAATCCAGCCCGGCAGGCGGCCAATGGCGAACAGGACCGTGAACATCTTCTCCGGGAAGCCCATGGCCTTGTAGATCAGGCCCGTGTAGAAGTCCACGTTCGGGTACAGCTTGCGCTCGATGAAGTAATCGTCCGCCAGTGCCTTCTCTTCCAGGCGCATGGCGATGTCCAGCAGCTCATCGTTGCCGCCGAGCTTGGCGAGGATGTCATGGGCAGTGGCCTTGACGATCTTGGCGCGCGGGTCGTAATTCTTGTAGACGCGGTGCCCGAAGCCCATGAGCTTCACGCCGTCTTCCTTGTTCTTGACCTTTTCCATGAAGGTCTCCGGCTGCATGCCGGTGGCCTGGATGTCGCGCAGCATGTTCAGCACTGCTTCGTTGGCCCCGCCGTGCAGCGGGCCGAAGAGGGCGCTGATGCCGGCCGAAACCGAAGCGAACATGTTGGCGTTGGAGCTGCCCACCAGACGGACGGTGGAGGTGGAGCAGTTCTGCTCGTGGTCCGCGTGCAGGATCAGCAGCAGGTCCAGGGCCTTGACCAGGTCCGGATCGATTTCGTACGGCTCGGCCGGCAGGCCGAAGGACAGCCGCATGAAGTTCTCCACCAGGTTCATGGAGTTGTCCGGGTAGAGCATCGGCTGGCCGATGGACTTCTTGTGCGCGTAGGCCGCGATCACGGGCAGCTTCGCCATCAGGCGGACCGTGGAGAGCTCCACCTGTTCTTCGTCGAACGGGTCCAGGGAGTCCTGGTAGAAGGTGGACAACGCACTGACCGCCGAGGACAGTACCGGCATCGGGTGCGCGTCGCGCGGGAAGCCGCCGAAGAAGCCCTTCAGGTCCTCATGGAGCAGGGTATGGCGCCGGATCCGCTGGTCGAAGTTCTCCAGCTCGGTGGGCGTCGGCAGTTCCCCGTAAATCAGCAGGTACGAGGTCTCGAGGAAGCTCGAGTGCTTTGCCAGCTGCTCAATGGGGTACCCGCGGTAGCGCAGGATACCCTGGTCGCCGTCGATGTAGGTGATCGCGGAGGTGGTGGCCGCCGTGTTCATGAAGCCGGGGTCAAAAGTGACGGTGCCGGTCTGCTTCAGCAGCTTGGAAACGTCGAAACCGTTGTTTCCTTCAGCTGCGGCAACACGGGGCAGTACAAGCTCGTCTTCCGGGTTCGGCCCGTACTGGAGCTTGGCACTTGGTTGCTCAGTCATTAATTCTCCTTTAGGAGTTTTCGAAACCGCCGCTATGTACATCCGCTTCCGACGGACATAGTGCATTCCACTAAACTATTTCGCTAAAACGCTACCGGTTTCAGTGCCCTTACCACTAATCGAGGCGGGCACTGTTGTACAAGCGCAACATGGCTGGGCGCAGTATTACGGTGCAGTGCCCAATACTATTCCTGCGAACCCGCGTGCAGGCGCTCGGCGGCTGCACGGATGCCCTCGTCCGTGCCGGTGAGGGCAATCCGCACGTAGCCGGCACCGGCGTCGCCGTAGAAAACGCCGGGACCCACTACTATTCCCAGCTCCGCGAAACGGGCCACGGTGGACCAGGTGTCCTCGCCCGCACTCGCCCACAGGTACAACCCGGCTTCCGAGTGCTCAATCTTCAGGCCGAACGCCTCGAGTGCCGGAACGAGCAGGTTGCGGCGGGAGCGGTAGAGGTCCTTCTGCGCCGCCACGTGTGCGTCGTCGCGCAGCGCAGCGGCCATGGCGGCCTGTACGGGCGCGGGGACGATCATTCCGGCGTGCTTGCGGCTGTTGACCAGGTTGGCGATCAATGCCGGATCTCCCGCCGTGAATGCAGCGCGGTAACCGGCCATGTTGGACTGCTTGCTCAAGGAGTACACCGCGAGCAGGGAGTCGGTGCTTCCGCCACTGATCCGCGGATCCAGGATGCTGGGGACGGGTTCACCGCCCTCAGCGGGATCCCACTGTCCCCAGCCGAGTTCGGCATAGCATTCGTCCGAGGCAACCACTGCGCCCAGGGCACGGGCTTCTTCGACGAGGGTGCGCAGCGACTCGGCTGAACGCACAATGCCGGTGGGGTTGCCCGGGGAGTTCACCCAGACCAGCCGTACGCGCGAACGCGTCTGCTCGTCCAGATCGGAGAGGTGGTCCGCGGCTACCGCCGTGGCGCCGGCGAAGACCGCACCCATGTCGTAGGTGGGGTAAGCCACCACGGGCCGGACGACGACGTCGCCCTCCCCCAGCCCGAGCAGCAGCGGCAGCCAGGCAACGAGTTCCTTCGAGCCCACGGTGGGCAGCACGGCCGCCGGATCCAGCCCGGACACGTTCCGGCGTCTGGCAAACCAGTCGACGACGGCGGCACGCAGGTCCGCGGTGCCGTGCGTTGTGGGATAGCCCGGGGCATCCGAAGCAGCTGCCAGCGCGTCGCGGACGACGGCGGGCGTTGGATCCACGGGGGTGCCGATGGACAGGTTCACCGCTCCATCAGGATGCTCTGCTGCCCGGCGCTGGTAGGGCGCCATGGCGTCCCAGGGGTACTCCGGCAGGTCCAGCCCGAAGGCCCGGGACGCCGCGGCGCTCATGCCTGGTTCTGCGGCGGCAGGGCCGCGATGATCGGGTGGTCCGTGTGCGTGTTGCCTACCTTGGCAGCGCCGCCGGGAGAGCCCAGGACGTCGAAGAACTCGACATTGGCCTTGTAGTACTCGGCCCATTCCTCGGGAGTGTCGTCTTCGTAGTAGATGGCCTCTACCGGGCAGACGGGTTCACAGGCCCCGCAGTCGACGCATTCGTCCGGGTGGATGTAGAGGGAGCGTTCGCCTTCATAGATGCAGTCCACGGGGCATTCTTCGATACATGCCTTGTCTTTTACATCCACGCACGGCTGCGCAATTACGTACGTCACGTCCCTTGCCTTCCTGATCTGCGGACCGTCGGCCGGTAGGACGGCGGGTCGCTGGGTGTTGGTTCCACGTTAGTAGCCTTGTCCATTATCTCCCAGCCGGAGCGTCCCGGTGACGCCGGCCCCTCCGTAGGATGGAAGGATGACGCACGAAGAACCTGCCGCCCTGCTGCGCGGCCTGCGGCCCGGAGTGCGCGTCGTCGTCCGCTACCGGATCGACGGCGGCTTCACGGACGCTCTGGGCACCCTCAGCGACGTCGGGACGGACGGGTGCACGGTCTCCACCCGGCGCGGCGAGGTCCTTATCGCCTATCCGCTGGTCACCGCGGCCAAAACCGTCCCGCCCGCTCCCCCGCGCCGCGCTGCGCGGACACGTCCGCTGTAACCCGCGAAAACCGCATGAAAAAGGCCGCCGGAACTTTTGTTCCAGCGGCCTTTTACGTGATCTTGAATTCTGCGGATGCCTAGGCGGCGGTCCCGGCGGCTCGGTCCCGGCCAAGCACGCGTGCGCAGACCAGCACAGCTGCCACGGTCGCGACAGCCTGCCCGAAGAGCCAGACCAGTCCGGCAGTCACTACCGGCGGCTGCTCCGGGGCGGAGGAACCGGTCACGATCAGGGGTACCTCACTGACGAGGTCCAGGGAAAAGAGTCCCAGCACCAGGTAGGTGATCACGCCGGTGACGGCGCTCAACAGCGCACTGCGCTGCCAGAGGCCGACCAGCAAGGCCAGGGCACCGCTGAACACTACGGCCAGCAGGGCACCGACGGGCAATCCCTCGTCGCCCGCATACACCACGTGGCCGTGCAGGGAGGTACCCAGCAGAGCCGCCAGGATCCCCCCGATCACAGCCACAAGAGGCCCCCGCCAGCGCGGGGACCTCTTGCCGGTTTCAGCCGTGGCGGAAATGACTAGGCCTTGGCGCGGGCGCGGTTGGCCTTGGCACGGTCGTTCGCGTTCAGGACCAGCTTCCGGATACGGATGGACTCCGGAGTGACCTCCACGCATTCGTCCTCACGGGCGAATTCGAGCGACTCTTCCAGCGTGAGCTTCCGCGGCGGGGTCAGGTTCTCGAAGGTGTCCGAGGAAGCGGCACGCATGTTGGTGAGCTGCTTTTCCTTGGTGATGTTCACGTCCATGTCATCGGCGCGGGAGTTCTCGCCGACGATCATGCCCTCGTAGACCTCGGAGGTGGGCTCCACGAAGAAGGAGCCGCGTTCCTGCAGCTTGATCATCGCGAACGGGGTGACGACGCCGGAGCGGTCGGAGATCAGCGAACCGTTGGTGCGGTACTCGATCGGACCGGCCCAGGGCTCGTAGCCCTCGGCGATGGAGGAGGAGATGCCGGCGCCGTGGGTTTCCGTAAGGAACTTGGTGCGGAAGCCGATCAGGCCACGGGCGGGAACGATGAATTCCATGCGGACCCAGCCGGTGCCGTGGTTGGCCATGTTGACCATGCGGCCCTTGCGGACAGCCATCAGCTGCGTCACGGCACCCAGGTATTCCTCGGGTACGTCGATGGTCATGTGCTCCATCGGCTCGTTGACCTTGCCGTCGATGATCTTGGTGACCACCTGCGGCTTGCCGACCGTCAGCTCGAAGCCTTCGCGGCGCATCTGCTCCACGAGGATGGCCAGGGCGAGCTCGCCGCGGCCCTGGACTTCCCAGGCATCCGGACGCTCGGTCGGAAGGACCTTCAGCGACACGTTGCCGATCAGTTCCTTGTCGAGGCGGTCCTTGACCTGGCGGGCCGTAACCTTGGCACCCTTGACCCGGCCGGCCAGCGGCGAGGTGTTGATACCGATGGTCATGGAGATCGCGGGATCGTCCACGGTGATCAGCGGCAGCGGCTTGGGGTTGTCGACGTCGGTCAGGGTTTCACCAATGGTGATGTCCTCGATACCGGCAACAGCAACGATCTCGCCCGGTCCGGCGGACTCAGTCGGAACGCGGTCCAGTGCCTTGGTGGCCAGCAGTTCGGTGATCTTGACGGTCTTCATGGTGCCGTCGTGACGTGCCCAGGCAACGGTCTGGCCCTTGCGCAGGGTGCCGTTGAAGATACGCAGCAGGGCGAGGCGGCCCAGGAACGGGGAAGCGTCAAGGTTGGTGACGTGCGCCTGGAGGACACCTTCGGGGTCGTACGTCGGAGCCGGGATGTGCTCGATGATCGTCTGGAACAGCGGTTCCAGGTTGTCGTTCGCGGGGGCTGAACCGTCAGCCGGCTGCTCCAGGGAGGCTGCACCGACGCGGGCGGCGGCGTAGACAACGGGGACGTTTAGGATCAGGTCAAGGTCGAGGTCCGGAACTTCGTCGGCCAGGTCGGAGGCCAGGCCGAGCAGCAGGTCCATGGACTCGCTGACGACTTCGTCGATCCGGGCATCGGGACGGTCGGTCTTGTTGACCAGGAGGACTACCGGCAGCTTCGCGGCCAGAGCCTTGCGCAGCACGAAGCGGGTCTGGGGCAGCGGGCCTTCGGAAGCGTCAACCAGCAGCACAACGCCGTCGACCATGGACAGGCCGCGCTCGACCTCGCCGCCGAAGTCGGCGTGGCCGGGGGTGTCGATGACGTTGATGGTGATGGTTTCGCCCTTGGCGGCCGGACCGTTGTAGAACACGGTGGTGTTCTTGGCCAGGATGGTGATGCCCTTTTCGCGCTCCAGGTCACCGGAGTCCATCACGCGGTCTTCCACGTCACCGTGGGCGGCAAACGAGTTCGTCTGCTTCAGCATGGCGTCGACGAGAGTCGTCTTACCGTGGTCAACGTGGGCCACAATCGCAACGTTGCGGAGATCGCTTCGTACTGCGGTATTTACAGCCGTGTTGGTTTCTGACATGCGTGAGGACTCAATTCATAGGAGATCAGTTCGGGGTGTATCTTTTTCGGCCGGATGGGTACCGGCGTTTCCGGCTGTTCTGTACGAATGCTGATTCAATCGCTTGCTCAATCACCAGTCAGAATCCACCGAAGGCCCCGCCGTCAGCGGGCACGCTAACATTCTAGTCGCAATACCATACGATCCCTAATGCACGCCTTTGCGGGGCGAACCAAACCCCGCTGTTTCGAGGCGCGGACAGGGCGTGGGGCAGGCGCTGTCTCGGGCCGTGCCGGACACACTGAAGGCGGGGAACCTGTCCGGTTCCCCGCCTTCAGTGCATGTGCTGCCAGGCCGCTAGGCGACTTCGGGCGGCAGTTCCAGGCGTGAGCCCGGGATGGCCGCCAGCAGTGCCTGCGTGTAGGCCTGCTGCGGGGCGTCGAACACCTCGTCCGTGGTGCCGGTCTCCACGAGCTTGCCCTTTTCCATCACGCAGACGAAGTCCGCGATCTGCCGGACCACCGCCAGGTCATGGGTAATGAACAGGTAGCTCAGTCCCAGCTCCGACTGCAGGTCCGCCAGCAGGTTCAGGATCTGGGCCTGCACCAGGACGTCCAGCGCCGAAACCGCTTCGTCGCAGATGACCACCTCGGGATCCAGCGCCAGGGCCCGCGCAATCGCGACGCGCTGGCGCTGGCCGCCGGAGAGCTCGTTCGGGAAGCGGCGCATCACCGATGACGGCAGGGCCACCTGGTCAAGGAGCTCGCGCACCTTGGCCTCCCGGCTCTTGGACGTGCCGATCTTATGCACCCGAAGCGGCTCTTCGATGGTGCGGAAGATGTTGTACATCGGGTCCAGGGAACCGTACGGATCCTGGAAAATCGGCTGCACCCGGCGGCGGAACTCGAACATCCGCTTGCTGTTCAGCGTGGTCATATCCACCCCGTTGAACAGGATGGAGCCGCTGGTGGGAGTCTCCAGGTTCAGCACCATGCGGGCCACAGTGGACTTGCCCGAGCCGGACTCGCCCACGACGGCGGTGGTGGTGCCGCGCTTGATGTCGAAGGAGACGTTGTCCACGGCGGTGAAATCCGTCGACTTGCCGAGTCCGCTGCGGAGCTTGAAGACCTTCGTCAGGTCCTTCACCTCAATGACGTTATCCGCAGCCTTCAGCTTGGCATCGTCTTCGGAGGTCAGCAGGTCTGCGCTCTCGAGGCCGCGGCTCTTCGCAGAGTCGATGCGCTTGGAGGCCAGGGAGGGTGCCGATTCCACGAGCTTACGCGTGTAGGGGTGACGGGGGTTGGTAAGGATTTCCAAGGCCGGCCCGGATTCCACCACGCGTCCCTTGTACATGACGACGACCTTCTGGGCACGTTCCGCGGCCAGGCCGAGGTCGTGAGTGATCAGCAGCACCGCGGTGCCCAGTTCCTCCGTGAGGGTGCCCAGGTGGTCCAGGATCTGCCGCTGGACGGTGACGTCCAGCGCCGACGTCGGCTCATCGGCGATGAGTAGTCGGGGCCGGCAGGACAGGCCAATGGCAATCAGTGCACGCTGGCGCATGCCGCCGGAGAACTCGTGCGGGTACTGCTTGGCGCGGCTTGCCGCATCCGGCAGGCCGGCCTGCTCCAGGACCTTAGCGATGTCCGCCGCGGAGTGGGGCAGCCCATTGGCGCGCAGGGTTTCCTTGACCTGGAAGCCGATCTTCCACACCGGGTTCAGGTTGGACATCGGATCCTGCGGAACCATGCCGATCGAGTTGCCGCGCAGCTCCTGGATCCGCTTGGCGCTGGCATTGGAAATGTCCTCGCCGTCAAAGAGGATCTGGCCTGCGCTGACCCGGCCGTTGCCGGGAAGCAGGCCGATGGCCGCCAGCGCCGTCGTCGACTTGCCGGAACCGGACTCGCCCACGATAGCCACGGTTTCGCCGGGCATGATCGTCAGGTGTGCGTCACGGACTGCTTCCACGTCGCCGTTTGCGGTGGCAAAGGTGATTGCCAGGTCGCGGACTTCCAACAGGGGCTTCACAGCCGCGTTTTGTGTATTGATGGTCATCGTTTGCGCGCCTTCGGATCAAGAGCATCACGGACCGCGTCGCCGAGCATGATGAAGCTCAGCACGGTGATGGAGAGGGCGGCCGCAGGCCAGAGCAGCGTTGAGGGGTTGGACCGCAACGAAGACTGGGCGGCCGAAATGTCGTTGCCCCAGGACATGATGCCCGGCGGGAGCCCGATGCCCAGGAAGGACAGCGTGGCTTCCGCAACGATGAACGTGCCCAGCGAAATGGTGGCGATCACGATCACGGGGGCGGTGGAGTTGGGAATAACGTGCTTCACCAGTGCCGAGAACCGCGAAACGCCGAGGGAGCGGGACGCCACCACGAAGTCCGCGTTGCGGACCGAGATCACGGCGCTGCGGGTGATGCGGGCGACCTGGGGCCACCCGAAGATCAGCAGCGTGAAGACCACCGTCATGACCGTGCGGTTCTCGCGGAAGGTCGGCAGCTGCATGATGATGATGGCGCCGAGGATCAGCGGCAGGGCGAAGAAGATGTCGCCGACCCGGGCGAGGATGGCGTCGAGCCATCCGCCGTAGTAGCCGGCCAGTGCTCCTGCGATGCCGCCGATGATTACGACGGCCAGCGTGGTCAGCACTCCCACCATCAGGGACGCCCGTGTGCCGTAAATGACGCGGGCGTAAACGTCGCAGCCCTGGAAGGTGAAGCCCAGCGGGTGCCCCGCCGTGGGTGCACCGTTGGAGTTGGCCAACAGGCAGTTTTCATCCGGTGACGCATTCGTGAATAGGCCCGGGAAAGCCGCGACCGTGAGGATCAGCAGGATAAGCAGGGCGGAAATGATGAACAGCGGCTGGGTACGCAGGTTGCGCCAGGCCTCCCCCCAGAGGCTCAGCGGCTGGACGTCGTCCTTGACGCTGTCGGTCGCCGCCAGAGGGGTTTCCTCCAGCGGAGCGACGTAGTGCTCGATGTTTGTGGTGTCTTTATGCATAACGGATCCTCGGATCAAGCCAGGCGTACAGGAGGTCTACCAGGAGGTTGGCGATGACGTAGACGAAGACGAGGACACTCACGATCGACACGATCGTCGGCCCCTCTCCCCTGATGACTGACTGGTAAAGTCGCTGTCCCACTCCGGGGACGTTAAAGATGCCTTCGGTGACGATGGCGCCGCCCATCAGCGCACCCAGGTCCGCCCCGAGGAAGGTCACCACGGGAATCAGGGAGTTGCGCAGGATGTGCACGGTGACCACGCGCGGCCGGGAAAGCCCCTTGGCGGTGGCGGTGCGGACGTAGTCGGCGTTCATGTTCTCGATAACCGAGGTGCGCGTCAGGCGCAGGACGTAGGCGAAGGACGCCAGGCCCAGGACCACTGCCGGCAGTATCAGGTCCGCCCAGCTGGCGTCGCCGCCAACCGTTGGGCTGGTCCATTGGAGCTTGACGCCCACCAGGAACTGCAGCAGGAAGCCGAGCACGAACACCGGGATCGCGATCACGATCAGGGAGACAACCAGGACTGTGCTGTCGAAGATCTTGCCCTTCTTCAGGCCGGCGATCAGGCCGAAGGCAATACCGAAGACCGCTTCGAAAAGCAGGGCCAGCACGGCGAGGCGCATAGTCACGGGGAAGGCCTGGGCCAGGACGGCCGAAACCTCGCGGCCGGAGAAGTCGACCCCCAGGTTAAAGGTGACCAGGTTCTTCAGGTACAGCAGGTACTGGACGATGAAGGGCTGGTCCAGGTTGTACTGGCTGCGCAGCTGTGCGGCGACGGCCTCGTTAACCGGCTTATCGCCGAAGAGTGCGGCAATGGGGTCTCCCGGGAGGGAGAACACGAGGAAGTAAACGAGGAAGGTTGCCCCGAAGAAAACGGGGATCATTTGGAGGAAGCGTCGAATGACGTAGCCGGCCATTAGGGGTGGCCTCCTGCCAGCTGTGGGGGATTGAAGTCTCGCATTTTTTTCTATGCCTGTTCTTGATAGAACCCGAAATACAAGCCGGGGCCCGGCCTTCTGGCCGGGCCCCGGATCGGTCGGTCTAGATACTGCTACTTGGCCGTGACGTTGTAGTACACCGGGACACCGTTCCAGCCGGTTTCCACGTTGTCCACGTTTTCACTCCAGCCGGACTGTGCCACCTGGTACCACAGCGGGATAACGGGGAGGTCCTTCAGCAGGACTTCCTGGGCCTGGTTGAAGATTTCGGCTCCGTCTTCCGGGGTGGCAGCGGCAAGGCCTTCGCCCAGGAGGTTGTCGAACTCTTCACTCGAGTATTCGCCGTCGTTGGAACCTGCCCCGGTGCCGTACAGCGGGCCGAGGAAGTTGTTCAGCGACGGGTAGTCGGCCTGCCAGCCGGTGCGGATGGCACCGGTCAGGGTCTTGGCGGTAGCGTCTGCGCGCAGTTCCTTGAACGTTGCGTAGGGCTTGCCTTCGGCCTGGATACCAAGGTTGTTCTTCAGGCCGTTGGCTACGGCGTCAACCCATTCCTTGTGGTTGGCGTCGGCGTTGTAGCCGATGGTGAAGGCCTGGTCGGCGGGCCACGGCGAAACCTTCTCGGCTTCTTCCCAGAGTTCCTTGGCCTTCTCGGGGTTGAACTCGAGCACCTCGTTGCCGGGGATGCTGTCGTTGTAGCCCTCGATGACCGGAGCGGTGAATTCAGTGGCCGGTTCACGGGATCCCGAGAAGACGACGTCGGTGATTTCGTCCCGGTCGATGGCCATGGAGATGGCCTGGCGGCGCAGCTCTCCGGCTTCGCCCGAGAACTCCGGCAGGTAGCCGGGGATCGTGATGGTCTGGTTGCCTGCGTACGCCTTTTCGGAGAAGCGGCCCTCACCCAGATCGGTCTTGAACGTCTTCAACGCCATATTGGGAATGGTGTCGAGGATGTCCAGTTCGTTCGACTGCAGGTCTGCGTAGGCTGCGTCGAAGGAGGAGTAGAACTTGAAGGTTACTCCGCCGTTCTGCGGTACACGGGTTCCGGTGTAATCCGGGTTGGTGACCAGGTCGATCTGGATCTCGTGCTGCCAGGCGTCGTCGCCGGCCAGCATGTACGGTCCGTTGCCGACCGGGTTCTCGCCGAACGCGGCGGGATCTTCCAGTGCACCGGCGGGCAGCGGGAAGAAGGCGGTGTAGCCAAGTCGCTGCGGGAAGTCGGATTCCGGCTGGCTGAGCTTGACGGTGAACGTGGTGTCATCCACCACGGTCAGTCCGCTCATGGTGTCGGCCGTGGCACCTTCTGCACTGACTTCGTCGTAGCCTTCGATGCTCTCGAAGAAGTACGAGTTCAGCTGCGCATTCTTGGCGGCTGCACCGAAGTTCCAGGCGTCAACGAAGGACTTGGCCGTGATGGCCTCGCCGTTGGTGAACTTCTGGTCCGCCTTCACCTTGATGGTGTAGGTCTGGGAATCTTCGGTCTCGATGGACTCGGCGAGTTCGTTGACCGTATTGCCGTCAGCGTCGTAGCTGACCAGGCCTTCGAAGAGCAGGTCCATGATGCGTCCGCCGCCAACTTCGTTGGTATTGACGGGCATCAGCGGGTTCTGCGGTTCGGTGCCGTTAGCGGTGATGATCGCGGCGTTGTTGCTGCCTTCGGTCTCACCCGAACCTTCGGCCGATTCGTCGGATCCTCCACCGCAGGCGCTCAGCGTAAGTGCGGCAAGTGCCGCTACGCTCAGCATTTTGGAAGTGCGTGTGACGCGCATTCCGCCTCCTAGTTCTATTCGGTGCCGGCGATGATGACGCCGGCGTTGCGGCTCTGCCAAATGGTGAACCGACTCACAAAGCCAAAAGCATAAGCCCACTTTGTTGCCGTCAGGTAACTAAGTCCGGCATGTGGCGCCGGCATGGGCACGGTGGTGTGGTTCACACTGCGCAAAAGGGCGCGATGACGTGGGGAAAGGCCGGCCTGTACCGTCTGGTAACGATTTGGCATACGGAGGCTGTATTACATGCAATGACATGTCATATTGCTCGGTTTTGTGTCTTGCCCGGGCAGGAACGGAGCCTGCTCCAGAGATTGGTGGGATGCTCGTGGGGTACCAACCGCAGGCAAACACGAAGTAGAGGGTTCAGTGAAGATTACGGTTATCGGCGGGTCCCAGGGCACCGGCGCGCAGCTGGCTTCCCTCGCGCAGGCCGCCGGACATCAGGTCAAGGTTCTCTCCCGGTCCGGCCGCGCACCATCCGGGGTTTCGACCCTCGCCGGAGACGCAACGAATCCTGAAACAGTGTCCGCAGCGGTGTCCGGCGCCGACGCCGTGGCCGTCACTGTGGGCGGAGCCAAGGGAGTCCCCCACCAGCGGGCTGCAGTCACCCGGGCCGTCGTCAAGGCGATGCAGGCACAGGGCGTGCGCCGGCTAATTGTGCAGTCCTCTTTGGGAGCAGGAGATTCCTCCTCGCAGCTGCCCGGCCCGCTCGGACTGATCACCCGGGTTGCGCTGGCCAAACCCCTGGCAGATCACAACGAGCAGGAGTCCGCCGTGACCGGCTCCGGGCTGGACTGGACGCTCATCCGCCCAACCGGTCTCACGGACAAGGACCCGGCCGGTACGTGGCGTGCCTTGGAGGTAGGCAGTGCGGGGAAGCTGCGAGGTTCAATCCCCCGCCGCGACCTGGCGGCCTGCATGCTGGAGATCCTCTCGGACGGCTCCACTGTCGGCAAGGCCCTGGGCGTCAGCAGCTAGGCGCCGGAGCCAGCGGTTTCACCATGATCAGGCACGGTGTCGCTTCTCCCCAGAGATCCGTTTCCTCCAGGGGAAGGAATCCCCACTTCTCGTAGAAGTGTCGAGTTCGCGCGTAGCCGGAGTCCGGATGCGAAGGACCGAGCGTCTTCACCTCAAGGAGGCGCACCCCGCGCCTGACCGCGTCCGCCTCGATCGCCGCCAGCATTGCGGTCCCGGCTCCGGAGCCGTGCGCTGCACGGTCAACCACTGTCAGGTGAATCTCGGCCACATGCGGAAAGTGCCGGTCGACCAGGGTGACTCCGACGACGGATCCGCCGTCGTCGCGCACGGTCCACGTTTCCTTGGTTTGGGCAGCCTCGATGTACTCGGCGTTTGAGTCCGGCTGTCCGAACCATTCGGGCCCGGTGGCGAGTAGGCGGGCGACGTCGTCGGGGACGGGGTGGTCTTGGGCTGCCGTCCAGCACGTGGCTCTAACTTCGCCTTGTGCCGTGTGGCCGGCTCCGCCACCCGGACGATCAACCCTAGGCAATCTCGGCCTGAATCTCACGGATCGCCGTTCCCAGGATGCCGCGGAACAACAGTCCCTCCCCCAGCGGACCGGCGGAGTCAGTACCTACGGGCGGCAGCAACCGCAGCACCTCTCGCTCGCCGTCGCTCAGGTTGGCCAGCTGCCACCGGATCTCCCGCCGGACCGCCTCCGGTTGATCCACGTTCGAGAGCGAGACCGCCTTCGCCGCGTAGGCGGCCGCACCCAGAGCATGGGCGCCCATGTGGGCGACCGCGGCTGCCTGAGCGACGGCGCGCGCTGCTGCGGCGCCGGCCGGCGTCGTCGCAGCATTCGCGATTTTTACAACGATGAGCCGCTTGCTGATTTCTTCGCCAGCGGTGCCTGAACCTGCGCTGTACGCACGGGTGCGGGCGAGTGCATCCCGTGCTGTTTCTTCCGCGGTTTCATCTGCTTCGTAGAGCGGCAGGACACGTTCAGCGCATGCTGCGGCCCAGCGCGCGATGACGCGCCGGTCCGGATCGCTGAGGGTCTGGGGTGATCCCATCTGAAAGATGATGCCACACCGACTTGCGGACCTACTCAGGCCATCGGGAGTGCTGCCTCTTTCCGAGCCTTCGCGGCCGCGATGCGCGGGCCGCTAAACCACAGCACGATCCCCGCCAGAACCCAAGCACCCAAGGTCAGGGCCGCAGCGCCTCCGCCGGCGCCGTCGAAATAGGCCACGGCGCGGACGAGGGTGCCGGCAGCACCGGGAGGAAGGAGCTGGCCGATCATCGCAATTCCGCCGGGAAGCCACTGGGCGCTGGTGGAGATACCGGCAAAGGGATTGCCCACAAACATCATGGACATGGCGGCGATGGTGAAGCCCTTGGTGCCGAAACACTCATAGAGGCCGGCCAGGGGCAGGGCCAATGCTGCAATGCCCAGCGCAACACTTGCCGCAACCGGGACCAGCGGACCCTCAATACTGCCGAACAGGTACCTGAGGACGACGGCGACGACGAACCCGCCGGCGACTGAAAAGCCGGTGAGCCCGGCGAAGATCCACCAGCGTTTCCCGGACAGCATGGAGCGGAACGCCACGGCGGGCACAATACCGCCGAAGACCAGGGGGAACGCCAGGCCTCCGATGCCCACCCCTGTCGGGTCGCCCGCGGGAAGCGGAACCACGTCCACAATCTCGGCCGTCTGCCCCATGCTGCCCGCCATCGTGGCGCCGACGTTGCTGACCGTCCCGGACACCGCGGTTGAGCCGGCGCTCGCCCCGTACACCTGCATGTCTTCCGGATCCGAGAAGTCGAAGCCGCCGACGATGTCCCGGTCCCGGATTCCCTGCTCCAGGTCGTCGGCACTTTCATAGGCCTCGACAACAAAGGCGCCCGGTGACTGGGACTCGAGGGTTTCCGAGACCGACTCTGCCTTCTCCTGCGTTCCGACTACGCCCAGTCCTAGGTCCCGCGGTCCGGAAAGGAGCGAGGGTGAGATGAAGAGCATCAGAAGGGCCAGCAGAATGACCGAGAGCCCGACGGTCAGGCCGGCCCAGATGGCTGCGTGCTTTCGATGGGAGCCGGATGCCGGCGCTTGAGCTGTCATGAATCCTTCGTTTGCGGAGGAACTTCCTCCACTTCTACGGATGATATTCCTCCGGTTTAGACTGAAGGTCAATTTGAAGGGAGCCCGGATGAGAGCTGACGCGGCGCGGCGAAGAGAAGCCATCATCAGCCATGCGAGGCACCTTTTTGCCGAGCGGGGCGGCGACGTTGCGCTGGAGGCGGTAGCCGCTGCGAGCGGCGTCGGCATCGCGACCCTGTACCGGAACTTCCCCTCCCGTGATGACCTGATCCGAGCCGTGGTTCAGGACACTGTCGAGGGCATCCTGGAAGCCGCGGTCGAGGCCCGTGCCGGGCTGGAAAAGGACGCTGCAGGGTCATGGGAGCGCCTGCTAGCCCAGCTGATGTCCATGGAGCTGGGTGCGCTGACCGATGGCCTCGCCCTGCAGGCAGGTGCTGCCCGCGATTTGAACACCACTCCCCTGGCGCAGGTGCAGCAGCCTGCAGTTAAAGCCCTTGACGAGGTGCTCGCCGAGCTCAAGCGGCGCGGGGCCGTACGGGAAGCCATCACAGCTCTTGACGTGATTGTTGCGGTTGCGACGATCACGCGGCCACAGATCTCTCCCATCCGTGAAGCGGCGCCGGAGGTGCAGGCCCAGCTGGCGCAGGCGTACCTGCTGTGGAGCCGGGTTTCGTAGGGCGGCCTGAAAACAAAAAGCGCTTTTCGGACCGAAATCCGGGAAGCACTTTTCGGAGCACGACTAGACGTTGAAACGGAACTCCACCACGTTCCGAAACCGAACAACGTGTGACCACACCAACGGTCCGGCGGACGGCCAGCACTCAGCGCCGGGGCAGGCTGGGATTGCTTCGTGGAGTTACAGCGGAGGCTCTTCCTGAAGCACGAGGCCTTCGTCTCCCGGGAGTACTTTGCCTTGATCCCGCTCTGCACTGTCCTCCTCATTCAAGGTCCAAGCATCGCCCGGCGAGCAGGGAGCAGTAGCCCCGATACTGTACGACTCGTCGGACGCATAAGTATCGAATTCAGCCCGAAGGACGGGACCACCCTCGCCAAACACGACCGGGTCTTTTGTCGGGTTTATGGTGCGTACGGTCATGCCAAGGGACTCCCAATACTCGGCGACGCGTTTGGCATCCTCAACATGGTCCGTTCCTTGAGGGGCCCAGCGGTCGTAGCTGTAACTGGCGGTGGCATCCTCCCGTCCGTGGCTGCTTTCGGGGGTGCACTCCTGCGCCCACGCTGCGCCATTGCGGGGCCACCACCCCGTGACATCGAGCTGTTCGGCAGTATTGAACACGAGTTCGACCACCCGGTCCCGGCCTTCCCTGACACTGATTGCCGTACTGGGCTCCTTCTCGGCGCAGGCCGTTATTGTCATTCCCATCATGAGCGCGGAAGCCGCTGCCATGAGGATCCTTATCTGTGGCTTAGCGGCGGACAATTCATTCCTTCGGTTAAGGGCTTTAGAAGACCAGCCGGTCCCACCGGAACCTGCGGGCGGGGCGCCGGGAGGGGTAATTGCTTCGTGGAGTTACTGCGGAGGCTCTTCCTGAAGCACGAGGCCTTCATCTCCGGGAAGTACTTTGCCTTGATCCCGCTCTGCACTGTCCTCCTCATTCAAGGTCCAAGCATCGCCCGGCGAGCAGGGAGCAGTAGCCCCGATACTGTATGACTTCTCAGGTGCATCAGTATCGAATACAGCCCGGAGGACGGGACCGCCCTCGGCGAAGACGGTCGGGGTCGTTGTCGGATTCACCGTGCGTACGCTCATCCCAAGGGACTCCCAATACTCGGCGACGCGTTTGGCGTCCCCAATATGGTCGGTTCCCTGAGGCGCCCAACGGTCATAGCTGTAACTGGCGGTGGCATCCTCTCGTCCGTGGCTGCTTTCGGGGGTGCACTCCCGCGCCCCCGCTGACCCGTTGCGGGGCCACCACCCGTTGACGTCGAGCTGTTCGGCGGTATTGAACACGAGTTCGACCACCCGGTCCCGGCCTTCCCTGACACTGATTGTCGTAGTGGGCTCCTTCTCGGCGCAGGCGGTTATTCCCACTAGGAGCACAGCAGCCGCGGCCGTAAACATCCACATACGTGTCCTAAAGGCGGGCACTGTTCATTCCTTCCAGTAACGCCTTCTGCAGCTCAGCCGGCCCCAACGGGGCATACTCGGTGATCTTCTCCGGTAGTCCCATGATCGCCCAGGCTGTGTCTTTCAGGGATTCTGTTCTCTTGTCCAAGTATCCGGCCTGCCCAACGCACTTCTGGACCAAGGAGTTCTGCCCGGATAGGTCAGCGTAAACCTATCGACCCCGGTTACAAAAAAATGCCGCCCTCAGCGTTTCCGGCGAGGGCGGCATTTCTTATTGTTTCAGACGAAAAACCTATACATTAAACCTAAACTCCACCACGTTCGGTAGCCGAATACCCTCTGGAAGCTGCCAGTCGAGTCCGACGCCCGGGACCGACCATCCTGCCTCCATAGTCGTGCGCGCTCCGAGACGCGGAGCAGCAGGTTCGGCCCGGCAGCATCCTGAGCGACCAGTCGGACCCCAGCGCTGCTGCCGCCCGGATCAGCCGGCCATTGGACACGTACGAGCAATGCGAGGCGAGGGACCGCCCGCCTCCGGCTTCGAGACCCGACACGTGCGCATCGGCTCGCAGCAGCATATCCAGGTCGGAAGGCGCTCCTGCTTGCGTATATGGTTCTAAAGGACTTTCCCCGGCGACCTGTTGTGACCGTTCAACACCGCGGAATCCGACGGCGTTTCGACGTCGCACGAAACTGGAGAGTGAATCGTAATGCACTTTTTTAAAAAACGGGTTCTGCTTTGGCCTTTCCTGGTGATCAACTTCTTCGTTCTCGCGGGAATGGGCGCCGCTTTCGTATTCGGTGGATTCAACGCTCTCGCTCTCGGTTCGCTGTTCACCAGCAGTTCGAGCGAACGCGATTCGCAGGTGGTTCAGTCCGTCACGCAAATGCAAGAGGTTTCCCTGCTGAGCCTTCACATCGAGGGTATCGCCAGACAGGAAAGCAATCGCGAGATTTTCGGCGTGGCCGTACCCGCGAGCGAGAAAACGACGCTGATCCAGTACGAGTTCGACGCAAAATTAGGCATCGATGGGTCACAGGTGAAGATCGAGCCCACCGGCCCAGGGTCGTTTCTCGTGACTATCCCTGAATTCATCGACATCGGCTTTGACGATCCCGTGTTCAAGGACGCCCTCGAGGACAACAACGCGCTTAGCTGGCTGACACCGCCAGCGGTTCAAACTCGCATGATCAACAACATTCTCAGTGACGAGAACAAGCAGAAGTACATCAGCGAAAATGAAGCAGAATTGAAAGACCAGGCCAAAGTGACCTACTCCGGGATCATCGCAAGCGTCGATCCCGAGATCACCGTCGCCTTTGAGTTCGCAGGGTAGATGCCCGCAGCGCCGCGTCCTTGTTTAAATTAGGTTTTTCGGGCGCCTGCGGGGCGAGAAATCCTGGTTGGTGGTGTAAGCATCGTTGGCAAGCAGTCGAAGGTAACCGACTGGCGCCTGCCGGAATAGACACTTATCAAAGCTTGCCCCCGATATAGAAATGCCGCCCCACATTTGCAGGGCGGCATTTCTGCTGGTTCAGGCGAAAAATCTATACATTAAATCTAAACTCCACCACGTTCGGTAACCGAATAACCTTTGCTGATGCCATTCAGAGTACGCAGGAACGGCCATCCGCGGCGCCTCGGTGTGGATGAAGCACAACTAGGCGCGCTAGGCATCGGCGGGTCCGTGCACCCAAACGGAATGGCGTTGGTCAGTCAGACCAGTGAGCGCTTGTTGTCTGTCTAGCCGTGATGACCACTCTCCGAATCCAAGAGTCGCTCCGACTGAGTCTTGGCACCATCTCGACGCAGCGCCGCAACCAAGGCATCGAGGGAGGTGAAGACCGTTTCGTTTCTTCCAAGCGCTCTTTGGGCTTCTCGCAGTTGCGTTCCAGTGTGGTTCTCAGCGCAGACGTAGTCGGCGTACCCAGCCGCGCTAGAGAGATGGAAAATGTCAATTAGATCATTGCGCCGCCATTTATTCTGACGGTCTGTAAACCGACGCACAAATAGTTCAGACAGCAAACCCACCATCGGGGAAATCGACAGTAAGTTGGTCAACTCCCGATCACTGAACGTGGGGAAATCGGGGGAACAGGTTAATTTGCGGTACGGAGGAGTGTAAAAGCCGATATTTTCGTTCCAGTACCGCCGCTGGGCTAGTTGGCGGCGTCGCTTCTTTGGAAGGTTCTCTGCGTCCATCCGCGAGGTGATGCGGGTATGGTGGTCGATCCACATCGTGAGTGGATGCTTAGGCATTGGCTCTGGATCAATTAGAGACCCAAGGATGACATTTGGCATCGTGAGCATGGCCATGAGTATGGCGGTATCTGTCGCCTCCTTGGCGATTCCCAATTTAGTATCCGAGCCGAATAGCGCACCCGGCTCAGTCACGATGGGGTAAATACGTCCGACGATGGGAAGCCCAAGGTGGTCCCGGATAGTTAGTTCGGCTTCTTGCTTCCATAGGTCGAGTGGGTTCCGTATTTGCCATCCACCAGCCAGGGAAGCCATAGCTAGGCCCACTTCATAGCGCCGTTCATTGTGGAGGCCAGCTGTTTCCAGCATGTGGCCCATAGATAACGGCAAGACGATGCCCCCATCGAGGGCCAGTTGGATCAACTCTAGTGCGGCTCGACGCTCTCCAACATCGGCAACCCTCTCTGGATCGTGTAGCGCGTCAGCCACCGTCCGCCAGCGATTCTGGTCGAGATAGACGGTTGAGCGGCCATTGAGTGGAGGCGGAGAATCCGGATTGAATCCCTCAGTGATGATCCGGTGGCCACGCGTCGTTGTCGAAATTATCCACCATTTCTCCCAATCGAATGTCGAGCTGGCTATTTGGGAATTCTTTGGTGAAAACTCTGACGGCAGTGCCTCTTCTAGAATCTGGCCATCTTGGCAAACGATCTTAACGCGGCGCCTCTGGAAGTCGAGATGCCAGTATCTATATAACTCCGCCGATAGCACGACCGCTTCACCCATGTGAATAGGCTAGCCCGCTGGAGCAAAGCCAGTGCCGAGCCGATCTCACCCGCGCAAATAAAAAGGTACCGCCCCGACGTCACGCGGGGGCGATACCTTTACCAGAATCAGGCCCTGAGACTAGACGTTAAACCTAAATTCGACCACGTTCCGTAGCCAATCAACCTCTTACATTCGCAGTCAGATTACCTTCGAGGTAGGGGAAGCCGAGCGTTACGTCCCGGTTGATCTGAGGAATGTCTCCGGCGGCGGCAGCATGGGCCGCTGACGGAACCCCGCTCCCGCGCCGGAGGTCCTGCCGCCGGCGCGCGGCACCGGACCCTGCCAGCGGCGCCGCCGTCCTTTGCCACCTGGGCGCTTCTTGGTATCAGCGACTGGTTTGGAGTGCCTCAGTGTAGAGTTTCGGGTCGTTCCTGGTTTCAGCTGAGATGACAAGATGACTGCCGTTGAGACGCTGCGCAAAGTACCCCAAATAGGGCAGTACGATGATCGTCGTGAGCCCGTCTTGCCATGCCTTAACCAGCGCCGGAAGGCTATCTTGTTCGGACCGGGAAGGAAAGTTCGGCGTTGTCTGTTTATCCCACGTATTGAAGGCCACCAGATCTACCCCATCCTCGCCGTATTCGACGGGCCAGAACGGTGGCACAATCGGGTGGAGTTCCTGTCCAGGGCTCGAGAGTTTTTGCATCTCTTCCTGTGAGATCGGTTCGTTTTGAACTGTGCTTACGTTGAACCAGTCCCAGCTGCGGTCCCATTGCTGCTTCCAGCGTTCATCCCATACCTCACGGCTTGCTGACGCCGGGATCTTCGATGCACCCGTCGCAGGCACAGGGCTGAGTTCCGGAATTTCGATGTCCTGGGCGATCATCCATGCCTGTCGGATAAAGAGAAGCATCTTCAGGTTCTGCGCGTGGTCATCAATCCGGATGGTCATTTCCTTTGGCCAAACAGCCCGCCGTCTAAGCCCCATTCCCCACATAGTGACTCCTTGATTTGTCGGCCGGACGGAGAACAGCCGTTGGTGCCAAGCATCGCATTCGACCTGCCTTCAGTAAATGGTTCGCTCAAAGCTACAGGCCCCAATCGGAAATGTCCGCTGGGATCGGGGCCTCCGGAGGCGAACTAAGTCGTGACCCGTGTTGGCTATTCCTCTTCAAAGGCTCGTGGGCGGTACCGCACGAGATCCGCGAAGGCTGGTGACGATACAACCCTCGATCCGTAAACAAGAAATGCCGCCCTCAATGTTTCCGGTGAGGGCGGCATTTCTATTGAATCAGACGAAGAATCTATACATTAAACCTAAACTCGACCACATCGCCGTCGGCCATAACGTAGTCCTTGCCTTCGATGCGGACCTTGCCGCGGGACTTGGCCTCAGCCATGGAGCCGGCGTCGACCAGGTCGTCGAAGGAGACAACTTCGGCCTTGATGAAGCCGCGCTGGAAGTCGGAGTGGATGACGCCGGCAGCCTGGGGTGCGGTGTCGCCCTTGCGGATGGTCCAGGCGCGGGTTTCCTTGGGGCCGGCGGTCAGGTAGGTCTGCAGGCCGAGGGTGTGGAAGCCGACGCGGGCCAGCTGGTCCAGGCCGGATTCTTCCTGGCCGTTCATTTCCAGCATTTCGCGGGCTTCTTCTTCGTCCAGCTCCACCAGGTCGGCTTCGAGCTTGGCGTCGAGGAAGATCGCGTCCGCCGGTGCCACCAGTTCGCGCAGTTCGGCCTGGCGGTCCGGGTTGCCCAGCACGGCGTCGTCGACGTTGAACACGTAGATGAACGGCTTGGCGGTGAGCAGGCTCAGCTCGCGCAGGTGCTCCATGTCCAGCTTGTCGCTGGCCACGGAGGAGAAGATTGTGTCGCCGCGTTCCAGGACGGTGCGGGCGGCCTCCATGGCCGCCAGCTGCGCGGCGTCGCGCTTCTTGATCTTGACTTCCTTCTCCACCCGCGGGATCGCCTTTTCCAGCGTCTGCAGGTCAGCCAGGATCAGCTCGGTGTTAATGGTTTCCATGTCCGAACGCGGGTCCACCTTGCCGTCCACGTGGATGACGTCGGGGTCATCGAACACGCGGATAACCTGGGCAATGGCTTCGGCTTCGCGGATGTTGGCGAGGAACTGGTTGCCCAGCCCTTCACCCTCGGAAGCGCCCTTGACGATCCCGGCAATGTCCACGAAGGACACCGTGGCCGGGAGGATGCGCGCCGAACCGTGGATTTCGGCCAGCTTGGCCAGCCGCGGATCGGGAAGGGACACGACGCCGACGTTCGGTTCGATGGTGGCGAACGGATAGTTCGCCGCCAGCACGTTGTTGCGGGTCAGCGCATTGAACAGGGTTGATTTGCCGACGTTGGGCAGGCCGACGATGCCAATAGTAAGAGCCACGTTAGTAAATGATACCGGGCGCTAGGACTCGTCGGCACGACGGCGGCCGCCCAGGCCGCGGGAGGAGTCCCCCATGGCCTTCAGGGTGGCGCGGATTTCCTTCGGCAGGGAGAAGATGATGTCCTCTTCGGCCGTGACTACCTCTTCGACGTCGCCGTAACCGTACTGGGACAGCAGGTGCAGGACATCCTGGACCAGGTTTTCGGGAACGGAGGCACCGGACGTGACGCCGACCGTGGCCACGCCCTCGAACCAGCTTTCGTCCACCTCGTTGGCGAAGTCCACCCGGTAGGAGGCCTTGGCGCCGTACTCCAGCGCCACCTCCACCAGCCGGACGGAGTTGGAGGAGTTCGCCGAACCCACCACCAGCACCAGGTCCGCTTCCGGAGCGATCTTCTTGATGGCCGCCTGGCGGTTGGAGGTTGCGTAGCAAATGTCATCGCTGGGCGGGTCCTGCAGGGAGGGGAAACGTTCGCGCAGCAGGTTGACGGTGTGCATGGCTTCATCCACGCTCAGCGTGGTCTGGGAGAGCCAGATGACCTTGTCCGGGTCCCGGACGGTGACCTTGTCCACGTCTTCGGGACCGTTGACGATCTGCATGTGCTCCGGCGCTTCGCCGTAGGTGCCTTCGACCTCTTCGTGGCCTTCGTGGCCGATCAGCAGGATGTCGAAGTCGTCACGGGCAAAGCGGACGGCTTCGCGGTGCACCTTGGTGACCAGCGGGCACGTGGCGTCGATGGTCTGCAGGTTCCGGTCCTTGGCGGACTGGACGACGGCGGGTGAGACGCCGTGCGCTGAGAAGATCAGCCGCGCTCCCTCGGGGACCTCGTCGGTCTCATCCACGAAGATCGCACCCTTTTCCTCCAAGGTGGAGACCACGTGGAGGTTGTGGACAATCTGTTTGCGGACGTACACCGGGGGCCCGTAGGCTTCCAGCGCCTTTTCAACGGCAATGACCGCCCGGTCCACTCCGGCGCAGTAGCCGCGCGGTGCCGCAAGCAGCACGCGCCGCGGACCGAAAACGGGAGCGGCAGCTGCCACTTCCTCGGGGGTGCGGCGCCGCCGGGGCACGGTGGGCATAGGCACGGAGATAACTGTGCTGGTCATGCACCTATGCTATCGGCTGGGACTTGCGATCCCGTCCCCGTGGACGGTGGGTACGCTCACAGCAGACCTACCGCCGGGAGCCCGCCAGGACCCGCGCCAGCATCCCGGCCACGAAAGCGGCGGCCCCGGCCAGCATCAGGCCGATGGTCCAGGTGCGCAGGCTTGCCGCGGCTTCCCCGGCAAAGGCCTCGGCGAACGCGGATGCCACGGGACTGCTGAACTGCTGGGCAGAGACCTGGCCCGGCAGCATCCCCGCTCCCAGCCACAGCACTCCCCCGGCGAGCGCCACGCCCAGGCCGATCAGCGCAAAGGTGGTGGACCGGCGTCGTGCGGCGAGCAGCGCCAAGAGACCGGCGACGGCGGCAGCGAGCGCCAGCACGGGCCAGGCCTCGCCCGCCCGCCCGGCGTTTCGCAACAGCTCCGCGTGCCCGGCCCCGCCGATTTCCACGGGTACCTGCTCCACGGCCGGCACATCCACGGACAGTTCGTCCCCCACGCTGCCCGTGACAAGCGCGACCAGGGGTGCGACGTCGAGTGTCAGCGCCGCTCCCGTCCCCTCCGCGGCGTCCCCGAAGGTGAGCGCATGCGAGCGGCGCAGCGTTTCGCTCCACGCCTCGGGGTATTCCGGCAGAGTCTGGACCTGTTCCACGGCCGAGGTGATCAGCGGCTCCACCACAGAGGCCAGCGGAGCAGGCACGTCCACCGCCCCGACGGCCTCCGCGGACAGGGCCGTGGCAAGTTCCTGCTGGAAGGTCTCGTCCCGGGCCAGCGATTCGCCGAGCGAGGCAAAGCCGTTTTCCGAGACCACGTTCGTGTTCAGCCACGCCCCGCAGAAGGCCGCCGCGGTAAGCAGGACGGCGAGCAGGCCGAAGACGGCTGAGACGAATGTGCGCATAAAGAAGTTCCTTGTCCGATGGGATCCACAGGCGTTGAGGACGGCCTGCGGAACCGGACCGGGGGAAGCACCTGATAGACATTAAGTCTGGGCCGGTTCCTCCGCCGGCCCGAGAGCCAGTTCCAATCCACCGCGGGAGCATCTTCATGCAAGACGACAGCGGACCGTTGAGTCCCGAGAATACCCCGGAGCAGTCCACCCTGCCCGCCACTGCCGCGCAGACGACCCCGGAGAACCCCTGGCCGCTGGCGCTGCTTTCGAAGAACCTCAAGAGCTACATTGACCGTGCCCCCGCCACCTGGGTGGAGGGCCAGGTGATCGAGCTGAACCGCCGGGCCAACGCCTCCTACATCACCCTGCGCGACGTCGACGCCGAGGTCTCGCTCTCCCTGACGGCGTGGAGCGCGGTCATGAACCGGCTGGAGCTGCCGCTGGAGCGCGGTGCGCGGGTGGTGGCCCTGGTGAAGCCGGACTTCTGGGTCAAGACCGGACGGCTGTCCATGCAGACCCGCGACATCCGGCCCGTGGGGCTGGGCGACCTCCTGGCCCGGATTGAACGGCTGCGGCACGCCCTCGCCGCGGAAGGCCTCTTCCGGGAGGACCGCAAGCTGCCGCTGCCGCTGCTGCCGGGCCGGATCGGCCTGATCACCGGGCGGAACTCCGATGCCATGAAGGACGTGATGCGCAACGCCGCCCTGCGCTGGCCCGCCGTCGAGTTCGAGGTCAGGGAGGTGGCGGTCCAGGGCGTGAACGCCGTGGCCGAAGTGAGCCGCGCACTGGCGGAACTCGACGCCATGCCCGAAGTGGATGTCATCATCATTGCCCGCGGCGGCGGCTCGCTGGAGGACCTGCTGGCCTTCAGCCATGAGGACCTGGTCCGGGCGGTATCGGCCGCATCCACGCCGGTGGTCAGCGCCATCGGGCACGAAGCGGACCGTCCCCTGCTCGACGACGTGGCCGACCTGCGTGCCTCCACGCCCACCGACGCCGCGAAGCGGGTGGTACCGGATGTCGGTGAAGAGCTGGCCCGGATCCGCCAGTCCCGTCAGCAGCTTCGCAGGGTCCTCAACACCCTGGTGGGCAGGGAAACGGACCGACTGAACCACATCCGGTCGCGTCCCGCCCTGGCGGCGCCGCAGTCCATGGTGGAGCGGCGCCAGGAAGAGATCTCCCGCCTGCGCTCCCGGGCCATGTCCGCCATCACCGCAGAGGTCCGGCGGGACGCTGACCGGATCGGGCACCTGCGCGCCCAGGTCCGCGCGCTTTCCCCGCAGAACACCCTGGACCGCGGTTACGCGGTGGTCCAGTTGCAGGACGGCTCCGTAGTGCGCGACGCCGGCACGGTGCCGGCCGCCGCACAGCTGCGGATCCGCGTCGCCGTCGGTGAACTGACCGCCACCGAAGGCACCCGGTAGCCCGCGTCCCCGCCGCTCCCCTACTTACCAACCCCGCTTACCAACCCAGCAAGCCCGTAAAGGACAAGACATGAGTGAAACACCGGCAGTACCCGCAGTACCCGCAGACATCGAGGCCATGAGCTACGAGCAGGCCCGCGACGAACTCCTCACCGTTGTAGGCCGGCTCGAAACCGGCGGCGCCAGCCTGGAGGAATCCCTGGCCCTGTGGGAGCGCGGCGAGCACCTGGCCAACCGCTGCGAATCCTGGCTCGAGGGCGCCCGCCAGCGCCTGGATGCTGCCCGCAGCTCAGCCACCGGCGAGTAGTCCAGTCAGGGCAGGGGAGAGCCCGCCGCCCCTTACGGCTTGTAGCTGGCCAGGAACTCGCCCAGCCGCGTCATGGCGTCTTCGATGTCCTCGACGTTGGGCAGGGTCACCATCCGGAAGTGGTCCGGCCGCACCCAGTTGAACGCAGTGCCGACGGACACCAGGATCTTCTGCTGCTTCAGCAGGTCCAGGGCGAACTGTTCGTCGTCCTTGATCGGATAGACCTCGGGGTCCAGGCGCGGGAACAGGTACAGGGCACCCTGCGCCAGCTCACAGCTGACGCCGGGGATGTCGTTGAGCATCTGGTGCGCCTTGTCGCGCTGGGCCCGCAGCCGACCGCCGGGCAGGATCAGGTCATTGATGCTCTGGTACCCGCCGAGCGCGGTCTGGATGGCGTGCTGGGCCGGCACATTCGCGCACAGGCGCATGTTTGCCAGGAGGTTGATGCCTTCGATGTAATC
Organism: Arthrobacter jinronghuae; assembly: GCF_025244825.1. NCBI lineage: Bacteria > Bacillati > Actinomycetota > Actinomycetes > Micrococcales > Micrococcaceae > Arthrobacter > Arthrobacter jinronghuae. The sequence goes on from NZ_CP104263.1 coordinate 2,753,816, forward strand.
CGCTGCGTCCTGTTTCGGACCGGAGATGGCCATCCAGCCGCTGCGGTAGCCGGCTATCCGGTAGGCCTTGGACAGGCCGCTGAATGTCAGGCACAGGACGTCGTCGCCGGTGACCGTGGCCGCGTTGACGTGCACGGCGTCGTCGTACAGGATCTTTTCGTAGATTTCGTCCGAGAAGATGATCAGGCCGTGCTTGCGGGCCAGGTCCACGATCGACTTCACCACGTGCTCCGGGTACACGGCACCGGTGGGGTTGTTCGGGTTGATCAGGACAATGCCCTTGGTCCGGTCGGTGATCTTCGAGGCCAGGTCTTCCACGTCCGGCCACCAGTGCTCGGATTCGTCGCACATGTAATGCACCGCCGTGCCGCCGGCCAGCGAGACCGAAGCGGTCCACAGCGGATAGTCCGGGGCGGGAACGAGGATCTCGTCGCCGTTGTTCAGCAGCGCCTGCAGCGAGAGCGTGATCAGTTCGCTGACCCCGTTGCCCAGGTACACGTCGTCGACGTCGATGTTGTTGATGCCGCGGCCCTGGTAGTACTGCACCACGGCGGTGCGGGCGGAAAAGATGCCGCGGGAATCGCTGTAGCCCTGGGCCTTGGGCAGGTGCCGCATCATGTCCACCAGGATCGCTTCCGGCGCTTCGAAGCCGAACGGCGCGGGATTGCCGATATTCAACTTGAGGATCCGGTGGCCTGCTGCTTCCATCCGCTGCGCGTGTTCGAGCAACGGTCCACGGATGTCATACAGGACGTTGTGGAGTTTATGCGACTGCTTGAATTCTGCCATTTCCTTAGGATGCCACAGGGCGGCGCCCTCGCAGCGTATGTTTCGCTGCGAGGGCGCCGCCGCCGTTCAACCGTTCCTGCCGCAGGTCAGGCCAGGCCCTTTTCCTCCAGCCAGTCCTGGGCGGCGTCGGCCGGGTCGAGTTTCTGGTCACCGCTGACTGCCTGGTTCAGGGCAATCAGGTCCTCCGTGGTCAGCTGCGCTGAGACCTCGTTGAGCACGTCCCGGGCCTCGTCGCTCACGCGGTCATCGGCGATCAGCGGGATGACCTGCTGGGCCGGCCAGTTCTGCTTCGGGTCTTCCAGGACCACCAGTCCGTTTTCCTCGATGGCGGGAGTGGTGGTGTAGATGTCGGCCACCTGCACGTCGTCGTTCAGCAGGGCATCAACGGTCAGGGGACCGCCGCTGTCGCCGATGGCGGTGAATTCCTTGAACTCGCAGCCGTACTTCTCCTTCAGCCCGGCCAGCCCCTGGGTCCGCTCCGCGAACTCGGCAGGCGCGCCGAGGGTCAGCTCACCGCACACCTTCGCCAGGTCCTCAATGGACTCGAGCTGGTACTTCTCGGCGGTGGCCGCGGTGACCACCATGGCGTCCTTGTCCTCGGCCTCGGAAGGCTCCAGGACCACCAGGTTCTCCGGCAGCTTCTCCCCGAGGGAATCCACGATCTCGCCGGCGTCCACCAGGTCCGTTTCCGGGTCCGCGTGGACCAGCAGGGCTCCGGTGTACTCGGGAATCAGGTCGATCGAGCCGTCCTCCAGGGCCGGGACATAGACCTCCCGCGACCCGATGCCGAGGCGGGTCTCCGCCTCGATGCCGGCCGCGTTGAGGGCCCCGGCGTAGATCTCGGCGATGGTGCTGCTCTCCGGGAAGTCCGCCGAGCCCACCACCAGCGTCTGCTCGGTGCTGCTGCCGGAGGCTTCCGCCGTGGTTTCATTCTCCAGCGGATCCCCTCCTCCGCTGCAACCGGCCAGGGCCAGGGCCATTCCGCCGGCCAGGACGGCCAGGGCCTTCCGCCGTGCATTGGGACGCGGGTGCTGCATCATTGTTTTCCTCCTTGTGCGCCGACGGCGGGGACTCCGCTGCCGGTCGGTTTGCCGGCCGCTTCTAGGCGGCCGAGTCCTGACGGGATCAGAAAGCGTGATCCCAACGCAATCACGGCATCCACGGCGAGCGCCAGCAGGGCAATGATGACCGCTCCGCCGAAGACCCGCCCGTAGTCCCCCACCGCCAGGCCGTCGATCAGGTAGCGGCCCAGCCCGCCCAGGTTGATCGTTGCCACCACGGCCGCCGTCGCCACCACCTGCAGGGTGGCCCCGCGCAGCCCGCCCAGGATCACCCGCATCCCGTTGGGAACCTCCACCCGGAACAGCACCTGCAACTCGCTCATGCCCAGGCTGCGGGCGGCGTCGACGACGGTCCGGTCCACCGAGGCGACTCCGGCGTAGGTGCCGGCCAGCAGGGGCGGGACAGCCAGGAGGACCAGTGACCAGATGGGCGGCATCAGGCCCAGCCCGGCCAGCAGGACGAACAGGGTGAGCATGCCCAGGGTGGGCAGTGCCCGCAGCAGCCCGGAGACTGCCACAACGGCCACCTGCCCGCGGCCGGTGTGCCCGATGAACAGGCCCAGCGGCACCGCGATGAGCGCGGCGATCAGCAGGGCCAGCCCGGTGTACTGCAGGTGTTCCAGGGTCCGTACCGGGATGCCGGCCGGGCCGGCCCAGTTGGCCGGATCCATCAGCCATCCCCAGCCCTGCCCGAGGGGGTTGGTGCTGGTGTAGTCGGTGCGCGGAATGCCGACCATGCCTATGCCCCCTTCAGTGCGACGTCGGGTGCGGCCGCCACCGGCGCCGGCCGGGCGCTGGGTGCCGGGCCTCCGCCGTCCGTGCCGCCGTTGCAGTTGGCGCGGCTCCGCCCGGCCCGCCCGGCGCGGCCGGATACACCGGCGCGGGTCCAGGGCGTGAGCAGCCGCAGCACCAGGACCAGGAGCAGGTCCATCAGGAAGGCCAGGACGAGGGTGGCGATGATCCCCACCACGATCTCGGTGAGGAAAAAGCGGCGCAGGCCGTCGGTGAAGAAGAACCCCAGGTTTTCGACGCCGATCAGGGCACCCACGCTGACCATGGAGATGTTGCTGACCGAGACCACGCGCAGCCCGGCGATGAGTACCGGAACGGACAGCGGCAGGTCCACCGTGAGGAACCGGCGCAGCGGCCGGTAGCCCATGGCCACCGCGGCTTGCCGGACGCCGTCGTCAACGGAGTCGAACGCGTCGATGCCCACCCGCAGCATCAGGGCCACGGCATAAATGGTCAGGGCCACGATGATGTTGGCGAGGTCCAGGATCCGGGTGCCCAGGATGGCCGGGAGGGTAACGAACAGGGCCAGCGACGGAATGGTGTACAGCAGCGAGCCTGCGGACAGGACGAAGCCCCGGACCTTCCGCCGGCCGCGCACCAGCTGTGCCAGGGGAAGGGCAATCAGGACGCCGAGAACCAGGGGCAGTACCGACTGGTAGAGGTGCAGCCCGCCGAGCCGGAAGACGTCGTCGGTGTGGGCCAGGAACCATTCCATCTCAGCTCCCGGTCCGCTGCAGGCGGGCTGCCTCGATCAGGGCCAGGATTTCCGTGGCCTGTACGACGCCGGTTACGCGCCCGTCCGCGTCCACGGCCACGCCCAGCCCGGACGGGGAGGACAGGGCAGCGTCCAGTGCGCGGCGCAGGCTTGTGCCGGCCGGGTAGAGGGAGCCGCCCGGCACCAGGTCCGCGGTGGTGGTGACTGCGTGGCGGCGTCCGGGCGGCACCCAGCCCAGCGGCGCGCCGTCGGCATCCACGCACAGCGCCCAGCCGCCGTCGGCCGCTGCACTCCGGTCCGCACTCCGGTCCGCCAGCCGGTCAGCGGCAATCACCTGCACCGGATGCAGGGGCACGGCGTTTCCGTCCTGGAAGGAGAGGTGCCGGAAGCCGCGGTCCCGCCCTACGAAACCCGCCACGAAGTCATCGACCGGCGCCCGGAGGATCTCCTCGGGAGCGGCATACTGGGCGAGCCTGCCGCCGGTGGCGAAGACGGCCACCTTGTCCCCCAGGATGGTGGCTTCGTCAATGTCGTGGGTGACGAAGACTATGGTCTTGGACAGTTCCTGCTGGAGCCGCAGGAGCTCGTCCTGCAGCTCGGCCCGGACCACCGGGTCCACGGCGCTGAAGGGTTCGTCCATCAGCAGTACCGGCGGATCCGCGGCCAGGGCACGGGCAACCCCCACGCGCTGCTGCTGGCCGCCGGAAAGCTGGGCGGGATATCTGGTCCCGAGGCTGGACGCGAGTCCGACGACGTCGAGCAGTTCCGCGGCCCGGCGCCGTGCGTCCCGCCGCGGGGTGCCGTTGAGGCGCGGCACGGTGGCCACGTTGTCCAGCACGGTGCGGTGCGGCAGCAGGCCGGAGGACTGCATGACGTACCCCATGGAACGCCGCAGCTGCGCGGCCTTGACGGTGGAGATGTCCTGGCCGTCAACTTCGATGGTGCCCGACGTCGGCTCCACCATCCGGTTGATCATGCGCAGGGAGGTGGTTTTCCCGCAGCCGGACGGGCCGACGAAAACCGTAATGGAACCGCGCTCAATGTCCAGGTCCAGGTTCCGGACCGCCGGCGCAGCATCGCCGTAGGTCTTGGTCACCGAACGGAACCGGATCATCGGCTGTCCGGCAGCGCTGGACCGCGTGCCGGGTTCGGTTCGTTGGCGGGTAGCGGGTTCTCGCGGCTCAGTCATGGTGCATGCCTTCCGTGGGGGCTCCGGTGTGCAGGGGCAACTCGCGACGTGCCGTGAAGCATCACGGTATTTCACACGTGCGGCGGTAGTCCAGCGTCAAGAGGGTCCGGCGTCCAGCAAGCGCAGTCCCGTATCAACCAGTTCGGTCCGGTCCAGGGCAGGAACCTGGTCCAGCGGTATCCAGGCGGCCTCGTCCGTGCTGCCGCCTAGTTCGTGGCGCAGGGAGCCGCCGGTGAGCGTGGCCCGGTAAATGATCCGCAGGGCATGCAGCATGCGGGGTTCGCCGCGCATGCGCTTTTCCGCGGGGATGAAAATGCTGTCCACTCCCAGCAGCCCTTGGAGCTGGGCCTCGTAGCCGGTTTCCTCCCGGACCTCCCGTACTGCCGCTACCGGGGCAGTCTCACCCAGTTCCAATCCGCCGCCAGGGAGGGTCCAGCGCCGGTTGCCGTGCTGGTTCCAGTGCGCCAGGAGCAGCTGCCCGTCACGGACGATCACCGCGTACGCCCCGACGCGGACGTCAAAGTCAGCGGCCATTGCCGTTGCCTGTGCCGGCGGCGCCGCGGCCCGCGGAACCGGGGCGGAGAGAGTCGGCGGAACCGTTCCCCAGCAGGTAAGCCACTCCGAAAACGGGATCGGCAGTGAGGAAGCGGATGTCCGTCAGCCCGGCTGCGGAGAGCCGGCCGGTCAGCAGTTCCTGCAGCAGCGGCTGGTGCATGCCAAGCCCGCCGCCGATCACTACGGGGCCGCCGATGTGCAGCAGACCGGCCACGTCGAGGATGAGCCCGGCCAGGTGTTCCGCGGACTCGTTGACGATCTCGATGGCCGGCTGGTTTCCTTCCAGCGCCGCCTTGAAGACCAGTCCCGCCTTCCCGGCCCAGTAGCGGCGGTCGGTGGCGCCGTGGAACAGGCCGATCAGCGCGTCGGGGTCCGCGACGCCGCAGGCGCTCAGCAGGGCAAGGCTGAGGGAATCCGGCGCGATTTCCAGGTTGCTGCGGCGGAGGGTGTGGCGGGCGGCTTCGCGGCCAATCCAGTAGCCGCTGCCCTCGTCTCCGAGGAGATAGCCCCAGCCTCCCGACCGGGCCTGCCGCCCGGAGCCGTTGATGCCCCAGGCCACGGAGCCGGTGCCGGCAATGACGGCAATGCCCTCCGAGGCTTGCCCTGCCGCGAGGATCAGCCGCGTGTCATGAATGACGTCCACGACGGCGCCGGGGACGTGCTCGGCGATGAGTGCGCGCAGGGCGGCTGCATCCTGCGCGGTGTCCACTCCCCCGGACCCGGCGATTACCCGGCCGACGCCGTCGGTTCCCAGCGCGGCGAAAACTTCCGCAAGGCACTCCCGTGCCGTCTCCACCGGGACGTTCTGCACGTTGGCGCTGCCGGCCACGAAGTCGGCTTTAACGGTGCCGCCGTGCAGGCGGATGCCGTGGGTCTTGGTACCGCCGATGTCGAGGCCGATGGTGTCGGGGCCGGCGTCGTTGGTGGCCGGAGGAGGGAATGCTTGCATTCGTCCACCCTACTTTCCCGCGGCCGCCGGGCGAACCTAGCCGGCGGTGCTCCGGCGCCGGTTCCGCCGCAGGCTCAGGACGGCCAGGGTCAGGCAGGCGGCGGTGATCAGTCCCGAGAACCAGGCCACCGAGACGTCCAGCCCCCAGATCCCGCCTGCCGCTCCTAGTCCCAGCACCGGGATGGCGCTGCCGAGGTAGGTGATGACATAGACCGTGCTGATGATCCGGGCGTGTTCGGCTGCCTCCACGGCTGCGGCCACTTCGTTGAAGACCACGCGGAACGCCATGCCCTGCCCGAAGCCGGCCATCAGGCAGGCAACGGTCAGGAGCACGAGGCTTCCGGTGGCACCGGCCACCGGAATCAACGCGATGCCGGTGCCCATGGCTGTCAGTCCGACGGGTGCCGTGTACCGCCCGCGGATCCCGGTGAGCTGGCTGACCGCGGACGCTCCGAGAGCAAGGGCGGCCAGCAGTCCGATGGCGGGCCGCCACGTGGTGCCCGCGATGGAGGAGAAGTAGGTGGGTGCCAGCGACAGGCAGAACCCGAAGGCCGCGAAGCTGAGGAACCCGGTGGTGGAGGCAATCCAGAACTGGCTGCGTGCGCGGTGGGAGACTGCGGGCTTGCGCGGACGCAGCATGGCCAGCGGCCCGCCTTCCGCCAGGGAAATGGCCGGGCGGGCCTTCAGCATGCAGAGCGGAATCAGGAGCACTGCCAGGACCGCCGAGTGGATCAGGAAGGGCGTCATGGTTGGCGCGGGCAGCAGGGACAGGAGCCCGCCGATGACCGGCCCGGCCGCCACGCCTCCTGCCGAAACCAGCAGGGTAAAGCGGGTGGCCCATTCCGGCCGGTGCGGCAGCAGTTCCCGCAGCGCAGCCGAGCTGGCTCCGGTGGCGAGGGCAACCGAGGCGCCTTGCAGCGCCCGCCCGAGCATCAGGGTGCCGACTCCGGTGGCGGTGCCGAAGATCAATCCGCCGGCAAGGGAAACAACGGCGGCCAGTACCATTGCGGCGCGGCGGCCGATGTAGTCGGACCAGTGGCCCACCAGCAGCAGGCCGGCAACCAGGACCAGGACGTAGGACGTGAACGCCATCGTCACGCCGAAGTAGGACAGGCCCAGGGACTGGCCGAGCAGCGGATACAGCGGGGTTGCGAGGTTGGCGCCGATCAACAGCGTGCTCATTACGGCCAGCGTCAGGAGCAGCCGGGGGCGGATGGCCGCGTCCCACTCCTTCCGCCTGGTGCGGGCGGCGGGCTGCATGCGCAGCTCACTGAGCACTGTCACGGGGCACTTCCATCCTATTTGTAGCTAATGCCTCTACAGGATGAAGTGTCTCGGAGCAGGGTAGGCACATTAGAGTGTTCTTTTGAGCGAATTGTTCAATATCGTTACGAGCAGCTGACAGGAGATGCGCGAGATGGCCAATCTGGACCCGCTGGACCGCAGACTGCTGCTGGAACTGGTGCGCGATCCCCGGGCACAGATCAGCGACCTCAGCGAGCGGCTCGGTGTGGCCCGCAACACCGCCCAGGCCCACGTCCGGCACCTTCTGCGGGCCGGGGTCATCCGCCGGTCGGGGCGCGACGTCGATCTGACGCAGTTGGGCTATGACGTGCAGGCATTCGTCACCATCGAGGTGAACCACCGTGAACTCGACGGCGTCATCTCCGGGCTCCGTACCCTCCCCCAGGTTTTGGAAGTGCATGAGATCTCCGGCCGCGGTGACGTGTGGTGCCGGTTGACCGCCACGGATACCCAGCAGCTGCAGCAGGCCCTGCGCTCCGTCCTTCGGATCAAGGGCGTGATCCGTACGGAAACGGTCCTGGCCCTGCATGAGCACATCCCGTACCGCACCGAACCGCTGCTGGAAAAACTGGTCCCGCCGGCCCCCTGAGTCCGGCGGCTGCCGCTGTTATCGATCAGCGGCACGAAGCAGTTGCTGCGCCGCTTCGAGCCGGATCCCGGCATTCCGTGTCCGGCTTCTGCCGTTCGCGGCGCGGGCACCGGACACGAGGGTCAGTACGACGCCGGCCGTCCTGGCGTTCAGCGCGGCCGGGTCCGCCGCGTCCTCGAAGACCCGGCGGAAATCGGCGAGTGCCCGTCCGAGCTGCGGGCGTGTTGGATTGGCTGCCGCCAGGACTGCCAGGTGCCCCAGCAGGCAGGCCAGATCGTCGACCCGGCGGCCGGGGCCCAGACCGTCAATGTCCAGCAGCCCGGTGACCCTGCCCCCGCTGAGCAGGAGGTTTCCCTCATGGAAGTCGCCGTGGACCGGCACCAGGGGGCCGGCCGGGGCCGATTCCACCACGCCCCGGATGCGCCGCGCCAGATCGAAGATACTGTTTTGCTCCCCGGGGAGGACTGCGGCGGCGGCTGCGGCATAATCCTCGGCCCGGTCGGCCCAGGACCGGCGCAGCGGCAGGTCCAGCGCACCGGACGGCAACGCCTCCAGCAGGTCCAGCAGGGCTTCGGGCCGCACCGCGGCTTCGGTATCCTCAACCAGCAGCCGGAAGAGGGAGGTGCCGGGCAGCGGGCTGAGGATGACCGCCTCACGGTCCGGGCCGGAAGCGCCGGGCAGGAGCCGCGGAGCCGGCACGCCGCTGCCCTCGAGGAGCCGGTGGCGCCGGCGCAGGGCAGGCAGTTGCTCCCGCGGGAGGAGCTTCAGATAAGCGGCTTCGTCAAAGTGCTGCGCCCGGATTACTGCCCGTCTCAGCGGCCGGTAGGCAACGAGCGATAACCTCGCCGGTTCGCCGGTACCAAACACGTCCCTCGCCACGGCATCGGCGTCGGTGGCCCAGGGCAGGGACCTAAGTACGGGGTCATGCGGGTGGAACCACAGGCGCAGGTCCAGCCCGGCAATCCGTGCCGTGGCGACGTCGGGTCCGGCGGCGACGTCCCCTGTCGTGGCACCGAGGTGCAGGGTCAGGGCGTCATCGGCTGCCGGTCCCGGCCCCGTCCGGCGGCACTGCACCCGGTAAAGGGCCGAGACAGCTCCTCCCGGCCGGTGGTGGCTCCGCAGGTGTTCCCAGCGTTGAAGCGCCAGCCCGTGGGACCGAAGCAGGTCCTGCAGGGGTCCCCGCATCGCCGGGCCCGCCAGGACGGCGACAGCTTCCACGGCCCGTCCGCGGCCGGACCTGGGCTCGACTGGCACGGCGGCGGGTGCCGTGGCCTGCGTCTCGGCGCCTAGGCCCGCCGGCGCGACAGGACGTCGTCGAGGTTGATCTTGCCGGTTTCCGGGCGCGCCTGCTGCGCATGCGCGGTGGCGGGAGCGGGTGTGGAGGCGGGACGCAGCGGTGTCTTGGTCAGGGGCCGGGGGGTTTCAGGAAGGACGATCGGTTCGGGCGCCGGTCGCTCTGCCTTGGGCGCATCTACGTAAATGGGTTTCGGGAGTTCTACGGGCTGCCACGGCGTGGTGCTGGGCTTGGCCGGGGGCTGGACGGGGGCTGCAGCCACCTTCAGGGCCTCCGTGCGCAGTTCCTCGGCAGTAACGCGGGCAGGGGGCGCTGTGCTTTCGTCAGGTACGGCAGCGGACTCGCGGTCAAACAGAACGGTTTCAGGCTGCGGCTCAGTTTCCGGTGCCGCGGGTGCCTGCACGTCGTCGGGCTCCGCGGCGGCCCGGTTCTGCGTATAGCGGGGCTCCGGGCCCATGGCGGCACGGAAAGCGTCTTCCACCCGACGCCTGCGGTCCCGCAGGGCGAGCGAGCGGAGCATCGCAACCACCGCGGCCACGACTGCCAGGCCGGCTACGGGAAGGAACCAGGATACGGAGGTGAAGGCTGCCAGCAGTGTGCCGACTACAACGGCAAGGATGCCAAGAAGGCCGCTGGCCGCCAGGACGGTCCGGCCGGTGCGGATCCGGAAAGCAGGTCCCGGCTGCTCCGGGCGAACGTCCGGCTGCTCCTGGCTCTGGAACTGTGCTGCCCCGCCCCCGCTGGGTGTAGTGCTGATGTTGTTCATGATGATCCCCTGGGACCCCTTGTCCGGTGAGGCGGGCGGGCGGATGGTGTTGGCGGCTGGACGGTCGGCGGTAACTGCCGCCCGTGCCGTAGACGGTGCTGCTGTCTGTGTTGTTGCCTGTGGTGCTGCTGTCTGTGCGATTGTCTCGGCCGCGGAAGTAGCTGGACGACGGAGGAAATACGGACCTACCCAAACCAGCCACAGTGCAACGGCCAGTGCCAGCACGAGTGAGCTGTTCAGTGAGCTGTTCAGTGACCCGGTCAGCGACCCGATCAGTGAGCTGTTAATAGGGAAGTCCACACTTACGACCGTAGAAGCTCCGGGCGCCCGGCACGTGCATTACGTCCGGTGTGTCGGCGTGTCTGCTGTGAAAGTTGTTGCCTAACGTGCCCGGCGGGACTTCCAGCGGTTCAACAGACCCTCGGGCACCTCCTCCGCGGTGAGCGCAAAGCTCCGGTGGTCGGCCCATTTTCCGTCGATATGCAGGTAGCGCTCGCGCAGTCCCTCGTCCCGGAATCCGAGCTTTTCAACCACCCGGAGACTCGGCCCGTTCTCCGGCCGGATGTTGATTTCCATCCGGTGCAGGGCCAGGGCCTGGAAACAGTGGTCCGTTGCCAGCGCCACCGCCGTGGGCACAATTCCGAGCCCTGCCCTTGCCTGGTCCACCCAGTATCCGAGGGTCGCCATGCGCGCCGATCCCCACACGATGGTGGACACGGTCAGCTGCCCCACAATTGCCGGCGGCCGCGCAGGATCCTGCCGCTCGGTAATGAGGAACGGCAGGGCAGATTCCTGCCGTGCCTGGCGGTTGAGGCTGCGCACCATGTCGCCGTAGGTCGGCGGTTCGCCGCCCGGGACGGGATTGCTGGCCTCCCACGGCCCTACCCAGCGGGCGTTCCGGGAACGGACCTCCGTCCATTCCCGCCGGTCCCGGTGCCGGATGGGCCGGAGAATGACATCGTCACTCTCCAGCGTCACCGGCCATGAAGCCCGCATGGGGGGAATTAATCTTCGAGCGTGCCGGTGAAATCCTTCAGCCAGTCCCGCAGGGCCGGGCCGAGGTCTTCACGTTCGGAGGCCAGGGACACCACTGCCTTGAGGTAGCTCAGCTTGTCACCGGTGTCGTAGCGGCGGCCGCGGAAGACCACACCGTAGACCCCGGCCCCTTCGCCGTCGGCTGCGGCCAGCGTCTGCAGCGCGTCCGTCAGCTGGATTTCGCCGCCGCGGCCGGGGCCGGTTTCTTCGAGCACTCCGAAGACCGAGGGGTGCAGCACGTAGCGGCCGATCACGGCGAGGTTGGAAGGTGCGTCGTCGACGTCGGGCTTCTCGACGAGTTTGTTGACCCGGACGTAGTCCTCGCCCTCGACAACGGAGATGTCCGCACAGCCGTAGGCACTGATCTGTTCCGGATCAACCTCGATCAGGGCAATGACTGAGCCGCCCGTCTTTGCCTGGACCTCGACCATCTTGCCCAGCAGCTCATCACGGGCGTCGATCAGGTCATCGCCCAGCAGGACGGCAAAGGGCTCGTCGCCGATATGCAGCTTGGCACGCAGCACCGCGTGGCCCAGGCCCTTGGGATCGCCCTGGCGGAGGTAGTGGATTTCGCCGAGCTCGGAGGCCGCCCGCACCATCGCAAGCTTCTCGTGGTCGCCCTTGTCTTCCAGCGTCTTCTCGATGAAGGGGACGCGGTCGAAGTGGTCCTCGAGGGAGCGCTTGTTCCGCCCCGTGATCATCAGGATGTCCGGCATGCCTGCATTAACGGCTTCTTCAACCACGTACTGAATCGCTGGCTTGTCCACCACCGGAAGCATTTCCTTCGGCATTGCCTTGGTAGCTGGGAGGAAGCGGGTACCCAGACCGGCTGCGGGGATTACGGCTTTGGTTATGGAGGGGCGTGACGTCGTCATAGTCGTAAGCGTACCTAAGAGGTCTTTGATTGCACCAAATAGGCACGCTTATAGACAATGGGGGCTATGTGTGCGCGTGCAAAGGACCAGGCCCGAAAGGACTTCCTGCGGCTGCGGCGGGAGTTGACCGCGGAGGACAGGGCCGAAGCCGCCCAGGGGCTGGCCCGCGTCGGACTACAAGGGGTTCAGCAGCGGGTACCCCGCGGCGGAACGGTGGCCGGCTATCTCTCCGTGGGGAGCGAACCGGGCATGGACGCGCTGCTCCCGGGTCTGGTAAAGGCCGGGTACCGTGTGGTGGTTCCGGTGTGTGAACCCGAATGGCAGCTGTCGTGGTGCGACTGGACACCGGAGACAGAGCTGGTGCCCGGGATGCATGGCTCCCTGCTGGAACCGGCCGGACAACGCTACGCCGCCTCCGACCTGCCGGAGCTGGGCCTTGTCCTTGTTCCCGCGCTGGCCGCCGATTCCGCGGGCGGACGGATGGGCAAGGGCGGCGGCTACTATGACCGGTTCCTGGCCAGGCTGCGGGCGGACGGCAATCCTGCCGCTGCCGTCGCTGTGGTGTTCGAGCACGAATACGTCCCCGTCGGCACCTTCGAAACCACTTCCCTGGATGCGCCCGTGGACGCCGTGCTTACCCCCGAAGCCTGGCGGGCGGTGCCGTCGGAGCACATGTATACTTAGCACTCAAGGCTTGAGAGTGCCAGCTTTGAGAGTGCCCCAAGGAGGATTACCAGAGTGCCCACGTATGCCTACGCCTGCAAGGATTGCTCCCATTCGTTCGATATCCAGCAGTCCTTCAGTGAAGACTCCCTGACGGTCTGCCCCGAGTGCGGCGGCCGCCTGCGCAAGAAGTTCAACAGCGTCGGAGTCGTCTTCAAGGGCTCCGGTTTCTACCGCACCGATTCACGCGACGCTGCCTCCACGGTTCCTGCTGCCCCCGCCAAGACCGAGAGCTCCACGGCACCGGCAACAACTTCCGGCAGCGGGACGTCCGCGCCTGCAGCCACCGCGAACTCAGGCGGCGCACAGTCCTAAGCCGTGCCGCCGGGCTTATGGCCCGCCGTCGCAGTTTCCCCTTCAGGCCTGCGGACCGGCGTTTTACCGGCCCGGGCTAACCTCGCACCCACTTTCCCTCCACACCGCCCCTTCCCACCGGGCGGCCCACGTGCGGGCTAAGGCCTGCGAAGCGCCGCCCCGGTTGCGCAGCGCCTGCGGCTAGCGTCGTGCCATGCCTTTTCGCCGCCTCTCAGCCAAGGTGTCCCCCGCCACCGCTGCCTACCGGGGACAGCCGTCAGTGTCCGGCAGTTCCTTCTCGAGGATGCGCCGCTTTATTGTCCGCCACCGCCGCCTCCTGGCTGCCCTGGCGTGTTGCGCTGCCGTCGGGTCTGCGGTCGAAGCGCTGGTACCGGCGGCGGCGGAACGGACGACGATCGTGAGTGCCTCCCGGGATTTGCCGGCCGGTACGGTGCTGGAATCCGGAACGCTGGAAACAGTACGCCTACCGGCTGAAGCCGTCCCTCCGGGTGCCCATGGACAGCCGGACGCACTGGTGGGCCGGCGGCTCGCTACGCCGCTGTTGCGCGGCAGCCCGGTCACGGACATTTCTCTGGCCGGTCCCGGTCTGCTGGCCGGTGCCCCGCCCGGTTCCGTGGCCGTGCCGCTGCGCCCGGCCGACCCCTCCGTCCTCGGTCTGCTGGGGCCCGGACAACTCGTCAACGTTATTGCGGGTGCCGACGCGGCGTGGACGGGCGGGGAGCCGGGACAGACCGCGCAGGACGGCAGCACCGCGGTGGTGCTGGCCTCCTCGGTACCGGTGCTGTGGGTGTCCGGCGGAGAGCCCACAGGAGACGGCTGGCCGGGCAACGGCGGCGGTGAGGGCCTGGTGGTGGTGGCTGCGGATCGAGAGAACGCAGCCCGCCTCACGGCGGCTTCCGGGAACGACGGGATCTACCTTGTCCTGACGGACGGCTAGCCGTACTGGGACAGGATTTTAGTTACACCGCGGCGCTAGTGCTCTACCTCCATAGCCGCGGGATGCCGCCTACCCCCAGTGCGGAGGACGCTGCTCCCGCAGCCAGGACTCGCTGTCTTCCGTGCTGTCGCCCCACGCCCGGGGGTCATCTTCCTTGGCGATGACGGGCAACAGCCCGGCAGGCCCGCCGGGTCCGGGCGAAACGGCCCGGCGGTTTCCACGCCTACGGGTGCCGTGCGTGGTGCCGTTTGTGGTCCCGTCCGTGCTGCCGTCCGTGCTGCCGTCCGTGGACGGATGTTCCCCCGCTGCTGTGACCTTGCCGGTCCCCTCGGCCGCCTTGCCGGCCCCCTCGGCCGCAGCTGCCGTTTCGCGGCTCCGCTCGGCCGCGGCGGTTTCCTCCGCCGCGGCCTTCCCGGGAACGGGTTCCTCAGTCATCGCTCACTCTCCTGCTGCGTCGTCCGGGACGGATCCCGACCTCCGTTCGCGCATCCGGCTGCTTCCGTGCGGAGTCACGGTTACCCGCGGAGCCGGGCCGGCAGCCTCATCCGTTTCCGTCTCTGCGGTATCCGTGCTGCGGGGAACGGGCTTCTGCCCCACAGGAGGATCCGGCAGCTCGAGGAAGCGGCTCACGAGGTCGGCGCAGGCGGACGGGTCGCTGAACACCTCGATGGTCCACAGCGGCATATACCGCCAGCCACGCCGCTCAAGCAGCTGCGGCCGGAGCCGGCTGCGTTCACGGACGGACATGGCACGGTACCGTTCGGTGCCGTCGGACTCGATCGCCAGCGGGGCCGGCGTGCCGGTCGGACCGGCCGAGTGGGGAGCCGCAGCGACAATGTCGATCGCGCCGTCGTAGTGGTCCCAGACCTTGGCGCCGCGTTCCCGCAGGCGGCCCACCAGATCCGCGACCAGCGGATCCTCCTCCATGATGCCTCCGGCAGCCGGGATTTCCTCCCTGGCGGCTTCCGGATCGAGCTCCCGCTTGATGAGTTCGTAGAAGTCCAGGGCGCCGTAGCCCAGCCGCGTGCGGTCCAGGTCTGCCGGCTGGAAGCAGGTCAGCACATGCTGCTTGTAACGTGCCCGGGTCATGGCCGTAACGAATTTCTTGCGTCCGTCCGGTGCCGACAACGGGCCGAAGTTATGCAGGGCACGCCCGTGCGGGGTGCGCCCGAACCCGAGGGAGAAGATCACGCTGTCCCGGACCATGCCCACGGCACGGTCCACCGGCACTACCCGGAAGGACTCGGACTTCGCCGTGAAGAAGTCCGCGGCCCAGGGGAAGTTGGCCATCTGGACGCGGATGGCCTCGGCTACCCGCACGGCGTGGCGCGGGCTGGCGGTGATGACGCCGAGGGACTGGTGCGGGCGGCGGCGGATGTGTTCGAAGACCAGGTCAACCACACGGTTGACCTCAGCTGCGACACTTTCCACGCCCTCATGGTCTGCGCTGGGCATACCGGTTCCGTCCGGCAGGTATTCCACGGAGAGTGCGCGGTGGCCGGTGGTGACCTCGTCTGCACTCGGGACCATGGAAAGGCGCCCGCCGTAGAAGGAGTCGCTCAGCTGGCGCAGCAGTGCCTTGTCGGTGCCGCGGTAAACGGTGGACAGGCAGCGTGTGGGCAGGACGCGTTCAAGCGCCTCGAAGGCGCTGAGCAGCTCGACGTGCTGCTGTGCTGCACCGGCCGGTTCAACACCGATGGTGAACGGTCGCGGTCCGCCCAGGCAGCTGTCACCGAAGGCAACAACCTGCGAGGCACGGGCCAGCGCCGGGACTGCGGACTGCAGGCTGGTGGACTCGGCATCGAGGAGGACCACGGTGTCGAAACGGCGGTGTTCGGGCAGTACCATCGGCAGCACCAAGGGGCTCGCAGCCCACACCGGCAGCAGCGAGGACACGAGTTCCTCGGACTGCAGGCTCAGGCTTTCCAAGGACAACTCGCCGTCCTTGAGCAGCTCGCGCAGGTCTTCGGCAGCACCCTTCGCTGCCTGAACGCCTGAGCGCCAGCGCGAAGCCAGGCTCCAGCGCAGCCGAGCTGCACCCGAGGCAATGTGGGCGTTGTCCGCCAGCCGGTACTCCGCTTCCAGGCGGCGCAGGCTGTTGCCGTCGGACATGGCAAGGTAATCGTCGCCGCTGATCATGGCTTCGAGGGCGGACTGCCACCATGCCAGTTCCAGCTCGTAGCCCACGTGGCGGGGCTGGACCTCGCGTGCGCTCAGGTCATCCAGCAGTTCACCCAGGCCCTGGGCCCGCATCTCGTCGAGCAGCAGGGTCCGTTCGGGCAGCGTTTCGAGGGTTTCCCGGTCCCCCGCCAGCTGGCTGAGCTGCTTCTCGAGTTCATCGAGCTGCAGGGATGCCAGGTCGGGGTGGAGCGGCGTCTCGGCCAGGATGCCGGTCAGGGTATCCAGCTGGCGCTTGACCAGCAGGTAGGAACGGTTGATCTCGGCCAGGCCGGTGGGCACCGAGGGGTGACGCTGGGTGGTGGCGTAACGGGTCCAGACGGCACGCTGCTGCTGGACCTCGGCCAGGGAGGCGTGCAGGTCGGAAATATGCACACCGGGCCGGACGTATTCCTTGGCCACGCGCCGCAGGCGGGAACGGGTCATGGAACTCATATCGATGCCGCGCTCCCGCCGCCAGGACGAAGACGCGGTTGCCGAGATCAGGTCAGTCACCGGGCGGTCGAAAATGTCCGGGGTGAACTTGTCCAGGCTTTCCCGCACGGCCACCAGCAGTTCCAGCTGTTCACCCCACTGGGCGAATGTTTCGCCGAGGCGGATTTCGGAGTGCTCGGCCACGTCCTGGACCTTGGCGCGCAGCGCAGGCAGGTCCGCCGCAAGGGTCTGGGTCAGCGCGTAGGCTTCTTCCGTTTCCTTGCGGTTGAGCAGCTTGGCTCCGTACCACGGGCTGGTGGTTGCTGCCCGGCTGAAGCTGCCGAGTTCGGCGGCCCGGCGCAGGCGGCCGGAGAGTTCGGTGCGGTCGGTGATGCTGTCCAGGACGCTCCGCTTGAGCCGGACCGTGGTGGCCGGCGCCGGGTTCATGGAGGTCAGCTCGGCCAGGGACTGCATGGCCTGGTAGGGCGAGCACCCCCAGCGGCGGCGGACGTTGTGCAGCGACTTCACATGGTCGCGGAGCTGGTGGCGGTTTTCGAGCAGGACCTTGTGCAGGCTATCCAGTTCGGGGGCCTGCGCCTTTTCGTTGCGCACGATGGCGCGGACCAGCTGGTCCTTCAACTGCTGCTGTGTGAGGCCGGCGTTGGCCTGCAGGACCAGGGAGCCCAGTTGCATCGCGTCCAGCTCGGAGACGAACTGGTTCAGGGTGCTGCGACGTTCCGCCACTACCAGGACGGACTTGCCGGCGTTGGCCAGCGCGGCAACCGCGTTGAGCGCCGTCTGGGTCTGGCCCGTACCGGCCGGAGCGGAGACGACCAGCGACTGGCCCGCGTTGATCAGGTCCAGGACTTCCTGCTGCTGGCGGTCGGCGTCGAGGATGAGCAGTTCATCCGCGGGATCCCGCTCGTCCAGTGCCGGCAGGTCCAATGGCTCGGGGATGGCCGGACTGGCAGACCCGTCCCGGGCGGCGTCGATCAGTGCGCGGAGGATCGGATGGGCCGGGTCCAACGCCGGATCCTCGGACAGGTCGGACAGGTCGGCGAAGGTGGAAACCAGCAGCCGGTGTTCAATGTTGATTCCACGGACGCTGCCGGTGACGGCGCGGAGCTTTTCCAGCACGGGGTGGGGATCAAAGCGGGCGGTGCCGTAGGCGAGGCGGGTAAGCGCGTCGACGTCGATGTCCAGGCCCTGCTCATGCTGCAGGTGGCGGACCAAAGCGGGGTTCAGCGCCGCCTTTTCGGTCAGCTGCAGCTCATAGTCATCCTGTGAGGCGTGGACCGTCAGCGCAACGGGCGTGAGCAGCACGGGAGCCGTCAGGGACTCGGGGCGCAGCGCTTCATCGGAGGCGTAGCGCCAGGATGCGGTACCCGCGGCCATATAGCCGACGTCGATGCCGCGGTCGGTGCCCAGCTCGTAGATCTTTGCGCGCAGCAGGCGCCCGGCCTTCATGGCGGCGCCGTACTGGTCCGGGTCCCGCAGCAGGGTCGACAGGCGGGTACGCCGGCCGGCGAGCAGCTGGGCCAGGCCGGACGGGTGCGCGTGCGTCAGGTCGATGCTGTTGGCGGCGGACGGCGTGAAATGGAGCAGTGTGTCCGTTCCGGCGTGCTGTCCCAATTGTCCCAGCCACGGCAGCAGGAAGTCCGAGGGATTCTCCCCGGTATTCTGCTCAGACACTAGTGCCCTCTTTTCTGCACTTCCGCGCGTTCTCGACCAAATTGGCATACCTTCAAAACTATCGCGTCGGGGAAGGTTTCCCGAACATAGCAACGCGGGGGACAAAACCGAGGACGGCCGAAACGGCCGTCCTCGGTCCCCTTTACGCTATTCCCACTCGATTGTTCCCGGCGGCTTGCTGGTTACGTCCAGCACCACGCGGTTGATTCCGTCCACCTCGTTGGTGATGCGGTTCGAAATCCGGGCCAGCAAATCGTACGGAAGCCGTGACCAATCAGCTGTCATCGCGTCTTCGCTCGAGACCGGACGCAGCACGATGGGGTGTCCGTAGGTACGGCCGTCGCCCTGGACGCCGACGCTGCGGACATCGGCCAGGAGCACTACCGGCATCTGCCACACTTCGTCGTCGAGGCCTGCACTGGTCAGTTCGGCGCGGGCGATGGCGTCCGCGCGGCGCAGCAGTTCCAGCCGCTCGTGGGTAACTTCGCCGACGATGCGGATGCCCAGGCCGGGGCCGGGGAAGGGCTGGCGGCCGACGATCTCGGCCGGCAGGCCGAGCTCGGCGCCGACCGCACGGACCTCGTCCTTGAAGAGCGCCCGCAGGGGTTCCACCAGTTCGAACTTCATGTCCTCCGGCAGGCCGCCCACGTTGTGGTGGCTCTTGATGTTGGCTGCGCCTTCACCGCCGCCGGATTCCACGACGTCCGGGTACAGGGTGCCCTGCACCAGGAAGCGGATCGGCTCGCCCTCGGCTTCGGCCTTGGCCATGATGGCCCGCTCGGCTTCTTCGAAGGCGCGGATGAACTCGCGGCCGATGATCTTGCGCTTGGTCTCGGGATCGGAGACCCCGGCCAGGGCGCTCAGGAAGCGTTCCTGCTCGTTGGCGACGTAGAGGTTGACGCCGGTGGCTGCCACGAAATCGCGTTCAACCTGCTCTGCTTCGCCTTCGCGGAGGAGCCCGTGGTCAACGAAGACGCAGGTCAGCTGGTCCCCCACGGCCCGCTGCACCAGGGCGGCAGCCACGGCGGAGTCGACGCCGCCGGACAGGCCGCAGATCACGCGGGCGTTGCCTACCTGGGCACGGATGCGTGCAACCTGCTCTTCGACGATGTTGCCGGTGGTCCAGCTGCGTTCGAGCTTGGCGCCCTTGAAGAGGAAGTTTTCCAGGACGGCCTGGCCGTGCGCGGAATGCTTGACCTCGGGGTGCCACTGCACGCCGTAAAGGCCTTTTGCCTCGTTGGCGAAGGCAGCGACGGGTGCGCCGGCGGTGCTGGCCAGGACGTCGAAGCCCTCGGGTGCTTCCTGCACGCTGTCGCCGTGGCTCATCCAGGTGTTCTGCTCGTCCGGGGTGCCTTCCAGGATGGACCGGGCGCCGCCGACGACGCGTGCGTCGGTGGAACCGTACTCGCGCAGCCCCGTCTTGGCGACCTTGCCGCCCATGGCGGCAGCCATGGCCTGGAAGCCGTAGCAGATGCCGAAGACCGGAACACCGGATTCGAACAGCTCTGCATCAACCTTGGGGGCGCCTTCGGCGTACACGCTGGAGGGTCCGCCGGAGAGAATAATGGCAGCTGGGTTCTTCGCGAGCAGCTGCTCGGTGCTGTAGGTGTGGGGAACCACCTCGGAGTAGACATCGGCTTCGCGCACCCGGCGGGCAATCAGCTGGGCGTACTGCGCTCCGTAGTCCACAACGAGGACGGGCCGCTCTTCAATGGGGTCTGTCGCGGGATTAGTCACGTTTCAAGGATAGTCGGCCCGCCCCCGGCCATGCACACCGGGCCAGGGTCCGCCGGCGGCGCGCAGCCGGCGGACCTCTCCCCTAGTAGCGCTTGGCCGCTTCAGGATGCGCTTCGAGCTCCGCCAGGACCTGTTTGTGGATCCGTCCCTCGACCACAAAGGAGAGGAACGGCACAACGCCGCCGAGCGCAATCAGGATGAACTTGGAGAACGGCCAGCGCATCAGCTGCCACAGCCGGAAGTCAGAGAGCAGGTAGACCACGTACATCCAGCCGTGCAGGATGAGCACGCCGATGGAGAGGTTGACGCTGCCGACGATGATCTCCGTGTCAAAGCCGTACTTGGCGATCATCTCCACGACGAGTGCGAGCAGCAGCACACCGGTCACGTAGGAAAAGACCTTGTAGAACTTCAGGGCCGAACGAATCTGGGCGTGGGTACCGCCGAACCGGCGCTTCTTTTTCCTGGGTGCCTTAGCGGTGCTTGCGGATTCGCTCACTTGGTTACCTCGTTGCTGGGATGGTCGTTGTCGGGTTCGGTTGCGTCGGTGGACTCGTCGTCGTACTCGTCGTCGTACTCGTCCTCATATTCGTCGTCCTCGAGGCTGCGGTTGTGCTCGTCGGCGACCAGGCGCCACCACAGGAAGACGGAGAAGCCGGCGAAGACGATCCACTCCAGTGCGTAGAAAATGTTGAGCCAGTTGACCGGGGTTTCCTCTGGCTGGGCACTCACGTCCAGGGTTTCCATGCTGCCTGCGTCGGCCGGGGCGCCGTCGACGGTGATTTCCGTAGCCGTGACGAACGCCGAGTAGGCGGGCGCGTCCCAGAGGTTGATCAGTTCGGCGGTGGAAAGCGCAGTAACCCGTCCGTCCTCCGGGGTCGCGGGCAGCGGTGCCTCGGAAGGCAGCAGGCGCCCGACGACGGCGGCCTCGCCGGCCGGTGGCTCCGTGACGTCTTCCGGGTCGGAGACCCAGCCGCGGACCACCGGGATGAATTCGCCCGCGGGTGCGCCGTCGACGTTGAAGGCAGTAACCGCCCAGTAGCCCATGTCGCCGTCCTGGAGCCGCTCCTTCACGAGGACGGACCGGTCCGGATCGAAGGACCCCGTGAAGGACACCATCTGGTCCGCTTCGGTTTCGTACATCGGCTTACCCGGGGTGAAGGCCTCTGTCAGCGGCCGGACGTCCTCGGTGGCCCGGGGCTCGCCGGACTCCTCCGATTCGGCACTGGAAAACTGCCATTGGCTCAACAGCACAAAGACCGTCGAGATGACCAGGGCAAAAAGCAGGCCGGCGATCCAACGCGGCTGCAGGGCAGTTTTGAGCACTCGTTAACGGTACTTCGTCAAGCTGTAGAAAACCCAATGCCGGTGTGCGGCCGCTCAGTGGTCAAACTCAGTGGTCGAAAAAGACCAGGGACGAATTGATCAGCTCGGCAATGACCTCTGCGTCATTGGCCCGGCGCAGGGAATCACGGAAGGAGGGCCGGAACAGGGACCGGGCCAGGGTGGCAAGGACTTCCAGGTGCTGGGAGAAGGAGGCCGCCGGCGTGGCAATGAGCAGGACCACTGTCGCCGGCCCGTCGGCTGCTCCGAAATCGACGCTGTGGCCGTAGCGGGTGATGCCTACTGCGATGGAGGTTTCGCGGACGTATTGGCTGCGGGCGTGCGGGAGACCGATCCCGCCCGGCAGGCCGGTGGCCATTTGGT
The DNA here is from genome assembly GCF_025244825.1 of Arthrobacter jinronghuae. NCBI lineage: Bacteria > Bacillati > Actinomycetota > Actinomycetes > Micrococcales > Micrococcaceae > Arthrobacter > Arthrobacter jinronghuae. The sequence continues at coordinate 2,775,433 of NZ_CP104263.1, forward strand.
GCTCCCTGGCGCTGACCTGTTCGAGGAACCCCTCGAGATTGCTGATCCTGCCGGAACGGTACAACCGCTCGGCCAGCTGCGCGGCGGCGTCGTATCTGTCTGCCGCCTCCATACCGAGGATCACCAGGTCGGGTTCGGTCAGCACCGCCCCGGCTTCGTTAAGGGTGAGTTCTTCATTCCGCGGTGGTTCCAAGGGGTGTTCAGCGTTCGGTGACAGGTGTTCGTTCAAGGGGCTTTTCTGCATTTCCGTTGGTCCGTGCTGCCGCACTAGATGCGCGGTGCTATGTCCTCGGCCGCCAGGCGGGCGGCGTCGGCACTCTTGTCATCCGGTTGTTCCTGGCTGCGGCGTTCGGCGTCGACCCGAGCAAGGTAGTGGGCAACTTCGCTTTCCACGCGTTCGAGGTCCCAGCCCAGCAGCGGCGCCATCAGTTCGGCGACCACCGGCGCGGCCGAGACGCCCCGGTCAAAGGTTTCAATCGAGATGCGGGTCCGCCGGGCGAGGACGTCCTCGACGTGCCGGGCGCCTTCATGGGTGGTGGCGTACACGACTTCCGCGCGCAGGTAGTCGTCGGCGCCGGGCAGCGGTTCCGCGAGGGACGGGTCCGCCTTGATGATCTCGAGCAGGTCCTCGCTCATGGAGCCGTAACGGTTGAGCAGATGCTCCACCCGCACCACGTGCACCCCGTACTCGTCCGCGGTGCGGTGCCGGCGGTTCCATGCCGCCTTGTAGCCCACGGCTCCCAGGAGGGGAATGGTGGAGGTGCAGCTCTCGGGAACCTTTTCATCCAGCGCCCGGGCTGCCTCATCCACGGCATCCTTGGCCATCACCCGGTAAGTGGTCCATTTGCCGCCCGCAACCACCACGAGTCCCGGTACCGGGTGGGCCACCACGTGTTCGCGCGAAAGTTTGGCAGTGGAATCGTTTTCCCCGGCGAGCAGCGGCCGCAGTCCCGCATAGACACCCTCAACGTCCTCGCGGGTCAGCGGCGTCTTCAGCACCAGGTTCACATGCTCGAGAATGTAGTCGATGTCCGCCGAGGTGGCCGCCGGGTGGGCCTTGTCCAGGTTCCAGTCGGTGTCGGTGGTGCCGATGATCCAGTGCCGCCCCCACGGGATCACAAAGAGTACGGATTTTTCCGTCCGCAGGATCATGCCGACCGTGGACTGGATCCGGTCCTTGGGAACCACGAGGTGGACGCCCTTGGAGGCGCGGACCTTCAGCTGCCCGCGGTCGGTCACCATGGCCTGGGTTTCATCGGTCCACACGCCCGTGGCATTGACCACCTGGCTTGCGGCGATGTCGAACTCGTTGCCGGTTTCCTGTTCGCGGACGCGGGCCCCGACCACGCGTTCGCCCTCGCGCAGGAAGTCGACGACGGCGAGCCGGTTCACCACTGCGGCACCGTAATGCGCTGCTGTGCGAACCATGTTGGCCACGTACCGGGCGTCATCCACCTGGCCGTCGTAGTACCGGATGGCACCCACCATGGCGTCATCCTTCAGGCTCGGGGCCATCCGCAGTGTCTGGCTCCGGGTCAGGTGCTTCTGCCTGGGCACCCCGCGGGAGTTTCCCGACGTCATGCCCATGGTGTCGTACAGGAAAATGCCGGCGCCCACATACGGCCGCTCGACGAACCGCTTCGTCAGCGGATACAGGAACGCCACGGGCTTCACCAGGTGCGGAGCAATCCGCTGCAGCAGCAGCCCGCGTTCCTTCAGTGCTTCCTGGACCAACGCGAAATCGAGCATCTCCAGATAGCGCAGGCCGCCGTGGATCAACTTGGAGGACCGCGACGACGTTCCCGACGCCCAGTCCCGGGCCTCCACCATGCCGACCTTCAACCCGCGCGTCACCGCGTCCAGGGCCGCGCCCGCCCCGACTACGCCGCCGCCGACGATCAGGATGTCCAGCTCATTGCCCGGGGCGGTGGTCGCCCGGAGCTTATCCATGGCATCTATGCGGTACTCGGGGCTCAGGGCGTCTGCAGTCATGGTCCAGGTTCCTCTCTAGGGTCCTGCCGTAGCTGCGTCCACTCTAGGGGCTGGGCGCCGGTATTTACAGGTTGTACTGGTAGGGCGACACCAGCACTTCAATGCGCTGGAACGCCTTCAGGTCCGAGTAGCCGGTGGTGGCCATTGCCCGGCGCAGCGCACCCATGAGGTTGGAGGTGCCGTTGGCGTGGTGGGACGGGCCCCAAAGGACCTCCTTCAGCGGTCCCACGGTGTCCAGCCGGACCCTGTCGCCGCGCGGCAGCTCGCTGTGGTGTGCTTCCTGTCCCCAGTGCCAGCCCTGGCCGGGCGCCTCTTCGGCACGGGCCAGCGCGGAACCCAGCATCACGGCGTCGGCACCCATGGCGAAGGCCTTGATGATGTCGCCGCTGGTACCCATGCCGCCGTCGGCGATTACGTGCACGTAGCGTCCGCCGGACTCGTCCATGTAGTCCCGGCGGGCCTCGGCGATGTCGGAGATGGCAGTGGCCATGGGGGCGTGGATGCCAAGCGCACGGCGGGTGGTAGTGGTCGCGCCGCCGCCGAACCCTACGAGCACGCCGGCCGCGCCGGTGCGCATCAGGTGCAGGGCCGGGGTGTAGCCGGCGGCTCCGCCGACGATCACCGGAACATCGAGTTCGTAGATGAACTGCTTCAGGTTCAGCGGTTCCACGGTCTTGGACACGTGCTCGGCCGAAACGGTGGTGCCGCGGATGACGAAGACGTCGACGCCGGCGGCGAGGACGGTCTTGTAGAACTCCTGGGTGCGCTGCGGGGTGAGCGAACCGGCAACCGTCACGCCGGCGTCGCGCATTTCGGCCAGGCGGGAGCTGATCAGTTCGGCCTGGATCGGTGCGTTGTAGATTTCCTGCAGGCGGCGGGTGGCTGCGGGATTGAAGTTGTCGCTGCCGAGGGCGGCGATTTCGTCCAGCAGCGGTTCCGGATTCTCGTACCGGGTCCACAGGCCCTCGAGGTTCAGCACACCGAGTCCGCCGAGCCTGCCCAGGGCAATGGCAGACGCCGGAGACATCACCGAGTCCATCGGGGCGCCGATGACCGGCATCTCGAACTGGTAGGCATCGATCTGCCAGTTGATGGACACATCCTGGGGGTCGCGGGTGCGCCGCGAGGGCACAATCGCTACGTCATCCAGGGAGTAGGCTCTGCGCCCATGCTTGCCACGGCCAATTTCTATCTCGTTACTCACGTTCCCTAGGTTATCCCAGTGCGCGGCGTCGGCCCGAAAGTCCCCGGTACCGGACGGCCGCCGAAAGTACAGATAACGGGCCTGTCGCCGCCGCATAGACCCGTCAGCTGTACTTTCAATGCCCAAAACCGCAGGGCCCTTAACCCCGAAGGGCAGCCCCGCTGCGCAGTACGCAGGGGCTGCCCTTCGGCGGGTAAGCCGGGTTAGCGGCGTCCGTAGTTCGGCGCTTCAGCCGTCATCATGATGTCGTGCGGGTGGGATTCCTTCAGCCCGGCCGGGGTGATCCGGACGAACTTACCCTTGGCCTTCAGCTCTTCAATGGTGCGTGCACCCGTGTAGAACATGGTCTGGCGCAGGCCGCCGACCAGCTGGTGGGCCACGGCGGAAAGCGGTCCGCGGTAGGGCACCTGGCCTTCAATGCCTTCCGGAATCAGCTTCTCGTCGCTGGGGACGTCGGCCTGGAAGTACCGGTCCTTCGAGTAGGACGTGTTCTTGCCCCGGGACTGCATGGCCCCGAGCGAGCCCATGCCGCGGTAGGACTTGAACTGCTTGCCGTTGACGAAGACCAGGTCGCCCGGGCTTTCCGCGGAGCCGGCCAGCAGCCCGCCAAGCATTACGGTGTCGGCCCCGGCCACGATGGCCTTGCCGATGTCGCCCGAGTACTGCAGGCCGCCGTCGGCAATCAGCGGGACGCCCGCCGGGATGGCTGCCTTGGAGGCTTCGTAGATGGCGGTGATCTGCGGGACGCCCACACCGGCAACTACGCGGGTGGTGCAGATGGAACCCGGCCCCACGCCTACCTTGATGGCGTCGGCGCCGGCGTCGATCAGGGCCTGGGCGCCTTCGCGGGTGGCTGCCTGGCCGCCGATGATGTCCACGTGCGCAGCTGCCGGGTCCTTCTTGAGGCGGGCAATCATTTCCAGCACGCCTGCACTGTGGCCGTTGGCGGTGTCCACCACGAGAATGTCGACGCCGGCCTCGACCATGGACATGGCCCGCTCGTAGCCGTCGCCGAAGAAGCCGATGGCAGCACCGACGCGCAGGCGGCCCTCGTCATCCTTGGTGGCCAGCGGGTACTGCTCGGCCTTGTCGAAGTCCTTGACGGTGATCAGGCCCTGCAGCTTGCCGGCGTCATCCACCAGGGGAAGCTTCTCGATCCGGTTCTTGCCCAGCAGTTCCATTGTTTCCGCGGCGCTGATGCCCACCCGGCCGGTGATGAGCGGCATGCGGGTCATGACCTCTTCGACCTTGCGGCTCGGGTAGTCGGCACGCGGAATGAAGCGGGTGTCGCGGTTGGTGACAATGCCCAGCAGGGTGTTTTCGGCATCCACCACCGGCAGGCCCGAAACGCGGAAATGCGCGCAGAGGTCGTCGAGTTCCTGCAGGGTGGCGTCGGGGGAAATCGTCACCGGGTTGGTGATCATGCCGGATTCGCTGCGCTTGACCCGGTCAACGTGCTCCGCCTGGTCCGCAATGGAAAGGTTCCGGTGGATCACGCCGAGGCCGCCCTGCCGGGCCATGGCGATGGCCATGCGGGATTCGGTCACAGTATCCATCGCGGCCGAGAGCAGCGGTGTCTGCACGGTGATGCGCTTGGACAGCCGGGAGCTGGTGTCGGCTTCAGAGGGAATGACATCCGTCGGGCCGGGCAGCAGGAGGACGTCGTCGTAGGTCAGGCCGACGAAGCCGAACGGATCGTGTTCTGGGTACTGCTGACTCAAAGCTGCGCCTCTTTCGGGGATGAGAGGAAGGAAAAGGCCCGATTTAGCCTGTACCTATCGTAAAACGAAAGCGGGCCCGCCCCTATTCCTCCCCGAGGGTATCTACCGCCTGTGAGGGATGCCACGGCCAATAGCAAAGGCCCCGCTCCCGGAAACTGGTTCCGGGAGCGGGGCCTGGGCCGATTTCCGCACGCACGGCGCGGATCAGGGCTGATTAGTGCTGGTGACCGTGGTCGTTGTCCTCTTCGGCCGGCTTCTCCACCACGAGGGCTTCGGTGGTGAGCACCAGCGAAGCGATCGAGGCGGCGTTGCGCAGGGCCGAGCGGGTGACCTTGACCGGGTCGATGATGCCGGCGGCAATGAGGTCTTCGTACTCGCCGGTGACGGCATTGAAGCCGTTGTTGACTTCCAGCTCACCGACCTTGGCGACGACGACCATGCCTTCGGAACCGGCATTCTCGGCGATCCAGCGCAGCGGCTGTGCCAGTGCACGGCGGACCAGGCCGACGGCGGTGGCGGCGTCGCCTTCCAGCTTCGTCACCTCCGGATCGGTGTCCAGTGCGCGGGCAGCGTGGACCAGTGCGGACCCGCCGCCGGCCACAATGCCTTCTTCAAGGGCAGCACGGGTGGAGGAAACAGCATCTTCGATGCGGTGCTTCTTTTCCTTCAGCTCCACCTCGGTGGCTGCGCCGACGCGGATGACGCCGATGCCGCCGGACAGCTTGGCGAGGCGCTCCTGCAGCTTCTCGCGGTCCCAGTCCGAATCGGTGCGCTCGATCTCGGCACGGATCTGTGCCACGCGGTCGGCGACGTCGGCTTCTGAGCCGGTGCCGTCAACAATCGTGGTGTTGTCCTTGGTGACCGTGATGCGGCGGGCGGAGCCCAGCACCTCAAGGCCAACCTGGTCCAGCTTCAGGCCGAGGTCGGGGCTGACCACCTGGGCGCCGGTGAGGGTCGCGATGTCCTGCATCATGGCCTTGCGGCGGTCGCCGAAGCCCGGAGCCTTGACGGCGACGACGTTCAGGGTGCCGCGGATCTTGTTGACCACCAGGGTGGACAGGGCTTCCCCGTCTACGTCTTCGGCAATGATGAACAGCGGCTTGGAGGTCTGCAGAGCCTTTTCCAGCAGCGGCAGGAACTCGGCGACGGAGGAGATCTTGCCGGAGTTGATCAGGATCAGCGCGTCTTCGAGGACGGCTTCCTGGCGCTCCGGGTCGGTCACGAAGTACGGCGAGAGGTAGCCCTTGTCGAACTGCATGCCCTCGGTGATGGCCAGTTCGGTCTGCGTCGAGGAGGACTCCTCGATCGTGATCACGCCGTCCTTGCCGACGGTGTCGAAGGCCTGGGCCAGCAGCTCGCCGATCTCGGTGCTCTGCGCGGAGATGGCCGCAACGTGCGCAACCTGGTTGCCTTCAACTTCCTTGGCGTTCTCCAGCAGGCGCTTGGCGACGGCGTCAACGGACACCTCGATGCCGCGCTTGAGCTGCCCCGGGGCGGCACCGGCGGCAACGTTGCGCAGGCCTTCCTTGACCAACGCCTGTGCCAGCACGGTGGCCGTGGTGGTGCCGTCGCCGGCAACATCATTGGTCTTGGTGGCTACTTCCTTGGCCAGCTGTGCGCCGAGGTTCTCGTACGGGTCTTCCAGCTCAACTTCACGGGCGATCGTCACGCCGTCGTTGGTGATGGTGGGAGCACCCCAGTTCTTGGCCAGGACGACGTTGCGGCCGCGCGGGCCGAGGGTCACCTTGACCGTATTGGCGAGCTTATCGACGCCGGCTTCCAGCGAGCGACGGGCGGAGTCATTGAACTCCAACTGCTTTGCCATGTGTGTGTCCTTTCCGACAACTACATCTGCACCTACATCAGAAAACCCCGGCCAGAATCGTGGCCGGGGTTTTCCAGGGGAACTACTTTACGACGACGGCCAGCACGTCGCGGGCGGACAGCACCAGGTATTCCTGGCCGCCGTGCTTGACTTCGGTTCCGCCGTACTTGGAGTAAATGACTACGTCGCCTTCGGCAACGTCAACCGGGATGCGGTTGCCGTTGTCATCAACGCGGCCGGGTCCAACTGCAACTACTTCACCCTCCTGGGGCTTTTCCTTTGCAGTGTCCGGGATAACGAGGCCGGAAGCAGTGGTCTGCTCGGCTTCGAGGGGGCGGACAACAATACGATCCTCAAGGGGCTTAATCGAGACCGACACTCGGGCTCTCCTTTGCGTAGTTTCTAACGGAATGGGGCCGTTGGTCTGGCGCTGGCCGTCGTCGCGGTGCCGGTTCGCGCTTTCCCTTCGGGAGTTAGCACCCTCACGTTCGGAGTGCTAACTCAGACTTTATGCAACGGTTAGCACTCGGTCAAGGTGAGTGCCAGTGCGCACCCCGTCCGCACCCCTCTCCCCCGTAATGGCAGGCAACCGAATGAGACAGGGGATTTGCTTAGGTTGTCCTAACCGGGATAGTTTTCATCTGCGCGCACCATTAGAAAACATTTCTGTGTCCTAATCCCCCGATAGGCACATCGAGTCTCACCGGAGCCCCCATGATCACCAAGTCCCGCCTGCTGGCCGGAACCGCCCTTGTGTCCCTCCTCGCCCTCAGCGCCTGCTCGACTGAAGCAGCAGATGCCGACGTCCAGTCCGCACAGGCCTCAACCATGACGGTTGAGCATGCCCAGGGAAGCACCGAAGTTCCGGTGAACCCGGAGACCGTCTACACCTTCGACCTCGGTGCCCTCGACACGATGGATGCCCTCGACATTGACGTCGACGGCGTGCCTGCCGCCAACTTCCCGGACAGCCTCTCCCAGTACGGCGCCGAAGAGATCACCAAGATCGGGAGCATGAAGGAGCCCGACTTCGAAGCGATCAACGCCGGCGCTCCGGACCTGATCATCATTTCCGGCCGGGTTGCCGATTCCTACGAGGAACTGAGCAAGATTGCCCCCACCATCGACCTCAGCGTCGACAACGCCGATTCCTGGAACTCCTTCAAGGAAAACACCCAGACCATCGGCAAGATCTTCGAGAAGGAAGACCTGGTTGAAGAGAAGCTGGGTGCCCTTGAAGGCAAGGTCGAGGACACCAAGGAACTGGCAGCCGACGCCGGCAACGGCCTGATCGTTATGACCAGCGGCGGGGAAATGACCGCCTACGGCGCGGGCTCCCGCTTCGGCATCATCCACGACGTCCTGGGCCTGGAACCGGCCGCCGAGGTTAAGGGCGAGGGCAAGCACGGCGAATCTGTTTCCTTCAACTACATCGCGGATACCAATCCGGACCACCTGTTCGTCATTGACCGCGACGTAGCCGTCGGCACCTCCGGCGAAGCCGCCTCCGCCGTGCTCGACAACGAGCTGGTCAAGAGCACCAAGGCTGCACAGAACGAAAACATCACCATGCTGGATTCCGCCAGCTGGTACCTGGTCGGATACGGCCTGAACAACGTGGACACCATGGTTAATACCGTCCACGACGCTCTCTAGCCGCACTTCTGCGCTCCGTGGCCCGGCACCGCTCGTGCCGGGCCACGGAGGAACTGGATACCGATATATGACTGCCCCCGCCGTGCCGGCTGAAAAGCCGGCCCCCGCGTCCGCCGCCGCTCCCCTGGAACGGCGGCGCTTTCTGCGTTCCACCGCAGCACTGGTCCTAGGGGTCTGCGTTGTCGTCCTGCTGGCGGCCGTGAGCCTTTTTGTCGGCGTCGGCGACCTTTCGCTCTCCTCGCTGATGTCCGGGGATCCCACCACGCACATGCTGTTCTGGGTCAGCCAGCTGCCCCGCACGCTCAGTATTGTCCTGGCGGGCATGGCCCTGAGCGTGGCCGGACTGATCATGCAGCTAATGGCCCGGAACAAGTTCGTGGAACCCTCCACCGTCGGCACGGTGGAGTCGGCCCAGCTGGGAATCCTGGCGGTGACCGTGCTGCTGCCGGGCGCCTCCATGTTCCTGAAGATGTCCACCGCTTCGGTTTTCGCCGCCGCAGGAACCGCACTCTTCCTGCTCATCCTGCGCCGGATCCCGCTGCGCAACACACTGATCGTGCCCCTTGTGGGCATCATGCTCGGCGGCGTGATTTCCGCCGTCACTACTTTCTTCGCCTACCGCACCGACCTCCTCCAGACGCTGAACAGCTGGATGATCGGCGATTTCTCCGGCGTCCTGCGCGGCCGCTACGAACTGCTTTGGATTGTCGGTGCCCTTACCCTGATCGGCTACCTTGCGGCGGACCGTTTCACGGTCGCGGGCATGGGGCAGGACTTCACCACCAACCTCGGACTGAACTACAACCGGGTCATGGCGCTCGGACTGGTCATTGTCTCGCTCATCAGCGCCGTGGTGGTGGTCAGCGTCGGCTCCATCCCGTTCCTGGGGCTGATTGTGCCCAACCTGGTGTCCCTGCTGATCGGTGACAACGTCCGCCGGGCGGTGCCCTGGGTCGCCGTTTTCGGAGCGGGCTTCGTCCTGCTCTGCGACATCATCGGACGCACCATCCGCTACCCGTATGAAATCCCCGTGGGCGTAGTGGTCTCCGCCGTTGGCAGCGTCATTTTCCTGTATCTCCTCCTACGCAAGCGCGGTTCCCATGCCTGAGACATCCACCAGCGCACTGCCCGCAGCCCTTACCGAGCACCGCAGGCGTCCCGTCCGGACCGTTCCCGCCGGGTTCTGGATCATCGTCCTCGGCGTCGTCGCGGCAGCACTGGTTGCGGTGTTCATGACCATTGAGCTGCGCGGGAACCTCGGCTATGCCCTGCCGCGCCGGGCTGTGAAGGTAGGCTCCATGATCCTGGTGGCGTACGCCGTCGGGGTCTCCACCGTCCTGTTCCAGACGGTCACCGCCAACCGGATCCTCACGCCGTCGATCATGGGCTTCGATGCCCTCTATGTGCTGATCCAGACGGTCCTGGTGTTTGCCTTGGGCGGCGGTGCCCTGCTGTCGCTGGGCGCGCCGATCCGCTTCTGCCTCGAAGTGCTGCTGATGGTCGGCTTCTCGTTCCTGCTCTACCGCTGGCTGTTTACCGGCGGCGGGAAGTCCCTGCACCTGATGCTGCTGGTGGGAATCGTCTTCGGCACCATGTTCCGCGGCTTCTCCTCGCTGCTGCAGCGGCTGATCGACCCGAGCGAGTTCATCATCCTGCAGGACCTCTTCTTTGCCAGCTTCAACAATGTCGACGCCGCCCTGCTGGGCTACTCCGCCGCCGCCGTCGCGCTGGTCAGTGCCGTCGCCTGGCGGATGCGCCACTCCTTCGACGTCCTGGCCCTGGGCCGCGAGACCGCGGTCAACCTGGGGGTGGACCACAAGCGGGCGGTGACCGCCACGCTGATCATCTGCTCGGTGCTCGTTGCGGTGTCCACGGCCCTGGTCGGACCGGTGACCTTCTTCGGGCTCCTCATTGCGTCCCTGGCGTACCAGCTGTGCGCGAAGTTCCGGCATGCCTCGGTGCTGCCGATTGCCGTTCTGCTGGGAATCATCGCCCTGGTGGGCGGGCAGCTGGTGCTGGAGCGGGTCTTCGACTTCGACACCGCGCTGAGCATCGTCATTGAGTTCGTGGGCGGCATCGTGTTCCTCATCCTGCTCCTGAGGGGAAACGTGAAATGACCCTCCTCCCCCTGCACCGCGCGAAAGGCCCCTCTTCATGATCTCCGTCAACGGCGTCACCAAGCGCTACTCCTCCACCGTCGTCGTGGACGGGGTGAGCTGCGAGATCAAGGAGGGCGGCATCACCTCGATCATCGGACCCAACGGTGCGGGCAAATCGACGCTGCTCTCCATGATCAGCCGGCTGCTGCCCATGGACTCCGGCTCAGTTGCCGTGGACGGGCTCGACGTCGTTTCCACCCCCGGCCGGGACCTCGCCCGGAAAATGGCGATCCTGCGCCAGGACAACCAGCTCACCGTCCGCCTGACCGTTCGGGACCTGGTGGGCTTCGGCCGCTACCCGCACAACGCCGGCCGGCCGGGACCCGAAGACAAGGTCCACATCGAGCAGGCAATGGCCTATCTGGACCTGACGGCACTGGCGGACCGGTTTGTGGACGAGCTCTCCGGCGGTCAGCGCCAGCGCGCGTTCATCGCCATGGTGCTGGCACAGGACACCGACTACCTGCTGCTGGATGAGCCGCTGAACAATCTGGACATGAAGCACTCCGTGGAAATGATGCGGCTGCTGCGCCGGCTCACGGACGACTTCGGGAAGACCGTGGTGCTGGTCATCCACGACATCAACTTCGCCTCCTGCTACTCGGACGACATCATTGCCATGTGTGACGGCCGGCTGATCCACCAGGGACCGCCGGCGGCCATCATGCAGCCGGACGTGTTGAAGGATATCTACGAAATCGATATCCGGATCGAAGAGATCGACGGAAACCGGATCGGCGTCTATTTCGCCTAGCCGTTGGTGCTGAAGTCCGGCAGCTCCGGCAGCATGAGGGGAATCCCCTCCACCGAGGCATGGATGAACCGGACCAGCACGTCCCAGACCACGTCCGAAGGCATAGGCTCCAGGCGGACGTTTTCCCCCGGACCCGGCGTCAGCCGATACTGACCGGCAGATCCGGCGTTCACCCAGCCGAACCATGCGCCTGTACGCTCCTCCAGCACCTCCCACTGCGTCCACGGCTGCTCCCACATCCGTGTTCCGGCCTCGTCCAGGTCCTTGGGCGCGATGGTCCGGGCGTCCTCAAGCCGGTCCAGATAATGCTTCTTCGGCAGGATCAGCGCCTGGTGCGGGAGGCTCCAGGCCGGAGACAGACCCGCCCAATCCGCTATCAGCTTCGGTACGGCATTGGCCTGCGTGAGGCGAACGAACAGTTCGTCGGACCCCAGCTCCGCATCGGACGGAAGAGAAGCAGAAAACAGCGACGGCGCCGTGGTGACTTTCGCAAGGCCGCCTCCGATCCACGCCTGCATCACGGATCCCCCGGCTGCACCCGAGGCTTCGATCAGGAACGCTGCTTCATTTCCCCGGGTGGGTGTCAGGAACTGCTCGCCGGCGGAGGTCAGCGTGCCGTCAGCGGTGAGCAGTCCGGCCGACTGCAGCTCCAGCGCGGCGGCGTCCTTCCGCTGGAACCGGCCCAGCCGGGTCCTGTCCGCGAGGGTGTCGAGCAGCTCGAGGGAGGCAATGGAAAATACATCCCCGGATTCACGGTACGGCTGCGCACCGGAGATCCCGGCCAGGTCCTCGACGTCGGCTCCCATCCAACGGGAGGCGAACTCGTCGCGCCGAGGTTCCTGCGGGGCGATGCGGTCCAGTTCAGGCTGTTGCCCGCTGTAGAGGCCGCCTTCCGGTACTGAGCCGTCGATTCTGATATCTGCGACCATGTGCTCGAACAGCAGCTTCATTCCGATGTGCTGGTCAACGGTGTAGCTGGCAGTTGCCTCGAGTGCGTATCCGCCGGCCAGCCAGATCCAGCGGTCCACGCAGACAGGATGAGGGCCTACCTGATGGACAAACCGCTGGCGGCGGCCCGTGACAGACGTACCGTCTGCCGTGGACTCCCAGAGATCATGGGAAACGATCCGCACATCCTCAAACTGTTCCAGGGTTGAGGCGAGAGCCGCTGTCGCGTACCGGGCAACCGACGCCCGCGCGGCGGGTGCCCACCTCAGAACCATATTCGGTCGGAAGGTTCCCGCCGGGACAGGTGGATGTGCAACAGCCAGCATGCCTCCCGGAGCCTCGATCCGCTCCCAGCCGTCCGGGCGCGGCAACCCAAAAGAATCGAGCAGCTCATAGCTGAAGCCCTCGGTGTCCATACTCATGATTTCCCTTCCCCGTTCAGGAACTCTCTGGTGAACCGGTCCTCCCCGCGGGCCATGAGCCGGTCCACTTCCTTCATCCACTCCGGTTGCATGAACTTGGGCATCCAGAGCCAGCCGAGCATGCCGATACCCTGGCAGGCAAACATGAGGAGGGTATAGGGAACCGACACCGCTTCGTTGTCCGGCACAAAGTGCAGGGCTGACACCAGCATCAGCCATGCGCCCAGATAGGTGGAGGCGAGGGAGGGCTTACCGGGGAAGAAACCGTCGAGGACAATCATTCCCACGAAAATTTTCCGGTAGACCAGGATTCCGCCCACAAAAAGCAGCAACCCGAACGGAAAAACGATGGCAAAGAATGCCCAATAGTTGGTTTCTGTTTCCAATGCCGTCCCCTATCTCGCCGCGCGGCAGCCCGTCACGTGGGTCTGCCGCCGGGTTGCATTGAAGTGCTCCCCATCACAAACTACCGGCTATTTGCCGAAAAGCTTATTCCAACAATCCCCTGCAGCTTCCGCGACATTGTCCGCTGCCTTGCGCGCAGCCTTGCCGGCATCAGACTTCATCAGGTCCGACTCCATGAAGTCATCGGCCGCATTCATGATCCCGTCTGCCGCGACATCCTTAATCGATTTGCCGCCCAGGAAATCAAACTCCACCGAAGTGATAACCGAAATCCCGATACCTATGGCGGCCCCCGCCACTGTTCCCACCGGTCCGCCTATGGCAGTGCCGATCATTGCACCTGCGGCAGCTGCGCCAAGGTCAATTCCCGCCTTGGTGCCGCCTTTCACTGCACCCATGGCGTCCGCGCGCTTGTCCAGTTCATCAGGGTCCATGCCGGGATTTGCCTGCAGGAGTTCGTTATAGGCATCCTGCCGCTCGTCCTTGACGGTCAAACCGGCCGTCACGAGAGTCAGCGCACCGCCGCCTATTTTGAAGCCCTTGGCACTGTTGGTCAGCTCTGAGAACTTACCCGGGGTGGTAGCCCATTTGGACGGGTCCGCATCCACCCTGTTCTTGTAGCCGTCCCAGGTGTTGTACAGCAGCTTGCTGGGTTGGGGCCTGAGCTCGAACGTATTCACGGAGGTGAGCTTCCATATCCCGTCGCTGACCCACCGTCCTCGTGCCATGTGCCGAATCCGCTCGGCGGACGTCTCGTAGCGGACGTAGACAGGCTTGGCTGTGGGAACTTTTACGACGGTCTGGCGTGAGGTCGCGAGCTTGGCAGCGGCACCCACAAATCCGGTCACGGCGGTGCCCCATTTATTAGTGACCTCATTGACGAACGCATCATCCCCGAGGACGACAGTGAGCAGTTTTGCCGCTGTTTCCTCCTCAAGTGCCCGATAATCGTTCGTGAGCGCCGCCACCTCGGCCGGCAGCAGCAGGTCGACCGGCGGCGACGGGGCGAGAGGGTCAGCGGGCGCCAGGCATTGGGTTGCTTCCTGCTCGGCACGGGAATCGGCCGCTTCCACCCGCACCATCAACTGATCCCGGCGGATTTGGAGCCAGCGGATGCCTGACGCGAAGGCCAGCAACGTATCGCCTGCTTCTTTGGCGGTCTGCTCCAGCAGCTCCGCGTGCGGTGTGACCGTCCTGAAGACGTCCACGATCTCGGCCGCGCCGTCGCCCTCGTAATGCGCGTTCAGCTGCCGCCAGGTGTCCGCAGCGTCTTCGACGCTCTGCAGGTAGGACGTGCCTCCCTTGCCGAGGGCCGGCGCGGCGCCTTCAATGGCATCCGGAGACGCCCATCCGAAGAGTCCGGAGGTATCGATCGACATCAGTTCCCGCCCTCCGGCTCAGGAGCCTGGAAAATACCGGACTGTGCTTCGGCAAGGCTTGCCCTGGCGGCGTCCGCCATTGACGCATCCGCTTCCGCGATGATGGACACAGCCTCGCGGACACCCGCCACGGCGTTGCCGATCCGGGCTTCTGCTGCCTCGGCCTGCAGCGCGAGGGTGTTCAGCCACAGCTCCCCCAACGCCTGGGCCACGGCGCCCGTGCCACCGGGTCCGCAGGCCGTCTGGGCGTCCGCCACTGCGTTCTGCAAAGCTGTCAGTGCCGCCGGGCGCCCCGGATCGCTTTCCACCTGCCCAAGAACCCGGGCGCACCCCTCCGGATTCACGTCGTAGCCGCTCAACGGCATAATCCCCACTCCCCCGTTATCCCGTAATGCTGAAGACTTCTGCACCCTAAGGTACAAGAAATAAAACATTGCGCCCATGGGGAGAACTACCCATGGACGGCCGGGGTTCCGCCGGAAAAAGAAGCGCGGACCAAACTGCGCCCGGGACGCAGCCAATATGGACCGGCCCCGTTGCGCCCTGCCGGAGGGTTCTCCTACGTTGAGAGACCCACACACCGGTCTCTTGGGAAGGACCTGCGATGGAGTCCAAACTGCGCGTAGCTGTCCGGCTTGATCTGGACGCGCGTCAGGCATGCCTTGAGGTGCATGGGCGGGTCACCGAGCAGAACTGCAGGGTCCTGTACGTGCTGGCCAGACGTGCCAACGCTGCCCTTCCCGGCCTGTTCGTGGTTTTGGACCTTCAGAAAGCCTCCGCAACCGACGGGGCACTGGCGGCACTGTCGCACAGTTCGGAAACCGGGCACCTGCCCGTGCTGACCGGCGGGCTGATCCAGGGAACGTTTGCACCCCGCCAGTTAAGCGTCCTCGCCCCGGCTGCATAGCCCCCGCCGGTTACCTACCGCCTCCGCTGGCCTGCCTCGCCGCTTCTTCCATGCGCCGACGCCGTGCGGCTCTCTTTTCATCTCGTATCCACTGCGGCTGGAGGAACGGCGGCATCCAGAAACTGCCCAGGACCCCCAATATTCCAGCAATGAACATCAGAAGGATCAAGAACATGGTCACCAGCGCGTTTAGCCCACCGTCCATGGCGAACTGCGTCAGCGGCATCAGAATAAAAGCCGCACCAAGGTACGTTATGGCAAGCGCCGGCTCCCCGGACATCACAATGTTGAGACCGGTCCGATAGTGGCGGAACCTGCCGTTGTAAACGAGGAGACCGCAAAGCATAAGAATGATTCCCATCGGAATCAGAATCAATGCCACGAGAGTATCGGCGTTCATCTATTCAGCACTCATTCAATTTGTTGTAACTCCAGGAGACACACGTGCGCGGGTCAGCCTAATATATTCCGCCGGCCCGCCTGGCCTGCCACTGCGGCGAGCCGCCCCACGGCCTCGGCCAGCACCTCCGGGGAGCAGGCGAAGTTCAGCCGGACAAATCCGGCGCCCTGGTGCCCGAACCGCGGCCCCGGCTCCAGCGCCACCCGTGCCTGTTCCAGGGCCACCGCCGCGGGATCGTCTCCCCAGCCCAGAGCCCGCAAATCCAGCCAGGCGAGGTAGCCGGCCGACGGCGGGCGGTACCCCACGCCCGGCAACCGCTCCGCCAAAAGCTCAGCCAACAGGCGCCGGTTCGCGGCCAAGGATTCCATCACCCCGGCAAGCCAGGCACCGCCGTCGTTATAGGCCGCCGCCGTGGCATGCAGGCCGAGGATGCTGGTGCGGGCGGAGACTTCCTCGGGCATGGACGCCAGCATCAACCGGGTCCGGTCGCTTTGGCCGATCATCACCGCGCACTTGGTACCGGCAATATTCCACGCCTTGCTGGCGGCCGTGACGCAGAGGCCGTATTCCCGTGCGTTCTCCGAGACGGTGAGGTACGGAGTGAACTCCCCGGGCGCGTAGGTCAACGGTGCGTGGATCTCGTCGCTGATCACGGCCACGCCGTACTTCGCTGAGAGGTCCGCGAGCGCCCGCAGGGTCTCGGCCGAGTGAACCAGTCCCAGCGGATTGTGCGGGTTGCACAGCAGCAGGGCGTCCGCGCCGCGGGCAAAGGCCCGCTCCAGCCCGGGCAGGTCCAGTTCCCAGCCCTCACCGTTCAACAGGAGCGGAACCTCCACCACCGAGGAGTCCGCTTCCAGCGGCAGCTCAAAGAACGGCGGGTAGACCGGCGGAGTGATGACCACGCTGCCTTCCGCGGGTACTGCCCGCCGCAGGCATTCCACAATCGCCACGCTCACATCCGTGGTGCTCCGCACGTCATCCGGATCCACCGCCCAGGCCCAGGTCCGGGCGGCAAACCCCGCGAAGGCCTGCGCCACCGGCGCAGGCCCGGCGATATACCCGGTGTCCGAGGCCAGCACCCGGTCGATGATGGCCCGCTGCACCGGTTCCGCCAGCGGGTAATCCATTTCGGCCACGAACAGCGGCAGCACGTCGGCCGGATAGGTCTGCCATTTGTAACTGGTGCGTGCCCGCAGTGCAGCCAGCGGCTCGGCGGCGATCTTCGTCATGCCGCCCAACCTACAGCTAACGTGCCCGCGGGCAGAACAACTAGGCTGGAGGGCATGCCCGATACTTCCCTTGCCCATGTTCTGACCCCCGAGGGATGGCAGCTGCTGAACTCGCTTCCCCCGTATCTCGAATCCGAGTCCCTGAAGCTGAACACGGATCTGCGCAAGGCCGGGCATTCCCCGGAGCTGGTGGCCGCTGTGCTGACCCAGGCGAAGCTGCGGATGAAGGCCCGGGCGAAGTTCGGCCCGTTCGCCGAGCACATGGTCTTCACGCAGCCCGGCCTGGAGCAGGCCACCCGGCTGAACGTGGCCGCACTGCACGCCCGCCGCTATCAGGAGGCCGGACTGGAGAAGGTGGCGGACCTCGGCTGCGGAATCGGTGCCGATTCCCTCGCCCTGGCTACCCTGGACCGGCAGGTGACCGCCGTCGAACTGGATGAGATCACCGCTGCGGCAGCCACCATCAACCTCATGCCCTGGCCGGAAGCAACGGTGGTCCAGGGCCGCGCCGAGGAATTCGACCTGACCGGGTTCGACGGCGTGTGGCTGGATCCGGCGCGCAGGACCACGTCGACGTCGGGCACCACCCGCATCTTCGACCCGGAGGCCTTCTCCCCTCCCCTGTCCTTTGTGGAGTCCCTGGCGGATTCCGGCCTCCCCGTCGGCGTGAAGATGGGTCCCGGCATCCCGCACGAAGCAGTGCCGGCCGGCTGCGAGGCGCAGTGGGTGTCCGTGGACGGCGACGTCACCGAGGCGACCCTGTGGTTCAACGCGCTGCGCCGCGAGGGCGTCCGGCGTGCCGCCCTGGTGATCGGTTCCGGCGGCGCAGCCGAGCTGACCTCCCCGGTGGACTACGACGCCGCCGCCCAGGACGTGGGAACCGGCCCCGCCGAGGGCTACCTGTACGAGCCCGACGGCGCGGTGATCCGGGCCGGGCTGGTGGCCGACGTCGCGGCCACCCTGGACGGGCATCTCCTGGATCCGCATATCGCCTACATCTGCGCCCCTGAACTGCGCGATACCCCGTTTGCCCGGGCCTACCGCATCCTCGAAGTCCGCCCGTACAACGTGAAGGCGTTGAAGGCCTGGGTCCGGGAAAACCGGATCGGTGTGCTGGACATCAAGAAGCGGGGAATGTCAGTGACGCCGGAGGAGCTGCGCAAGGCCCTGCTCACCGGCTCGGGGAAGGGGGGAAACCGGGGGGAAAAGAAAGCCACGCTGGTCCTCACCCGGATCGGCGAGGACCGCGTGGCCCTGGTGGTGGAACCGGTTCCCTCCGCATAGGCGGTGCGGGCGCCGGCTCGGCAAAACGGGTCAGGAACGGGAGAACTCGCTGGCTTCGCGCACCTGCTCCGGCGTCGGGCGCACCCCCGTGTAGAGCACGAACTGTTCCTCGGCCTGGATGGCAATGACTTCCGCTCCGGTGATCACCGGTTTTCCGGCGGCGCGGGCGGCAGCGATCAGCGGGGTTTCCGCGGGCAGCGCGACGACGTCGAACACCACCCGTGCGGCGGCCACGGCGTCGTCGCCGAAGGACTGCACGTCCTCGTCCTGCCCGGACATGCCCAGCGGGGTGACGTTGATGAGCAGATCCGCCGTGGACGTGCCGGGCTCCGCCTGCCAGGCGAAGTCGTAAAGGTCGGCAAGCGCACGGCCGGTGGCCTCGTTGCGGGCAACCACCGTGACATCGGAGAACCCCGCGTCCCGCAGGGCTGCGGCCACCGCCTTGGCCATGCCGCCGGATCCGCGCAGCAGCACCGAGTGCGTGGCCGGCACCCGGTGGTCCCGCAGCAGCCGGGCGATGGCCAGGTAATCGGTGTTGTAGGCGGTGAGCACGCCGTCGTCGTTGACTATCGTGTTCACCGATTCGATGGCCTTCGCGGACGGATCCATCCGGTCCACGAGCGCAATCACTTCTTCCTTGTACGGCATGGACACGGCGCAGCCGCGGATCGGCAGGCCGCGCACCCCGGCAATGGCCTGTGCCAGGTCCGCGGGGGCGAACGCCTTGTACACGTAGTTCAGGCCCAGCTGGTCATACAGGTAGTTGTGGAAACGCGTACCGATGTTGCTGGGCCGCGCGGCCAGGGAAATGCACAGGGTCATGTCTTTGTTCAGGATCGGCATTCCCCCATTATGTCTGCGGCTGCCCGCTGCGTTCGATTTCCCGGCGTGTTCGGGGCCGAGGCCCGGAGCAGGCGTCGCGCGGCTATAGGATTGGTACGGTTCTCAACGCAAAGATGCGGGTCCGAGTACTTCAGTGGTAACGCATAAAGCAGGAGACAGTTTGGAAATCGAGTTCGCCAAGTCGGCCCAGTCAACATTGGGAGTCGAGTGGGAGCTGGCCCTTGTGGACGGCACTACGGGAGACCTGGTCTCCGTGGCGGATGAGGTGCTGCGCGGCGTGAACGTCAATGACCCCGCCCTGCATGAAGATGACGAACATCCGCACATCAAGCAGGAACTGCTGGAAAACACCGTTGAACTGGTGACCGGGATCTGCGGCACCGTCGCGGAGGCCAAGGCGGATCTTGCCCGTTCACTCGCTGCGGTCCGGCGGGTGACCGACCCGATGGGCGTCGAACTGTTCTGCGCAGGTTCCCACCCGTTCAGCACACCGCGTTCGCAGCCGGTCACGGACAAGGAACGCTACGCCAAACTCATTGACCGGACCCAGTGGTGGGGCCAGCAGATGCTCATTTACGGGGTACACGTCCATGTGGGACTGGACAGCCGGGACAAGGTGCTGCCCGTGCTGGACGGGCTGGTGAACTACTTCCCGCATTTCCAGGCCCTGTCCGCCTCCTCCCCGTTCTGGTCCGGGGAAGACACCGGCTACGCCTCGCAGCGCGCCCTGATGTTCCAGCAGCTGCCCACCGCGGGCCTTCCGTTCCAGTTCGGCTCCTGGGCCGAGTACGAGTCCTACGTCCAGGACATGTTCACCACCGGTGTCATCGACTCGATCAGTGAAATCCGGTGGGACATCCGGCCCGTTCCGGGGCTGGGCACCATCGAGATGCGCGTCTGCGACGGGTTGGCGGACATCCAGGACGTGGGGGCCATCGCCGCACTCACGCAGTGCCTGGTTCACGAGTTCTCCTCGATCATCGACGCCGGCGGCACCATCCCCACCATGCCGCCCTGGCACGTCCAGGAAAACAAGTGGCGTGCGGCGCGGTACGGCCTGGAAGCCATCGTGATCCTCGATGCCGAGGGCAACGAAAAGCTGGTCACCGACCACCTGCTCGAGGACGTCCTGCCCCGGCTGGCACCGATCGCCGCCGAACTGGGCTGCAGCGCCGAACTGGCCGACGTCCGGACCATCATCGAGCGCGGCGCCGGATACCAGCAGCAGCGCCGGGTAGCGGAAGAGAACGACGGCGACCTGCGCGCCGTCGTCTTCGACGGTATCCGCCGGCTGCGCGGCGCCTAGGCTCCGTTTCCTGCGTACGAAAGGGCCCCGGCGGTATTCCGCCGGGGCCCTTTCGTCGTCAGGCGCCGGAAGCGTACGTCAGCCGCCGGACCCGCCGGACCCGCCGGTCAGGCGCCGGCCGCCGCCACGTGAATGCTGGTCACCGGGAGTGACGGATCCGTGCCGAAGCCGATCCCCGAGGGTTCGCCGCCGGCCATGACCACCTGCGCGCCGAGCGCGGCCACCATGGCGCCGTTGTCGGTGCACAGGGAAATCGGCGGGACCCGCAGTTTGATGCCCGCCGCGGAGCAGCGTTCCTCGGTCAGGGCGCGCAGCCTCGAGTTGGCCGCCACTCCCCCGCCCAGGAGCAGGTTGGTAATACCGTGCTCCGTGCAGGCCAGCACCGCCTTGGCGGTAATCACGTCCACCACGGCTTCCTGGAAGGACGCGGCAATGTCGGCCACCGGAAGGTCCTGCCCGGCTGCCTCATACTGCTCCACGCAGCGGGCCACGGCCGTCTTGAGCCCGGAGAAGGACCAGTCGTAGCGGTGCGGCCCCGGCGCTTCGGCAGTGCCCATGTACTTGGGCTGGGTCAGTCCGCGCGGGAAGCGGATGGCCTTCGGGTTGCCTTCCCTCGCCAGCCGGTCAATGGCCGGTCCGCCGGGGTAGCCCAGCCCGAGGATGCGGGCCACCTTGTCATAAGCCTCGCCCGCGGCGTCGTCGATGGTGGAACCGAGCAGTTCCACATCGCTCGTGAGGTCGGCTACGCGAAGGATCTCGGTGTGCCCGCCGGAGACCAGCAGCGCCCCGAGGTTTTCCGGCAGGGCGCCGCCGTCGAGCACGCCCACCCCCACGTGGGCCACCAGATGGTTGATGGCGTAGAGCGGCTTGCCCGTGGCCAGGGCCAGAGCCTTCGCGGCGCTGACCCCCACCATCAGTGCCCCGGACAGGCCCGGGCCGGAGGTAACGGCAATAGCGTCAAGGTCGGCGAGCGTCACGCCCGCTTCGGCCAGGGCCGCCTGCAGTGCCGGGACCATGGCGTCCAGGTGCGCGCGAGAAGCAATCTCGGGGATAACGCCGCCGAACCGCACGTGTTCCTCCATCGAGGAGGACACCGTGTTGGTCAGCAGATCGGTCCCCCGGACAATTCCGATTCCCGTTTCGTCGCAGGAGGATTCGATGCCGAGCACCAGGGGGTCGGTGCGGTTCATTTACTGTCCTTCGTTTCTGTTGCAGTCCCGGTAACCGTCGGAGCGCCGGACCACTCGGCCAGGGGCAGGCGCATGATCAGCGCGGAGGCGCCGTCGCGGTAATAGCGCGGCCGGACATGGATCTGTTCGAAGCCGAACCAGCGGTACAGGCGCTGGGCGCGCGGGTTGTCGTCCCGCACTTCCAGGAGCACGTCCTCGGCGCCGCGCTGCTTGGCTTCGTCCACCAGGGTGGTGAGCAGCCGCGAACCGATGCCGGATCCTTCGTTTTCGGGCACGACGGCGATGGTCTGGACGTCCGCGATCGGCAGCACACACATCAGGCCGGCATAGCCGATGACGGTTCCGGCCGGGTCCACCGCCACGTAATAGGAGCGGGTGGACGTCTGGGCCAGCTCGTCGTGGAACATCTGCAGCGGCCACGCGTCGACGGGAAACAGGCGGCGTTCCAAGGCATCGACGGCGGGAATGTCGTCGACGTCCATCTGCCGGATGCGCACCGGCCCGGTCACAGTGCGCGCTTCCGCGGGCCGGGGACCTTGGCGTCGGATTCGCGCAGGTAGAGCGGGGTGCTGGGCAGCAGCGGCAGCCCGCGGACCAAACGGACGACGGCGGTGCGTCCCAGTGCGGCGGCGGTGGGCTGCGCGTCGGCGAAACCCTCCACGGCGTGCAGGGTGTCCGGGTACAGGCCGGCTCCTGCTCCGTACACGGGGAGCGCGGGAACCTCGCCGGGGGCGGTCACGTGCGGCCCGTCCAGCAGTTCCGGCGTGCCGCCGGTGCTGCGGTAAGCCGCCCAGTAGACCTCTTTGCGCCGGGCATCGGTGGCGACGGCGAACTCGTCAATGCCCAGGCGCCAGGCATCCAGGGCTGCGTCCACGGCAATCGCGTCCAGGCTCATCACCCCGTGCAGCGGCTTGTCCCAGGCGAAGGCGAGGGTTCGGGCGGTGGCGATTCCGGCGCGCAGGCCCGTGAAGGGGCCGGGACCTACCCCTACGACCACTGCATCCAGGTCCTGCCCGGCCATCCCGGCTTCGGCCAGCAGGCCGGCGATGCCTGGGGCGAGGACTTCGGCGTGGGAGCGGGTGTCTTCGGTGGCGAACGACGCCAGGATCTCTCCCTCCCCGCTGAGCAGTGCCGCACTGGCGATGGCGGAGGTATCAATGGAGAGAATCAGCACGGTTCCTATTCTACGGCGCTGCCCGGCTTACCTTTTTTCTGCTGCCGGCCGGGTGGGAACCGGAGCCGTCACGCCCGCCAGGGCTGCCACGAGGGTGCGGTACATGGCACCCGCCGGCCACGCCCAAAGAACCGGACCCGATTCGCCGCGGGTGCTGCCGCACCGTCCCTCCGGTGTTTTCCCAGCCGGCCGGAACAGGCGGTTGCAGCGTCCGGTGTCGATCATGGCCGAAGTCCGTTCGCCCGTTCGGCGGCTTCCACCCAGCGTGGCACCATGAACCGGGGCAGCCAGAAAACGCTGATCAGCAACGTCCAGATGCCGGCAAGGAAGATCATCATCAACACAGCCAGGACCGGCCGCGGCAGGGAATCGGTGTCTGCTTCCACCAGGACAGTGCCCGCCAGCAGGCCGATTCCCCCGTAGAGCATTCCGAGCATGGGGTAGGCGCGGAGGCGGGGTAAGAGCCCTGGGTAGCCGATCCAGGTACGCCACCGGCCCGTGTACGCCCGCCAGCCCTGGAAAATCGTGGCCAGGCTCAACGCGAGTCCCAGAAGGAATCCCATATTTCCTGAACCTTCTCTCCACCCCTTCACCGCAAGCGGTCACGTTTCCCCAGTGTGCTCACCGCGGCAGCGCCCTGTGGTACTGCCGCGGCCGAGGTGTCTCCGTGTACTACCCCGGAACACTACCCTGACCCGGCTCCTTTGCCATGGGCAGAACTACCCATGGCCTGCACCGCGTCCGGCTGCCCCAGCCCAGGTGCAGGTTCTCAGCCCAGGTCCGGGGCCTTCGCCCAGCGCGGACCGTAGCCGGCCACCCGGATGGTGCGCTCTTCGTCGGTATCCTCGTCGGAGTAGTCCGTGCCCGGGGCACCCGGAGCGTCACCGCCCACGGCGCGGACCAGGGTCACTTCCAGCCGGCTGTCGGAGAGGTGCTCCACCAATCCGTGCCCCCACTCAACCACCGTGACCGAGCGGTCCATTGAGGCTTCGAGGTCGATGTCGTCCACCTCTCCTTCGGACCCCAGCCGGTACGCATCCACGTGGATGAGGTCAGGTCCGGTCCCGAGGTTCGGGTGTTCGCGGACCAGGACGAAGGTCGGCGAAATGATGCCCGGCCGCACCCCCAGCCCGGCACCGAGGCCCTGGGTGAAGGTGGTTTTACCGGCGCCCAGTTCGCCGGTAAGCAGCAGCAGGTCCCCGCGGCGCAGGACGCGGCCGAGGCGTTCGGCGAGCGCCTGGGTCTCTTCGGCACCGTTGGTCCGGAATTCAGCTTCCCAAGCAGGTTCCTGCGTCACTTGGCCTGTACCGCCTGTGCCTGTTCGCCTTCTGCATCCTGCGCTCCGGGCGCTGCTTCCAACGCGATGGGCGGGGCGGATGCGTCGTCGTCCGCTGCGCTGTCCACATACACGCGCTGGACCCGGCCGCTGATCCGGGTGATGATCTCGTAATTGATACTCCCGGCCGCAGACGCCCATTCATCGACGCTCGGCTGGCCCTCGCCGCCGAAGAGAACGACTTCCCGGCCCTCGAAGGAATCAGCTGTGCCGGCAATACCGGTCCGGTGCAGGTCAATCACCATCTGGTCCATGGCGATGCGTCCCACCACCGGGTACGTCTGTCCGTCCACCTGGACGGGTGCGCCGGTGGCAACCCGGGGGATGCCGTCGGCATAGCCCAACGGGATCAGGGCCAGCGTGGTCGGCTCCTTGGTACGGTAGTGCAGCCCGTAGGAGACTCCCTGGCCGGCCGGCACTTCCTTGCACGCAGCGATGGTGGTCTTCAGGCTCATGGCCGGGCGCAGGCCCAGCTCCGCGGAGGTCTGTCCGGCGAACGGCGACAGCCCGTACATGCCCAGCCCGATCCGGACCAGGTCAAAGTGGGCATCCGGGCGGGACAACGCCCCCGGGGTATTGGCGATGTGCCGTACCTCGCGGTCCACGCCGGCGTCTTCGGCCACGGCGACGGCCTCGCGGAACTTCCGCAGCTGCTCATCGGTTTCCGGACGGTGGGGTTCGTCCGCGACGGCGAAGTGGGAGAAGATCCCGACCACGCGCAGCAGGCCCTCTTCCTGATAGGCCAGGGCCCTCCCCACAAAGGCTTCCCAGAGGTCCTCCGGGCAGCCGTTTCGGCCCAGCCCCGTGTCTATCTTCAGGTGCACCCGTGCCGGCATTTCCAGTTCCCGGGCGGCTGCGACCACGGCGTCCAGATCCCAGCCGGAAACCCCGAGATCCACGTTGGCCCGGATGGCTTCGCCGAATTCGGCATTCCGCGTATGCAGCCAGGCAAGGACCGGTTCAGTGACGCCTGCGGCCCGGAGTGCCAGCGCTTCACTGATGTGCGCGACGCCCAGCCAGGCCGCGCCGGCCTCGACTGCGGCACGCGCGGTCTCGACGGCGCCGTGCCCGTAGGCGTCAGCCTTGACTACTGCCATGACGCGGGCGGGGCTGACCACGTGGGCCAGGTGGCGGACATTGTGCCGGATGGCAGCCAGGTCGATTACGGCAGCACGTTCGGCCGGAGGCCGGAATTCAGGGTAGTTCACGTCCCTATTCTTTCACTCCCCTCCAGGTCCAGGGTCCGGTGCATGATGTGCAGGCCGGTCAGCCCTTCGACAGGATGCCGGAAGGCTTCGGGCACGGTGGCGAGGATCGAAAAGCCGAGGGACTGCCACAGCGCCACTGCCCGGATGTTGGTTTCCACCACGGCGTTGAACTGCATTGAGCGGTAACCGCGGCGGGCTGCCTCGGCCAGCACGTGCTCGCCGAGTGCCCGCGCAACACCCTGGCCGCTGAACTCCGAGGCAGTCATGAAGGAGGCGTTGGCCACGTGGCTCCCGTTGCCGGACTTGTTGGGGTGCAGCTGCGCGGTCCCGGCTACGCTGCCGTCCTTCAGGGCAACGAACACCACCGTGGGAGCAGGCTCCAGCCACAGCTGCCGGGCCTGCTCCTCGGTGGTGCCGGTGTCCCAGCAGTAGGTTTCTCCGGCACGCACGATGGGTTCCATCAGGTTCCAGACGGCAGGCCAGTCACCGGGCCGGGCCTCCCGGATGGTCAGTGCTCCCATTTACGCGTCGAGGGCTGCTGCCCACAGGTTGATCTTGGAATCGACAGCGTATTCGTCGATCCGGCGCAGCTCGTCCGCGGTGAACTCCAGATTGTTCACGGCAGCCAGCGAGTCTTCCAGCTGCTTCACGCTTGAGGCGCCGATCAGGGCCGAGGTAATGGACGCACTGTCGGGCCGGCTGCGCAGCACCCAGGCGATGGCCATCTGGGCCAGGCTCTGGCCACGTGATTCGGCGATGCTGTTGAGCCCCCGCACCCGTTCCAGGTTCTCCTCCGAGAGCTGGGACTGGTCCAGGGACTTTCCGGCAGCCGCACGGGAGTCCTCCGGTACGCCGTTGAGGTATTTATTGGTAAGCAGCCCCTGGGCCAGCGGCGAGAAGGCAATGGAACCTGCACCTACTTCGTCCAGGGCCGCGAACAGGTCCGGCTGGCCGTCTTCCACCCAGCGGTTCAGCATGGAGTAGGAGGGCTGGTGGATCAGCAGCGGGGTGCCCATCTCGCGGAGAATCCGGGCCGCTTCGATGGTCTTTTCCGGCGAGTAGGAGGAGATGCCTGCGTAGAGGGCCCGGCCGGACCGCACTGCCGTGTCCAGGGCCCCCATGGTTTCCTCCAGCGGCGTTTCGGGGTCCGGGCGGTGGCTGTAGAAGATGTCCACGTAGTCCAGGCCCATGCGTTCCAGTGACTGGTCCAGGGAGGAGAGCAGGTACTTGCGGGATCCCCAGTTGCCGTAGGGGCCCGGCCACATGTCGTAGCCGGCCTTGCTGGAGATCACCAGCTCGTCACGGTACGGACGGAAGTCGTCCCGGAAGTGCCTGCCGAAGTTCGTTTCGGCGGAGCCGTAGGGCGGGCCGTAGTTATTCGCCAGGTCAAAGTGGGTGACGCCAAGGTCAAAGGCCCGCCGCAGGATGGCCCGCTGGGTTTCAAAGGGCTTGTCATCGCCAAAGTTGTGCCACAGTCCCAGCGAGACCGCCGGGAGCTGGAGTCCGCTCTGTCCGACGCGTCGGTAAGGCATGGATTCGTATCGGTTGTCCGCAGCAACATAAGTCATGGGCACCATACTGCCACTGTGTCCCGTTTACCGCTGAACACCTTCGGCAGCATCCAGCAGGCCGAGCTCGTTCCTGTGCGGCAGGCTCT
The DNA here is from genome assembly GCF_025244825.1 of Arthrobacter jinronghuae. Lineage (NCBI taxonomy): Bacteria > Bacillati > Actinomycetota > Actinomycetes > Micrococcales > Micrococcaceae > Arthrobacter > Arthrobacter jinronghuae. The sequence continues at coordinate 2,802,432 of NZ_CP104263.1, forward strand.
CCCAGTCGCCCGGACCCAGGCAGGCAAAGGCACCGGTCCGGACAGCGGTCTGCAGCCGCGCCTTCGGCCCTTCCCCGGCAAGGAGTTCAGCCAGGTAACCCGCTACGAAAGCGTCACCGGCACCTACGGTATCGACCGCCTGGATCTGCACGGCGTCCTGCGCGTATTCGCTGCCGTCGATCAGTCCCAGGGCGCCCTCCGGCCCGAGTTTCAGCAGCACCTGGTCCGGCCCCATGCCCGCCAGCAGGGCAGCCATCCGTTCCGGCCGGTGCGGAGCACCGAGGGCAATGGCGGCCTCGTCCAGGCCGGCGAACAGTATGTCGGCGTCGGCTACCAGCTTCCGCAGCACCGGTGCGGCCTGCTCCGGGGTCCACAGGGCCGAGCGGTAGTTGAGGTCCAGTGATACCTGGGTTCCGGCGTCGTGCGCACAGTCGACGGCGAAGCGGACCGCCTCGGCAGCGGATGCGGAGAGCGCCGGCGTAATCCCCGTAATGTGCAGCAGGCGTGCCCCGGCGATGGCCTCGGCCGGCACATCCCCGACAGTGAGCCGGGAACCGGCGCTGCCGTTGCGGTAGTACCAGACTTTTACGGTCTCCTGCGTCCGCCGTTCCTTGATCATCAACCCGGTGCGTGCTTCGGGATCGATACGGGCCAGCACCCGGAGTCCTTCAGCCCGTAATTCCCTCAGCACCAGCTCGCCAAGGCTGTCAGCACCAACCCTTCCAACCCAGGCGACGTCCACGCCGAGCCGGCGAAGCCCGATGGCGACGTTGCTCTCCGCACCGCCGATGCCCGTGTCCATGCTGCGGGCATGGGCCAGCGGTCCCGGATGCTGCGAACGCAGCACGGCCATGGTTTCGCCCAGCGTGACTACCTCCGCGGGCTGGAATTCCTCCGGCCCCGCTGCGGCGGCGACCGGTCCGCGGGATGAAGGCGTGCTCACTGCCCGGTCCCGCTCCCGCGCGCTGCTGCCACTGCGGCAACGAGTTTCCGCGAGCGCTCCTTCAGTCCCGCCAGGCTGCCGCCGGCGAAGGCATCCTGGACCAGCGGACCGCCCATGCCCACGGCCAGGGCTCCGGCCCGCAGCCACGCATCAGCTTCCTCCGTTCCGATACCCCCGGACGGAATCACCTGGATATCCGGAAACGGTCCGCGCAGCTGCGAAACGTAGCCGGGCCCGACCAGCGACGCCGGAAACACCTTGACCGCCGGCGCACCCGCCTGCCAGCCGGCGTAAAGCTCAGTGGGAGTCAAGCCGCCGGGAACCACGGGAATGCCGGCGGCCGTGGCGGTAGCCACCACCTCAACGCTCATCACCGGGGTGACGAGGAATCCCGCTCCGGCCCCGATCAGGGTGCCGGCGGATACTGCATCCGTGACCGTGCCGACGCCGATCCTCGCGTCCGCGCCGTATTGGCGGACAAGGTCCCCCAACGCTTCCAGCACTCCGGCGGTGCTTAGGGTCAGTTCCACGTGCCTCACTCCGCCTTCCAGCAAGGCTTCCATCACCGGGGCGTACTCCGAGGCGTGCCGCGCACGGAGGACCACGATGAGCGGGGAAGCTGCCAGTTCAGCCAGCCAGGCCCCGGCATCCGGCGCCGGACGCCGCAGCGGCCCTGCGCTTCCCGCGGCGCTCACGTAACTGCTCCCAGCTGCCATGGCACAAACTCCTCTTGTCCGAGTTCCAGTTCTTCACTCACCGTCTGCCGGCCGGAAGCTGTTTCAAGAATCCGGGCGAAAATCCGGGCGCCCATTTCCTCGACACCCACACCTGAATCGATGATTTCGCCGCAGTTGATATCGATGTCTTCCGGCATCCGCCGGAAGAGTTCCGTGTTTGTGCCGAGCTTGATGCTGGGGGCGGGCCGGCAGCCCAGAACGGAACCCCTCCCCGTGGTGAAGCACACTACGTTCGCTCCGCCGGCGACAATGCCGGTGACTGAAACGGGGTCGTAACCCGGAGTATCCATAAACACCAGCCCCGGCCCGCGGATCCGTCCTGCGTAGTCGACCACTTCACGCAGCTCTGCCCGGCCTGCTTTGGCCACTGCCCCCAGCGACTTCTCCAGAATGGTGGTTAGTCCCCCGGCCTTGTTGCCCGGTGACGGGTTGTTGTCCAGGCTGCCCCCTCCATGCCCCGTGTATTCCTGCCACCATTGCAGCCGCTCGAGCAGGCGCTCGCCGACCGCCCGGGAGACCGCCCTGCGGGTCAGCAGATGCTCCGCCCCGAAGACTTCCGGAGTTTCCGCCAGTACCGACGTGCCGCCGCAGCCGATCAGGCGGTCGGACGCGACGCCCAGCGCCGGGTTCGCGGTGATCCCCGAATAGCCGTCCGATCCGCCGCAGTTCATCCCGAGCACCAGTTCGGCGGCATCGATCGGAATGCGCTGCAGCCGGTTCACCACCGGCAGCATCTGCCGGACCAGTTCGACGCCGGCCCGGACCGAGGCACGCACCCCGCCGGACTCCTGGATCACCAGCCGCTCCACGACGTCGGCCGATACGGTGTCGTCAATGAGCCGGTCTGCCTGCAGCATTTCGCAGCCCAGCCCAACCACAAGCAGTCCGGCGAAATTGGGGTGCCGGGCATAACCGGACAGGGTGCGGAACAGCACCTCGGCCCCGGGGCTCCCCAGCACCATTCCGCAGCCGCTTGAATGGGTCAGCGCCATCACGCCGTCGACATTGGGAAAGGCGTCCAGAACCGGTCCGCGGAACTGATCGGCGATCATCCGGGCGGTGCCGGCCGAACAGTTGACCGAGGTCAGGATCCCGATGTAGTTCCTGGTTCCAGCCAGACCGTTGCGCCGGCGGTAGCCCCGGAAGTGCCGGCCCTCCTCGGCCGGCGGCTGGAACCGGGCGGTCCCGAACTCGTAGGCCGCCGCTGTCTCCGCCATGGCGAGGTTATGGCTGTGGACGTGCCCGCCCGCCGCGACCGCCGACGTCGTCCGCCCGATGGCCTGACCGTACTTGTGGACCGTCGCGCCGGCTGGAAGATCCACCAGGGCGATTTTGTGCCCCTGCGGGATGTCGGCGGCCGGGATCAGGATTCCCCCGTCCGGTCCATTGAGCCCGACGCCGGCCGGCAACAAGCGCAGTGCTACGCCTACCTCGTCGGCGGGTGAGAGACGCAGGATGGAACCCTGGGACGCGCTCACCAGTCATGCACCGTCCCGTCCAGCAACCGGTTCACGGGCAGATAGGCCGGGGCGTAGTCGAAGGACTTGGCCAGCTCGTCGTCGTACTCCACACCCAGACCCGGCTGGTCTCCCGGATGCAGCAACCCGTCGGAAAACGCATAGCTGGTCCGGAACACCCGCAGCGTGTCGGCGGAGTGCTTCATATACTCCTGGATGCCGAAGTTGTGCAGCGCCAGGCCCAGGTGCAGCTGGGCGGCCTGGCCTACCGGGGAAATATCGGTTGGCCCGTGGAAGCCGGATTTGATCGAATACACCGCTGCGAAGTCCATCAGTTTCCGCAGGGCCGTGATTCCCCCCGTATGCGTGACTGCGGAGCGGACATAGTCGATGAGCTGTTCAGTGATCAGGGTCTGGTAGTCGTAGACGCTGTTGAACACTTCGCCGATGGCCAGCGGAACCGTGGTTTGGGACCGTACCCGCCGCAGGGCTTCCTGGTTCTCCGCCGGCGTGCAGTCCTCGAGCCAAAAGAGATCGTACGGTTCCAGCGTTTTCCCCAGTGCCGCCGCCTGGTTGGGGGTCATCCGGTGGTGGCCGTCATGCAGCAGGACGAGTTCGGGCCCGAACTCCCGACGGACGGCGGCGAAGACTTCCGGCACGTGGCGCAGGTACGCCCGTGTGTCCCACGCTTCCTCGGCGGGCAGCGGAGCCCGCAGCGCCGGCTCGTAGTCGTAGCGCTGTCCCGGCCGCTGGTCCGTGGCCACGCCGTAGATCTGGCCCAGGCCCGGAACGCCGGTCTGTACCCGGATTGCCTTGAAGCCCTCGTCCAGATGGTTCCGGATCGAGGTGAAAAGCGTATCCATGCTGCTGCCGGAGGCATGCCCGTAGGCCAGGCACCCCGTCCGTGAAGCACCGCCCAGCAGCCGGTAGAGCGGCAGCCCTGCCTCCTTGGCCAGGATGTCCCACAAGGCAACATCGACGGCGGCGATGGCCGCCATGGTGATTGGGCCCCGCCGCCAATACGCGCCGCGGTACAGGTACTGCCAGGTGTCTTCGATACGCCGTTCATCCCGCCCGATCAGCAGCGGCACCACGTGTTCCCGCAGGTAGGCGACTACTGCCAGTTCACGGCCGTTTACCGTGGCGTCACCCAGCCCGACGACGCCGGAATCGGTGGTCAGCCGCAGGGTGACAAAATTGCGGCCCGGGCTGGTGACCAGCACTTCTGCGGAGCGGATTGCCATGGTCTCTCCTTGGGTCAGGTGTTCGGCAGGCAGGGAATCAGGAGCGGGGCGCGTAGGACTGCAGGGGCAGGTGGTAGGCGAGGTCGGCACCCGTTTCCACCGCTTCATCGAGGCCGAGCTTGCCCTCGGCAACCAGCCGGGCCAGGAACCCCGCATCAATCCGCCGGGCCAGGTCGTGGCGCGCCGGGATCGAGGCGAGCGCCCGGGTGTCATCGACAAATCCGCTGGTGTTGTAGAAGCCGGCCGTCTCCACCGCCGATTCACGGAACCGGCGCATCTGCTCGGGGCTGTCCAGGAACCACCAGGGCGCGCCGAGCCGAAGCCCCGGATAGGCCCCCGCCAGCGGGGCAAGCTCCCGGGAATAAACCGTTTCATCAGTAGTGAAGACGACCATGCGGAAAGCCGGGTCCATACCAAAGCTGTTCAGCAGCGGCTGCAGTGCCCTGGTGAATTCCACCCGCACCGGAATGTCGAACCCCTGGTCCGTTCCGTACCGGGTCCGGATGCCCCGGTGGTGGTTGCGGAGCACCCCGGGATGCAGCTGCATAACCAATCCGTCCTCGGCGGACATGCGCGCCATCTCGAACAGCATTCCGCCGGCAAACGCGTCGGCCTGCGCCGGGCTGGCTTCTCCGCGCAGTCCTGCGGCGTAGATTTCCCGGGCGTCGGCAGGGTCCAGCGGCGTGGTGTCCGCACTCAGGTGCCCGTGGTCCGTGGCCCGTGCTCCTGCCTGCAGGAAGGCTGCCCGGCGCCCGCGCAGTGCCGCCAGGAAGGAGTCGAAGTCCCCTGCCTCGATGCCTGAGACTTCGGAGAGTTCCCGGATATCCGCAGCCCAGCCGGGCCTGCGGATATGCAGCAGGTCGTCCGGACGGAAAGTGGGAAGGACCCGCTGGCGGCCGTCGGTTTCCGCAAGTTTGCGATGCCCGGTCAGGGTGGATGCTGCGGAATCGGTGGTGGCGAGCAGCTCCACGTTGAAGGCGTCCAGCAGTGCACGGGGGCGGAATTCCTCCCGGGACAGGGTGTCCAGGAGGAAATCGTAGAGCTCATCGGCGGCCTCTTCCGACGGCGGCACCGGCGCACCGAAAACCACCGCCAGCTCATGCTCAAGCCAGTAACGGGTGGGGGTTCCGCGGAAAAGCTTCCAGTTCCGGCAGAACCGGCGCCAGATCTCCCGGGGATCGGTTTCAAAGGGTGTGCCGTCATGCGTGGGAATTCCCAGGTCCGCGGGACTTTCCCCCTGGGAAACCAGCATCCGGACCAGATAGTGGTCCGGTATGACGAACAATTCAGCCGGGTTCTCGAACGCAGAGTCCTGCACGAGCAGGTCCACTTCCACATGCCCGTGCATGGATACGATCGGCAGCCGGGACGTGGCCGCGTAGATTTCGCGGGCAAGTGCCCTCACACCGGGCTCGGCCGGCAGCGCACGGTCAGGGTCCAAGGTCCAGCCAGGGGGCTGCTCGCTCACGTTTGCCTCTCCGTTGAAACAAAATGCCGACGCCCTGCAGGGCCTGGTGCAGTCCAATATCCAGCCGAAGGACCGGGAATGCAAGGGTTTCCCCGGCCACGGTTACGGGTTTTGGTTTTCCTGAAAACAAGTATTGACACGGTTTGCAAACGATTGCAGTGTGTGGTCTACGCCACACCCTTGTGGCCTCGACAACGATGTTAGGCGGGAGCCACGATGGCCGGTGCGGTGACTGTTCGGGACGTGGCGAGGCTCGCGAGCGTCTCCGCTTCAACAGTTTCGCGTGCCCTTTCCGCGTCTGAACTAGTGGCACCCCACACCCGGGACCGGATCCTGGCCGCTGCCCGGCAACTCGGATACAGCGCCAACACTTCGGCGAGGAGCCTCATCACCGGGCGGACCAGTAACTTCGGCCTGGTTGTCCCGGACCTCGAGAATCCCTACTTTGCCTCCGTCACCAAGGGAGTCCAGAGCCGGGCGCTGAGCGAGGGTTTCGCAGTCTTCGTGGCCGACTCCGATGAAGACGTGCGCACGGAAATCGAGCTGGCGCGCAAGCTGGCCTCCCAGGTGGACGGCCTCATCCTGTGTTCGCCGCGTATGGGCAACCGGGATCTGGCAGCGGTCACTGAAAGCACCACGGTGGTCCTGGTGAACCGGCAGCTGCCGCAGGTCCACAGCATCACCGTGGACGACACCGAGATTGTGCGGCAGGCACTGGGCCATCTGTACGCCCTGGGACACCGGACGGTCGCCTATGCGGGCGGGCCCGCGACGTCGTGGTCCGACGGCCAACGGCGAAACGGTATCCGCAGTGCCTTGTCGGACCTACCGGGGCTCAAGGTGGCGGAAATCGGCTCGTTCCGGCCGGTGTTCGGCGGCGGGATGTCGGCAGCAGACCTGGCCGTGGCCACCGGCGCGACGGCAGTACTGGCCTACAACGACCTGATGGCCCTCGGCATCCTCTCACGCCTCCAGGCAAGGGGCATCAACGTTCCGGCGGACATGAGCGTTGTCGGGATCGACGACGTCAGCGCGGCAACCCTTGTTTCTCCCGCACTGACCACTGTCCGTGCACCGCTGCAGAAAGTCGGGACAGCGGCGGTGGATGCCCTGATCGACAGCATTTTCCCCGACCGCCCGCCTCTGCCGCCCGAGACCCTGCCCGTCGAATTGATTGTGCGTGCTTCCACTTCCGTTCCCAGCCGTCCACCCCTCACGTCCCGCGAAGAAGCCGGACTCGATGAAAGGTCAAGCAATGCGCACCAGTAAGAAAATGCAGATGCTTTCCGTTTTCGCGGCGGCCGCGCTGATCGCCGTCGGCTGCGGTGCACCCGGCAGCGACGCGGGCAGTGAACCGCTGTCCACCAGCGACGTTCCCGATGCCCCGTCCGAGGCGGTGACGTTGAACATCCTGGACGTTGCCGGCAACAAGCAACTGACGGAAGGGATCTTCAACGACTTCGTCAGCGAACATCCGGACGTCGTCTCCGGCGTGACATGGGAAACCGCAGGCGCCCCGGACATGGCCGGCAAGCTCAAGGCCCAGCAGCAGGCCGGGAACCTGCAGATCGACCTGGTGCTGACCGGCACCGACGGCCTCTCCGCCGGGATCAGCGAAGACCTTTTCGTGCCGATCGCTACGGATTACAAGGACCGGTTGTCCAATATGGATAACTATCAGGAGCCGGCCGCACAGATGCAGGAACTGGCCGAGGGCAAGGGCGTAGCTCTGACCTATTACCCCTCCGGCCCGCTGCTGGAGTACAACCCGGACAAGGTCCCCAACCCGCCCACCACCGCCGAGGAACTGCTGGCATGGACGCAGGAAAACCCGGGGAAGTTCGGCTACGCGCGGCCGGCCAACTCCGGACCGGGACGCACGTTCCTCATGGGCCTTCCCTACATCCTGGGCGATGACGATCCCAAGGACCCGGAGGCCGGCTGGACCAAGACCTGGGATTACCTCAAGCAGCTGAACCAGAACATCTCCTCATATCCCACGGGTACCGGCGTCACCATGAACAACCTCAAGAACGGCACCTGGGACATGGCCTTGACCACTACCGGGTGGGACATCAACCCGCGGGCGCTCGAACAGGTTCCGGCCAATTTCGAGGTCCAGGCACTGGAAGGCTTCACCTGGGTAACCGATGCCCAGTATGCGGTTGTTCCGAAGGGTGTTTCCGCCGACAAGATGTCTGCCATTCTCCAGGTCCTGCAGTATGCGCTGACGCCTGAGCAGCAGGCCAAGACCTACGACAGCGGCTATTTCTATCCCGGCCCGGCGGTGGAGGACGTGACCCTGGACATGGCTCCCCAGAGCAGCCAGGACATCATCAAGAAGTTCGGACGGCCGGAGTACGACGCCCTGATCGAGGACAATCCCAAGGCCACTCCGATCAGCGCGGAAGACCTCGTGACCGCGTTCAACACCTGGGACACCGAAGTCGCGAGCGGAAAGATTGAAGAAAAGAAATGAGCATCCACGCCACTGCATTCAAGACACTCGAACTGCAGCGGGTTGCCCGGGATTTCGGTGGGCAGTCAGCCCTCGCCAACCTCAGCCTCAGCATCAGCAGCGGCGAGTTCATCGCACTGCTGGGACCTTCGGGCTGCGGAAAGTCGACGGCCTTGAACTGCCTGGCCGGGCTCCTTCCCCTGACCGGCGGCCGGATCCTTATGGACGGGCGCCAGATTGACCGCCTGCCGCCGGAAAAACGCGGGTTTGGAATGGTCTTCCAGAACTATGCCCTCTTCCCCCACCTCACCGTGGAAAAGAACATCGCGTTCGGACTGGAAATGCGGAAGGTGCCCCGGGCCGAGATTAAGACCCGTGTCGCGGAGGCCATCGAGCTCGTCCAGCTGGGACCGCATGCCCGGAAGCTTCCCGGACAGATGTCCGGCGGCCAGCAGCAGCGTGTGGCCATCGCCCGCGCCGTCGTGCTGCGGCCGCCGCTGGTCCTGATGGATGAACCGCTCTCCAACCTGGATGCCAAGCTGCGGCTGGAAATGCGGACGGAGATCCGCCGGCTCCACCAGTCACTGGGCCTGACCACCATCTATGTCACCCACGACCAGGAGGAAGCCCTGTCCCTGGCCGACCGCCTGGTGGTCCTGCGGCAGGGCGAGGTACAGCAGGTCGGCACGCCGCAGGACCTGCACGAGCATCCCGCCAACTGGCACGTGGCCGATTTCATGGGCTACCGGAACCTGCTTGACGGCGTGGTTGAACAAAGCCGGGGAGGCTCCGCCACCGTGTCCGTGGCGGGCACCGGCATCACCGGCTCCACCAAAGATCCGGTGGCGCCCGGGGACGCCGTCAAGGTGGGAATCCGCCCGGAAGATTTCGATATTGCCGATTCCCTGACGGCGGCCGACAGCACCACCCAGCTTGAAGCGACAGTCGAAGTCGTTGAGTACCAGGGACGCGAGTTTGCAGTGGAGGCACGCACCGACGCCGGGCAGGCGCTCCATATCCGCACCCACCGGCGTGCCGAACCGGGCCAGCGGATCATCGTCTCAGCCCGCCACGAGCGGGTACTTGTCTTCGCCTCATCCATGGACAGCGGAACGCCTGCCGGACGTGAACTGCAGGAAGCCACGCCATGAGCGTGTCCACCGGCAAACCCGGCAAAACCCGCGGGTCCGGCGCCCCGACGCCCGGCTCCCGGCCGGCACTGTCCCACAGGCTGGCCGAACGGGGCATCGACCGGCTGCTCCTGCTGCTGGTGCCGGCCCTCCTGTTTGCCCTGGTCCTGTTCGTCTACCCGTTCGTCTACGGCCTGGGGCTTTCCTTCCAGCCCCGGGAAGGCGGGCTGTTCGGCGCCTACATCAAGTTCTTCACCGATCCCTCGATGCGCGGGCTGGAGTCCATCTGGATCACTCTCAAACTCGCCGTCCCGGCCGCGGTGTTCAATGTAGCGGCGTCCATTCCCCTCGCCTACAAAATGCGCGGAAAATTCCGCGGCAAGCGGATGCTGACCACTGTGCTGGTCATCCCCATCACGCTGGGCACGGTCCTCACCGCGGAAGGCCTGTTGAATTTCTTCGGCCAGCGCGGCTGGCTGAACCGGTTCCTTGAGTTGTTCGGAGTCGGTCCGCTTGACCTCGTCCAGAACTACTGGGGTGTGCTCTGGTCCCTCATCATTTCCGGGTTCCCGTTCGCTTTCCTGCTGATCCTCTCCTACCTCTCGGGCATCGATCCCTCCCTCGAAGCCGCAGCGCGGACGCTGGGAGCGGACTGGAAACAGCGGTTCCGCAAAATCACCCTTCCGTTGCTGGCACCGGGGCTTGCCATCACGTTCTGCCTGACCTTCGTACTGGCCTTCAGCGTTTTCCCCTCGGCCATCCTTGTGGGAGATCCGTCCGGTTCCACCCGGGTCATCGCCTACGTGGCCTACAACGCGTGGGGACAGCAGTTCGACTATCCATTGGCGTCCGCCGCCGCGATTGTGATGGGAGCGGTGGAGCTCGCCGTCATTGTCCTGGTGCTGCTGTGGCGCTCCCGGATGTACAAGGGAAGCACCGGAGGTAAGGGCTGATGAGCACCACCACAGTTAACGACAGGACACCGACGTCGCCGCCGCCCGAACGACGCCGCCTCAGGGCGACCCCGGGCACCTTCCTGGTCTGGGGCGGCATGGCCCTGTTCCTCATCCTGCTCTTCGGCGTGGTGGCCTCGGTAGTGGTCAATTCCCTGGCCGGCCAATGGTTCGACACCTGGTTCCCGTCCAGCTACACGGCGTCATGGTACGGCGAGGCCTGGCGGGAGTACGACCTGGGCCAGGTGGTCAGTACCACGGTGATTGTGGCCGTCGCAGTGGTGAGCCTGTCGGTGCTGATCGGGGCGCCGGCCTCGTACGTCCTGGCGCGCCGTAATTTCCCCGGCAAATCCCTCGTGATGCTGGTGTTCCTGCTTCCGATCATGATGCCGCCGATCACCTACGGCATCCCGCTGGCAACACTGCTGACGTACTACCACCTGGCACCGGGGCTGACCGGAGTGATCCTTGCCAATCTGGTGCCCTCGGTTCCGTTTGTCATCCTGACCATGACGCCCTTCATTGAACAGATCAACCCGTCCATCGAGTCCGCAGCACGGATGTGCGGGGCCAACATGACGCGCATGTTCGTCCGGATCCTCGCTCCCCTGCTGATTCCCGGCGTCCTGGCGGCGGCAGTGCTGGTCCTGGTCCGCACGGTGGGGATGTTCGAACTGACCTTCCTCACGTCCAACTCCGAATCCGACACCCTCGTCGTAGCGCTCTTTACCGCGATGACGGGGGCAGGGATCCGTGCCCAGCAGTCCGTGGACGCCATGGCAGTGATCTACATGCTCATGATGATGGTGCTGCTGGTAATCGCGCTGCGGTTCGTCAACCCCACCCAGCTGGTTTCGCAGGTACGCCAAGATGCGGACTGAGGCAGGCCTGGCCGCCGCGGCCGGGCAGGAGTCCGAACGGCTCAGCCTGTCCGCCCTCGCTGCGTTCGGAGCCGGTTCCGCAGCGGGACCCGCTGTGGAGCCGCGGAGTCTGCGCATCGGGATGGTCCATCTCGGACTCGGTGCCTTCCACCGTGCCCACCAAGCGGTCTATACGGAAGACGCAGCCGCTGTCTCGGGTGACGCCGGATGGGGAATCCTCGGCGTGACGGGGCGGACGGCCAAGGTAGCGGACGCCCTGCAGCCGCAGGACGGGCTGTACACCGTGCTGACCAAAGCCGCCGGCTCCCGGGAGGAGGACAGCAGTGCCCGCATCATCGGATCACTGCGCGGCGTTGCCTTCCCGGGCCGGGACACGCCGCGGGTGATCCAGGCGCTGGCGGCACGGGAAACCACGGTGGTCACCATGACCATCACGGAAAAGGGGTATCCCCGGGATGCCTCCGGGCACCTGGCGCTGGATAGTCCTGCCGTTGCGGCGGACCTGGCCGTCCTTGAACGGGACAGCCGCCGGCCGGCGAACTCCGACGACGCCGCCCGGACTCCGCTGGGACTGCTGGCCCGCGGGCTCTTCGCCCGGTACCGCTCATCGGGTGCTCCGCTGAATGTCATCTCGTGTGACAACCTCAGCGCCAACGGGTCCGTCACCCGCACATTGGTGACGGAAATGGCCGCAGCCGGCGGTGCCGGCTTCCGGGACTGGGTACGCGAATCCGTTTCCTTTCCGGACACCATGGTGGACCGCATAGTCCCCGCAGCCACCGAGGCTGACCGGCGGGAGGCTCAGACGCTGCTGGGCCTGCGCGACGAGGGACTGGTTGTCGCAGAGCCGTTCGGGCAGTGGATCCTGTCGGATGATTTCGCCGCACGGCGGCCGGCATGGGAGCTGGCCGGCGCGGTGGTGACCCGGGATGTGCGGCCCTTCGAAGCGGCCAAGCTGCGCCTGCTCAACGGCACCCATTCACTGCTGGCCTATCTGGGGGCGCTGCGGGGCTACCGGACCATTGCCGAGGCAGCCGCGGACGAGGAGCTGGCGGCCGCGGCTGCCGCACTGCAGGCCGAAGTCCTCCCAACGCTGAGCCCGCCCCCGGGTGTGGACCTGGCGGAATACGCCGCCGGGATCCTTGCCCGTTTCCGGAACCCGGCCTTGGGCCACACCACCCTGCAGGTGGCGATGGACGGATCGCAGAAGCTGCCTGTGCGGGCCCTGGGAGCGGTGGAAGACCTGCTGGCCCGGGGAGTGGTCCCCGAGGCACTGGCCCGGCTCGTGGCCGGGTGGATGGTCTTCGTCTACCGCGGCCGGGATGCGTTCGCCAACGAGCTGCCGCTCCAGGATCCGCTCGCAGAAGTCCTGGCCGGGAAAGCCCGGGGACCCCAGGGCGGCCTGGTGGACCGAATGTTCGAGTTGCCCGGCGTTTTTTCAGCCCCGGTGGCCGGGAACCCCGGCTTCCGCACCGCCGTTGCTGCCCACGCCGCGGAGTTGCTCGGCTCCCTGAGCCACTCACCTTAACCGGTCCGGCCGGGGTGGTTGCCTAACCACCCCGGCCGGATTCGTTTTCCTGCCTGCTAGCCGGCCAGGATGGCCGCACCGTATGCCGGCAGCTGCACGGCATCGCCGTAGAGCTCAACCGGCGCGGTTTCGAGCAGGACGTCCGCCTGCTTGCCGAACGGAAGCGGCACCTCGCGCGGGGTGTCGGCAAAGTTCAGCGCCACCGCCGTGGAACCGCGCTGCATAACCAGCCAGCGGCCCACTTCGTCATAGTCCACCCGGATGTTGCGCAGGTCCGGATCCATCAGGTCGGGGGTTTCCCGGCGCAGGGTCAGGAGCCTGCGGTACAGGTCCAGCAGCCGGCCGTGATCGCCCTCTTCCACCTCGGACCAGTCCAGCTTCGAGTTGGTGAAGGTGGACGGTTCCTGGGGGTTGGGAACCGTAGCCGGGTCCCACCCCATCCGCTCGAATTCCTTCAGGCGGCCCTCTGCCGTGGCCTTCCCCAGTTCGGGTTCCGGATGGGACGTGAAGAACTGCCAGGGCGTGGAGGCCCCGAATTCTTCACCCATAAAGAGCATGGGAGTGAACGGCGAGGCGAGGCTCAGCACCGCGCCGAGGGCAAGCTGCTCGTACCCCAGCGTCGCGCTCAGCCGGTCCCCGGCCGCCCGGTTGCCGATCTGGTCGTGGTTCTGGATGGCCGTGACCAGCTGGCGCGCGGTCACCACCTCCTTGTCCAGCGGACGTCCGTGACCGCGTTCCCGGAAGGAGGAGAACGTTCCGTTGTGGAAGAACCCTTCCTGCAGCACCTTCGCCAGCGCTTCGAGGGAGTCGAAGTCCTCGTAGTAGCCGCCGTTTTCACCTGTGAGGTTGGTATGGGCGGCATGGTGGAAGTCATCAGACCACTGGCCGGCAAGGCCGTAGCCGTTGACGTTCCGCGGGGTGATGAGCCGGGGATTGTTCAAATCCGACTCCGCGATGAGGAACAGCGGCTTCCCCAGGGCTTCGGCGCACTTGTCCGTGGCGGCTGCCATTTCTTCGAGGATGTGCACGGCGCGTTCGTCGTGCAGTGCGTGCACCGCATCCAGGCGCAGCCCGTCCACGTGGTAGTCGCGGAACCACATCAGGACGTTGTCCACAATGTATTCGCGGACAACGTCGGAGAGCGGACCGTCCAGGTTGACGGAGTCCCCCCAGGTGTTCGACTTCCCCTCGGTGAGGTACGGGCCGAACATCGGCAGGTAATTGCCGCTGGGTCCAAGGTGGTTGTAGACAACGTCCTGGATAACGCCGAGTCCGGCCTGGTGGGCCGCGTCGACGAACCGCTGGTAGGCCTCGGGCCCGCCGTAGGTTTCCTGCACGGCGTACCAGAGCACGCCGTCGTAACCCCAGTTGTGGGTTCCGTTGAAGGCATTGACCGGCAGGAGTTCGACAAAGCGCACACCCAGGTCCACCAGGTAGTCCAGCCGCCCGATTGCTGCGTCCAGCGTCCCCTCGGGGGTGAAGGTGCCCACGTGCATTTCGTAGATGGCGCCGCCGTCGAGCCCCGGGGAGACCCAGCCGGCGTCATGCCACTGGTAAACATCCGGGTCAAAGGTGCGCGAAAGGGCGTGCACGCCCTCGGGCTGCCGCCGGGACCGGGGGTCCGGCACGGGCGTCTCGGCGTCGTCTATCAGGTAGCCGTAGTCGATGTCCTCGGTGAGTTCGGCATGCTGGACGTGCCACCAGCCGTTCTCGCCGCGGGTCATCGACAGCCGCCGGCCGTCGGCCAGCAGCGTCACGGTGCCGGCCTTGGGTGCCCACACGTCGAAGTTGGTCCTCATTTGCCGTCCTCCCGTACAAGCAGCGCCACCGGATAGGTGCCGAACAGATCCGCAGCTGCCAGCCGGCCGCCGCTTTCGTGCGTTTTCCCGGTGATCACGTCACGGTAGGTGCCCGGAGCCAGGACGACGGCGGTGTCCTGCCATCCGCCCTGACGCTGCAGTCCCAGCGGCAGACGGGTCACCAGCGTGACCGCTCCGCCGCGGTCGAACCCGAAGAGGTGTTCTGCCGCGGATCCTTCCACCGCTACGGGGACGTACCCCGTGAACAGCTCCGGCCGGCCCCGCTTGAGCTGCAGCGCACGGGTGGTGATGAGCAGCTTCGCTGCCGCGTCCTCGTCCAGGGCGGGTGCACCGGCGTCGGCGAACGACGCCGCGACCTCGCGTCGCCGGGCGAAGTCCACTTCGCGCCGGTTGTCCGGGTCCACCAGTGACCGGTCCCAGAACTCGGTCCCCTGGTAGACGTCCGGCACGCCGGGCATGGTCAGCTGCAGGAGCTTGGCGGAGAGCGAATTGCTGTACCCCGCCTCGCGGATGCGTTCGACCAGCGCAGTGATCACCGCGGTGACGTCCGGATTGTCGAACGCCGCATCAACGGCTGCATGCATGCGCTCTTCGAAGTCCGCGTTGGGAGCCGTCCAGGTGGTGCTGCTGGCTGCTTCCCTCGAGGCCTTCTCGGCGTAGGCGTGTGCGCGTTCGCGGCTCAGCGGCCAGGCCCCGACGAAGGTCTGCCAGAGCAGGTTCGCCATCGGCCCGTCATTCATCGGAACAAGGGCATCGAGTCGCGTGAACGCTTCGCTCCACTTCTCCGGGATTTCCGCGAGCACGGAGATCCGGGCGCGGGTGTCCTCGCTGCGCTTGGTGTCATGCGTGGTCAGGGCCGTCATGGCCGCCGGCTGTTCCAGCTGCCGGCGGAGCAGCCGGGTGTGCATTTCAAACGGTGATACGGCGAAGTGTGCCGGGTCGGCGCCTACCTCGTTGAGAGAGGTCAGGCGGGAGTAACGGTAGAACGCCGTATCCTCGACGCCCTTGGCCATGACCATGCCGGAGGTCTGCTGGAAACGCACCGCCAGCTCACCCAGGCGGGAAAGCGACACCGTCTCAGCGGAGTCTTCATCCAGCAGCGGGTTCAACAGCGGGTGCAGGATGTCCAGCGCCGCCGCGAGATCCGGCCGGTGGACCTTGGCCGCGATGACGGCTTCGGTCAGGTGGTCGGCACCTTCGGGCAGGTAGCTGCGGTAAACCGGGAAGCAGGCCAGCAGTTCCGCAATCGCATCTGCAGCCGTTTCCGGGTCCAGCCCGCTGTCCGCCGGGAGCAGGCGCACGAGGCGCTGCACCTCGGAGTGCAGCAGGTTGTCCGCGATGACCCGCTTGGTGCCGTGGATCATCTGTGCGTACGGTTCCATCGGCACCAGTGCGGTCAGCGTGTCACTGCCCGCCGGGTCCACGAACAACCGGTCAATGTCGGCCAGCGCGTCGTAGCCGGTGGTGCCTTCGGTTTCCCAGTCAGCGGCGAGCTTTTCGCCCGGTTCCAGGATCTTTTCCACGAGGATGTACGCACCGCCGGTGATCTCGCGCAGCCGTGCCAGGTAACCCTTGGGATCGGCGAGGCCGTCCGGATGGTCGATGCGCAGGCCGTCCACGAGGCCTTCGTCGAACCATCGCCGGATTTCGGCGTGTGCCTCGTCAAAGACCCACGGTTCTTCCACTCGGATGCCGGCCAGGGTGTTGACCCCGAAGAACCGGCGGTAGTTCAGCTCATTGTCGGCGCGGCGCCAGTTCACCAGTTCGTAGGACTGGCGGGCGTGTACGTCCTGCGCGCTGTCGCCTTCCGCTGCGGTGCCTTCGGCCACCGGGAACCGGTGGTCGTAGTAGTGCAGTTCGTTGTCCGCCAGCTTGAGCTGCTCGAGCTCGTTGTCGCCGTCGCCCAGGACGGGCAGCCGCAGCTTCCCGTTCCCGGCGTCCCAGTCAATGTCGAAGGCTTCGGCGTACCGGGAGTTGCGGCCTTCGGCCAGCACGGACCACCACCACTTGTTCCGGTGCGGGGTGGCGATGCCCATGTGGTTGGGCACAATGTCCACCAGCACGCCAAGGCCTGCCGCGTGGGCGGCGTCGGAGAGGGCCTTCAGCCCCTCCGCTCCGCCGCGGGTCGGGTCGACGGCTGAAGGATCAGTGACGTCGTAGCCGTGGTCCGAGCCTTCTTCCGCCGTGAGGATGGGCGAGAGGTACACCCAGTCCACGCCAAGGTCTGCCAGGTACGGCACGAGTTCCGCGGCGTCGAACAGGGTGAAGGACGGGCGGATCTGCAGACGGTATGTGGAGAGGGGTGTCCTCATTCGGCAGCCTCGGTGTTCTGGGCGGCCATGGCCGCGAGGGACGCGGCTACGGAGTGGTCGTGCTCCTCTTCCTCTTCGTGCGCCCGCAGGACCACCATGGACTTGGCAGCCACGGTCAGCTGGGTGTCCGCGGCAACCGGCTCCGAGTCGGCGTACTCGCCGGCAGTGTCGATCACCGTGTCCCACATGGGTGCGTATTCCTTGGCCGGAAGGGTGACCTTCACAGCTTCGTCATGCGCGTTGAAGTACAGCAGGAAGTTCAGGTCGGTGATCCGCTGTCCGCGCGCGTCCTTGCCCGAGATGCCCTGCCCGTTGAGGAAGACGCCCAGGGAACGGCTGACCGGGGTGTCCCAGTCGTCCGGGGACATGGTGGTGCCGTCCTCGTTCAGCCATACGATGTCCGGCAGCGCCTCACCCTCGCCGCGCCGCACGGGGCGGCCGTCGAAGAACCGGCGCCGGCGGAACGTGGGGTGCTCGGCACGCAGGGTGTTGACCGCCGCGGTGAATTCCAGCAGCGGTGCGTCCATGGTCTCCCAGTTGATCCAGCTCAACTCGGAGTCCTGCGCGTAGGTGTTGTTGTTGCCCTGCTGGGTGCGGCCCAGCTCGTCGCCGTGGGCGATCATCGGCACGCCCTGGGAAAGGAGCAGGGTGGCGAGGAAGTTGCGCTGCTGGCGGGCACGAAGGGACAGGACCCCGGGATCGTCCGTGGGGCCTTCAACACCGCAGTTCCAGGAGCGGTTGTGGGATTCGCCGTCGTTGTTGTCCTCGCCGTTGGCTTCGTTGTGCTTCTCGTTGTAGGACACAAGATCATGCAGCGTGAAGCCGTCGTGGGCGGTGACGAAGTTGATGGACGCCACCGGGCGCCGGGCAGAGGACTCGTACAGGTCCGCGGAGCCGGTGATGCGGGAGGCGAACTCGCCCAGCGTGGAGGGCTCTCCGCGCCAGAAGTCGCGGACCGTATCCCGGTACTTGCCGTTCCACTCGGTCCACTGGGGCGGGAAGTTGCCCACCTGGTAGCCGCCGGGTCCAACATCCCAGGGCTCGGCGATCAGCTTGACCTGGGAGACTACCGGGTCCTGCTGCACCAGTTCGAAGAAGGCGGAGAGGCGGTCCACGTCGTAGAACTCGCGGGCCAGCGTCGAGGCCAGGTCAAAACGGAAACCGTCCACGTGCATTTCGGTAACCCAGTAGCGCAGCGAGTCCATCAGCAGCTGCAGGGAGTGCGGGTTGCCGACGTTGAGCGAGTTGCCCGTGCCGGTGTAGTCCATGTAGTACTTCTTGTCGTCTTCCAC
This sequence comes from Arthrobacter jinronghuae, assembly GCF_025244825.1. Classification (NCBI taxonomy): domain Bacteria; kingdom Bacillati; phylum Actinomycetota; class Actinomycetes; order Micrococcales; family Micrococcaceae; genus Arthrobacter; species Arthrobacter jinronghuae. Next base: position 2,820,655 of record NZ_CP104263.1, read on the forward strand.
CAGCCGGTAGTAGGACGCATTGTCGATGCCGCGGAAGGACAGGGTCGGGCCCATGTGGTTACCCTCGGCCGTGTGGTTGTAGACCACGTCCAGGATCACTTCGATGCCGGCGAGGTGCAGGGCGCGCACCATGGCCTTGAATTCCTGCACCTGCTGGCCCTGGTCGCCGGTGGCGCTGTAGGTGTTGTGCGGGGCGAAGAAACCGATGGTGTTGTAGCCCCAGTAGTTCGACAGCCCCTTTTCCTGCAGGGTCGAGTCGTTGACGAACTGGTGCACCGGCATCAGTTCGATGGCGGTGACGCCGAGTTTCTGCAGGTGCGCGATCACGGAAGGATGGGCAACACCGGCGTACGTGCCGCGCTGGTCCTCGGGCACGTCGGGGTGCAGCTCGGTCAGGCCCTTGACGTGGGCCTCGTAGATCACGGACTGGTGGTACGGGACCTTCGGCTTCCGGTCTCCGTCCCAGTCGAAGAACGGGTTGATGACGACGCCCATCATCATGTGCGGAGCGGAATCCTCGTCATTGCGCGAGTGTTCGTCGCCGAAGTTGTACCCGAACAGCGCCTGGTCCCAGTCGATTTCGCCGGCAACAGCCTTGGCGTAGGGGTCCAGCAGGAGCTTGTTCGGGTTGCACCGGTTGCCGTTCTCCGGATCGTTCGGACCGTCCACGCGGTACCCGTACTTCTGCCCCGGCATAACCTGCGGCAGGTAGCAGTGCCAGACATACCCGTCGACCTCGGTCAGCCGGACCTGGTGCTCGGTGCCGTCCTCATCGAACAGGCACAGGGTTACGGAATCTGCCACCTCGCTGTAGAGAGCGAAGTTGGTGCCGTTTCCGTCGTAGGTTGCGCCCAGCGGATAGGCATCTCCCGGCCAAACTTCCATGTAGTGCTCCTGACTAGTTCCCTGACAACACGTAATTGATATGTCTACTTACTTTTTTACCCCAGAGTTGGAGCTTACTTGAATTTGCGGCGCGGCCGCCCAGTGAGATTTGCAACAAGTGAGCGGATCTGCGGTTCCAGCAGCGACGGCTGGACCGGCCCGTCAACGGCTGCAAGCGCGCCGGCACGGCCGTGGAGATGGGCAGCGGCCGCGGCCAGCCGCGCATAGTGTCCCGGTTCCCGCTCCGTGTCCGGAGTGCGGTCCGTCGCCAGGAGAGCGCCGAGGATGCCGGCGAGTGTGTCTCCGCTTCCCGCCGTCGCCAGCCACGGCGTTGCCTCGGCCTGGCTGTACAGTTCGCCGGTGGGAGCCGCCGCCAGCGTGGCCCAGCCCTTGAGCAGGACCGTGGCGCCCGTAAGTTGGGCGGCGAGGCGGGCGTAGCGGATGGGATCGGCTTCGATGTCGGCCCGCGATGCATCCTCGCCCAGCGAACGCAGCAGCGCGGTGAGTTCGCCGGCGTGCGGGGTGAGCACGACGCCGGGGTGCAGCCCCGCGCGGACCGCGGCGATCGCGTCGGCGTCGATCACTGCGGGCAGCCCGGACGCCATGGCGTCGCTGGCCCGGCGGCGCTGGTCCTCGTCGTTGCCCGCCCCGGGTCCGGCAACCCAGGCCTGCACATGGGTGTCCCCTACGGTCCCTGAGCCGCAGACCGCTTCGGGGTGCGCCAGGTTGATCAGCCGGGCGACGGCGCCGGGTCCCAGGTAACGGACCATGCCGACGCCGGTGGCGAGGGCGGCGCCCGTGGCCATCAAAGCGGCTCCGGGGTAGGTGTCCGAGCCGGCGGCAATGCCGAGCACCCCGCGGCTGTACTTGTAGTCCGCGGGCGTTGGAACCGGCAGGAGCCCGGCCAGGTCTTTTGCCTGCAGACGGTAGGCGGACGGGGCTCCCAGATGCGGGCCCAGCCCGATGTCGATGCAGCGGATTTCCCCGGCGGCCGCGGCACCCGGGCCGGCGAGCAGCCCGGTCTTGACGGCACCAAAGGTCACGGTGAGGTCCGCCCGCAGGCAGGTTCCCTCTACCTGTCCGGTATCGGCGTCGACGCCGCTGGGGAGGTCGCAGGCGACAACCAGCGGGCCCTGCCCCTGCAGCCGTGCCGCGTTCAGTGTCTCTGCGAGTAGGCGGACGGGGCCGCGCAGTCCGCCGCTGCCGCCGGTACCCAGGACACCATCGATTACGGCATCGGCCCCGAGTGCGGCCCCGGCGAGGGCTGCGGCGTTGGACTCTGTGAGTGCCAGGACCTTTCCGCCCTGCGCCCGGAACGCTGCCAGCGCCTCGGGGTGCGCTGTGTGGGAGGTGAGCACCGCCGTCGTCGCTGCTCCCCGCCGGGCCAGCCTTGCGGCGGCATAAAGCGCGTCTCCCCCGTTGTTGCCGCGGCCGGCGAGAACCGTCACCGCGGCTCCGTAGATCCGGCCGCGGCGGGCCGCCAACCGGTCCGCGGTCGCCGCGTACAGCCCGTAGGCTGCGAGCTGCATCAGTTCCCCGCCCCGGCCTTCGGCCAGCAGCGGGGTTTCGGCCCGGCGGACCGCGGTACCGGTATACGCACTGATCATGCGCTTTGTCCTAGCCTTCGGCGATGACCATTGCAGTAGCCATGTTGCCGTCATGGCTGAGGGAAAGGTGCCAGGTCTGCACGCCTTTGCCCTCCGCCACGGCGGCCACGGTTCCGTCGATCTGCAGCAGCGGCGCTCCGGCGGGATCCAGCAGGACCTGGCAGTGCTGCCAGTTCATGCCGGCAGGGGCGCCGAGGGCCTTGGCCACGGCTTCCTTCGCCGCGAACCGTGCAGCCAGTGACCGCAGGTTCAGTTCCCGTTCCGCCGGGGCGAACAGCCGGGCCCGGAGCCCGGGTGTACGCTCCAGCTGGCGGCCGAACCGCGGCACGTCCACCACGTCGACGCCGATTCCGATAATCACTGAAGCACGCTCCTTATTCCACCGTGACGGACTTGGCCAGATTGCGCGGCTGGTCCACATCGAAGCCCTTGGCCGTAGCCAGCTCGCAGGCGAAGATCTGCAGCGGCACGGTGGTCAGCAGCGGTGCCAGCAGGGTCGGGGTTTCCGGCACGTAGAAGATGTGCTCGGCGTAGGCCTTGACGGCGTCGTCGCCTTCTTCGGCGATCACGATCGTCTTGGCCCCGCGGGCCCGGATCTCCTGGATGTTGGAAACCACCTTGGCGTGCAGCGAATCCCGGCCGCGGGGCGACGGGACAACCACGAACACGGGCTGGCCTTCCTCGATGAGTGCTATCGGGCCGTGCTTGAGCTCGCCGGCAGCGAACCCTTCAGCGTGGATGTACGCCAGCTCCTTCAGCTTCAGGGCGCCTTCCATGGCCACCGGGAAGCCGACGTGGCGGCCGAGGAACAGCACCGAAGAGGCGTCCTTCATCAGCTGCGCCAGTTCCTTGATCAGCCCGGAGTTGTCCAGCACCTGCTGGATCTTGTCCGGCACCTTGCCCAGGTCTGCGAGGATGTCCTTGATCTCGCCCTGGAACTTGTTGCCGCGGAGCTGCGCCAGGTACAGGCCGAGCAGGTATGCGGCGGTGATCTGTGCCAGGAAGGCCTTGGTGGAGGCAACGGCGATTTCCGGTCCGGCGTGCGTGTACAGGACTGCGTCCGACTCGCGGGGAATGGTGGAGCCGTTGGTATTGCAGATGGCCAGGACCTTCGCGCCCTGTTCCTTGGCGTAACGCACCGCCATCAGCGTGTCCATGGTCTCGCCCGACTGGGAAATGGCCACAACCAGCGTGTTCGAGTCGACAATGGGATCCCGGTAGCGGAACTCGTGGCTCAGCTCCACCTCGACCGGCAGCCGGCACCAGTGCTCGATGGCGTACTTGGCCACCTGTCCGGCGTAGGCGGAGGTCCCGCAGGCGAGGACCATGATCTTGTTGACGTTCTTGAGGTCCTCGGGGCTGACGCGCAGCTCATCGAGGGTGAGTCGTCCGTCGATGTCCGACCGCCCCAGGAGGGTGTCCCCCACAGCCTGCGGCTGGTCGTTGATTTCCTTCTCCATGAAGGAGTCGTAACCGCCCTTTTCGGCGGCGGCTGCATCCCAGTTCACGTAGAACTCAGTGCCTTCGGCCACTTCGCCGAAGAAGTCGGTGATCAGGACCGAGTCAGGCGTGATGGTTACCACCTGGTCCTGGCCCAGCTCGACGGCGCGGCGGGTGAAGTCGATAAAGCCCGAAACGTCGGAGCCCAGGAAGTTCTCGCCTTCGCCCAGTCCGACGACGAGCGGGGAGTTGCGGCGGGCGGCAACCACGGTGCCGGGTGAATCGGTGTGAACGGCCAGCAGGGTGAACGCGCCCTCGAGCTGCTGGCAGGCAAGCTGCATGGACTTTGCCAGATCCGCGTTGCCGTCGCCGCGGTAGATGGAGGCCAGCAGTGCTGCGGCCACCTCGGTGTCGGTTTCAGAAACAAACTCGGCGCCGGCGTTCAGCAGTTCGGCCTTCAGCTCGGCGAAGTTCTCGATAATGCCGTTGTGGATCACGGCGAGGCGTCCGTTGTCGGCCAGGTGGGGGTGGGCGTTCTCGTCGGTCGGGCCGCCGTGGGTGGCCCAGCGGGTGTGCCCGATACCGGTGGTGGCCGGGGTCAGCGGAGCCGCTTCCAGCTCGGCCACGAGGTTGGCGAGTTTGCCTGACTTCTTGCGGTATTCGATACCCAAGGGAGTGAGCACGGCGACGCCGGCCGAATCATAGCCCCGGTATTCCAGCCGCCGAAGGCCTTCCATTACTACGTCGAGAGCTCCGTGCCCGCCGGCGCTAATACCTGCAATGACGTCCGGACGGCCTGCGTATCCAATAATTCCACACATAGCACTAAGCGTACCGGCCCGCGGACGGGATACCGAAAGCATGGTGTCCTTCAGCCTGTTGCACAGTCTTTGCGCGCTTCGGGCCGTTTGGGTTTGCCTGCTGTTCAGGGCAGAATTCCTAAGGTGACCGAACGCCATGTTAAGTCCTCCGCGGCCCAGCCGCCCGAGAGCAGTTTCACTCCCTTCGTCGAACTGGACCGCAAGACCTGGTCGCGGCTGTCACACGAGATACGCTCCCCGCTCAACCAGGAGGACATCCTCCGGCTGCGCGGCGTCGGTGACCAGTTGAACCTTGATGAGATCAGGGAGGTCTACCTCCCGCTCTCCAGGCTGCTGAACCTGTATGTGGCTGCCGCAGGCCGCCTGCACAGTGCCACCACCACTTTCCTTGGCGAGAAGACCACCCGTACCCCGTTCGTGATCGGCGTGGCCGGATCCGTGGCTGTCGGCAAATCCACCACGGCCCGGGTCCTGCGTGAGATGCTGCGCCGCTGGCCGGAAACCCCGAACGTGGAACTAATCACCACGGACGGTTTCCTGTACCCCAACGCAGAGCTGGAACGCCGCGGGCTGATGCAGCGCAAGGGCTTCCCGGAATCCTATGACCGACGCCGGCTGCTGCGCTTTGTCAGCGAGGTCAAGAGTGGGGCCGAGGAGGTCCGGGCGCCGAAGTATTCGCACCTGACGTACGACATTGTCCCCGGCGAGGAGATAGTGGTCCGCCGGCCGGACGTGCTCATTGTCGAGGGCCTGAATGTCCTCGCCCCGGCCCGGACACGCGCCGACGGGCGTTCCGGCCTCGCGCTGAGCGATTTCTTCGACTTCTCGATCTACGTGGACGCCCGCACCTCCTACATCGAGGAATGGTACGTCCAGCGCTTCCAGTCGCTGCGCACCGGAGCCTTCGCTGACCCCGCATCCTACTTCCACCGCTACGCAGACCTGACGGATGATGAGGCCCGGGCCACTGCCCTGGACATCTGGAGGCGGATCAATGAGCCGAACCTCACCACCAACGTGCTGCCCACGAGGGGCCGTGCCCAGCTGGTGCTGACCAAGGACGCCGACCACTCCGTGAGGCGGATGCTCCTGCGCAAGACCTGAGCCGGGTGCGGGACCCGGGTCCCGCACCGGCGCAGTGCTGCTAGACCGCCGCTCCGGCGCCTGCGTTTAGCGCCAAATGGGTTTCAACCGTTTCGGCGAGCCGCCGTGCGGTGTCTGCTGCCGTTTCCATGTCCGCGGCCTCCACCATGACCCGGACCACCGGTTCGGTGCCGGAGGGGCGGAGCAGCACGCGCCCCGTTTCGCCCAGTTCCTGCCCTGCCTGCTGGACTGCGAGCCGTACCGGCTCGTTGGTCTCGACGGCGGACTTGTCCACGCCCTTGACGTTAATGAGCACCTGAGGGAGCTTCTGCATAACGCCGGCCAGCTGCTTCAGGGTCCGGCCGGACCGGGCTACCTGTGCTGCCAGCTGCAGGCCGGTGAGGACGCCGTCTCCGGTGGTCGCGTATTCGGAGAAAATGACGTGCCCGGACTGTTCGCCGCCGAGGCTGTAGCCGCCGCGGCGCATACCTTCGAGCACGTAGCGGTCCCCCACGCCGGTTTCGATGAGCTCGATGCCGGCCTCGCGAAGGGCGAGCTTCAGGCCGAGGTTGCTCATGACCGTCGCCACCAGTGCATTGTCCTTGAGCTTGCCGGCTTCCTTCATGGCGACGGCCATGATCGCCATGATCTGGTCACCGTCCACCACGGTGCCTTCGTGGTCCACTGCAAGGCAGCGGTCGGCGTCGCCGTCGTGGGCGATACCGAGGTCGGCGCCGTGCGCCACAACAGCTGCCTGCAGCTGCTCGAGGTGGGTTGAGCCGTAACCCTCGTTGATGTTGAGGCCGTCCGGGTCGGCGCCGATGACCACTACTTCGGCACCCGCGTCGGCGAAGACCTGGGGTGAGCAGCCGCTGGCCGCCCCGTGCGCGCAGTCCAGGACAACCTTCAGGCCCTCAATGCGGTTGGGGAGGGTTTGCAGCAGGTGGACCACATACCGGTCCTCGGCATCGGCGAAGCGGTGGATCCGCCCCACCTCGCCTCCGGTGGGACGCATGCTGGGAAGCGCCATTTCAGCTTCGATGGCGTCCTCGACGGCGTCATCCAGCTTCTGCCCGCCGCGGGCCAGGAACTTGATGCCGTTGTCGGGGGCTGCGTTGTGGGAGGCGGAGATGACAACGCCGAAATCTGCGCCAAGGTCGGCAACCAGGTACGCTGCGGCCGGGGTCGGCAGCACGCCGGCGTCGTAGACATCAACGCCCGAGCTGGCGAGTCCGGCCTCCATGGCGGCGGAGATAAAGTCACCGCTGATGCGCGGGTCCCGGGCAACCACAGCGACCGGACGACGGCCCTGTTCCACCCGGCGATGGCCCAGCACCACTGCTGCGGCTTGAGCGAGTCCGAGGGCAACTTCGGCGGTGATCAGCCCGTTCGCCAGCCCACGGACGCCGTCCGTTCCAAACAATCTAGTCATTACGTATCCTCAAGCAGGTTGTAGCCACAGCGGGAGCCGCTCACGGGCAACTTACTGGCCCATTCTGCCACCGGTGCACCCTGGTCTCCGAAACGGGAAGGACCATTGCACGTACCAGACGGGTAAATACCGGCATCGGTGTGGCCAATCCAACTCTGCAGGCATCCCTTAACGCCAAAAGGCAGCCGCCGTAGCGACTGCCTTTTGGTGAAACCTCGGAACTGAATCAGCTGTTGTGTTCCCAAACACCCAACGAGCGCTTGTGGAGCCAAGCGCCCAACGAGCGCTTGTGCACCCATGCACCCAACGAGCGCTTGTGGAGCCAAGCGCCAATTCAGCGCGAGGGGACCCGGTCCCGCACGCGCCAGCGGGCGGGACCGGGGAAGCGCTGAATTAGCGCTTGGAGTACTGAGGTGCCTTACGTGCCTTCTTGAGACCGGCCTTCTTACGCTCGATGACGCGGGCGTCACGAGTCAGGAAGCCTGCCTTCTTCAGGGCGGGGCGGTTGTTCTCGCGGTCGATCTCGTTCAGCGAGCGGGCAACGCCCAGACGCAGCGCGCCGGCCTGGCCGGAGGGGCCGCCGCCGTGGATGCGTGCGATGACGTCGTACGCGCCTTCGAGGTCAAGAAGCTTGAACGGCTCGTTGACTTCCTGCTGGTGCAGCTTGTTCGGGAAGTAATCCTCGAGCTCGCGGTCGTTGACGATCCACTTGCCGGTACCCGGGACGAGGCGCACGCGGGCGATAGCCTGCTTGCGGCGTCCGACGGCGGAGCCGGGGACGGTCAGGGCGGGGCGTTCCTTGACATCGGCCTGGACCGAGTCAGAGGATTCCGAGGTGTAGCTCGAAAGCTCCTCGGTGTTTTCATTCAGCTCTTCAGTGTTCTGAGCCACGATTCTCCTTGAATTAATTTCTTAGTTGGCGGGCCAGAACTACTGGGCGACCTGGTTGATTTCGTAGGTCTTGGGCTGCTGAGCGGCGTGCGGGTGCTCGGCACCGCGGTAAACCTTCAGCTTGCTGATCTGGTCAGCAGCCAGGGAGTTCTTGGGCAGCATGCCGCGGATGGCCTTCTCAACTGCACGTACCGGGTTCTGCTCCAGCAGTTCGGCGTAGTTGACGGAGGACAGACCGCCCGGGTAACCCGAGTGGCGGTAGGCACGCTTCTGTTCGAGCTTGGCGCCGGTCAGGGCAACCTTCTCGGCGTTGATGATGATGACGAAATCGCCCATGTCCATGTGGGGAGCAAAGGTCGGCTTGTGCTTTCCGCGCAGCAGTGTTGCGGTCTGGCTGGCAAGACGGCCTAGGACAACGTCGGTGGCGTCAATGACGTGCCACTGGCGGTTGATGTCGCCGGGCTTCGGGGTGTACGTACGCACGGTGTTTGCCTTCGTTTCTTCTTCTTAGGTGGCGCGCCGCCCATGGATGCCATGGACAGTGCAGCTTCTCTATGCGTTACCGGATGGTCAGGTGAGGACTGAATTAACCAGTGGTCCTGAGATCTCGGCTATTTCCCCGGGGCCAGGTGGCTCTGCAACTGAGCCGCTCCCGTGGGCATAGGCCTATCGAGGTAGGACACGCACAACGACTATAAACAATAGCCTGCTTGCGTAGTCAGGTCAAAAGCTGTCCCCGCGTTATGGATCCAGCGCCGGATATTGGATTTGTCCCTATTTTAGGACCGGAAGCCGCTGATCGGCTATTCGCGCTGCGCCCGGGTCAGCTCGGCCCGCCGGGCCAGCTCTGACGCTGCCGGGTAGCGGACTTCCTCCAGCACCAGCGGGTGCGGCGGGGCGAGCAGGGACTTCGAGTCCCGGATCCGCGCGAACATGCGTTCGGCAAGCCATTGGGGGCGCCGCTCCCCCGAGCCGACCAGCAGTGAACCGCCCACCAGTGAGCGGACCATGTTGTGGCAGAAGGCATCCGCCTGGATGTGCGTGGTGATGATTCCGTCACCGCCGCGGTGGAAGCTGAACTCCAGGAGTTCGCGGGTGGTGGTGGAGCCGGTCCGCGGTTTGCAGAAGGAGAGGAAGTCCCGGATCCCCAGCACGCCGGCTGCGGCTTCGTTCATGCGGTCGGTATCCAGGGGCGCCTTGAACCACAGAGTGGTATGCCGGGTCAGCGGGTCCCGGTTTTCGGGAAGGTCGCAGATGCGGTAGCTGTACCGCCGCCAGAGGGCCGAGAAACGGGCATCGAAACCGGCCGGAGCCGGGACGGCCGACAGTACTTCCACGGCCCCGCCGAGGGCGTCGATGGCTCGGCGCTGGAGGCCGGCTTCCCGGGCCGACATGGTCAGCTCCTTGTTCAGCACCCCGTGCAGCCTGCGCCGCAGGGAGACTCCCGGATCCAGGTCCCGGCCCCTGGCCAGTCCGTACCACTCGGACGCGGTGAGGTCGAAGTGCACCACCTGCCCGCGGGCGTGGACACCGGCGTCGGTCCGCCCCGCCACCGTCGTCCGGACCGGACGGCGCAGCAGGACCGCCAACGCATCTTCCACCAGGCCCTGGACGGTCCGCAGTCCGGGCTGGGCGGCCCAGCCGGAGAAGGACGCACCGTCATAGGCGAGGTCCATCCGGACGCGGAAAGGCCCGCCATCCATTTCGGGGACGGCGGGCCTTTCAATAGTCATAGCACCCATATTAAGGGCACCGGGACCTCAGCGAAGAATTACTTCTTCTCTTCGGTCTCTTCGACAGCCTCATCAGCGGAGTCGGCAGACTCAGCAGAATCGGCGGACTCAGCGGAATCGGCAGATTCAGCCGACTCGGCAGATTCAGCCGACTCGGCGGAATCAGCAGACTCAACGGCAGGCGCCGGAGCGGCTGCAGCGGCAGCGGTGCTGGCTTCAGCCACAACCGACTGCTTGGCAGAAAGCGGTTCCAGGACCAGCTCGATGACAGCCATGGGAGCGTTGTCGCCCTTGCGGTTGCCGATCTTGGTGATACGGGTGTAGCCGCCGTCGCGCTTCTCGACTGCCGGAGCAATGTCGGTGAAGAGCTCGTGGACGATGCCCTTGTCGGAGATCAGGGCCAGGACGCGACGGCGGGAGGACAGGTCCCCGCGCTTTGCGAACGTGATCAGGCGCTCTGCGTAGGGACGCAGACGCTTGGCCTTGGTCACCGTGGTGGTGATCTGCTTGTGCTCGAACAGCTGCGCGGCAAGGTTGGCCAGCATCAGTCGCTGGTGTGCCGGGCTGCCTCCGAGGCGCTTACCCTTGGTGGGTGTAGGCATTACTTTTTCTCCTCAAACGGTGCCGTGCGGTGCTCAGTGGCCCGAACGGCAAGAATTTGCTTCAGTTAGAGCTCGTCGTCCGAGTACTCGGACTCGTCCTCTTCAATAGCTGCGGCACGGGCGGCCAGGTCGAACCCGGGAGGGGAATCCTTCAGGGACAGACCCAGTTCAACCAGCTTTGCCTTCACCTCGTCGATGGACTTCGCGCCGAAGTTGCGGATGTCCATCAGGTCAGCCTCGGAGCGGGCTACGAGTTCACCCACGGTGTGGATGCCTTCGCGCTTGAGGCAGTTGTACGAACGCACGGTCAGCTCGAGGTCTTCGATCGGCAGTGCCATGTCGGCTGCCAGTGCGGCATCCGTGGGGCTCGGACCGATTTCGATACCTTCAGCGGCGGTGTTGAGTTCACGTGCCAGGCCGAACAGCTCAACCAGGGTGGTACCGGCAGAGGCGACAGCGTCGCGCGGTGCAATGGCATCCTTGGTTTCAACGTCAACGATCAGGCGATCGAAGTCGGTGCGCTGCTCAACGCGGGTGGCCTCCACGCGGAAGGTCACCTTCAGGACCGGCGAGTAGATGGAGTCGACCGGGATGCGGCCGATTTCCTGGTCACCGGACTTGTTCTGGCTGGCCGACACGTAGCCGCGGCCGCGCTCGATGGTCAGTTCGAGTTCGAACTTGCCCTTCGAGTTCAGCGTGGCGATGTGCAGGTCGGGGTTGTGGAACTCCACGCCGGCCGGCGGAGCGATGTCCGCAGCCGTAACCACGCCGGGGCCCTGCTTGCGCAGGTAAGCCACAACGGGTTCGTCGTGCTCGGAGGAAACCGAGAGGTTCTTGACGTTCAGGATGATCTCGGTGACATCTTCCTTGACGCCGGGAACCGTCGTGAACTCGTGCAGCACGCCCTCGATGCGGATGCTGGTTACAGCGGCACCGGGAATGGAGGACAGCAGGGTACGACGGAGGGAGTTACCAAGGGTGTAACCGAAACCCGGCTCCAGGGGTTCAATGATGAACCGTGAGCGGTTGTCGGCTACGACTTCTTCAGTGAGGGTGGGGCGCTGTGCAATGAGCACTTGCATTTCCTTTCAGCGAGCATCCGCTATATGACGCAACACAAATGGTGGAAACGACGACGACGGGTCTTCCGCGGGCGTCTTGGACGGCTAACAGCCAGCCCGGGACCGGCGCCCTCCGGCGGGCAGCCCACTCGTGAAAGTGGGCTGCCCGCCGGGGAAACCGGAACCGCAGTGCTGCTTATACGCGGCGGCGCTTCGGGGGACGGCAACCGTTGTGTGCGCTCGGAGTGACATCCTGAATGGAGCCAACCTCCAGGCCGGTGGCCTGCAGCGAACGGATGGCGGTCTCGCGACCGGAGCCCGGACCCTTCACGAAGACGTCGACCTTGCGGACGCCGTGCTCCTGTGCGCGCTTTGCGGCAGCTTCAGCAGCCATCTGAGCAGCGAACGGGGTGGACTTACGCGAGCCCTTGAAGCCAACCTCACCGGCGGAAGCCCATGAGATAACAGCACCGGACGGGTCCGTGATGGACACGATGGTGTTGTTGAAGGTGCTCTTGATATGCGCCTGGCCGAGCGCGATATTCTTCTTATCCTTGCGACGCGGTTTGCGGACCGCTCCACGAGTCTTGGGGGGCATTACTTCTCCTACAAAGAGTTTGGTTTAGGTGGCCCGGATTCGGGCCGTGGCCGAAAGACCGCTTATTTAGCGGCCGGCCTTCTTCTTACCGGCAACGGTGCGCTTCGGGCCCTTGCGGGTACGAGCGTTGGTCTTCGTGCGCTGACCGTGGACGGGCATGCCGCGGCGGTGCCGGATGCCCTGGTAGCTGCCGATTTCAACCTTGCGGCGAATGTCGGCGGCCACCTCACGGCGGAGGTCACCCTCAACCTTGAAGTTGCCCTCGATGTAGTCACGCAGCTGAACGAGTTCAGCGTCGGTGAGGTCCTTGACGCGAGTTTCCGGGCTGATGCCGGTCTCTACAAGGGTCTGCTCTGCACGGGTCTTGCCCACGCCGTAGATGTAGGTAAGCGCAATCACTACCCGCTTTTCGCGGGGAATGTCAACGCCAGCGAGACGTGCCATATCGGCGGTTCTCCTTTGGTTATTACCGGAGGTCTGAAGCAGTGCGTCCCTGTTGCCAGGTCCCCGGCCTCCGTACCGGGGGTATGCGTCACGCGTATAGACGCTGCACTGCCATATTGAATTAACTACGCGTGGGCTGATCCCTGAAATCAGGGGCCCTCTTACCGTTGTCCTTTCGGACCCCGGAGCTAGAGAAGCTGATTAGCCCTGGCGCTGCTTGTGGCGCGGGTTCTCGCAGATCACCATGACTCGACCGTTACGGCGAATCACCTTGCACTTATCGCAGATCTGCTTGACGCTCGGCTGGACCTTCATGGTTTTCCTTTGCGTGGTTGCAGGGTTGAGCTTGAACGGTCAGTGAACCGGCAATGCGGTCCGCTGTCCGTCTTTGCAGCGGTTTATTTGTAGCGGTAGACGATGCGACCCCGGGTGAGGTCGTACGGGCTAAGTTCCACCACAACGCGGTCTCCAGGGAGGATGCGAATGTAGTGTTGACGCATCTTTCCCGAGATGTGTGCGAGCACAATGTGGCCGTTGGCCAGCTCAACGCGGAACATCGCGTTGGGCAGGGCTTCGTTTACCGAGCCCTCGATCTCAATGACGCCGTCTTTCTTGGCCATATCCTCCGCTAACGTCTGTGTCGCCGGCTTTGACGCCGGCAACGGTTTTTCGAATGTGGCCGTCACCCCGGCCCAGCCAACCGCATCGGCACACAAGGCATCGAAAGCGGTCAATCCGGGCACGAATGTAGAGACAACCAACAGATAACTCTACGGGAAGACCCCCCATAAGTTAAATCGCTCCCGCTGTCCAGTTCCCGCCGCGGCACTTTGGTCCGGCTGTTTCGGCTCCCCCAACGCCGGCAGGCCCCGGTCCGGAAGGGAACGGGGCCTGCTGGTTCGGTACATGCGAAGGATTCCCTAGGGAATCGGAACCGGGGTGACACCCAGCGGTTCCAGCCGGGACGCGCCGCCGTCGGGCGCCGTGAGCACCCAGATCCCCTTTTCATGGATCGCGACGGAGTGCTCCCACTGGCTGGAACGGCTGCCGTCCTCGGTGACAACTGTCCAGTCATCATCGAGCGTGCGGGTGAGGATCTTGCCGCGCACCAGCATCGGCTCAATGGCCAGGCACAGGCCCGGCCGCAGCTTCGGTCCCCGGTGTCCCGTGCGGTAGTTCAGGACGTCAGGTGCCTGGTGCATTTCAGTGCCGATGCCGTGGCCGACATAGTCCTCGAGGATTCCCAGTTTCCTGCCCGGGACGCTGTTGACGTAGTCGTCCACGGCGTCGCCGATATCGCCCACGAACTTGCCCTTCGCGGCAGCGGCAATGCCGTGCCACATGGCATTCTCGGTGACGTCCGACAGCCGCTGGTCCTCCGGATCCGGCGTACCCACGATCACGGTACGCGCGGAGTCCGAGTGCCAGCCGTTCACCACTGCACCGCCGTCGATGGAAATGATGTCGCCGTCCTGCAGCACCCGGTCCCCCGGAATGCCGTGGACAACTTCTTCATTCACGGACGTGCAGACCGTGGCCGGGTAGTCGTAGTACCCCAGGAAGTTGGAGGTAGCTCCCGCTTCCTTGAGCACCCGGGCAAAAACCGCATCGATTTCGCGTGTACTGACGCCGACGTCGGCGGCCTTGACCGCCGCGTCGAGCGCTGAGATCAAAACAAGGCCGGCTTCGCGCATGATGCGCATCTGCTCGTTGGTTTTGTATTCGATTCGAGGCTGGCCGAACATGTGTCTTCTAACTTCCTAGCGGATAACTTTTTGCGCCGGTCTTTCTTAGCGCAGGTCCTTCAGTGCTTCCATGACGCGCTCGGTGACGTCGTCGATGCCGCCGAGGCCATCCACGCGGGTCACGATTCCGCGGTCCTCGTAGCGGGCGACGACGTCGCCTGTCTGCTGCTTGTACAGGTCCAGGCGGTGCCGGATGACGTCTTCGGTGTCATCGCTGCGGCCTTCGAGTTCCGCGCGCCGCAGCAGGCGGGCAACGAGTTCGTCGTCGTCAGCCGTCAGCAGGAGCACCGCGTCGAGCTTCTGGCCATTGCCGGCCAGGATGTCGTCGAGTTCCTCGACCTGCGCCACTGTGCGCGGGTAGCCGTCCAGCAGGAAGCCCGATTCGACGTCGTCCTCGGTGAGCCGGGTGCGGACCATGTCGTTGGTGACGGAATCCGGAACGAAGTTGCCGGCGTCGATGTACTTCTTTGCTTCCACGCCGAGCGGAGTCTGCTCCTTGACGTTGAAACGGAAAATGTCGCCGGTTGATATTGCCGTGACACCGAGCCGGTCCGAGATCCGAGCGGCCTGAGTTCCTTTACCGGCGCCGGGAGGCCCGATAATGAGCATTCTTGTCATCGCAATAACCCTTCGTAGTGACGTTGCTGGAGCTGCGCGTCAATTTGCTTAACCGTTTCCAGTCCCACACCAACCATGATGAGGATTGACGTTCCGCCGAACGGGAAGTTCTGGTTAGCTCCAACCAACACCAGAGCAATCAGCGGGATCAGGGCGACAAAGCCCAGGTAAAGGGCGCCGGGCAGCGTGATCCGGGAGAGCACGTACTGCAGGTATTCGGCGGTGGGGCGGCCGGCCCGGATGCCGGGAATGAAGCCGCCGTACTTCTTCATGTTCTCCGAAACTTCGTCCGGGTTGAACGTGATGGAGACGTAGAAGTAGGTGAAGAAGACGATCAGCAGGAAGTACACCAGCATGTACAGCGGGTGGTCGCCGCTGACGAGGTAGTTGTTGATCCAGACCACCCATCCCGGCGGCGTGCCCTGCTCGGGCGTATTGAACTGCGCCAGCAGGCTGGGCAGGTAGAGCATGGAGGACGCGAAGATCACGGGGATCACGCCGGCCATGTTGACCTTGATCGGGATGTAGGTGTTGGTGCCGCCGACCGTACGCCGGCCGACCATGCGCTTGGCGTACTGCACCGGAATGCGGCGCTGCGACTGCTCCACGAAGATGACCAGGGCCACCGTCAGGATGCCGACGGCAATGACGGCCAGGAAGATGGTCCAGCCCT
This sequence comes from Arthrobacter jinronghuae, assembly GCF_025244825.1. Taxonomy (NCBI): domain Bacteria; kingdom Bacillati; phylum Actinomycetota; class Actinomycetes; order Micrococcales; family Micrococcaceae; genus Arthrobacter; species Arthrobacter jinronghuae. The sequence continues at coordinate 2,836,288 of NZ_CP104263.1, forward strand.
GCGCGCTGAGGATCGCGCCAAGGGCGCTGGGGAAGGACGCCGCGATGGAGGTGAAGATGAGCAGCGACATACCGTTGCCCACACCCTTTTCCGTGACGAGCTCGCCCATCCACATGATGACGCCGGTACCGGCGGTCAGCGTGACGATGAGCAGCAGGACGGTGACCATGTTGTCGTCCGGGATGATCGGCAGGGCGCACTGGTTGTTGAAGAGCGCGCCCGAACGTGCCAGGGAGACGACGGTCGTGGCGTTGAGCAGGCCCAGCGCGATGGTGAGGTACCGCGTGTACTGGGTCAGCTTCGACTGGCCCTGCTGGCCCTCGTCGTAAAGGGCCTGGAAGTGCGGGATCACGACGCGCAGCAGCTGAACAATGATGCTGGCGGTGATGTAGGGCATGATGCCGAGGGCAAAGATGGAGACCTGCAGCAGCGCACCGCCGCTGAAAAGATTGACGAACTGGTAAATACCACCGGAGGTGGCACCCAGATTCAAGCACTGCTGCACATTGCCGTAGTCAACACCCGGGGCCGGGATAAAAGCACCCATGCGGAAGATAGTGATGATTCCCAGCGTAAACAACAGCTTGCGTCGCAGGTCTGGTGTCCGGAAAGCCCGGCCAATAGCGCTAAGCAAGCGTCCTCCTGAAGTTTGGAAAGTCCGTTCCGGACTTGTGACAGAAACAGAGTCTAGCCGCTCGCGGCCCGTACTGCGTTAACGCCGTACGGGACGCGGTAGTTGCCTTAAACGGAACTGAACTCCCGGCGGACCGGATAGGGTCCGCCAGGAGTTCAGTGGTGAAACGTTGGATCGTGCGCCCCTCCCCCGCCGGTATACGCAATGCGTCCGGACGGGGAGGGAAACAGACCCGCCACGAGGTCTTAGACCGTGGTGGTGGATCCGCCGGCTGCGGCGATCTTTTCTGCAGCGCTGGCGGAGAAGGCGTTGGCGGAGACATCAACCTTGACGGTGATGTCGCCGGAGCCGAGAACCTTCACGGGCTGGTTCTTGCGAACCGCACCCTTGGCAACCAGTGCTTCGATATCCACGGCGCCGCCTTCGGGGAACAGCTCCGAGATCTTGTCCAGGTTTACAACCTGGAACTCGACCCGGAACGGGTTCTTGAAGCCGCGCAGCTTCGGCAGACGCATGTGCAGCGGAAGCTGCCCGCCTGCGAAGCCTGCCTTGACCTGGTAGCGGGCAGCCGTACCCTTGGTACCGCGGCCTGCCGTCTTACCCTTGGAACCTTCACCGCGGCCTACGCGGGTCTTGGCCGTCTTGGCACCGGGTGCCGGACGCAGGTGATGGACCTTCAGAGTTCTGTTTTCTTCGGGCATGTTACTTCGCCTCCTCAACCTTCACGAGGTGCGGAACCGTGTTGATCATGCCAACGGTCACTGCATCAGCAGTACGGACGACGGAGTCGCCGATGTGCTTCAGGCCCAGTGAACGCAGCGTGTCGCGCTGATTCTGCTTACCACCGATGGTGGACTTGATCTGAGTGATTTCCAGTCGAGCCGTGCTAACGGCGACGTTCTTCGGAGTCGACATCAGGCACCTGCCTTCTGCATGTTGCGGAGCATCGCGTAGGGAACGACCTGGTCGAGCGGAAGGCCGCGGCGTGCTGCCACTGCCTGGGGCTCTTCGAGGCGCTTCAGCGCATCAACCGTGGCGTGCACGATGTTGATGGCGTTGGAGGACCCGAGCGACTTGGACAGGACGTCGTGGATACCGGCGCATTCGAGAATGGCGCGGACCGGACCACCGGCGATAACACCGGTACCCGGGGAAGCCGGACGCAGCAGGACGACGCCTGCAGCAGCTTCACCCTGGACGAGGTGCGGGATGGTTCCACCGATGCGCGGGACGCGGAAGAAGGTCTTCTTGGCTTCTTCAACGGCCTTTGCGATGGCGGAGGGAACTTCCTTTGCCTTGCCGTAGCCAACGCCGACCATGCCGTTGCCGTCACCGACAACAACGAGGGCGGTGAAGCTGAAGCGACGGCCACCCTTGACCACCTTGGCAACGCGGTTGATGGTCACGACGCGTTCAATGAACTTGTCCTTCTCATCGTTGCGTCCGCCGTCGCGGCCACCGCGGCCACCGCGTTCGCCGCGGCCTCCACGGTCGGAGCCGCGCTGCTCGCCGCGACGTCCGCCGCGGCGGTCGTCGGTACCGGTGGCTGCGGCTTCCTTGGTCTCAGTTGCCTCAGCAGCTGTAGCTTCAGTCACCTGATTTTCCTTTTCCTTGTTTACCTCGGTCACAGTGCCAGCCCACCTTCACGTGCGCCGTCTGCAACTGCGGCAATACGGCCGTGGTAGCGGTTACCACCGCGGTCAAAGACAACGGCTTCGATGCCGGCGGCCTTGGACCGCTCAGCAACGAGTTCGCCGACGCGCTTGGCCTTGGCGGTCTTGTCGCCGTCCAGTGCACGCAGATCCGCTTCCATGGTGGAGGCGGAAGCCACGGTTACGCCACGGGTGTCATCGACAACCTGGACGAAGATGTGGCGGGCAGAGCGGTTGACCACGAGGCGCGGACGAACCGCGGTTCCGGAAATCCGCTTGCGGATACGCAGCTGGCGACGGCTGCGCAGGGCAGACTTGCTCTTGCTGTTTCGCTTCTTATTAATGCTGATGGCCATGGTTACTTACCAGCCTTTCCGACCTTGCGGCGGACAATCTCGCCGGCGTAACGAATACCCTTGCCCTTGTACGGGTCGGGCTTACGCAGCTTGCGGATGTTGGCGGAAACCTCGCCCACCTGCTGCTTGTCGATACCGGACACGGTGACCTTCGTCGGGGCGACCACGGTAAGCGTGATGCCTTCGGGGGCCGCGACGGGGACCGGGTGGCTGTAGCCCAGGGCGAACTCGAGGTCCGCACCCTTCGCGACTACGCGGTAACCGGTACCAACGATTTCCAGATCCTTCTTGTAGCCCTCGGTCACGCCGGTGATCATGTTGGCGATCAGCGTGCGGGTCAGGCCGTGGAGGGAGCGGGATTCACGCTCGTCGTTCGGGCGGGTAACGGTGATGGTGCCGTCTTCAAGCGTTGCCGTGATCGGGCTGGGCACAGTGTGGCTCAGCTCGCCCTTGGCGCCCTTGACGGATACAACGTTGCCGTTGATGGCGATATCTACTCCGGCAGGAACCGGGATGGGCAGACGTCCAATACGTGACATTTTTCTTTCCCTTCCCTGCTACCAGACGTAGGCGAGGACTTCCCCACCTACACCCTTCTTGGCGGCCTGGCGGTCGGTCAGAAGACCTGACGACGTCGACAGGATTGCGATACCCAGACCACCCAGCACGTGCGGCAGGTTGGTGGACTTCGCGTAAACGCGCAGACCGGGCTTGGAGATGCGGCGAACGCCGGCGATGGAACGCTCGCGGTTCGGACCGAACTTGAGGTCCAGGGTCAGCTTCTTGCCGACCTCGGCCTCTTCTTCCTTCCAGCCGGCTATGTAGCCCTCGGCCTTCAGGATGTCAGCAACGCGCGCCTTGAGCTTGCTGTAAGGCATGGACACGGAATCGTGGTATGCCGAGTTTGCATTGCGCAGACGCGTGAGCATATCTGCGACAGGATCTGTCATTGTCATTTGGGCTCTTGCCCTCCCTCGTAACGGTTTCCTGCAGGATCCCCGTGCGGCGTCGCCTCACGGATCTCCGTCGGACCTGTTACGTAGTAATTAATCTTCGGATTTGAACGGGAAGCCGAGCGCCTTCAGCAGCGCGCGTCCCTCGTCATCGGTCTTTGCGGTGGTAACCACGGTGATGTCCATGCCGCGTACGCGGTCGATCTTGTCCTGATCGATTTCGTGGAACATCGACTGCTCGGTCAGACCGAACGTGTAGTTGCCGTTGCCGTCGAACTGCTTGCCGTTCAGGCCGCGGAAGTCACGGATACGGGGCAGTGCCAGGGTGACCAAACGGTCCACGAATTCCCACATGCGATCGCCGCGCAGCGTAACGTGCGTACCGATCGGCATGCCTTCGCGCAGCTTGAACTGGGCGATGGACTTGCGTGCCTTGGTGACCTGGGGCTTCTGGCCCGTGATCTGGGTGAGGTCGCGTACCGCACCGTCAATGAGCTTGGAGTCCTTAGCGGCATCTCCAACACCCATGTTCACAACCACCTTGACGAGGCGGGGAACCTGGTTGACGTTCGAGTAGTTGAATTCGTCCTGCAGGGTCTGCTTGATCTCCGCTGCGTAGCGGGTCTTCAGACGGGGGACGATCTTGGTGACAGTCTCAGTCATTAGAGGTCCTTCCCAGAGCCCTTGGCCACGCGGATACGCACAGTGCGCTCACGGCCATCTTTTTCGACGGTTTCAGTGCGGAAGCCAACGCGGGTCGGCTTCTTGGTCTCCGGGTCGACAATGGCGACGTTGGAAACGTGGATCGGGGCTTCAACAACCTCGATGCCGCCGGTCTTGGAACCGCGGGAGGACTGGCCAACCTTGGTGTGCTTGGTGACGCGGTTGATGCCTTCAACGAGGATGCGGTTGCTCTCGGGGAAAACCTTCAGAACCTTGCCCTGCTTGCCGCGGTCTCCGCCGCGCTCAGCCTTAGCACCGGTGATGACCTGAACGAGGTCACCCTTCTTGATTTTTGCCATGGACTAAAGCACCTCCGGAGCCAGCGAAATGATCTTCATGAACTTCTTGTCGCGAAGTTCGCGGCCGACGGGCCCGAAGATACGGGTACCGCGGGGGTCGCCGTCATTCTTCAAGATCACTGCAGCGTTCTCATCGAACTTGATGTAGGAACCGTCCTGGCGGCGGCGTTCCTTCTTGGTACGGACGATGACGGCCTTGACCACGTCGCCCTTTTTGACGTTGCCGCCGGGAATTGCATCCTTGACGGTGGCAACAATGGTGTCGCCAATGCCTGCGTAGCGACGGCCGGATCCACCGAGAACGCGGATGGTCAAGATTTCCTTGGCACCCGTGTTGTCGGCGACCTTCAGTCGCGACTCCTGCTGAATCACTTATTACTCCTGTCGTCGCGCCGGTTCTCGAAATGAGCCTTGCGGAACGGATATGGGTGGACCCCGTAATACTGGTACTCAACGCCGGGCGGGCCGGCCGCACGCCAGTGCAGCCGCCTTACGCGGCGTCGAACAAGATTATCGGGCTTTTGTCTCATTCGGCGGTGAGGAAGTGCGTACCGGGGACCCGGTTCGAGACCGGATTATGGACACACTTCCGCACCACACAGACAAGATTTCAAGTTTATCGCGAAAAGGCCCCGGAAGCGAAATCGAAGATGATAACGCGGCCGGGGCCCTCACGCTGTGGACGGTGCCGGTGTGTTCTCCGCTTGCCGCGGAGATCACACCGGCGGGCCGGCCGGTACTTCTTACTACTAGGTTACTTGGCCTTTTCGAGGATCTCGACCAGGCGCCACCGCTTGGTAGCGGACAGCGGCCGGGTCTCGGCGATCAGCACGAGGTCGCCAATGCCGGCAGCGTTCTGCTCGTCATGTGCCTTGCGCTTCTCGGTCCGGCGAATAACCTTGCCGTAAAGGGCGTGCTTCACGCGGTCTTCAACCTGGACGACGATGGTCTTGTCCATCTTGTCCGAGACCACGTAGCCGCGTGCGGTCTTCCGGTACCCGCGGGCATCGGCGCCGTTTGCGTCAGTTGTCACTGCTGCCTCATTCTTGTTTTCGCTCACTTGGCATCATCCTCAGCGACCTTGGCTTCAGCTTCAGACTTGTCAGCCTTCTTCTTTGACTTCTTCGGTGCCTCGGGTGCTGCTTCCTCAACGGGAGCGACAACCTCGGGACGAATGCCCAGCTCGCGCTCACGCAGCACCGTGTAGATGCGGGCGATATCGCGCTTGACTGCACGCAGACGACCGTGGTTTTCCAGCTGGCCGGTGGCCGACTGGAAGCGGAGGTTGAACAGCTCCTCCTTGGCCTTGCGCAGTTCTTCTACGAGACGGTCCTTATCGAAGCCGTCCAGCTGCTCAGTTGTCAGCTCTTTTGATCCAACTGCCATTTCTATTCACCACCCTCGCGACGCACAATGCGTGCCTTCAACGGCAGCTTATGGATCGCCAGGCGCAGGGCCTCACGAGCTACCTCTTCGGAAACACCGGAGAGTTCGAACAGAACCCGGCCCGGCTTGACGTTTGCAACCCACCACTCCGGAGAACCCTTACCGGAACCCATACGGGTTTCAGCAGGCTTCTTCGTCAGCGGACGGTCCGGGTAGATGTTGATCCAGACCTTACCGCCGCGCTTGATGTGGCGTGTCATGGCAATACGCGCAGCTTCAATCTGGCGGTTGGTGACGTAAGCAGGCGTCAGAGCCTGGATACCCCACTCGCCGAAGCTGACGGCGGTGCCGCCGGTTGCAGCGCCGGAGCGACCCGGGTGGTGCTGCTTACGGTACTTGACTCGACGTGGGATAAGCATTTAAGCCTGTCCTCCTTCTGCTGCGGGGGCAGCTGCCTCAGCGGCCGGAGCCTCTGCAGCAGCAGGCGCGGCGGCTTTGTCGCCGCGCTCGGGACGACGACGGCGGTCGCCGCCACGGTCACCGCGGTCGGCCGGGCCGCGGCCCGGACGGTCGTTGGAGCGTCCGCGGGACGGTGCAGCAGCCTGCTGTGCAGCCAGTTCCTTAGCGGTAACGTCGCCCTTGTAGATCCAGACCTTCACGCCGATGCGGCCGAAGGTGGTCTTGGCTTCGAAGAAACCGTAGTCGATCTGCGCGCGGAGGGTGTGCAGGGGCACACGGCCTTCGCGGTAGAACTCGGAACGGCTCATTTCAGCGCCGCCCAGACGGCCGGAGCACTGGATACGGATACCCTTGGCGCCTGCACGCTGTGCGGACTGGATGGCCTTCTTCATCGCACGGCGGAAAGCCACGCGGGAAGAGAGCTGCTCTGCAACACCCTGGGCAACCAACTGTGCTTCCATCTCGGGGTTCTTGACCTCGAGGATGTTCAGCTGGACCTGCTTGCCGGTGAGCTTTTCGAGCTCGCCGCGGATGCGGTCTGCTTCGGCGCCGCGGCGGCCGATCACGATGCCCGGACGTGCGGTGTGGATATCCACACGGACACGGTCACGGGTGCGCTCGATCTCAACCTTGGCGATGCCGGCGCGGTCCATGCCGGTGGACATCAGCTGACGGATCTTGATGTCCTCGCGGACGAAGTCCTTGTAACGCTGGCCCGGCTTGTTGCTGTCAGCAAACCAGTGCGATACGTGGTCAGTGGTGATGCCGAGTCGGAACCCGTGCGGGTTTACCTTCTGTCCCACTTAGCGTTCCTCCTCGATCGTAGGGGTTGCGACTACCACGGTGACGTGGCTGGTCCGCTTGTTGATGCGGTAGGCGCGGCCCTGGGCCCGCGGCTGGAACCGCTTCATGGTGGGTCCTTCGTCAACGAATGCTTCGCTGACAAAGAGGTCACCCTCGTCGAAGGCCACGCCGTCACGGTCCGCGAGGACACGTGCATTGGCCATAGCCGACTGAATTACCTTAAGTACCGGCTCCGAAGCTGCCTGGGGGGCAAACTTCAGAATTGCCAGAGCCTCATTCGCTTGCTTGCCACGAACAAGGTTGACGACGCGCCGGGCCTTCATAGGCGTTACGCGGATATGACGCGCAATTGCCTTGGCTTCCATTGCTTTCCTTCTCTCGTCTTCTGCCGAAAGAGCAGCGCCTAGCGGCGCTTGCCCTTGCGGTCGTCCTTCACATGGCCGCGGAATGTCCGCGTCAGAGCGAATTCGCCGAGCTTGTGCCCGACCATCGACTCGGTGACAAACACCGGAATGTGCTTACGTCCGTCGTGTACGGCGATCGTGTGCCCGAGCATGTCGGGGATGATCATCGAACGGCGGGACCACGTCTTGATGACGTTCTTGGTGCCCTTTTCGTTTTCGGCCGCTACCTTGAGAAACAGGTGCTGGTCGACGAAGGGGCCTTTCTTCAGGCTGCGTGGCATGTTTCCAGGCTCCTATCGCTTGTTCTTGCCGGAACGACGGCGACGCACAATGAGGTTGTCGCTCTCTTTATTGGGACGGCGGGTACGGCCTTCGCGCTTACCGTTCGGGTTGACCGGGTGGCGTCCACCGGAGGTCTTACCTTCACCACCACCGTGCGGGTGGTCGACCGGGTTCATGGCGACACCACGGACGGTCGGGCGTACGCCCTTCCAGCGCATACGGCCGGCCTTGCCCCAGTTGATGTTCGACTGCTCGGCGTTGCCGACCTCGCCGATGGTGGCGCGGCAGCGCACATCAACGTTGCGGATTTCGCCGGAGGGCAGACGCAGCTGGGCGAAGCGGCCTTCCTTGGCGACAAGCTGAACGGATGCACCGGCGGAGCGGGCCATCTTGGCGCCGCCGCCCGGACGCAGTTCAACGGCGTGGATGGTCGTACCCACGGGGATGTTACGCAGGGGCAGGTTGTTTCCGGGCTTGATATCAGCGCCGGCGCCTGCCTCTACGAAGTCGCCCTGCTTGAGCTTGTTCGGAGCAATGATGTAACGCTTGGTGCCATCAACGTAGTGCAGCAGCGCAATGCGGGCGGTACGGTTCGGATCGTATTCGATCTCGGCAACGCGTGCGTTGACGCCGTCCTTGTCGTGGCGGCGGAAGTCGATCAGACGGTACTGACGCTTGTGTCCACCACCCTTGTGCCTGGTCGTGATCTTACCGGTGTTGTTACGGCCGCCCTTTTTGGGCAGCGGACGTACCAACGACTTTTCCGGCGTCGACCGCGTGATTTCGGTGAAGTCGGCTACGCTCGAGCCGCGACGGCCCGGGGTAGTCGGCTTGTATTTACGGATTCCCATTATTTATTCCTCGTTAAAGTGGTCTCCGCCCTAGCTGAGCGGACCGCCGAAGATGTCGATTGTGCCGTCCTTGAGGGTGACAATTGCGCGCTTGGTGTTCTTGCGCTGTCCCCATCCGAACTTGGTGCGCTTACGCTTACCGGCACGGTTGATGGTGTTGATCGAGTCGACCTTGACGGAGAAGATTTTCTCCACGGCCAGCTTGATCTCGGTCTTGTTGGAGCGGGGGTCGACCAGGAAGGTGTACTTACCTTCGTCGATCAGGCCGTAGCTCTTTTCCGAGACGACGGGTGCAAGCACTACGTCGCGCGGATCCTTAGCGGTGGTCGCGCTCACTTGGCGTCCTCCTTGACTGTGTTCTTGCCGACGAACTCGTCGTAGGCAGCCTTGGTGAAGACCACGTCGTCGGCAACAAGCACGTCATAGGTGTTCAGCTGATCTACGTAGATCACGTGAACAGCCGGAACGTTGCGCACTGAAAGTGCGGCAACATCGTTGGCGCGCTCGATAACAACGAGCAGGTTCTTGCGGTCGGAAACCGAACGCAGGGCGCTCAGTGCGTCCTTGGTGGAGGGCTTGGTGCCTTCAACCAGGGATTCGAGGACGTGGATACGGCCGTTGCGTGCCCGGTCCGACAGGGCGCCGCGCAGTGCAGCAGCCTTCATCTTCTTGGGGGTGCGCTGGCTGTAATCGCGGGGCGTCGGTCCGTGGACTACGCCGCCGCCGGTCATGTGAGGAGCACGGATGGAGCCCTGACGAGCCCGGCCGGTGCCCTTCTGCTTGAACGGCTTGCGGCCTGCGCCGCTTACCTCGGCGCGCGTCTTCGTCTTGTGCGTACCCTGGCGGGCGGCTGCAAGCTGAGCAACTACCACCTGGTGGAGCAGCGGTACGTTCGTCTGAACGTCGAAGATCTCTGCGGGGAATTCAACAGTGGTTTCGTTAGCCATGAGACTAATCTCCCTTCACGGCAGTGCGTACGAGGACGACCTGGCCGCGGGCGCCGGGAACGGCACCCTTGATCAGCAGGAGCGACTTCTCGGCGTCCACACCGTGAACCGTGAGGTTCATGGTGGTGTGACGGACGCCGCCCATGCGGCCCGCCATCCGAACGCCCTTGAAGACGCGGCCCGGGGTGGATGCGCCACCGATGGAACCCGGCTTACGGTGGTTCTTGTGTGCACCGTGGGAGGCACCAACGCCATGGAAGCCGTGACGCTTCATGACACCGGCAAAGCCCTTGCCCTTGGAGGTTCCGGTGACGTCGACCTTCTGGCCGGCTGCGAACATCTCAACAGAGAGTTCCTGGCCCAGCTCATAGGTGTCGGCGTCTGCGGTACGCAGTTCAACTACGTGGCGGCGCGGCGTGACGCCGGCCTTTTCAAAGTGGCCGGCCAGCGGCTTGGTCACCTTGCGCGGGTCGATCTGGCCGTAGCCGATCTGAACGGCGGTGTAGCCGTCCTTTTCCGCGTTGCGCAGCTGCGTGATGACGTTGGAGTCAGCCTGGACGACGGTTACGGGGATGAGCTTGTTGTTCTCGTCCCAAACCTGGGTCATGCCGAGCTTGGTGCCCAGCAGTCCCTTTACCTGGCGTGTAAGTGAAGTAGACATAAGTATCCGCTCCCCCCCTACAGCTTGATTTCGATGTTCACGTCTGCAGGCAGGTCGAGACGCATCAGCGAGTCAACGGCCTTAGGCGTGGGGTCAATGATGTCGATCAGGCGCTTGTGCGTGCGCATTTCAAAGTGCTCGCGGCTGTCCTTGTACTTGTGCGGCGAACGGATAACAACGTAAACGTTCTTTTCCGTGGGCAGCGGCACGGGGCCTACTACCGTTGCGCCTGCACGCGTGACCGTCTCAACGATCTTCCGTGCTGATACGTCGATGACCTCGTGGTCATACGACTTCAGCCGGATGCGGATTTTTTGTCCCGCCATGGCGTCGTGCCTCTTTCTTCGAGTAATGCTCTCTGTACAGTTTTTGCGCCGAACTGCCTTACGGCCTGGCGCCCCTCCAACAGACTGAATCCGGATAATTCCGGGTTCCTCACCCTGCCGAGGCTCCGACCCCCGCGCTCGGGCGTGTCGCGGTGTTGAGACCAACGACGCCGAGCAAGAATAGGGGCGGGTTATATATGGGCTCTTTCCCTGAAGGATCCGACCCTGCATCAGGCATTATCCTGACCGGGACGAAATCTCACCACTGCCTGATCCCTGCTGTTCGCAGGAACATGGGCGCGTGTGGGCACAAAAGCGCTTGAACAACTTCTCTAGTCTGCCAGACTCGGGCACAGATGGCTAATCAGGCATCTTCCACCGGAGGTCTCCCTCCGGGGTCCCGACGCCGCGCTGCCCAAGTCCGTTCACGCTGCCTCAGGGGTAAACCCCTCAAGGGGCGGCGCTTTAACTTCCACCAGTCTAACGCACCGCCGGCGGCACCTTGAAAGTCAGGATTCGCCGTCCCGGTTGGCCCGGCGGATGCGCCTGGCCCGCTCAATTTCAGGGCGGAACCGCTTGCGGGACCACCCGACGCCTGCAGCCACTGCGGCCACGATCACCAGAAGGATAAGGAATTCCATGGTCCGAGCCTAGCGGAGCCTTTGTCCCGGTGTCAGAGGGCACAGTACTCCTTAGCCGGTGCACGGCAGTCGGGGCACGGCACTCAGCGCATTGTCTGGCCTGTCTTGGTCCCGGCTCCCCGCTTCCGGCCCGGCTTGGCTTGGCGGGCTTGGCCGAGCCGGGCAGAGCCGGGCCAGGCCGGGCCGGGCAGAGCCGGGCCAGGCCGGGCCGGGCCGGGCAGAGCCGGGCCAGGCCGGGCCGGGCAGAGCCGGGCCAGGCCGGGCCGGACGACCACCGCTCTCCCCTGCGCTGCACGCATCCAGGATTCAGGATCCACCGGCACGTCAGCGCGTGCGGTCCTCCTCCGGGGCCTGCATGCGGCCCGGAGCGTTTGTGTCCGCTCCAGGTCCGGCGTTGCCGCCCGGTACAGGTCCCGCTCCATCCGCACTGCCGGTGTTCGAGGGGCCGGACACCGCCGGCGCATTGCCGGTGTTCGAGGGTCCGGACACCGCCGGCGCACTCCCCTGCGCCGGGTACACCGGCACCGGCGGTGCCGAACCGGTTGCCGGCACCGGAAGGGCCGGGTCCCCCTGCGCAGTTTGAACAGGTGGATTCCCCGGTTCCTCGGTCCGCACACGGGTGAGCCGCCAGACAGCCAAAGCGATCAGCCCGATGCCCAGCAGGGCCAGGAGCAGGAACGTGTAACCGCGCAGGTACCAAAGCACCGCCAGCACCACACCGGCCGCGCCCCACAGAGTGAACAGCCTTCTGCTCGCCAGAAGACCGAAGGCCAGGAGCCCGGCGTGTGCCACCAGCGCCCAGAGCTGTTTTCCGCCTCCACCGAAGATGACCGTGGACAGACCGCTGGATGAAAGGATGACGGCCGAAACCCCCAGGACCATGGTGCCCCGCTGGTCGCGTTTACGAAGGAACTCGTAAGCTGCGAATCCGGCCAGGACAGCTGCCCAATACTGCAGGGACCAGAATCCGCTGACGTTGCCCAGAACGAGCCAACCCATTCGCTGCACCGCCAATGCGGTCACCAGCACGGCGGCCTGCACGGCCGGCTCACGGAACCGGGCGGGAACCTCGACGAGGGCCAACGCCAAAGCAGCAACCACGGTCAGTGCGCCGGCTGCGGCTGACGAGTCAGGGACCATTGCCGGTATCGCCGCCAGTGCCAGGATCAGAGCCGAAGCCGAGCCCAGGATGCTCCGGCGGAGCTGCGAGGGCGAAGTGGCTCCCGCCGCGCCGCCCGGCCGCGATGATTCCACCGAACGGAGCGGGGTGAGGAGACGGAGGGCCTGGAGAACAGCCGCTGTCACCCAGAACGGCAGCAGCGAAGCAAAGCCGGCATCCCCACTGCCTGCAAGGACAGTATCGAAGAGTCCCCGGAACAGGGCCATCATTCCCATGGTGAGCAGGACCGGCGTCCCGACGGCCAGCCACGCAAGGCTGCGGGCAGAGGAGACAACCAGGAAGATTGCCGCACCCAGAACGAAGGCAGCAGCCAGCAGGAAGCTATTGTCTATGGCCAGGCTGATCACAAGGACAGTGGCGGTATAGCCGACGGCAGCTACCAGCAGTGCCGTACGGGTGGGTTTATCGAGGGACCTGCGCGCTTCCCCGCACAATGCCGCCGCTGCGAGGACGAGCAAAACCGATCCTGCCGCGCCGCCGTCGAGCAGCCCTTCCCGAAGCGATCCCCGGCTGCTGAACTGCAGCAGGTTGCTGAGGACCAGCGGAAGTGCACCCAACGCGTACACGGCGGGATAGACAACCCAGGCTGACCTGGGGTGCCGCTCCGCACGGCGCTGAGTGAACGCAGCCGCAGCCGTGATGAGGAGCAGGAGCAGATGCAGCGCGACGACGTCGCGTTGGTTGGCCGTTCCGGCAAGGAAGCTGTAGACGATCGGAATCAGGGCCAGCAATGCGATGCTCAGCCACTGCGACGTTTCGGAGTATCCCATGTCGTCGAGTCGGCGATGCAGCAGGGTACGGAACAGCTGCTGTATTGCCAGTGCTACGGCGCCGGCAATGAACAGGCCGTGCATACCGACGCCGAGGTCGGCAGCCACGAGCACCGTCTGGACCACCACCAGGCCCTGCACGCCGAGGAGGTAGAGACCGCGGTTGCTTTCTGTGCGCTTCAGTGCGAGATGCACAAAGTAGGCCAGGGCTGCCAGAACCAGCAGTTCGTAGCCGCGCAGCCCCAGCACTCCGGCACCTACCGCCGCCGCAGCGGCGAATCCTGCCAGTGCCGCTGCTTCGTACCGATCGGGAAGCAACAGCGAGGTGGCAACATTCGCGGCCAGCGCGATCCAGAGCAACGCCAAGGTCCAGCCGGCCCAGTGTCCCTCGACTGCCCGGGATGCGGCAGTAGCCAGCAGCGCCACCAATGCGGCGGCGGCGAGGAACTCGGCAGCGAACCTCAGCGGCCTACCCCTCCGCACGCGGATGACGGCGGCCAACTGGCTGAACACCGCCACGGCGGCGGCACAGAGGACAAGGAACATCAGCATGCCGCTTTGCGCGGCCGGTCCCTGCAACCCGACATATGCCAGGGGAACTCCTGCTGATGCAGCCAGACCGCCCCACCGTGCCCATGATGCAAGCCCCAGCGGCTCCAGCATCCCGGCAAAGAAGGTCCGCAGCACCTGCCCGACGGCAATACCGACCGCCACGGCAGCGAAGACCTGATGAACGTCCCCGGTCAGGTCGGCCGCCACCAGCCCGGCCAGGATAACCGCCAGGATCTGGACGGCCAGGAGATAGGCGCCGCGGAGGGGATTGCTGCGGCCCAGAACGAGGTACGTGCAGTAGGCAAGGGCTGCCAGCACCAGGATCTGGTACCCCCTGACCCCCAGGACCCCCGCGCCAACGACGGCGGCGGCGGAGAAGCCGGCGGGTGCAGCCAGTGCGGGCCAGCTGCGGCGAAGCATCAGTGCAGTAAACACATTGACGGCAAGCGCCGCGGCGAGGACGGCCACGGTGGCAACTGCTCCGTTGCCTTCCGCCGCCCGCACGCCGGTCACCAGCAGCAGCACCAGTCCTGCTGCGGCGGCGGCTCCAACGGAAGCCTGGGTACCGGGAACACGCTTACGTCCGGTGACGCCGGCGGTTCCGCTGGAAGCTGCGGTAGAGGACCCCGGCGAACCGGTATCGGCCGCAACGTGTTCACCGAAGCGCGTCCGCCCTGCCGCCCCAAGCGTGTATGCGCCCTGGGTGAGGACCGCGGAACCGGCGCCGATGAGCAGCAGGACAACTCCGGTCTCCGAACGTGCTGCGGTGTAGGTAAGGATGTAATAGAGCGGGGGCAGCATCGCCAGCACGGTGACGGTTGCCCACAGGAGCGTCTGGGCGAGTCCGAGCCCGCGGAGTTTCCGGTCCAGGAAAATCCGCAGAAGGTGCTGGGCAGCCAGGCAGGCCGCCATGGCAATAAAGATCCCGTGCACCCCCGCTCCGAGGTCTGCGGCAATCAGGGCAGCCAGGGCAGTCAGTTGGGTCTGTCCTGCCGCCAGGTAATAGGTCCGGTGCGTCTTGGGCGCGAGCTTCCAGGCCAGGACGGCACAGTAGCAAAGAGCAGCGGCTGCAAGCAGTTCGTAGCCCCTGATGCCCAGGAGGCCTGCACCCATAAGTACAGCAGCCGCGAAACCGGCCGGTGCAGCAAGGAGGTACCTTCCGCCGGGCCGGAGGACGGATGTCAAAACGTTTCCGGCCACAACGGTCCACAGGCCCACCAAGGTCAGGGTTAGCCCCGGCGATTCCTGGAAGCGGAGCAGCAGCGTCAGGACCACCGCGGCAGCAGCCGCAGTGGTAATGGCTGCCCCCGGGAAGCGTTCGGGCTTTGCGCGCCGTGTACGGACAACCGAAACGGCCTGATTGGCCGTCAGCGCGAGCACCGCGGTGACGAGGGCCCAGGCTCCTGCATTCACCCCGGACACTCCGACAAGGGAGGCGAGGACGGTCAAGGACACCAGCAGGACGGCCGCAGCGCGTGCGGCGAGGACGAATACCAGACGTTCCTCCGCGCCGCCCCGCACCGCACGGATCACCAGATAGCCTGCGAGGACTGCGGTGGCCAGGACGCCCGGCCACAGTGCGTCGCCGGGCATCAGCGCATTAGGCACAAAGGCGAGGGCGGCCGGCATGGGCACCGCATACTCAAGGCGTCCGCCCAGTTTCCAGGCGGCGGCGAAATACGTCAGCAGGACTACGACGACGGTTCCTGCGAAGGCAACGGAACTTCCCGAAGACTGCCACTCGCGAACCACGTACCAGAGTCCGGCTACCAGTGCGGTGCACGCCTGCAGGACCAACAGGGCGGCCACATCGACGCGGAAGAATCTACGCGCAGCTTCTTCGGGGGCAGCCGCAGGCTTCTTCTTGAGGCTGACGGTTGCCGCCATTGAAGCCGCGGATTCGGATGCCGGGGCGGGAGATGACGGGACCGGTGGTGCCGGTTGTGCCGGTTGTGCCGGCACGGGCACAGGCTTGTTGCCCTGTGCCGCAGCCGGTGCCTGCGGATCGGAAGCCCCTGTTCGTACAGTTCCCGCCTCCGGGCGGGAACGCTCGTCGACGTCCCGGTCCAAAGGCAGCCCGGTGCTCTTGGCGGCCACCTGCAACAGGGCTGCTGCACCGTACATGGGGCGGCGTGCCAGGACCCCTGCCGTCTGGACCGCAACCTGCACCGCGAAAGCGAGCAGCGTCAGCTGGGTGCTGTCCGTAACGGAATAGAACAGGGACGTAAGTCCCACGGTGCCGGCCGCCCGCAGCCCATAGCTGTTGACGAGCTGGTGGCGGGCGGGGCCCTGCCAGAGCATTACGGCGTAGTAGAGGGCGAATGCGAGGAACAGGATCCCCAGCTGCGCCGAGCTTAGCTGGCCGGAGATCTGGACGGAGGCGATGGCCGTAGCCGGAACCAGGTAGCGGTGGGAGCGGACAAATGCATCTACGTAGAGATTGTTCAGCCAGCCCGGACGCCGGACCGCAGCGAGGCTGATCAGGGTGGCCAGAATGACCGTGAAGAGGAAGTACCAGACGATTCCCCAGCGCAGTGCCGCACCGGAAGCCAGGCCCGAGGACAGCAGGAACGTCAAGGCAAGATAGGTGACTACCCGGCTTTCAATCTTTGCGGCGGCGTACGCAAACGCCGCGGTTCCAACCACCGAGGTGACCAGCCAGGCCGCAGGTCCGTCCGGAAGCACAAAATTGAACAGGGCTAGTCCGACCACGGGGATCAAGGCCAGGCCGGTACCCGTAAATGCTACGGCTGCCGGCCGAAGGCGGGCGCTTCGGGCATGTATGACCAGTCCCGAGATATAGAACAGGGCCGTGACAGCGACAACTCCGAAGAAGCGGGCCTCTGCCGGGATGGCCAGCCCGATGAACAGTGCGGCAGCAGCCACCAGCAGGAGGCTGGCGGAGTAGAGCGTGATGTTGATGTTGCGCAGGTCCCGGCGTCGTTTTTCTTCCTTCAACTCGGCTTCGGTCTTGACCAGCGGAACCGGTCGAGGCGGAACCGGTCGAGGCGGAACCGGTCGAGGCGGAACCGGAACGTTCCGGTTCGGGGCACCGGGCGCTGGGACGGCAACCGGCGGGTGGCCGCCCGGCACTCCGACAGGAGGCACAGCGGCTGACGGAGCATGGGACTGAGACGACGGAACCGTGTATGAGGAGACATACGAAGCAGTGGGGGCCGGTGCGGCAGCGGGGGCAGGTGCGGCAGCAGGGGCAGGTGCGGCAGCAGGGGCAGGTGCGGCAGCAGGGGCCGGTACAGCAGCAGGGGCCGGTACAGCAGCGGGAGCAGGTGCGGCAGCGGGTGCAGCAAGAGCCGGCGTGACGGCAGGAGGCCCAGCAGGGGCCGGCGCCGCGGCAGGATCCGAAGCGGCGGGAGCAGGTGCCGCGGCGGGTTGCTGGAAGCGCAGTGCTGCGTCGTTGAATCCCGCCCGGTAACCGTCTTCGTAGATTTGGGCCGGCGGCGGCAGCGGCCTGCCCTGGCTGTCCACGGGGCGGGCGGCTTTTTTACCTGCCGACCGCCCTATGGCGAAACTGGCAGCGGCTGCTGCCAGGAAAAAAAGAAAGACCCCCATGAAACTGCTACCTTCCGGTTCGAGTTCGACTGGAGACCATCCTAGGGTGCTGCAGCTCACATGCTGGTAACTGTTCGATCCCGGTGGGTACAACATTCCGTGCCGGCCGCACCCAGGCGTCCTGTGCAGGAATAGTGCCTGACTGCCTGCGGGCACAGGGCAGGCCGCGTGGCGGCGCCCGGTCCGGTCCGGCACCGGCAGGCGGCGCAGCGCCCCCAGCCGACCCGCAGCGGCCCCCAACCGACCCCACAACCTGCCCCCGGCGGAAATGTGCCCCGCCTGCCGATCTGCCGCAAAGGCTGTTCCAGCCCGGATAACAAACTGGTAGCGTCGGCGCACTAGGGGTCAGGGGGAAGGCGCCACACGAACGGAAAGGGCCTTGCGGCCATGTATCTTTCGGTCCTTGGAACGCACTCCGGCATCACCGGTTCGGTGCAGGTTCCCAACTCCAAATACCACGCCCACCGGGCGCTGATACTGGCTTCCCTCGCTCCGGGGACCAGCCGCATTTCCGGTCTGACCGATGCCCGCCATGTGCAGTACACGGTGGCCGCGCTACGCCAGCTCGGTACTGCGATAGACGTGCAGGATGACACCTTTATTGTCCACGGCGGCCCGTACCGCCCACGGCGTGCCGTTGTCTCCGCCGGCAGCTCCGGAACCACGCTGTACTTCATGGCCGGACTCGCCTCGCTGGGGACACGCGACGTCGTCGTCACCGGGCAGAAATACTTCCAGCGCCGCCCCATCGGTGCCTTGTTGGCTGCCCTCCGCGAGATGGGTGTGGACATCGCCTCGAACGGCGGCTGCCCTCCCCTGCAGGTTGCCCACGGACGGCCGCGCGGCGGCGAAGTCCATATCTCCGGGACCCTCTCACAGTGGATTTCCGGCCTGCTCCTGCTGGCACCGTTTGCCCGTTCCGAAACGACGGTGCTGGTGGACGGCCCGCAGAATGAAACCAGCTATGTGGAACTGACCCTCGCCATGATGGCCCGCTTCGGATTGCAGGTGGAGGCCTCCGAGGACCTCAGGCGCTTCCGCATCCCGGCGGACCAGCAGGCCGTCCCCGCGGACCTGCGGCTGCCACCGGATATCGGGTCGGCTGCCTTCGGACTCGCGGCGGCGGCCCTTCATCCGGCAGATATTTCCCTGACCGGGCTGAGCGCCACCTCCTCGTCCGGATCCGACCATCCCGAGGCTGACTTCCTGGACCTTGCGGCGCAGATGGGGGTGCCCATGGACTACGACCAGGCAGCCGACGCGGTGAGGGTCCGCCATCAGGGCCTGGACCTGCAACCCGTCGACGTCGACTGCCGGCGCGTGCCGGACATGCTTCCGGTGCTGTCTGTGATGGCATGCCTCGCCGCGGGCCGGAGCGTTTTCCGCAACATCGACCACGTACGGATGAAGGAGTCCGATCGGGTGGCCGCCATGCTGCAGCTGAACTCAATGGGCGCGGACCTCACCGTGGAGGGCTCTACCTTGACGATCCGCGGAGTCGGCAGCCTGGGCGGCGCGGATCTCTCCTCCTTTAATGACCACCGGGTCCTGATGTCCCTGGCCGTGGCGGCTTCCGCCGCAGAAGGACGCAGTACGCTCACTTATCCAAACGCCTACCGCATTTCCTACCCCGAATATCTGGCGGCCATGACCACTTTCGGGCTGCACATGAAGGTCGAAGACGGCGTGCTCCAGCGTCCCCGCCCCAGCCGGCCGGCCCGAACCGCACGCGGAAGCCGCCCCCGGAGCATTTACGGACCGGCCGCAGTAGAGGCGGCAGCGGCCGTCACCGGTCCGGACTGGGTACGGCGCTGGGCTGCGGAACGTCCCAATGAAACAGCGGTGGTCGACGGCGGCCCGCGGATATCGGGGCACCTCACCTGGTCCGAGCTCGACACGCAGGCCCACCGCGTCGCCGCAGCACTGCTGGAGCTGGGGGTGCGGCCGGGTGACCGGGTGGCTTTCCAACTCCCCAACCGAAGCGAGTTCGTTGTCCTCACCGTGGCTGTCCTGCGCCTGGGCGCCGTCGCCGCGCCCGTGATGCCGATCTTCCGGGAGCGGGAGGTCGCGCTGGTACTGGACCGGGCCGGTGCCCGCGTCTTCGTTGCCGTGGAGGAGTTCCGCGGACGCCATCCGGCGGAGGAACTGGCCGGGCTGCTGCAGCGCGCGGACCGAACCGATGCGGTGCCCGCCCCCAAGGTGGCGGATGTTCTGGTGCTGCGGAATGCCGAGTCGCCGCGCCCCCTCCCCTCTGTAGCCGGCGGCCCGCGGTTCCACGACTGGGACGCCGTGCTGAACCGCGTGCACCCCGCGGCTGTGCTCCCTCCCGGTGCTGCGCCAACCGTCGGGGACCCTGCACAGTTGCTTTTCACGTCCGGCACCTCCGGGGAACCCAAGGGGGTGGTGCACCGTCATGGGGCGCTTAGCCGCGCTGCGGCCATGGAGGCGGCGCATCTGGGCCTCACCAGCGATGACGCCGTCTTCATCCCCTCACCCCTGGCCCACCAGACCGGTTTCCTGTACGGAATGTGGCTCTCGTTCGTACTCGGCTGCCCGCAGATCCTGCAGCCGGTGTGGGACGCGGAACGGGCCGTGAAACTCATGCGGGGGTGGCGTGCCACCTTCGTCCAGGCTGCCACCCCGTTCCTCACCGACCTGGTTGCCGCCGTGGACGCGGGAACCGCAGCTCCGCCCAGCCTGCGCATCTTCGTCGCGACAGGTGCCGCCGTCCCCCGGCACCTCGCCGAGCGTGCCACACGTGTTCTGGGTGCGGGCATCTGCGGTGCGTTTGGAACCACTGAAACCTGTCTGGCCACCCTGGCGTCACCCGGGGATGAACCGGTAAAGGTGTGGGGCACCGACGGGCGGGCGTTGGAGGGGGTGCGGACCCGGATTGTCGACGACGACGGCCGCCTCCTGCCGCCCGGCGTCGAGGGCAACTTCGAGCTTCTCAGTCCCACCGTCTTTGACGGGTACCTTGACCGTCCGGACCTGACCAAGGAAGCCTTGACCGAAGACGGCTGGTACCGCACGGGAGACACCGCCATCCTTGATGATGCCGGGTACCTGCGCATCACCGGACGGGTTCGCGACATCATCAACCGCGGAGGGGAGAAAATCCCGGTGGCCGAGATCGAGCAGCTCCTCTACCGCCATCCCGCCGTGCGGGATGTTGCCCTGGCGGCCATGCCCGATGATCGGCTGGGCGAGCGGGCCTGCGCCTTTGTAGTCCCCGTGGAGGGGTCGCGCCTGCAGCTGGCGGATCTCACCGGGTTCCTCGACCGGCACAGCGTCTCCAGGCATTACTGGCCTGAACGCCTCGAGCTGGTCGACGCACTCCCCCGCAATGCCGTGGGCAAAGTGCAGAAGTTCCTGCTGCGGGACACGGCCCGCAGCTTCGCCGCCGGCGGCGGACCGCCCGAACCCGGAACACCGGATTGGAGCAGCCAGTGAGTACTGCAGCCATCGCAGCCGACGGACGGGGCAGCAGTATCCCGGACCCGGAATACAGAGACCTGCTCGCGTCCGTTACCGAGTGGGTCGAGGGCCCCGGCGAGGAATGGGCCGACCGCATCGAAACCGGCGGCACCGTGCCCGACGCCCTGTGGAAGGAGCTCCGCGAGGCCGGCTTCCTTTCGCTGGCGGCACCGGCGGAACTCGGCGGCCGGGGGCTGAGCTTTGTCCAGTGGATGGGCCTGATGGAAGTCTTCTCCCGTTCACACGCCTCGGTCCGCATGATCGTGCACGTGGTCAACGGCACCTGGCGTGCCATGAATCCGCATGCCGACGAGGTGCAGCGAAGGAAGTTCGTCCTTCCGTCCGTGGCAGGAGACCTGGTTGTTGCTTTCACCCTGACGGAACCCGGCAACGGCACGGGAGCGGACATCACCTCGAGTGTCCGGCGGGTCGGTGACACCTATTACCTCACCGGCCGCAAGCACCTGATCACTTTCGGTGTGCGCTGCGACTACTGGCTGCTTTTTGCCCGGTTGGAAGGCACCTCCGGCAGTGCAGGAACGGTGGCGCTGCTGGTGGACCGGCATGCGCCCGGCGTCGAAGTGGAAGACACCTCGCAGACCATGGGGGTCCGCGGCACCGACCATGCCTCCCTGGCTTTCCGAGATACTCCCGTCCCCGTTGCCGACCGCCTCGGAGCGGAGGGAGATGGACTCTCCATTGCCCTCGGCGGCTTCCTCACCCCCAGCCGGATCTCCGTGGCGATGAGCTGCGTCGGGCTGGCCCAACGCGCCCAGCAGCTCGCAGTCGACCATGCCCTGGAGCGCACCACCTTCGGGAAACCGCTCGCCGCGCGGCAGGCCATCGCCTTTGCCCTGGCGGAAAACGCCGCCGATATCGAGGCGGCCCGCGCCTTGACCCTCCATGCAGCCTCGGCTTGGCAGGACGGTGTTCCCGATGCCGGTTCCCTGTCCTCCATGGCCAAGCTGACCGCAGTGGACATGCTCACCCGGGTAACGGACAAGGCCCTGCAGGTCCACGGCGGCATCGGGTACTGGAAGACCGCACCCATCGAACGGGTGTACCGCGACGCGCGGGCGCAGCGCTTCGAAGAAGGGACCAATGAAATCCAGAAAACGGTGATTGCCCGCGGTATCCTGCGCCAGGCCCAGGGCCCGCGGGCCGACGCCGCCCCGGCCGATCCGTCTGCGGCATCCGCCGCCCGCCTCTGACACCGACATGCTTGACCGGGTCTTCTCCCCCGTTTCCCTCGGGCGGCTGAAGCTGGACCACCGGATCATCATGGGGTCAATGCACCTGAACCGGGAGGATGACCCACGTGCCCTGGCCGCGTTCTACGGCGAACGGGCGGCCGCCGGCGCCGGGCTGATCGTCACGGGGGGCGCGGCAGTGAACCGCGCCGGCGCCGGCGGGCCCAACTACCTGCTGATCAATGAGCCCGAAGCCGCCGCCCGGGTCTCCCCGATGCTCGATGGGGTGCATGATGCGGGCGGCAGGCTCGCCCTTCAGTTGTTCCACGCGGGACGCTACGCCCGGGAAAGCACGTACGGGCTGCGTCCTGCCGCGCCGTCGGAGGTGTATTCCGACTTTTCACGCGCTCTGCCCCGCGCGCTCACGCCGGGGCAGATCGAGGACACGCTTGCCGACTTCGCTGCGGGTGCCGCTGCCGCCCGCACCCTGGGCTTCGATGCGGTGGAGATCATGGGGTCCGAAGGTTACCTGATCAACCAGTTCGCCTCGCCCCTGACCAACCTGCGCCAGGACCGTTGGGGCGGGGATCCGCACCGCAGGCAGGCTTTTCCACTGGCGGTGCTGCAGGCGGTCCGGGACGCAGTTGGGCCCGGCTATCCGGTCATCTACCGGACATCGGGTGCCGACTTCGTCGCCGGATCGAGCTCCCGGGAAGAATCTGCAGCCCTGGCGGTGGCACTGGCCCGGGAGGGGGCCGATGCGGTCAACATCGGCATCGGGTGGCACGAGTCAGGGGTGCCGTCCGTGCAGGGCCTGGTTCCGCACGGCCGCTGGATGGAAGTTGCAGGGGGGATCCGCACGGCCCTGACGGCTGCGGGAGTGCCCGTTCCGGTCATCGGCAGCAACCGGATCAACTCGCTGGAGCTTGCGGAGCGTGCCCTTGCCGCCGGACACGCGGACCTGGTTTCAATGGCCCGCCCTTTCCTCGCCGACCCGGCAATCGTGGACAAGACCCGGCGCGGCGAGTCGAACCTCGTCAACACCTGCATCGCCTGCAACGAGGCCTGCATCGACCGTTCCCTGGGAGCCGAACCTGTCTCCTGCCTGGTCAACCCGCGGGCCGGCCGCGAAACAGAATTTCCGCTTCCGCTACGGCCGCCCCGGCGACGGGGCGGTGCCCCCGTCCGGGTCGCCGTAGTGGGAGCCGGTCCGGCGGGGATGCAGGCTGCCGCAACGGTGGCGCAGGCGGGACATCCCGTGGACCTCTATGAGCAGGACAGCTCCATCGGCGGGCAGTTCCGGCTGGCCGGCAAGGTGCCGGGCAAGGCAGACTTCCTGCAGACCATCCGCTATTTCACCCATGAACTGGCGCGGCTCGGCGTCCGCGTCCTGACGGGCACCGCCCCCGAGGCCGCGCACTTGGCCCGCTATGCACACGTCCTGCTGGCCACGGGTGTCCGGCCTCGAACCGTCCGTCTGCCGGGCACCGGCCTGCTCCCCGTGCTGGACTACCGGCAGGCCTTCGCGGACCCGGCCCGGCTGGGCCGACAGGTAGTCATCATCGGTGCCGGCGGCATTGCAGTGGACCTTTCCCGCCTCCTGGCGGATACCGGGGCGGCCGGCGGGACGGCAGGCGGTTCCAGGGACGTAACCATAATGCGCCGGGGGTCCCGGATCGGTCACGGCATCGGCCCGTCCACGCGGTGGGCTGTGCTTCAGGAAATCCGCGCTGCCGGTGTCCGGACCCTCGCTGGAACCACGCCGCTGGAAGTGACCCCCCTCGGGCTTCGCGTCCGGAACGCGGACGGCACGACGGCGGTCCTGCCGGCTGACGCCGTCGTCCTGGCTGCCGGGCAGGTCCCGCACAACCCGCTCCAGTTCCAGCTGGGCGCCCTCGGCATCCCCTGTACGGTGATCGGCGGTGCCCTGGACGCCTCGGGCCTGAACGCTGTCCGTGCCTTCGAACAGGGGCTGGCGGCCGGCACCACCGTGGCGCGCTTACTCGAGCCGGCACGAACCGGAGGACGGACTCCGGCTTAAAAGCAGCAGGGCCCCGCTGCCATAAGCAACGGGGCCCTGCTAAGAACCGATGAGGTTCAGGCTAAACCATCAAATTACTTGATGATCTTGGTGACGCGGCCTGATCCAACGGTGCGGCCGCCTTCGCGGATAGCGAAGCCGAGGCCCTCTTCCATAGCGATCGGCTGGATGAGCTCAACGGTCATCTCAGTGTTATCGCCGGGCATAACCATTTCAGTGCCCTCGGGGAGGGTGATGACGCCGGTTACGTCCGTGGTACGGAAGTAGAACTGCGGGCGGTAGTTCGAGTAGAACGGGTTGTGGCGTCCGCCTTCATCCTTGGACAGGATGTAGACGTTGGCTTCGAAGTCGGTGTGCGGGGTAATGGAACCCGGCTTCACGACAACCTGGCCACGCTCTACGTCTTCGCGCTTGATACCGCGGAGCAGCAGGCCACAGTTCTCGCCGGCCCATGCTTCGTCAAGCTGCTTGTGGAACATCTCGATACCGGTAACCGTGGTCTTCTGGACCGGACGGATGCCGACGATCTCGACCTCGGAGTTGATGGCGAGGGTACCGCGCTCGGCGCGGCCCGTGACGACGGTTCCACGACCGGTGATCGTGAAGACGTCCTCGATCGGCATCAGGAACGGCTTGTCCTTGTCGCGAACGGGGTCCGGCACGTTGTTGTCAACGGCTTCCATGAGCTCTTCGACGGCTGCAACCCACTTGGGGTCGCCTTCGAGAGCCTTCAGGCCGGAAACGCGGACGACGGGAGCGTTGTCGCCGTCGAAGTCCTGGGAGCTCAGCAGTTCGCGAACTTCCATTTCCACGAGGTCGAGCAGTTCTTCGTCGTCAACCATGTCGGACTTGTTCAGTGCGACCAGCAGGTAGGGAACACCAACCTGGCGGGCGAGCAGGACGTGCTCGCGGGTCTGTGCCATCGGACCGTCGGTAGCGGCAACCACGAGGATTGCGCCGTCCATCTGAGCTGCACCAGTGATCATGTTCTTGATGTAGTCAGCGTGGCCGGGGGCGTCTACGTGTGCGTAGTGGCGCTTCTCGGTCTGGTACTCGATGTGCGAGATGTTGATGGTGATGCCGCGCTGGCGCTCTTCAGGTGCAGAGTCGATAGCAGCGAAATCGCGCTTTTCATTCAGATCAGGGTACTTGTCAGCAAGCACCTTCGAAATGGCAGCGGTCAACGTCGTCTTTCCATGGTCAACGTGACCAATGGTGCCGATGTTGACGTGCGGCTTAGTCCGCTCGAACTTTGCCTTCGCCACGGGTTCCTCCTAGAGAGTTAGAAGACTCAATCTCCAGCCGCGCTTTTCGCAACTGAAACTGATGTAAGTCTACTTGGGGCTGTTTATTTGATGAAATTGCCGATTTCCGCAGCAGCCTCGGAAGGCCGCTCAGTCTGGCTATGCGCCCGGTCCGGGCCGAAGCCCGGACCGACCGCACACGGTGGGTGGCCCGGCGTGAACCGGTCCACCCTCCAAGTTTTACTCGCCGCGCGTCTTCTGGATGATCTCGTCGGCAACTGCCTTCGGGACCTCGGCGTAGCTGTTGAAGGACATGGAGTACACGGCGCGGCCCTGGGTCTTCGACCGCAGGTCGCCGATGTAGCCGAACATGCCGGACAGCGGGACGTGTGCCCGGATGACCTTTACGCCGGCTGCATCTTCCATGGACTGCATCTGGCCGCGACGGGAGTTGATGTCACCGATAACTTCACCCATGTATTCCTCAGGGGTGCGGACTTCAACATCCATCAGCGGTTCGAGCAGGACAGGGCTTGCCATACGTGCGGCTTCCTTGAAAGCCTGCCGTCCGGCAATCTTGAACGCCATTTCCGAGGAGTCGACGTCGTGGTACGCGCCGTCAAGCAGCGTGGCCTTGATGCCGACAACCGGGTAACCGGCGAGCACACCGTCAGTAAGCGCGCTCTGGATACCCTGGTCAACGCTGGGGATGTATTCGCGCGGAACGCGACCACCGGTGACCTTGTTCTCGAATTCGTAGAACGTGCCGTCGGACGTATCCAGCGGCTCGATGGCGATCTGGATCTTAGCGAACTGACCCGAACCACCGGTCTGCTTCTTGTGCGTGTAGTCGTGCTTGGCGACTGCACGGCGGATCGTTTCGCGGTAGGCAACCTGGGGCTTGCCCACGTTTGCCTCGACGCGGAACTCGCGGCGCATGCGGTCCACCAGGATGTCCAGGTGGAGCTCGCCCATGCCGGCGATGATGGTCTGGCCGGTGTCTTCGTCGAGGGAGACCTGGAAGGTCGGATCCTCTTCGGAGAGCTTCTGGATGGCCGTGGAGAGCTTCTCCTGGTCACCCTTGGTCTTCGGCTCGATGGCCACGGAAATCACGGGCTCCGGGAAGCTCATGGATTCCAGCACGATCGGCTCCTGAAGGTCGCACAGGGTATCGCCCGTGGTGGTGTCCTTCAGGCCGATGGCGGCGTAAATGTGGCCCGTCGTGATTTCCTCGACCGGGTTTTCCTTGTTGGCGTGCATCTGGAAGAGCTTTCCGATGCGCTCCTTCTTCTGCTTGGTCGCGTTCATGACCTGGGCGCCGGAAGCAGCGTGACCGGAGTACACGCGGATGTAGGTCAGACGGCCGAAGAACGGGTGCGTCACAACCTTGAATGCCAGAGCCGAGAACGGAGCGTTGGCATCAGCGGCGCGTTCGAGGATGACCTCTTCGTCGCGGATGTCGTGGCCCTTGATGTTCGGGACGTCAAGCGGGCTGGGCAGGTAGTCGACGACGGCGTCCAGCATCGGCTGCACACCGCGGTTCTTGAAGGCAGAGCCACACAGAACCGGGTAGACCTCGGAGTTGATGGTCAGCTTACGAATGCCGGCCTTCAGCTCGGCAATGCTGATCTCTTCGCCTTCGAGGTACTTGTTCATCAGTTCGTCGCTGGCTTCAGCAACGGTCTCGACGAGCTGTGCGCGGTACTCTTCGGCCTTTTCCTGCAGTTCTGCGGGAATCGGTTCGATTTCGTACTTGGCGCCCATGGTCACGTCACCCTTGGCGTCGCCGCGCCAGGTGAGTGCACGCATTTCGAGGAGGTCGACGACGCCTTCGAATTCGCTCTCGGAGCCGATCGGCAGCTGGAGGACCAGCGGCTTGGCGCCGAGGCGGTTGATGATCGTGTCTACGGTGAAGTAGAAGTCAGCGCCCAGCTTGTCCATCTTGTTGACGAAGCAGATACGCGGAACGTCGTACTTGTCGGCCTGGCGCCAGACAGTCTCAGACTGCGGCTCAACGCCTTCCTTGCCGTCGAAGACAGCAACGGCGCCGTCGAGGACGCGCAGGGACCGCTCAACCTCGACAGTGAAGTCAACGTGACCCGGGGTGTCGATGATGTTGATCTGGTTGTTGTCCCAGTAACACGTGGTAGCTGCGGAGGTGATGGTGATACCCCGCTCCTGCTCCTGTGCCATCCAGTCCATCGTGGACGCACCGTCGTGGGTCTCGCCGATCTTGTGGTTGACACCCGTGTAGAACAGGATGCGCTCAGTGGTGGTTGTCTTGCCGGCATCAATGTGGGCCATGATGCCGATGTTGCGGACCTTATTCAGGTCGGTAAGCACGTCAAGTGCCACGGTTTCTCCCTTTTTTGGTTGCTTCCGTCAACGGCGCTTATCCGGCTGAAGCCCTGCGGCCCGCAAATGCGGGCCACAGGGCCTTCAACGGCTGCCGTCAGCTTGGCGTATTACCAGCGGTAGTGGGCGAAGGCCTTGTTGGACTCGGCCATCTTGTGGGTGTCCTCGCGGCGCTTCACAGCTGCACCAAGACCGTTGGAAGCGTCCAGGATTTCGTTGCGCAGACGCTCAGTCATCGTCTTTTCGCGGCGGGCCTTGGAGTAGCCGACCAGCCAGCGCAGCGCCAGTGCAGTTGCACGGCCCGGCTTGACCTCGACCGGAACCTGGTAAGTAGCGCCGCCAACACGGCGGGACTTGACCTCAAGGCTCGGCTTGATGTTGTCCATGGCCTTCTTCAGGGCTGCAACCGGATCCTGTCCGGTCTTCTCCTGAGCGCCTGCAAGTGCACCGTAAACGATGCGCTCTGCGGTGGACTTCTTGCCGTCTACCAGAACCTTGTTGATCAGCTGCGTGACCAGCGGGGAGCCGTAGACGGGATCCAGTACGAGCGGCCGCTTGGGGGCCGGACCCTTGCGGGGCATATTACTTCTTCTCCATCTTCGCGCCGTAGCGGCTGCGAGCCTGCTTGCGGTTCTTGACACCCTGGGTATCGAGGGCACCGCGGACAATCTTGTAGCGGACACCGGGAAGGTCCTTCACACGACCGCCGCGCACCAGCACGATGGAGTGTTCCTGAAGGTTGTGACCCACACCGGGGATGTAAGCGGTTACTTCGATGCCGCCGTTGAGGCGGACACGAGCAACCTTACGCAGAGCCGAGTTCGGCTTCTTCGGGGTGGTGGTGTAAACGCGGGTGCAGACACCACGGCGCATCGGGCTGCCCTTGAGGGCAGGAGCCTTGGTCTTGGAGACCTTGGGTGAGCGGCCCTTGCGGACCAGCTGCTGAATCGTAGGCACTTTCGTGTTCTCCGTTTTTTCTCGAGATAATTCTCTGGTTGCCCCGCCCCGCTGCCGGCTGAAACCAACTAAAGGGGCGGCGCGCTTCAAGTCGTTGCCGCAATGCCCCGAGAAGTTCCGTATTCTCGCCGAAAGCGACCGTAGGCGTGCAAAAGTGTGGCATTCGTTGCGCAAGGACCCCGCAACCCGGAAACAGGCCCGCCCATTCCTTACGGAATGCATTCCTCCGAGTATCTCTCCACGGAGGGCACGCGAGCGGCCTTCATCCACTGCCACACAAACAATTGGTTTTCAGTCTAGCAGACTTAACGACTCCCGGACGAAAGTGCGAGCAGCGTCACTAGCTGCGGGCACTCAGGGCCGAGGTAATCGTGGCCGAAGCCTGCTGCAGGTGCGGCAGCACTCGTGCGGCCGCCTCTTCCAGAGTAAGCCCCATGGTTGCCTGCATCGACGTATTCAGGGCCGCGACCACGTTTCCCCGAGGGTCCAGGACGGGAACGGCCACGGAGCGCAGGCCCAGTTCCAGCTCCTGGTCCACGATGGCCCAGCCCTGTTCCCGTGCCCGCGCCACGAGGGTACGCAGCCGGTCCGGGTCCGTGACCGTGCGCTCCGTCAAGGGACTCAGGCTGGCTTTGGACAGGTAGTCGTCGAACCGGTCCTCGGGGAGCCCTGCCAGCAGGACCCTGCCCATGGAGGTGGCGTAGGCCGGGAACCGGGTCCCCACGCTGATACCCACGGTCATCAGCCGCCGGGTATGGATCCGGGCGATGTAGACGATCTCGTCGCCGTCCAGCACCGAGGCCGACGTCGACTCCGAGATTTCCCTGGACAGGTCCTCCAGCACCGGCTGTGCGAGCTGGGGCAGGGATTGGCCGGAGAGGTAGGAGTACCCCAGCTGCAGGACCAGGGCGGTCAGTTCGAAAGTCCGCCCGTCCGTGCGTACGTAGCCGAGTTCCACGAGGGTGAGCAGGAAGCGGCGGGCCGTGGCCCGGGTCAGTCCGGTTCGGCGCGATACCTCGCTCAGGGTCATCTGCACGTGGTCGGCGTCGAAGGCCCGGATCACCGTCAGGCCGCGGGCCAGCGACTGTACGAACTGGTCGCTGGCCGATGCCGTCTCGCTCACATGTCCCCTTTTGTTCTCGGTTACTGCTGGCTGTCGGCCGCGGAGCGGATCAGCGGGATGTCCATCTTTGCCGCCAGTTCCTCGAACGTGGTTCCGAAGGTGTCGCGGACGTGGACGCCGTCCTCCTTCAGCAGGAAGACCGCTTCATTAGTGTAGACGCGGGTAACGCATCCGACGCCGGTGAGGGGGTAGGTGCACTCCTTCACCAGTTTGCTGAGGCCTTCCTTGGTGAACAGCGACATCATGACGTAGACGTCCTTGGCACCGGTGGCCAGGTCCATGGCGCCGCCCACTGCCGGGATGGCATCAGGTGCACCGGTATGCCAGTTGGCCAGGTCCCCGGAGGCGGAGACCTGGAAGGCGCCCAGGACACACACGTCCAGGTGTCCGCCGCGCATGATCGCGAAGGAATCGGCATGGTGGAAGTAGGCAGCACCCGGCAGTTCGGTCACCGGAATCTTTCCG
Source organism: Arthrobacter jinronghuae (assembly GCF_025244825.1). Classification (NCBI taxonomy): domain Bacteria; kingdom Bacillati; phylum Actinomycetota; class Actinomycetes; order Micrococcales; family Micrococcaceae; genus Arthrobacter; species Arthrobacter jinronghuae. The sequence continues at coordinate 2,866,590 of NZ_CP104263.1, forward strand.
GCGTTGATCAGGTCCGGGTCCACCTCTTCCCCGGTGGCTTCGGGGCCCATACCCAGCATCCCGTTTTCGGTGTGCAGGGTGATGTTCTGCTCGGGCCGAAGGTAGTTGGAGACCAGGGTCGGCTGGCCGATGCCCAGGTTCACGAAGGACCCGGGGGCAATATCGGCCGCCACCAGCGCAGCGAGGTCGTTCTTGCCCAGCTTTTCGGTTCTGTTGCTCATGCTGCAGCCGGCGCTTTCTCCCGGTCCACGCGGACCAGGCTGTTGACGTAGATTCCCGGGGTGACCACGACTTCGGGGTCCATTTCTCCGACGTCGACGATTTCGCGGACCTGCACAATTGCGGTCTTCGCAGCGGCGGCCATGATCGGACCGAAGTTCCGGGCGGTCTTCCGGTAGACCAGGTTCCCTGCCTTGTCGGCGCGCAGTGCCTTGACCAGTGCGAAGTCAGCGTGCAGCGGGGTTTCGAAGACATAGCCGCGGCCGTCGATCATCCGGGTTTCCTTGCCTTCGGCCAGCGGGGTGCCGTAAGCGGTGGGAGTAAAGAACCCGCCGATGCCCGCGCCGGCGGCGCGGATACGCTCGGCGAGGTTGCCCTGGGGCACCAGTTCCAGTTCTATTTCCCCGGCGCGGTACTTGGCGTCGAAGATCTGCGAGTCGGACTGACGCGGGAAGGAGCAGATGATCTTCTTCACCCGTCCGGCACCGATCAGGGCGGCCAGGCCCTGTTCTCCGTTGCCGGCGTTGTTGTTGACCACGGTCAGGTCCTTGGCGCCCTGGCGCAGCAGCGCCTCGATGAGCTCCACGGGCTGTCCGGCCCGGCCGAACCCGCCGATCATGACGGTGGCGCCGTCGTGGATGGGCGCAACGGCCTCATCAACGTCCTGCACAATGTTGAGCACGGTTTTTCCTTACGTCTTCGGTTGCTGGATTCTCAGTTGGCGTTTTCGAGCACGACGGCGAGGCCCTGGCCCACGCCGATGCAGATGGCGGCCACGCCCCAGCGCTCACCCGATTCCTGCAGCCGGCGGGCCAGCGTGCCGAGGATGCGGGTGCCGGAGGCTCCGAGCGGGTGGCCGATGGCGACGGCGCCGCCCCAGGCGTTGACGATAGCCGGGTCGACATCCCAGGCGTCCAGGCAGGCGAGGGACTGGGCTGCAAAGGCCTCGTTGAGCTCAATGGCGCCGACGTCGCTCCAGCTGATGCCGGCCCGCTTCAGCGCTGTGTTGGCTGCTTCCACCGGGGCGTAACCGAAGTACTGCGGCTCGTTGGCTGCAGCGCCGCGGCCGGCGATCCGGGCCAGCGGGTCCAGGCCGAGGATGCCGGCGGCGTTCTCGCTGCCCAGCCAGGCCGCGGAGGCGCCGTCGTTCAGGGGGGAAGCGTTGCCGGCGGTGACGGTGCCGCCGGAGACGTCCTCCGACGCCGGCCGGAACACGGTGCGCAGCGTGGCCAGCTTCTCGACCGTGGAGCCGGCGCGGATGCTTTCATCCCGGTCCAGGTCCACGCCGTCGACGGCGACCGTCAGGTTCGCGTATTTGCCCTCGTCCCACGCCTTTGCGGCGAGGGCGTGCGAGGCTGCGGCGAACGCATCTTGGCGTTCCCGCGTGATGCCGTACTTCTCGCGCAGCTGCTCGGTGGCCTCACCGAGGGAGACGGTCCATTCCTTCGGCATGGCCGGGTTGACCAGCCGCCAGCCCAGCGTGGTGGAGGCCAGGGTCTGATCTCCGGCGGGGTACGGCTTCTCGTTCTTGGGCAGCACCCAGGGCGCACGGCTCATGGACTCGGCGCCGCCGATGAGCATCAGGTCCGCTTCGCCGGTGTTGATCTGCCGCGACGCGATCAGTGCTGCGTCGAGGGACGAGCCGCAGAGCCGGTTGACCGTGGTGCCCGGGATCGAGGTGGGCAGGCCGGCCAGCAGCGTGGCCATCCGCGCGACATTGCGGTTCTCCTCGCCTGCGCCGTTGGCGTTGCCGAAGACCACCTCGTCGATCCGCTCGGGGTCCAGGCCGGGCGCCCGGGACACGGAAGCCTTCAGGACCTGGGCGGCCAGGTCGTCCGGGCGGACGCCGGCGAGGGCTCCGCCGAATTTGCCGAAGGGGGTGCGGACTGCGTCGTAGATATAGGCCTGGTTCACCGGTGCTCCTTGAACTGGAAAGCGAAAACTGGAAGTGGCAGTTGGGACGGACTGAGGCTCAGGCCGCGGCGTCGATCTCGCGGAAGACGCCCTGGGCCACCTTGAAGGCGGAGTTGGCGGAGGGGACGCCGCAGTAGATGGCGGACTGCAATACGATCTCCTTGATCTCGTCCCGGTCCAGCCCGTTGCGCAGCGCTGCCCGGACGTGCATGGCGAACTCCTCCAGGTGGCCGTGGGCGATCAGCGCCGTCAGGGTGATGGCGCTGCGCATGGTGCGCGGCAGGCCCGGCCGGGTCCAGATGGTGCCCCAGGCGTACTGGGTGATCAGGTCCTGGAAGTCGGTGGTGAACTCGTCCTTGCCTGCGTTGGCGCGGTCCACATGCTCGGCTCCGAGGACCTCGCGGCGCACCGCCATGCCCTCGTTGTATACGTCCTGCCGGCTCTTGTTGGCGTCTGCGATCACTGGGTTATTTCCCTTCGAGGTACTGGGCGCCGAAGAAGTCCTTCAGCAGTTCTGCGGTAACGGCCGGCTGCTCCACCGGCACCAGGTGCGCTGCGTCTTCGACGACGGCGGCGGTTCCGTTGGCCACCCGGTCGGCAATGAGCTGCGCGAACGACGGCGGGGTGACGACGTCTTCGGCGCCGGCGACAGCGAGCACGGGGACCGTGATGTCCGGCAGCCGTCCGCGGACATCGAAGGTCGCCAGTGCCCGGCAGCAGAGGGCGTAGGAGAAGCGGTCCGCGTCCTGCAGCGAGTGGAGCAGGGCGGCGGCAGCGGCGGGCTCACGGTCCATAAAGCCCGGAGCGAACCAGCGCTGCCCGGAGCCGACGACCTGGGTGGGCGTGCCCTGGACGCGCACCGTTTCAGCGCGTTCCTCCCAGGCTCCGGTTTCGCCGATCTTGGCGCCGGAACAGAGGACGGCCACGCCGTCGAACAGCGCCCCGTGGTCCAGGGCGAGCTGGAGCCCGACGGCGCCGCCCAGCGATACTCCGGCATAGAAAACCGGGACATCTGCGGGAATGTCTCCGGCATCGCGGGCTCCCGTGACCATCGCGGCGACTGCGGCGGCCAGGTCCGCGATGCTGAAGGATTCGCCTGCAGCGGGGCTCGCGCCGTGGCCGGGCAGGTCCCAGGCAATGACGGTGAAGGTGTCCAGGGCTGCCGCGGCCCGGCTCCACAACGGCATGGACGCTGTGCCCAGCGACGGGCCGGCGATCAGGACCGGGGCCGCGGGGCCGGCGTTGGAAAGGCGGGAGGCCTTAATAGCGGGGATACTCATGCTGAGGGCTTTCCGGGGTAGGCAGCGGTGATCCGCTCAATGAGGGCGGTGGCCTCCCCTAGGTATTCGGCGGGGTCGAGGATGTTCTTGAGTTCCGCATCGGAAAGGACCTCCGGCGGGACCGCAGCACGCAGCAGCTCTTCGAAGGGCTCGCCGGAGGACAGCGAGCGGGCCACCGTGTCGGCGATGATTTCCTTGCCGCGTCCGGGCACGCCGTCGTCAAGCAGCGGGGCGGCCACGGCCATGATTTTCTCGCTGACCACGAGCGGCCCGGCGGATTCCAGGTTGCGGGTCAGCGCCTCCGGGTGGATCTGCAGGCCCTCGGCCAGTTCGGCCAGCTTGGCGGCCGCTCCCCCGGCGAGGCGCAGCAGGGAGCGCAGGGCCTGCCATTCCACGTGCCAGGAGCCGCTGGGCCGTTCATCGTCCGCGGCGGCCGCAGCGGCGTTCAGCTGCATGCCGTAGCCCGGTGCTGCCAGGGCCGCACTGCGGATCAGGACGGACAGGACGGGGTTCTGCTTCTGCGGCATGGCGGAGGATCCTCCGCGTCCGGCGGCGCGGGGTTCGGAGACCTCCCCGATTTCCGGCCGGCTGAGCAGCAGGACGTCGTTGGCAACCTTCCCGGCCGCGGCGGTGAAGTCCTGCAGTGCAGCGCCGAGGGCGGTCACCGGCAGCCGGTTGGTCTGCCACGGCGCCAGGGGCTCGGCCAGGCCGAGGCCGCGTGCCAGGCGTGCGGTGAGGTCGAAGGCGGTGGGGCGTTCCACACCGGGGTCAGCGGAGGCGGCGGCCAGGGAAACCGCTGCAAGGGTTCCGGAGGCGCCGCCCCACTGCAGCTGGAGGTTGTCGGCGGCGGTACGCAGTCCCTGCGCGGCGCTGCCCACCCCGTGCAGCCACTGGGCGGCGCGCAGGCCGAAGGTGGAGGGCAGCGAGTGCTGGGTCAGGGTCCGGGCCACGCACAGGGTCGCGGCGTGGCGCCGGGCGGTAGCCCCCAGGGCAGCGGCGGCCCGGTCGGCATCCGCCAGGATGACTTCCAGGGCGCGGCGGGCCAGCAGCATCAGGGCGGTGTCCATGATGTCCTGGCTGGTGGCTCCGCGGTGGATGGCGGCCGCGGCCTTCGGCGAAGATTCCCGTGCCTGGGTCCGGAGGTCGGCCAGCAGCGGAATCACGGGATTGCCGCCGCCCTGCGCCCGCTCGGCGAGGGACGCGGCGTCGTACCGGGAGGCATCGCTGACGGCGGCGACCGCGGCAGGAGCCTCCGGATCGGCCAGGCCGGCCGACGCAAGCACGCGCACCCATTCGAGTTCCACGTCCAGGAGGGCCTGGAGCAGCTGTCGGTCTCCGGTCAGTTCCGCGACCGGCGTTCCCGCCCAGGCCGGGGAAAGCAGGCCGTAGTCCGCACTGTCCGCTGCGCCCACGGTTACGCCCCGGGGTAGGTGAGGAAGACGGTTTCGTCCTCGCCCTGCAGGCAGATGTTCCAGCGGAGTCCGCCGTCGGCTTCACGGGTGGCGATCAGGGTGCGCCGGCGGTCCTCCGGCAGCGAGGACAGCAGGGCGTCGCGGGCCAGCGCCTCTTCGTCATCCGGCAGGTACATCCGGGTGTGCAGCTTGTTGAGCAGGCCGCGGGCAAAGATGACGAATGAAATGAAGGGTGCCGATCCCTCTTCCGTGGGACCGGGGTTGACCGTAGTGAAGGTGTAGTTGCCGACGTTGTCGACGGCGGTGCGGCCCCAGCCGGTGAAGGTGTAGCCGTCACGGACCAGCGATCCGGTCCGCTGCGGGATATTGCCGTCGGCGTCGGCCTGCCAGATTTCCAGCAGGGCATCCGGAATGGTTTCTCCGGCGCCGTCGGTCACGGTGCCCTGGAGGCGGACGCTGCCGGGCATGCCCGGGGGCAGCAGCTGGTTGTCCTTCTCGAAGGGGAGGGCGTAGCCGTAGAAGGGGCCGATGGTTTGGCCGGGCGTGGCGGTTAGCTTCTGCTCGCTCATTACTCTGCGTCCTCGTCTTCCATCCAGGTGCGGTTGCTGCCGGTGAGCACGATGTCCCAGTTGTAGCCGGTGGCCCACTCGTGCGAGGTGATGTTGTGGTCATACGTGGCCACGAGGCGGTCGCGTGCCTTGGGGTCGGTAATCGACTGGTAGATCGGGTCCAGCGCGAAAAGCGGATCCCCGGGGAAGTACATCTGGGTGATCATGCGCTGGGTGAAGTCGGTGCCGAAAAGCGAGAAGTGGATGTGTGCCGGCCGCCAGGCGTTGTAGTGGTTCTTCCACGGGTACGGACCGGGCTTGATGGTGGTGAACTCGTAGGAACCGTCATCGGTGGTGATGCAGCGGCCGACGCCGGTGAAGTTCGGGTCCAGCGGAGCCGGGTGCTGGTCGCGCTTGTGGATGTAGCGGCCGGCGGAGTTGGCCTGCCAGATTTCCACCAGCTGGTTGCGGACCGGATGCCCGTCACCGTCGAGGATGCGGCCGCGGACGATGATCCGCTCCCCCATCGGCTCGCCGTTGTGCTGGATGGTCAGGTCGCTCTCGAGCGCATGGACGTCCTGGTGGCCGAATGCCGGGGACCACAGCTCAATGGTTTCGGGGTCCACGTGGTGCGGATCCTTGGTGGGGTGGCGCAGGAGGGAACTGCGGTAGGGCCGGAAGTCGATGCGGGGCTGGGTTTCCTCGGCGGCGCCGTCGTCCACCCCCTTGGAGTACTCGGCGTGGACCGCGGCGATTTCAGCGGAGATCTGGTCCTGCGAGGCCTCGGCCGCGTCCAGCTTCTCGATGACATGGCTGTTCGAGAAAAGGTTCTCTTCCATTTCCATGGGTTTTCCTTTCAATGAAGCGCACCTTCGCGCTCCGGATTTCCAAGCATCCACGTGGTCGAGACCACGTTACACCGCCTGTTCGTTGGATGTACAGATGTTCGTTATGCGAACGCTAGTCGTGCGGCCATCCCGTGTAGGCCTCGGCCAGGTACGCACTGCCGTGCCGGGAGGAGACGACGCCGCTGAGCTCTCCCAGCGCACGCTTGCGTTCGAAGGGGCTGGCGTCCGTCCGGGTGTGCAGCATCGACGTCATCCAATAGGAGAAGTTCTGCGCACGCCAGACCCGCTGCAGGGCCTTGTCGCTGTAGCCGTCCAGCAGGTCCGGGGACTTGGTGGCGTAGAACGAGTCGATGGCCTCGAACAGGACTTTCACGTCGGCCAGGGCGAGATTGAGGCCCTTGGCGCCGGTGGGCGGAACCGTGTGCCCGGCATCGCCCGCCAGGAACAAGTTGCCGTACCGCAGGGGTTCACACACGTAGCTGCGGAACTTCAGGACGGTCTTTTCAAAGATGGGGCCACGTGTCAGCTCGAAACCGTCCGGGCCGTCGACCCGTGCCTGGAGTTCGTCCCAGATGCGGTCCTCGCTCCACGCGCCTGCGTCCTCGTTCGGGTCACATTGGAAGTACATCCGCTGGACGGAGTCGTTGCGCTGGCTGATCAGGGCAAAGCCACGGTCGGAATTGGCATAAATCAGTTCCGGGGCACTGGGAGCGGCCTTGGTGAGGATGCCGAACCAGGCAAAGGGGTACTCGATGAAGTTATCCGTGCGCGCTTCCTTGGGGATGGAGCGCTTGCAGATCCCGCCGGAACCGTCGGAGCCCACCAGGATGTCGCAGTGGATTTCAAAGTCCCGGCCGTTACTGTCCGTGAACAGGATCTTAGGGGTGTCGGTCGCCAGATCGGTGACGGATGTTTCGCTAACTCCGTAGCGGACATCGCCGTGATCCCGTTCGCGGGCCGCCGCCAGGTCGGTAAAGACCTCATTCTGCGGGTACAGCCACACGGACTCCCCCACCAGGTCTTCAAAATCGATCCGGTGGCTCTCGCCGCCGAAGCGCAGGTCAATTCCCTCGTGGCGGTACCCCTCCGTAAGCACCCGGTCGCTTACCCCCGTCTCAGTCAGCATGCGGACACTTCCGTGCTCCAGGATGCCGGCCCGGTGGGTGGTGCGGATGGTTTCGTGGTCCCGCTTCTCCACTACGATATTGTCGATCCCGGACTTCGACAGCAGGTGCGAAAGCATCAGTCCGGCGGGGCCGCCGCCCACTATGCCGACCTGCGTCTTGAGGATAGTGCGCTCTGCACCCATCTATTACTCCCTTGAAAACTTTGTAACGGACACTACCTCCCAGTGTGACTGCCGGCACATGGGGAGCTACAAAGTGATTCTCATTGAATGGGAAACGGGCCCGGATCCAGCCCGCCGCGGGTGGTTGCGGTTCACGCTCCAGCGGGCAGGGTCTCCGGCTCCCCGGGAAGCTCCGAAGGCAGCAGCGCACCCCGCCGGGGAACCCCTATCCGGAGCAGGAACACGCACTGGCCCAGTGCCACCGCCACGGCCAGCCAGAGCGTTGGCACAGCGCCGACGGTGCCCAGCAGCACCGCTCCGAGGACACCGCCCAGCACGACGGCGCCCTGGGTGAGGGTGCGGCGGGTGGACGAGACGCGGGCCAGGAGATCATCCGGGATCAGTGCAGTGGTCAGGGCAGAGCTGTTCACCATCATCAGGCCAAGCGCCAGGCCAAAGAGGGTGAACGATACCCCGATGCTCAGCACCGCGAGATGCGGCCAGAGCGCTGTGAGCGGGACGAGCGCGAAGTTCAGCGGCATCATCAGCGCTGCCAGCAGCATTGCGCGGAGCGGGCCGATGGCCCTTCCGATACGCGGGGCCAGCACCGCACCGACGATGCCGCCCACGGCACTGACGGACCAGACGGCGCCGAAGACCGCCGGGTCCATTGCCAGATCGGAAAGGATGAACCAGGACTCGGCAGCCTGGTAGAGACCGGCGGCAAAGTTGTTCGTGGCGGTTGTCATGATCAATGCCAGCAGAACGCGATGACCGGCGATGAACCTGACCCCCGTCGCAACGGCTTCCCGGATGCCCGGCCGATCCGTCTTCCGCGGTACGGGGTTGTCCGGGGGCAGCCGGGCCAGACCTGCGGCGGCGACAAGCTGTGTGGCTGCGCTTACCGCAAGCACTGCCGGTGCCGGCAGGAGCCGCACCAGAACCCCGCCGGCCGCCGGTCCGGCCAAGGACACCACCTGCTCGGACGCCATCAGTGAAGACGCGGCATCCGCAATGCGGTGCCGTCCCACCAGCCGCGGCAATACCGAGGTGTGGGCGGCCATAAAAAACACGTCGGCGATCCCGACCACCAGGATCACCAGCAGCAGCTGCCATGCCGCCAACCAGCCCAGGAAGAACGATGCAACGGCCCAGGCATAGGCTGCTGCACGGACCCAGGTCATGGCGAGCATGGTCCGCCGCTGCCCCCACCGGTCAACAGCCACGCCGGCTACCAGTCCGAAGAGCAGCGGCCCGGCGCTGCTTAGGGGCGCGGCCAGCCCGGCCTCGAACGGGGTAGCGCCGAGCACGGAGATCATTCCCACCGATACGGCAAATACGGCGACGTCGCGGCCAGCATGCACGGCCGTGGTGGCCAGCCACAGACCACGGAAAGCAGGCAGCGCCCACACGCCTGCCTCTGATTTTGCCAATGTGTCCCCCGTTGTGCCGCGCCCATTGAGTGCCGGCACGGATTTACCGGTGACGGTCTCCGTGTGCTGCCGGCCCGGCACTACTATTCCCCGGACGTCCGCCGCCTGCCTGCAGCGCCACGCGGCACGGCCGGTTCCGGCCTGCCAGGGGGTCAGCGCTGGTAGTGGGGACCCGCGGCCTCCGCACGGACACCCAGGCCGCGGGAAATCCCGCGGGCAGCAGTCATCAGCGCCGGGATGGTCGAGGAGATGTGTTCGCTGCCGGTGGGCACCACTACTCCGATGGCGGCCACGGCAGTGCCTCCTGCGCCGAAGACGGGCACGGCTATTCCGGTGGTGTCCGGAACGACGGCGCCGGGCAGGCGTGCGCTGCCTTCCAGGCGCATCTTGGCCCAGGACGAACGCAGCCGCTTTTCTTCGGAGGCATCGGGGTTCTGCTGCGCCAGGTACTCCTCCTGTACGTGCCGCGGCGAGTGGGCCATCATGACCATCCCCGATGAGGAGACGTGGACAGGGAGCCGCCCGGCGACCTTCGCGTGGTTCAGCACCGAGCCGTGGCTGGAAAGGCGCTCGATGAACAGGACCTCATCCTGGCGCAGCACCGACAGCTGGGTGTGCTGCCGAACCACTGCCTGGATGTCTTCCATGAAGGGCATGGCAATCTGCTTTAGACCCAGGGCAGCGGAACTGCGGTTGGCCAGTTCCCAGAGGCGGAGGCCAAGGCGGACGCTGCCGTCGGCCTCTCGCTGCAGGAAGCCGTGCCCCATCAACTCATTCACGATCCGGTGCGCGGTGGATAGCGGCAGCCCGGCACGGCGAGCCAGCACGGCGATGGGCATGGCCTGGTGGGTTTCGTCGAAGGCGCTGATCACCCGCACAATGCGGCTGGTCATGGACTCACCGCTCGGGGAATTGGCCATGGTTTAAGTCTTGCACAGCCGGTATCCGCCACTGCGGTTATTTGACACAGCCGTTAAACACGGCAGGTCCCGCACCCTGGGGTGCGGGACCTGCCGTTGACGCTGCGCTTTACGCGCGGCGCCGGTTGCCTTGGTTAGCGGAAGTCGCTGCCCATGTCGTAGTCATCCAGCGGGATGGCGTGGAACTCGGGGCTCAGACCGCCGTCAACGCCGGCGTAGTCGAAGTCGCTGAAGGCGCTCGGGCCGGTGAAGAGATTGGCCTTTGCTTCTTCGGTCGGCTCGACAGTGACCTCGGTGTAACGGGGCAGGCCCGTTCCGGCCGGGATCAGCTTACCGATGATGACGTTCTCCTTGAGGCCGAGCAGCGGATCGCTCTTGCCTTCCATGGCAGCCTGCGTCAGGACGCGGGTTGTCTCCTGGAAGGAAGCTGCGGACAGCCAGGACTCGGTGGCCAGGGAGGCCTTGGTGATGCCCATGAGTTCCGGACGGCCCGAAGCAGGCTTCTTGCCTTCCGAAACCACGCGGCGGTTCTCGCTCTCGAAGCGGCGGCGTTCGGTCAGCTCACCCGGGAGCAGATCGGAGTCGCCGGACTCGATCACGGTTACGCGGCGCAGCATCTGGCGGACAATAACCTCGACGTGCTTGTCGTGGATGCCCACACCCTGGCTGCGGTACACGCGCTGGACTTCGTCCACCAGGAATTCCTGTGCCTTGCGCGGGCCGAGGATACGGAGGATCTGCTTGGGATCCACCGCACCGAAGACCAGCTGCTGGCCAACCTCGACGTGGTCGCCGTCGGCAACCAGGAGGCGGGCACGGCGCAGGACCGGGTACGCGATTTCCTCGGAGCCGTCGTCGGGAGTGACAACCAGACGCATCTGGCGGTCGGTCTCTTCCAGCGTGACCCGACCCGCGGTCTCGGAGATCGGAGCAACACCCTTAGGCGTACGTGCTTCGAAGAGCTCCTGGATACGGGGCAGACCCTGGGTGATGTCCTCAGCGGAAGCAACACCACCGGTGTGGAAGGTACGCATGGTCAGCTGGGTACCCGGCTCACCAATGGACTGTGCGGCAATGATGCCCACGGCCTCGCCGATGTCCACGGTCTTACCCGTGGCCAGGGAGCGGCCGTAGCAAAGTGCACAGGTACCGACGGCGGACTCACAGGTGAGTACGGAGCGGATCTTGATGTCGGTGACGCCGGCTTCGAACAGCTTGGCGATGAGGACGTCGCCCACATCGTCGCCGCCCTTGGCCAGGACGTTGCCCTGTGCGTCGGTGACGTCGGTGGCCAGCGTACGGGCGTACGCCGAGTTCTCGACCTCTTCGTGCAGCTGCAGTTCGCCGTTGGAGTCCGGAACCGCGATGGTTACGTTCAGGCCGCGCTCGGTGCCGCAGTCTTCCTCGCGGACAATGACGTCCTGGGAAACGTCCACCAGACGGCGGGTCAGGTAACCCGAGTTGGCGGTACGCAGAGCGGTATCGGCGAGACCCTTACGGGCACCGTGGGTGGCGATGAAGTATTCCAGCACCGACAGGCCCTCGCGGTACGAGGACTTGATCGGGCGCGGGATGATCTCACCCTTAGGGTTGGCCACCAGGCCACGGATACCGGCAATCTGCCGGACCTGCAGCCAGTTACCACGGGCGCCGGAGGACACCATGCGGTTGATGTTGTTGAACTCGGGCATGTTCGCCCGCATTGCAGCAGCAACCTCGTTGGTGGCCTTGTTCCAGATGTCGATCAGTTCCTGGCGGCGCTCGTCTTCAGCGATCAGGCCCTTGCCGTACTGGCTTTCAACCTTGGCAGCCTGGGCTTCGTAGCCTTCCATAATGGCCGGCTTGTCGATCGGAGCCGCGATATCGGAGATGGCAACGGTAACGCCCGAGCGGGTGGCCCAGTAGAAACCGGCGTCCTTCAGGTTGTCCAGCGTTGCTGCCGTGACAACCTTCGGGTACCGCTCAGCCAGATCGTTGACGATCGCGGAGAGCTGGCCCTTGTCGGCAACTTCCTTTACCCACGGGTAGTCCGCAGGCAGCGTCTGGTTGAAGATGACCTGGCCGAGGGAGGTTTCGATGAGGGCAGGAGTGCCCTCTTCCCAACCTTCCGGTGCCGGCTGGGTTGCGCTGGGGACGAAGCCGTCCACGCGCATCTTTACCAGTGCGTTCAGGTGCAGCTCGCCCATGTCGAAGGCCATGATGGCTTCGGCCATGGAACCGAACACGCGGCCTTCACCGGCAGCGCCGTCGCGCTTGGTGGTGAGGTGGTGCAGACCGATGATCATATCCTGCGAAGGCAGGGTGACCGGGCGGCCGTCGGACGGCTTCAGGATGTTGTTCGAGGACAGCATCAGGATGCGTGCTTCAGCCTGGGCTTCGGGGCTCAGCGGCAGGTGGACTGCCATCTGGTCGCCGTCGAAGTCAGCGTTGAAGGCGCCGCAGACCAGCGGGTGCAGCTGAAGGGCCTTACCTTCAACGAGCTGCGGCTCGAAGGCCTGGATGCCGAGGCGGTGCAGGGTGGGTGCACGGTTGAGCAGCACCGGGTGTTCGGTGATGATCTCTTCCAGCACGTCCCAGACCTGCGGACGGAAACGCTCGACCATGCGCTTGGCGCTCTTGATGTTCTGGGCGTGGTTGAGGTCAACCAGGCGCTTCATCACGAACGGCTTGAAGAGCTCCAGTGCCATCTGCTTCGGCAGGCCGCACTGGTGCAGCTTCAGCTGCGGGCCAACGACGATGACAGAACGGCCGGAGTAGTCAACGCGCTTACCCAGCAGGTTCTGGCGGAAGCGGCCCTGCTTGCCCTTGAGCATGTCGGACAGCGACTTCAGCGGACGGTTGCCCGGTCCGGTGACCGGACGGCCGCGGCGGCCGTTGTCGAACAGGGAGTCAACAGCTTCCTGGAGCATCCGCTTTTCGTTGTTCACGATGATCTCGGGGGCACCGAGATCCAGCAGGCGCTTCAGGCGGTTGTTGCGGTTGATCACGCGGCGGTACAGGTCGTTAAGGTCCGACGTCGCGAAACGGCCGCCGTCGAGCTGGACCATCGGGCGCAGTTCCGGCGGGATGACCGGAACGGCGTCCAGGACCATGCCCAGCGGGCTGTTCGTGGTGGTCAGGAACGCGTTGACAACCTTCAGGCGCTTCAGGGCACGCGTCTTGCGCTGGCCCTTGCCGTTCTGGATGATGTCGCGCAGGTTCTCGGACTCGGCCTGCATGTCGAAGTCTTCAAGACGCTTCTTGATGGCTTCGGCACCCATGGAGCCTTCGAAGTACAGACCGTAGCGGTCACGCAGTTCGCGGTAGAGGCCTTCGTCGCCCTCCAGGTCGCCGACCTTGAGGTTCTTGAACCGGTCCCAGACCTGCTCGAGGCGCTCGATGTTGTTGTCGGCGTCGCGGCGGACCTTGGCCATCTGGCGGTCGGCGGAGTCGCGTGCCTTCTTCTTGTCGGCAGCCTTGGCGCCTTCGCCCTCGAGGCGGGCAAGCTCGCCTTCGAGGTCCTTGGCAATCGCGGCAATGTCGGAGTCGCGCTGGTCGACGAGGTGCTTGCGCTCCACGTCGTGCTCGGCCTGCAGGTTCGGAAGCTCCGCGTGGCGGTTTTCTTCGTCAACCGAGGTGATCATGTAGGCAGCGAAGTAGATGACCTTCTCAAGGTCCTTCGGTGCCAGGTCCAGCAGGTAGCCCAGACGGGACGGAACACCCTTGAAGTACCAGATGTGGGTGACCGGAGCGGCGAGCTCAATGTGGCCCATGCGTTCGCGGCGGACCTTGGCACGGGTGACCTCGACGCCGCAGCGCTCACAGATGATGCCCTTGAAGCGGACGCGCTTGTACTTACCGCAGTAGCATTCCCAGTCGCGGGAAGGACCGAAGATCTTTTCGCAGAAAAGACCGTCCTTCTCCGGCTTCAGGGTTCGGTAGTTGATGGTTTCCGGCTTCTTGACTTCGCCGTAAGACCAACCGCGGATTTCGTCCGCGGTGGCAAGGCCGATTCGCATGAGGCCGAACGTGGAATCGTTGGACATGGGTCCCTGTTCTCTCTTGTTCTCTAAATCTGAATGTCTCGGGGTACGGAAAGAGCTCTAGGTGACCATCCCACTGGCGCCAGGCGGTCCGGGTTAGGCGGCTTTAATATTCCGTTGCGAGCTCTGCGAGCCGCGGAATTTCGTTGCCGCCGTTCCGGACCGTCCCGGCGCCAGCCGGGACGGTGATACTGCTAAACCTCTTCGACGGAGCTGGGCTCTGCACGGGACAGATCGATACCCAGTTCCTCCGCGGCCCGGAAGACTTCTTCATCCGAGTCACGCATTTCAATCGTGTTGCCTTCGGTGGAGAGGACTTCCACATTCAGGCAGAGCGACTGCATTTCCTTGATCAGGACCTTGAACGATTCCGGAACGCCGGGCTCCGGGATGTTCTCGCCCTTGACGATGGCTTCGTAGACCTTCACGCGGCCATGGATGTCATCAGACTTGATCGTGAGCAGTTCCTGCAGCGTGTAGGCGGCGCCGTACGCTTCCAGGGCCCAGACTTCCATTTCACCGAAGCGCTGTCCGCCGAACTGTGCCTTACCACCCAGCGGCTGCTGCGTGATCATGGAGTACGGACCGGTGGAGCGTGCGTGGATCTTGTCGTCCACCAGGTGGTGCAGCTTCAGGATGTACATGTAGCCGACCGAGATCGGGTCCGGGAACGGCTGGCCGGAGCGGCCGTCGTACATCCGGGCCTTGCCCGAGGCACCGATCAGGCGGTTGCCGTCACGGGTCACGTTGGTGGAGTCGAGCAGGTTGGTGATCTCGTCCTCGCTGGCGCCGTCGAACACCGGGGTGGCAACCGTGGTGGGACCGGTTTCACGGGGCAGGTTCGGCAGGTCCTTGACCCAGTCCGGCTCGCCTTCGATCTTCCAGCCCTGCTTGGCAGCCCAGCCCAGGTGGATTTCCAGGACCTGTCCGACGTTCATTCGGCCCGGAACACCCAGCGGGTTCAGGATGATGTCGACGGGGGTTCCGTCTTCCATGAACGGCATGTCTTCGATCGGGAGGATCTTGGAGATGACGCCCTTGTTGCCGTGGCGGCCGGCCAGCTTGTCACCGTCGGTGATCTTGCGCTTGTGGGCCACGTAAACGCGGACCAGCTGGTTGACGCCCGGGGGCAGCTCGTCGTCGTTGTCGCGGTCGAAGATGCGGACGCCGATGACGGTGCCGGACTCGCCGTGGGGCACCTTCAGGGACGTGTCGCGGACTTCGCGGCTCTTCTCGCCGAAGATGGCGCGCAGCAGGCGCTCTTCCGGAGTCAGTTCCGTTTCACCCTTCGGGGTGACACGGCCGACCAGGATGTCGCCGGCTTCAACCTCGGCACCGATGTGGATGATGCCGCGTTCGTCGAGCTGCGACAGCACCTCCTCGGAGACGTTGGGGATGTCGCGGGTGATTTCCTCGGCACCAAGCTTGGTGTCGCGGGCGTCAACCTCGTGCTCCTCAATGTGGATGGAGGTCAGGACATCGTCGGAGACCATGCGCTGGGACAGGATGATGGCATCTTCGTAGTTGTGGCCTTCCCATGACATGAATGCCACGAGCAGGTTCTTACCAAGGGCCAGTTCACCCTGGTCCGTTGCGGGACCGTCAGCGATGATGCTGTTGACCTCAACCCGGGCGCCTTCGGAGACCAGCACACGCTGGTTGTAGGCGTTGCCCTGGTTGGAGCGCTCGAACTTCATGATCGGGTAGCTGGTCTCGGTGCCGTCGTCGTTCATGACGGTGACGAGGTCAGCGGAAACCTCGGTGACAACACCGGGCTTCTTTGCGGTCACGGAGTCGCCGGCGTCAACGGCGGTGTACTTCTCCATGCCGGTGCCCACGACGGGACGCTCGGAACGGAGCAGCGGCACAGCCTGGCGCTGCATGTTCGCACCCATGAGGGCGCGGTTGGCATCGTCATGCTCGAGGAACGGAATCAGGGCCGTAGCCACCGACACCATCTGGCGCGGGGAGACGTCCATGTACTCGACCTCGTTGGGCTCAACGAGGACGGGCTCACCGGAGCCGCCGCGGGCACGGACGAGGACGAGGTCCTCGGCGAAGTGCTGGTCGGCGCGCAGCGGAGCGTTTGCCTGGGCAATCGTGCGCTCAACTTCGTCATCGGCGGTCAGGTAGTCGACCTTGTCGGTGACTACGCCTTCCTCGACCTTGCGGTACGGGGTTTCGATGAAGCCGAAGGCGTTGATGCGGCCGTAGGAAGCCAGCGAACCGATCAGGCCGATGTTCGGGCCTTCAGGGGTTTCGATGGGGCACATACGTCCGTAGTGGGACGGGTGCACATCTCGGACTTCCATGCCTGCGCGGTCACGGGACAGACCGCCCGGGCCCAGCGCGGACAGGCGGCGCTTGTGCGTCAGGCCGGCCAGCGGGTTGTTCTGGTCCATGAACTGCGACAGCTGGGAGGTTCCGAAGAACTCCTTGATCGCAGCAACGACCGGACGGATGTTGATCAGGGTCTGCGGCGTGATGGCCTCGACGTCCTGGGTGGTCATCCGTTCGCGGACTACGCGCTCCATACGGGACAGGCCCGTGCGGATCTGGTTTTCGATCAGTTCGCCGACGGCGCGGATGCGGCGGTTGCCGAAGTGGTCGATGTCGTCGACCTCGACGCGGATGTCCACGTCGTCGCCGTTGCGCTTGCCCGGAACCGTCTTCTCGCCGGCGTGCAGTGCAACGAGGAACTTGATCATGGCGACGATGTCGTCATTGTTCAGCACCGAAGCATCGGAATCCGTCAGCGGCTTGTCGATGCCCAGCTTGCGGTTGATCTTGTAACGGCCAACCTTGGCCAGATCGTAGCGCTTCGGGTTGAAGTACAGGTTGTCCAGCAGGGTCTGGGCAGCCTCGACCGTGGGCGGCTCGCCCGGACGGAGCTTGCGGTAGATGTCCAGCAGGGCATCTTCGCGGGTTTCCGTCGGGTCCTTTTCCAGGGTGGCCCGGATGGAGTCGTACTCGCCGAAGGTCTCGAGGATCTGGCCTTCGGTCCAGCCCAGTGCCTTGAGCAGCACGGTGACGGACTGCTTGCGCTTGCGGTCCAGGCGGACGCCCACCTGGTCGCGCTTGTCGATCTCAAGTTCAAACCATGCACCGCGGGAAGGAATGATCTTCGCGGTGTAGATGTCCTTGTCACTGGTCTTGTCCGCGGTGCGCTCGAAGTACGCGCCCGGGGAACGGACCAGCTGGGAAACAACAACACGCTCGGTGCCGTTGATGACGAACGTTCCCTTGTCGGTCATGAGGGGGAAATCGCCCATGAACACGGTCTGCTGCTTGATTTCACCCGTGTTGTTGTTCATGAATTCGGCTTTAACGTACAACGGGGCCGAGTACGTAGCGTCCCGGTCCTTGCACTCCGCCATGGTGTACTTCGGGTCGGCAAACTCCGGCTCCGAGAAGCTCAGGGACATGGTGCCCTGGAAGTCTTCAATCGGGGAGATTTCCTCGAAGATGTCAGCCAGGCCGGAAGTGGTGGCAATACCCTGTTCGCCGGTCTCCCGCGCCTTTTCAACGCGCGCCTTCCAGCGCTCGTTGCCGACGAGCCAGTCAAAGCTGTCCGTCTGCAGGGCAAGAAGATTGGGAACGTCAAGCGGTTCGTGAATCTTTGCGAATGAAATCCGGGAAGCTGCGTTCTCCGGATTAGTAGCGGTTTCGTTATTAGAGGTGCTCGAGGCGACCAAGAGGGATCCTTCCACAGACCTTCAGGCGTGTTTCACGCCTCCTCCCCTGCACTATGCGGACCGAGTCCGTGTGCGTCCCGATGTCCGGCATGGGGCCTATCCACAGGTTGCGGATACTGCCCGGCACGGAACGAAGCCCACCGCTATATGAAGGCTGAAGGTTAACAGGAGGAAGCAAATATCCACTATAGGGCATTATGGGCAGACAAGTCTACCCGGTATCTGAACCCTGCTTCGCTCAACCCCTCCGAAAGGACGTTCCGGGGATCGGATTCCCGGGTGACTATCCCGGATCAATCCCGGTCTAATCCCGGAATCGAGGGGGAGCTACAGGCTGCACCGGCGCACCGTTCACGCATCGGATACAGATACCTTACCGCACAACGGCGCTTTTATGCTTGCCGGCATCGTGTGCGGTGCCGCGGACCCCTGTGACGGCGCTCTCCCCCGGCGCGCCGGGGTGGCGTAGCCTTATCCCTGTCTTCAATGACGAATACACCGACGAAAGCGATGCACGAGTGACTAACGCACCCATAAGCACCTCCGTTCCCGAAGTGGTTATTGTCGGGGGCGCACGTACGCCCCAGGGCCGCCTGAACGGCCAGCTGTCCGCCTTCACGGCCGTCGAGCTCGGCGCGTTTGCCATCAAGGGCGCCCTGGATAAAGCCGGCGTCGATGCCGCGGATGTCGACTCCGTCATCATGGGTCATGTGGTGCAGGCCGGCTGCGGCCAGAACCCCGCCCGCCAGGCCTCCATCAAAGCCGGTATCGGCTGGAACGTCCCGGCAGTCACCGTGAACAAGGTCTGCCTGTCCGGCCTGGCTGCGGTGATTGATGCCGCCCGGCTGATCCGCGGCGGCGAGGCCACCGTGGTGGTGGCCGGCGGCCAGGAATCCATGACCCGCGGGCCGCACCTGCTTCCCGGTTCCCGGCAGGGCTGGAACTACGGCAACATCTCCGCACTGGATTCGGTGGCCCACGACGGGCTCACTGATGCCTTCGACAACGATTCCATGGGTATCTCCACCGAGCGGGGAAACACGAAACTGGCCATCAAGCGCCTGGAGCAGGACGAAGTAGCAGCTGCCTCGCACCAGCGTGCGGCAGCGGCGATGGCGGCGGGAGTCTTCGACGCGGAAATCGTTCCCGTGACGGTGCCGCAGCGCCGCGGAGAGCCCCTTGTCCTTACCTCGGACGAGGGCGTGCGGCCCAACACCACCGTGGAGACGCTGGCGGGCCTCCGTCCGGCGTTCGATTCCGAAGGAACCATCACGGCGGGCAACTCCTCTCCCCTGTCCGACGGCGCGGCAGCCCTGATCGTCACGACCCGGGACTATGCCGAAGCCAACGGGTTGAACGTCCTCGCCGCCGTCGGGCTTCCCGGACAGGTGGCGGGACCGGACAACACCCTGCATTCCCAGCCCTCCAATGCCCTCTTCGCCGCTCTCGGGCGGGCCGGCTGGAGCACCTCGGACCTGGACTTCATCGAGATCAACGAGGCCTTTGGCGCCGTGGCGGTCCAGTCCCTGAATGAACTGGGCATGGACCTGGAACAGTGCAACGTGCACGGCGGAGCCATCGCGCTCGGGCATCCGATCGGCGCCTCGGGCGCCCGCCTGGCCCTCACGGCGGCACATGAGCTTGCCCGGCGCGGATCCGGCCGGGCCGGCGTCGCGCTCTGCGGCGGCGGCGGGCAGGGCGAGGCGCTGCTGCTTTACCGCGAAGAGGCGTAACCGCCCCGGAGCAACTGCCCCGGAGCGACCCCTCCAGGTAGAACACAAAAGGCCCCGTTCCTTGCGGAACGGAGCCTTTTGTAAAGCGTTTTTATGCGGTTAGGCAGTAAAAACTACTTGACGGTGACGGTGGCGCCGGCAGCTTCGAGAGCTTCCTTGGCCTTGTCAGCGGCTTCCTTGTTGGCGCCTTCGAGGACGGCCTTCGGAGCGCTGTCAACCAGGTCCTTGGCTTCCTTCAGACCCAGCGAGGTCAGGGAGCGAACTTCCTTGATCACTGCGATCTTCTTGTCGCCGGCAGCTTCGAGGATGACGTCGAATTCGGTCTTCTCTTCAGCGGCTTCAGCGGCACCGGCAGCGGGGCCGGCAACTGCAACAGCAGCAGCGGTGACGTCGAACGTCTCCTCGAAGAGCTTCACGAAATCGGAGAGCTCGATGATGGACAGTTCCTTGAAAGCTTCAATGAGCTCTTCGTTGGTGAGCTTCGCCATGGTGTGGCGTCCTTCCTATAGTTGGTGCACGCAGGCACCGGAGATTGATGGAGAAGAGGATTTACTCTTCGGTGGCTGCTTCTGCTGCCGGAGCTTCTTCTGCAGCGGCCGGAGCCTCTTCTGCAGCGGAGGCAGCGGGGGCGCCGCTTTCCTCTTCAAGCTTCATGCGCAGTGCATCAGCCGTGCGGGCGAGCATGGACATCGGTGCCTTGAGGACACCGGCGACGCGTGCAAGCTGGAACTCACGGGACTCAAGGGCAGCCAGTGCGGCTACGCCGGAGGCATCCAGGGCATTGCCCTCGAAGACACCGGTCTTGATGATGAGCTGCGGGTTGGTCTTTGCAAAATCCGTCAGGCTCTTTGCAGCTGCAACTGCGTCACCCTTGATGAAGGCAATTGCAGTAGGTCCGGCAAGCTGGCCTTCGAACGCGTCGATGCCGGCTTCCTTGGCTGCAATGCCAGTCAGGGTGTTCTTTACGACCGAGTACTTGGTGTCCTGGCCGAGCGAACGACGCAGCTCCTTGAGCTGTGCAACGGTGAGCCCGCGGTATTCGGTTAGGACAGCAGCGGTCGATTCCTTGAAATCGGTGGTGATTTCCTCGACTGCTGACACCTTTGTTGGCGTTGCCATAACCCTCCTTCCGGGGAAATAGTGCCGGTGGATCGGGTCCCGAACATAAAAAACGCCCCGGGCAGATGCACGGGGCTTCACTCTACGGACACACTGGGGTTCCGGAGTTCAGTTCGTTCACCTGCGCAGGCCGCCCTATCAAGGGACTTTCGGATGTTTCTCCAACCGGGTTCCACACGTGGAGGGCTGAAGGTTCAGCCTTACGGTGGGATTGAATGCACATCGACCGACGGTCTTTGGTAGTTCCAGAGTACGGGAGAATCCGGCAGGGAACAAATCCCCCTGCCGGGGCCTGGACGGTCTGCAGCCGCACCCGGATGTCAGCGGGCAGAGAGCTCCTTTTGCCACTCCCCGGAGTAACCGATGGCCCGGAACCCCAGCTGCTCGTTGATGGAGAGCATGTGGCGGTTTTCCTCGGCGTTCCAGGTGTAGACCCTGAGGGCTTGGGGAACCACTTCCCGGAGGCGGACCAGGTTCGCTGCCTTGAGCAGCATGCCCAGCCGGTTCCCCCGGTGGCTTTCCAGAACAAGGGTGTCGTCCTGGTAAGCCACGGCGGGGTTATTGCGGAAAACCTCCAGGACGGTGTGGCCGGCAAGTTCACCGGTGGCAACATGCCGGACGGCGCTGACCAGCACCTCGGCGTCCATGTCGCGGGCCAGGCCCTCGGCTTCCCGCACCCGGGCTTCATCCCAGGCTTCTTCCGCAAGGTCCAGCCCGCCCATTGGTGCATCGGTGCTCATCTTCTGCCGCAGCCGCGCGTAGGCCTCCACGAGGTCCTCCGGACAGGCGCCGCTCCAGAACTCGAGTTCGTACCCTGCACCCGCGGCCGCCCCGGCCTGCTGCAGCACAGCTGCACCGGCGGCAGTGCTTCCCAGCTCGAGCCGACTGATCCGGTCCACCAACTCCAGCCGGAATCCGAGCCCTGTGGCAAATGCGGCTGCGGCGTCCTGCGGGATCGTTGACGCCGTGCCGGTGACCGGTCCAGCCGTGTCACTGGATAGGAGATGGTCCGTCTCCGCCATCAGCATCCGGCGGTTATCCGCCGCTGCCAGCTTTTCGGCTGCGGCATAGAGCTGTGTCCCGACCCCTTGGCTGCGGGCCGAAGGAGCCACGACCACGTTGACGGTCCCGGTATGGAGGTTGTCCGTAAGCGGCAGGTTGACCAGGGCCACACCCACGATCGGTCCCCCGGGCCCCCTCCCGGGACGGGCAGCCAGGATCTCGCGCCGACGGGTTTCCGTGCTGCGCCGGCCCGCCAGCTGGGCCTGCGGCGGGCCGTAGAAGTCGTCATTGCCCCAGAACTCGCGCAGCTGGGCATTCAGCAGCTCGGCAACGGTGAGAAAATCCTCCGCCCCCGGTGCGTCCAGGCTGTCCGGAACGGCAATCGGGTCAATGGAGACCGGAGTTTGTGTCATGGACCACATCCTGCCGTACGGACTCCCCGGAACCAAAAGCTGACACCCGGAAACAAAAAGAGCGGCCCCAGCCTAAGGCTGCGACCGCTCTTCGGGGGAGCAATCCCCAGGTACTACTGCTGACTATGCGTCGGCGAGAACCTTGGTGACGTTCGGGTCAACGCTGATGCTCGGGCCGAACGTGGTGGACACGGTCGCCTTGGAGATGTAGCGGCCCTTGGCTGCCGACGGCTTGAGGCGAAGGACCTCTTCCAGTGCTGCTGCGTAGTTCTCAGCCAGCTTCTGGGCGTCGAAGGACACCTTGCCGATGATGAAGTGCAGGTTGGAGTGCTTGTCGACGCGGAAGTCGATCTTGCCACCCTTGATGTCCGTGACAGCCTTCGCCACGTTCGGGGTAACCGTACCGGTCTTCGGGTTCGGCATGAGGTTACGCGGGCCGAGCACGCGGCCCAGGCGGCCGACCTTGCCCATCATGTCCGGGGTAGCCACTGCGGCGTCGAAGTCGGTCCAGCCTGCTGCAACCTTTTCGATCATGTCATCGGAACCAACGAAGTCGGCGCCGGCAGCGATTGCTGCTTCAGCCTTCTCGCCGGTTGCGAAAACGAGGACGCGGGCCGTCTTGCCGGTGCCGTGGGGCAGGTTGACCGTGCCGCGGACCATCTGGTCGGCCTTACGGGGGTCAACGCCCAGGCGGAAAGCCACCTCAACGGTTGCGTCGAACTTGGAAGGATTGGTGTCCTTCGCCAGCTCTACAGCCTCGACCGGTGCGTACAGCTTGTCCGCATCGATCTTGGCTGCAGCTGCTTCATATGCTTTGCTGCGCTTTGCCATCTGCTTTTTCTCCTTGTGCAGTTGTGGTCTGTCGGACCGCGCCGGGCCCTGCCACGCGCCGTCGCCCGTCAGGGGCGGCGGCAGTTATGTGAATTGTGAAACGAGTACGGGGACTTAGCCCTGTACCGTGATGCCCATCGAACGGGCGGTGCCGGCGATGATCTTGGCAGCTGCCTGAACATCGTTGGCGTTGAGGTCTTCCATCTTCATGGTGGCAATCTCTTCGACCTGAGCCTGGGTCAGGTTGGCAACCTTGGAGGTGTGCGGGGTCGCGGAACCCTTGGCAACACCGGCGGCCTTCTTGATCAGCTGTGCAGCCGGAGGAGTCTTCGTGATGAAGGTGAAGGAACGGTCTTCGTAGACGGTGATTTCCACCGGGATAACGTTGCCGCGCTGGGATTCCGTTGCAGCGTTGTACTGCTTGCAGAATTCCATGATGTTGACACCGTGCTGGCCAAGTGCCGGACCAATCGGAGGAGCCGGGTTGGCGGCACCTGCGTTGATCTGCAGCTTGATGAGGCCGGTGACCTTTTTCTTGGGGGCCATGAAAGGGTCCTTCTCTAAATTATGTTCCCGAAGGACAGGAGCGTCCGTCCGGGGTGGTGGCCGCCATGGCTTGGCGGCCGGACGCTGCCTGCAGGTTAAAGCGGACCTGCGGACAGCGAAATCTATAAGCTACTGGAGCTTGGTGACCTGGCCGAAGCCGAGGGTTACCGGCGTTTCACGCTCGAAGATGGTCACGAGGACCACCAGCTGCTGGGATTCGGGCTTGATCTCGGAGATCGTGGCCTGGAGCGTTTCGAACGGGCCTTCGTTGACCGTTACGGGCTCGCCGATCTCGAAGTCAACGGCAATGTTGGAGGACTGCTGCTGTGCGGGCTTGCCGGCCTCGGTCTTCGGGGAAACGATGGTGTGCTCGAGCATCGAGTACACCTCGGAAAGGCTCAGCGGAGTCGGGTTGTGGGCGTTGCCCACGAAGCCGGTGACGCCGGGAGTGTGACGGACAACGCCCCAGGACTCGTCGGTGAGGTTCATGCGCACCAGGACGTAGCCGGGAATGCGGACGCGGTTGACGATCTTCCGCGTGGTGTTCTTGATCTCGACGACTTCTTCCATCGGGACCTGGATTTCGAAGATGTCCTCTTCCATGTCCAGGGTCTGGATGCGGGTCTCAAGGTTGGACTTCACGCGGTTTTCGTAGCCGGCGTAGGAGTGGATGACGTACCAGTCACCCTCCTGGCGGCGCAGCTTTGCCTTGAAGGCAACAGCCGGATCTTCCTCGGGCTCAGCGTCTTCTGCGGAATCGGCAGCCTCTTCGGATGCGATTTCTTCGTCTGCCGAAGCATCAACAGCAGCGGGCGCCTCGTCGACGTCGGCTGCGGCCATCTGATCCTCGGTATCCAGATCAGCGTTGTCATTGATCTGTGATTCGAGTTCTTGCTCGGACACGTAGATTCCTGCTTTCTTCTTCAGAGCACTATCGGGTTTGTCACTAGCTCATGGTCTCCGGTTCAACGTCCAGCGGACGGAACCTTAGGTCTCTGGCTAGCTTTCGCCGCCGCCCGAGCCGAAGATCCACAGTGCGCCCTTGCCAAAGGCAAAGTCGAGAGCCGTAACGATAAGCATCATCACCATCACGAACGCGAGGACAACGAGGGTGTACCTCAGCAGTTCCTTGCGGGTGGGGGTGACCACCTTTTTCAGCTCGGCAATCACCTGGCGCAGGAAGAGAGCTATACCGGCGAAGAACCCGCGCTTCTTGGGCCCGCTGGAGGGGTGTCCCTTGGAGCTGCTGGCAGCTGTCTCGGTCACCTTCGCCTCACTCATCTGTGTCGGTTCACAATCGCAGCAGGTGCTGGGACTGCTCATTCCATGAAGGACTGCTGAGCTGCCGGAAATGACAGTTCTGCGCAGGGCAGACAGGACTCGAACCTGCAACCTGCGGTTTTGGAGACCGCTGCGCTACCAATTGCGCCACTACCCTATGGAGGAAAACTCACCCTACCGCCACCATTGTAGCCGCAACGAACCGGAGACTATTTCCCCGACCGAAAGGCACAAAGCAGCGTGGTGTGCTCAACCACCGAAGAACCAGTCTACGCAAACTTTGCCGTCCCGTCGAACCGGCCCTGTCCACGGAGTGCCGCGCTGACCTGCGGCGGGGATTCCGAGCGCCTAAACTGGGGGGACGCCGCCGTCGTCCGGCAGGACCGACGCGGCCAACGTAAGCCGCCGCCACACACCAGACGGGAATCCCATGTCTTCCACCGGCCGTATTTCAGAGCGCATCGCATCCATTGCCGAGTCCGCAACCCTCGCAGTGGATGCCAAGGCCAAGGCATTAAAGGCCGCCGGGCGCCCGGTGATCGGTTTCGGCGCGGGTGAACCGGATTTCCCCACCCCGGACTACATCGTCGACGCCGCCGTCGACGCCGCGCGCCAGCCGCGTTTCCACCGCTACTCCCCCGCCGGCGGGCTCCCTGAGCTCAAGAAGGCCATTGCCGCCAAGACCCTGCGGGACTCCGGCTACGCCGTCGACCCGGCCCAGGTCCTGGTGACCAACGGCGGCAAGCAGGCCGTCTACGAATCCTTCGCCACGCTGCTGAACCCGGGCGACGAAGTCCTGGTTCCCACCCCCTACTGGACCACGTACCCGGAGGCCATCCGGCTCGCCGGCGGTGTTCCGGTAGAGGTTTTCGCCGGCCCGGAGCAGGGTTACCTGGTGAGCGTCGAGCAGCTTGAGGCCGCCCGCACCACAGCCACCAAGGTCCTGCTCTTCGTTTCCCCCTCCAACCCCACAGGTGCCGTGTACCCCGCGGAACAGGTGGCCGAAATCGGCCGCTGGGCAGCGGAGAACGGGCTGTGGGTCATCACGGATGAAATCTATGAGCACCTGACGTACGACGGCGTGCCCTTCACCTCGATCGCCACTGCGGCACCGGAGCTGGGCGACAAGGTTGTGGTGCTGAACGGCGTGGCCAAGACCTACGCCATGACCGGCTGGCGGGTCGGCTGGATGATTGCTGCGGCTGACGTCATCAAGGCCGCCACCAACCTGCAGTCCCACCTGTCCTCCAACGTGTCCAACGTGTCGCAGATGGCCGCACTGGCCGCTGTGTCGGGACCGCTGACGGCCGTGGACGAGATGAAGCAGGCCTTTGACCGGCGCCGGCGCGCCATGGTGGCGGCCCTGAACTCGATCGACGGCGTCGAATGCCCCATGCCCGAAGGCGCGTTCTACGCCTATGCGGATGTCCGCGGCCTGCTTGGGCGCGAGTTCCCGGGCAAGGAAGGCCCCGTCCGGCCGCAGACTTCGGCCGAGCTGGCGGCACTGATCCTCGACACCGTTGAGGTTGCAGTGGTTCCGGGTGAAGCCTTCGGCCCTTCGGGCTACCTGCGCCTCTCCTACGCCCTGGGCGACGAAGACCTCGCCACCGGGATGGAGCGGCTGCAGGACTTCCTCGGCAAGGGCCGGTAAGGACTGCTAGAGCAGCCGGCGGTCCGCGGCCCAGCGGGTGAGCTCGTGGCGTGAGGAGAGTTGGAGCTTGCGCAGCACCGAGGAAACGTGGGTTTCCACCGTCTTCACGGAAATGAACAGCTCGCGGGCCACCTCTTTGTAGCTGTAGCCGCGGGCGATCAGCCGCATGACCTCGAGCTCACGGGCCGAGAGGCGGTCCAGCTCGTCATCCACTGCAGCCACGCTCGCCGTGCCGAAGGCGTCCAGCACGAATCCCGCCAAGCGCGGCGAGAACACCGCGTCACCGCCGGCCACCCGCAGGACGGCGTCGGAAATCTCCGGACCCGAAATGGTCTTGGTGACGTAGCCGCGGGCACCGGCCCGGATGACCGTGACCACGTCTTCGGCGGCATCGGAGACGCTCAGCGCCAGGAACCGGGTCACTCCCAGCAGCCCGGCGCACCCCGCCAGCACTTCCGCTCCGCCGCCGCCGTTGCCGCCGGGCAGGTGGACATCGAGGAGAACGACGGCGGGACGCCGGGCCGTGATCGCTGCAACCGCGGTTTCGACGCTGTCCGCTTCCGCCACCACGTTGATGCGGGCGTCGAGGTCCGCACGGAGCCCGGAGCGGAAGATGGCATGGTCATCAACCACGACGACGTCGATCGGCGGCGAGGGGTGGATTGTCATTGAGGTTGTGCTCCGTTGCTTGATACGCGGTTATCCGTCGAGGGGATCTTCTGTGCTGCGCCGGCGTCTGCCGTACTGCCGTTCCGTGGGCTGCCGTTGCCAGTGCTGCCGTTGCCCGTGCTGTTTGCTGCCCCGGGTACGTCGTCACGGGAACCGTTTTCCGT
This sequence comes from Arthrobacter jinronghuae, assembly GCF_025244825.1. Taxonomy (NCBI): domain Bacteria; kingdom Bacillati; phylum Actinomycetota; class Actinomycetes; order Micrococcales; family Micrococcaceae; genus Arthrobacter; species Arthrobacter jinronghuae. Next base: position 2,893,578 of record NZ_CP104263.1, read on the forward strand.
GCCTTTCGGCAGCGGCAGCACCAGCCGGACCTCCGTGCCGTCGGCAGTGCTGCGGATAGCCGCACTGCCCCCTGCACGCTGCATCCGTCCGATGATGGATCCCCGCACGCCGATCCGGTCAGCAGGCACGGCATCCAGGTCGAATCCGGAGCCGCGGTCCCGCACAAAGACTTCAAGCTGCTCCGGCCTGCATTCAACATAGACCGAAACCGTGCCGCCGGCATGCTGGGCGGCATTCAGCATGGCAGCCCGCGTAGCGGAGGCCAGAGCTTCAGTCCGCTCATCCAGCGCGGCGTCCGAGACTGCCACCAGCTCAATCGGGTGGCCGTAGGCGTCCTCGATTTCTGCTGCAATCCGGCGCATGCATTCCACGAGGTGGTCTTCGGCCCGGGCACGGTCGGAATACAACCACTGCCTCAGCTCCCTTTCCTGGGCGCGGGCAAGGCGGATGACGTCCTGCTCGGACCCGGCGCGCTTCTGGATCAGGGCCAGGGTCTGCAGGACCGAATCGTGCAGGTGGGCCGCAATTTCGGCCCGCTCCGTCTGCCGAATCCGTCCGGACCGCTCGGCTTCCAGGTCCCGCCAGTGCTTTATCGCCCACGGAGTGAACACCAGTGCCACGCCGGCCAGCACCGCGGCGGAGGCCAGCAGCCCCGACATCAGGACATCCCAGCTCACCGCGCCCGAGACCACTACCAGCACACCGGCGACCACCAGCAGGAGGCCCGCCGCCAGGCGGATCAGCCCTGAGGCCCGGTCAGCTCCGGCACTGTTCATCAGCCCGGCCCGCCGGCTCTCGTCCAGCTGCATCCATGCCAGCACCGCGCCGCCGGCGATGGCGGCGACGGGAACAAACAGCCCCCAGTTCAGGTTGGCACCCAACCGCTGGGCAATAAAGGCCGCTGCCACCAGCAGCAGGGCAAGGCCCGCCGCAACCTCCCGGTGCCCGGTCTTACCCGGCTGCGGGGTGGGGACTGCACCTTCCCGAAGCTGCCTCGCGTAGTTTTCGGCGATACTGCGCGGGTTGGCGGATACCTGTTCCTTCTTCTCCTGCTCCTCCTGAGTGGGAACCATGATCCACAGCCACCCGTAGAGGATGAAGCCGCTTCCAGCGCCAAGCACCAGCACGGCCATAACGATCCGGGTCAGCTTCACGGGCCAGCCCAAGTGCGCGGCCAGCCCGGCGCAGACGCCGGCAATGATCCGTTCGCGGGGACGCACCAAGGGTTCTCTCATGGACCTATCCAAACACGGGGAAGCCGCCGTACACCGGCCCTGACGGCAATAATTCCCGATCTTCAGGGGCCGTTCAGGGGCGGGTCAGGGTAGTCCCTGATGCAGGATGGCTGCAGCCGGAGAAGACTGGAGGCATGAACCCTTCCCCATCCCCTGATTCCGGGGCCCCAGACCCCGCAGCGCAACCTTCCGCTGAACATGGGCCGGCCCCCGCGGGCAGCCATGCGGCAGGCAACGGCTCCACGCACACCGGTTCAGCCGCGGGAGGAACCGGCGCACCGTCATCCGGCGGATTCCACAGCGGTTTCTTTCACTGGGTCCGATCCCTTGGCATCCCGCGCGGCGGGGACCGGTGGTTCGGCGGCGTCGCGACCGGGATCGCGGCACGCACCGGGCTGGACCCCGTGCTTGTCCGCGGACTGTTCATAGTCCTCGGCGCTTTTGGTATCGGGTTACTGGTTTACGGAGTCGCCTGGGCGCTGCTCCCGGAACCGGACGGCCGGATCCATCTCGAAGAAGCGATCCGCGGCGACTGGACATCCGGCATGACCGGAGCACTCATTTTCGCCATCCTCGGAATGGGCGGTCCCGGTGCCTCCTTCCTCGGCGCAGACGGCTGGTTCGGCGCCGTCGTTTGGACACTGTTCTGGATCGGCGCGGGCGTGGCCGCTGTGTACTGGTTCTCCACGGGCAAGGGCCGGTTCCATCTTTCCGGCCAGGCAACCGGCGCGGATGCGTCCGGCGACCCGGGTACCACCGCCTCCGCTCCTCCCACCGGTACCAACGCTTCGGGAGCCCCCGGGAAGCCCGTATCGCTTGCCAAACCGGGCATTGCCGCCACCGGCACCGCCCCGGCCGGTTCCCCGTCTGCCGGCAGCACGGTCCCCTTCACTGCTGTACCCCACGAATTTGCCGCCCCCGCCGGACCGGCTCCGTCGCCGGCACCCGATTCAAAGCAGAACGCGGAACGCGCCGCTAAGGCAAAACGTGTCCCGGGAGCCCCCGGGTCCTTCGCCGCGGCCCTGTTCGGTGCCGCCCTGCTGGCAGGTGGAACGGTCCTCGCCCTGGACTACGTCAACGTCCTTGCCCTGGCCGCACCGCTTTCCGTTGCCTTGGCGGCGGCCGCTGCCGTCCTGGGCCTCGGCATCGTGATCCTGGGCGTGGTCGGCAGACACTCCAGCGGGATCGGCACGGCGGCAGTGGCAGCACTCGTCGCCTCCCTCCTGACCCAGGGCAGCATGGTCAACGACAACCTGTTGGTGGCCAGCAACGCGGACTGGGTGCCCCGCGACGCTGCCCAGGCAGGCGGCGGCTACACCGTGATCGCCGCCAACGGGACAGTTGACCTCCGCGAAACCGAGACTTCGGGGAACTTCGAGGTCCCGGCCAGCGTCGCCGCCGGGAACCTCGCCATCCTCGTTCCCGACGACGCGCCGGTAACCATCCGGTTCGGCATGGCTGCGGGAAATGTCGAGGTAAACGACGGGGCGGACCGGCGGGAATACAGCGGACTGTGGCAGCCGTCCGACGAGCGCACCCTTAACGACGGCGCCGACGGAGACCGGATCACCATTGACGTCCGCGGACTCGCGGGCAACGTACTAGTCACGACTGAAGAAAGCGATCTCTAGCCATGGAACAGGACAACGAGAGGGACTATCTGGGCCGCCAGTACGGGCCCGAAAGTTACGAAGCCCCGGACCGGGAGATGCCGCCGGCAGCCGCAGACCCGGGTCCGGCCAATACCGAAGCAGGACCGGTGGCCCCCCGCGGCGCCGCTGCACCGGCGGCGGATACCCATGACTCCCCCGACGCCGTTCCGCCCCGCGCACTGCAGGTAGGCACGGTGGTGTGGGGCCTGGTCCTGACTGTCCTGGCCGTCCTCCTGCTCCTGGTGAACACCGTGAACCTTTCGGTGGATCCCGTCCTGCTGGTCCTCTGCCTCACCCTTGGTGCGGGGCTGGCGCTCCTGCTGGGCGGGTTCCTTTCCGGCCTTCAGCGCAGCCGTTCCCGCTGACGCGGACCCGGTCACCGTATCCGCGGACCGGCACTGGTATTTCCCTATTTCAACACCATCAGATAAGGCTTAGTACATGGAAAAGTTCTTCAGCATCGTGCGCTCCTCCCCGGTTAAAAGGCAGAGGGGCTGGGTCGGCGGAGTCTGCGCCGGCCTTGCCGCAACCTACGGGTGGGATGTTTCCCTGGTCCGGATCGGCGTCCTCCTCAGTTTCCTGCTGCCGTTTGTAGGCCTGGGCACATACGTCGTGGCATGGCTGCTGCTGCCGAAGACGGACGGAACCATCATCCTGCAGCGCCTGGTGAGCCCCCGCGCTTAGTCCTCCACGGATCTGCTGGCTAGAATCAAAGCCAGGACCTAACAACCGCCAGCAGATCCAGGGGTAATGACATGAAGATCGGTATCCTCACCAGCGGAGGGGACTGCCCCGGGCTGAACGCGGTGATCCGCGGTGCCGTCCTCAAAGGCATCAAGGAATACGAGGACATCGAGTTCGTCGGTTTCCGTGACGGCTGGCGCGGCGTGGTGGACGGCGACATCATGGACCTGCCCCGCTCCCGTGTCCGCGGCATTTCCAAGCAGGGCGGGACGATCCTCGGGACGTCCCGCACCAACCCGTTTGAAGGTCCGAACGGCGGGCCGGAGAAGATCAAGGCCACGCTGGACCGCCTCGGGATCGACGCCGTTATCGCCATTGGCGGTGAAGGCACCCTCGCAGCCGCCCAGCGGCTTACGGACGCCGGCCTGAGAATCGTCGGCGTGCCCAAGACCGTGGACAACGATCTTGATGCCACCGATTACACCTTCGGGTTCGATACCGCAGTGGAGATTGCCACGGAGGCCTGTGACCGCCTGCGGACCACCGGTGAATCCCACCACCGCTGCATGGTGGCTGAAGTCATGGGCCGGCATGTGGGCTGGATTGCCCTGCATTCCGGCATGGCAGCCGGTGCCCACGCCATCCTGATTCCCGAGCACCCGGTCAGCATCGAACAGATCTCCCAGTGGGTCAGCGATGCCCGCGACCGCGGCCGTGCCCCGCTGGTGGTTGTGGCCGAAGGTTTCGTCACCACGGATATGGAGATGCCGCACTCGGAGCGTGGCCTGGACAGTTTCGGCCGCCCGCGGCTGGGCGGCATCGGCGAACTGCTGGCTCCCGAAATCGAGGCGCGGACCGGCATTGAAACCCGTGCCACGGTTCTTGGCCACATCCAGCGCGGCGGTGTACCAACGGCCTACGACCGGGTCCTTGCCACCCGCCTGGGCATGGCCGCAGTGGATTCGGTGGTGGACAGCCTGTGGGGAACCATGGTGTCGCTGCACGGTACGGACATTGTCCATGTGGGCTTCGAAAAGGCCCTCGGCAATCTCAAGACCGTTCCCGAGCACCGCTACGACGAGGCCGCCATCCTCTTCGGCTAGGCGGGGCCGGGTTCTGCCCGCCCGCCGTCTGCCGCGCCCTGCCGTCGGCGTACGGATTCCGTCAGGCATGCTGTGTATTTGCTGAGGATTCCGTATGCTTCGGCAGGGCGTTTGCATGCGTGTGCATGCCGCGGTGTAGGTTGAAAACCATGAATCTGGACTCGGGAACCATCGCGATCATCCAGCTGGCCTGGTCCCGCCATCTGGGCCTGGCGGATAATGCCCTGGCGGAAACGGACACCGGCGAACGCATCTACAGCGTTCAGGAACAGGCTGACACAGCATGCTTCCTGCGCCTTTTCGGTGCCGAGGTGTTCAGCGGCCCCGAATGGGCTGCCGACCGCGCCAGGACCCAAAGCGCCGCGCAGCTCACCCGTCATTCAGGGCTTATCCAGATGTCCATGGAACACGGCGGACGGGTCCTGGGCGCCGAGCAGCTGTTTTTCGCCGACGCTTTCCCGAGCGTCATTCCACTCGACGAGCTTGCCGTCAGCAACGAACCCGCTCTCGCCGTCGCCCTGGAGCGCCTGTGTCCTCCGGATGACGTCGCGGAGGCCGGCCTCGCGGAGAAGGAAGAAGTCTTTGTCCTGGTGGACGATTCCCAGGACGAACCACGCCCTGTGGCAGGTGCGGGATACAGCATCACCGACGGAATCCTGGCGGACATGAGCGTGCTGACCGCCCCGGGCCACCGGCTGCGCGGGCTGGGCAGCTACATCAGTTCGGTGGCCCTCGAGGACGCCATGGCAGGCGGCTTAATCCCCCAGTGGCGGGCCCGTCTGGACAACGTGGGCGCCGCCAGGACCGCAGTCGGGTCCGGTTTCATCCCCGCCGGAAGCCGCACCTCCGTGGCCCTGAACGCCTAGGCGCTACGCACCCGCCCTAGCCGAGCAGGTCCAGCATTTCCTGCCGCTTGAAGAACCCGGCGGTATCCCGCCCGGTGGGCGATCCGGCGTCGGGATCCGCACCCGCTTCCGCCAGGATCCGGAAAATCTCTACGTACCCCTTGAACGCGGCACCGGCAAGCGGGGTCTGGCCGCGGTCATTCTGCGTGTTGACGTCCGCACCGCGTTCCACCAGCAGTGCGGTCAGCTCCGCGTGGCCGTGGTACGAGGCCAGCATCAGCAGGTTGTCTCCCGAGCTGTTCGTCAGGTTCACGGGCACGCCGGCGTCGAGGTAGCGGCGGATCCCTTCGGTGTCGCCTGCACGCGCAGCATCAAAAACCATGCCTGCGAGTTCAATAACGTCATCATCGATCTGGGGGCGGGATTCGGGGGTGCTCATGGCGCTCCTGGAGGTATTGATTTTTCTGGCTGTCAATCGGGAAAAGAAGCTTGCGGTCAGCGCCGCGGTGCCTTCAGGAAGCCCGAGGCACGTCCCACCACGGCTCCCGCATCCGGCGCCACGATGGGTTCCTGCGCGGCGGCGTAGAGCTCCCCGTCGTCGTTCACTACCAGCTGCACGGAGGGATCCACGGACCGCTTCACCACTGCCAGGCCCACGGGGCCCATTTCATAGTGGGCACCGACGGAGGTCAGGGTTCCGACCTGCCGCTCCCCCAGCATTACCGGGCTGCCGGCGGCCGGAAGGGTGTGCTGCGAACCGTCCAGCTGCAGGAACACCAGCCGGCGGGGCGGGTGCCCCAGGTTGTGGACCCGTGCAACGGTTTCCTGGCCCTTGTAGCAGCCCTTGGCCAGATGAACGGCGGTGCGGATCAGGTCCAGCTCGTGCGGGATGGTCTTCTCGTCGGTCTCCGCTCCCAGCCGCGGCCGCCAGGCGGCAATGCGCAGCGCCTCGGAAGCCATGGAGCCGGCCAAGGTGCGCCCGGAGGCGTCCATTGCGGCCTCGAACCCGGCCCGCGGAATCAGGTATTCGTACCAGGGCCGCTCAAGCCCGGGGTGGGCATCTTCCGGCACGGCAGTGTAGGCAAACCCGCCGGCACCAATGTGCGGCCAGGGATCGGTCCACCGCAGGTACTGCTCCCACTGCGGCACCTCAACCGTCGCACCGGCCACGGCCCACTGGTCCGTGACGTCTGCGATTTCGACCCGGAGCATAAATTTCATGCGCTGCAGCCACTCGGTCAGGCCCGGTGCTTCGGCGGATTCGACCAGCAGCCAGGAAGTGGCGCCGTCGTCGATGATCCGCGCGTCATAGTCAATGCGGCCCTGCACGCTGAGCAGCAGCAGCTCCGAGCTCACGCCGGGCTGAAGATCCGCCACCTGCTGGGAGGACAGCGTGTTCAGCCAGCTGAGGCGGTCGGGGCCCGAAACGGTAACCACGCCGCGGAAGGAAAGGTCGACGACGGCGCTGCCGCGTGCAAGATCGCGCTGTTCACGGAGCGGATCGCCGTAGTGCGAGGCCGTACCGGCGTCGAGGCCGCCGGCTTCAACGGCGCCGTGGCGGGAAAGCAGGGGGCTGGAATACGTCATAACAGGTGCAACGTCCTAGCGGCTCGGGCCTATTCCTCCGGCCGGCTTTACCGGAGGATGTTTAGGAGGTCTTGTTCAGGATTGCCGAGGCATGGGCCTTCAAGGCTTCACCCTCGGAGGCAACATCCCAGCGCCAGTAAAGGTCGCCGTTGACCAGGCCGTAGATCCGGGTGGCTGCTGAGTACTCCTTGGAGTTCACGCCGCGCATCACCACATCGGTGCTCAGCTGGATCTGCGGCCCCTTGATCTGCCCGTAATACAGCTCGGCGATGCCTCCGGGGTGCACGATGGTGGCGGTGATATCGAAACCACCTGCGTCATTGCGCAGCTCTTCGACCTCATCAGCGCTGCGGAGCGCCGGCACGATATCCGCCGGAACCAGGCCGGGGCCGCCGTCGGCGTCGTTCAGGGGGCGGTCCAGGGCCCAGAACCCCGTCTCGACGGCCAGCGGCCGCAGGCGGGTGCCCTGCTCGTCGGTGAGCCAGCTTTCCGCGGTGTACTGCAGGTACGGAAGGCCGTTCTGGGTGAACGTAACCTTCTGTGCGAAGTGCTCCGAATCAGCTTCACCCTCGCCCAGCCGTCCGGAGCCTTCCCAAGTGCCGAGGAGCCAGGACAGCGGTACCAGTTCCGGAGTCAGATCGGTGGGGATCTCCATTGGCATGGTGGAACCTGTCCTTCGGTGTAACGGGTGGCTGGTGCCGGCGGGCGGAGCCGGTGTTCTTCCGGGTGTTTACTTCTGGCCGGTGTTTACTTCTGGCCTTTGTACAGGCGGGAGATAACCAGTGCAGCGAATCCGGCCATCGCGAGGCCGGTGATGCCCAGCAGGGCAATAAAGAAAATTTCGAGAGCAACCATGGCTACATCCTAACGCGCGGGAGGAACAGTTTCCTTCCCGCCATTCGATCATGACAGGGACCTGCGGGCCAAACCCCGGCAGGACATCAAACACTCCGCCCTACGCACCGGTTTGCAGCTGTTAGGAAATCAGCAGCCGGCCGAGGAAGTAGACCACGGATCCGAGGGTGACCACCGGAGCCAGCCCGAGCGCCAGGCGTCCTGCAGCATTGGAAGCATCGTTGCGGGAAAGCGCCAGCCGGCGGAAGGCCATCACAACGGCGGCTATCACCACGCCGCTGAACGCTGCCGCCTGCCAGGAAACGCCCGCCACGACCAGGGCCACCAGGGCTGAGGTCAGGCCGCCGGCCAGCAGGCCCAGCGGTGCGGCCATCCGGTCCGGGAGCGGAATAAGCGACACGGCAACGGCCGCCAATGCGGCACTGCCGGTCACGCTCAGGAGTCCGGGATTCCCGTCGGTACCGGCCAAACGGTCAGCGGCCACCCAGCCGGAGCCCATGGCAGTAACCAGCACGCCGGAGATAATGCCGACGATCGATTCGAGCCGGTGCGCCTGTCCGGTGCCGCGGAGCAGCTGGATCAGGAAGACCGCTCCGACGCCTACGGCGACGGCGGCCGGCAACCAGGTCAGCATGGCCGCGGCGGGCGCGAAGTATGCTGCCGCCACTGCGCCTGCGCCTACCAGGCCCAGGGTTGCGCCCTGCGTTTTGCGGGCAGGCACCCCTATCAGGTGCGGCCAGCAGACGCCGGTGAGGACGGCGGCCAGACCGCTGATCACGGCCACCGCGGGCACGGACAGGTAGGAAGCGCTCACGATACCGATAATGGCAAGCGCCGCCGGCACCGCTAAGCTCCAAAGTTTCACCCTAGTTATCCTGCCTTATTACGGCGTCCAGAAGAAAAACGACAGGCCCGTCAGCTCGATGGGTATACTTTCGATCACTTCAAGCCAAGCGGATCGGCGAAGGAAAATGCCCGATGGTGTGCGCCCAACATTCGGAGGACCTATGTCGCACATTTTGCTTCTTACCAACAGCTCGGGTTCCTCGGTCAACGTCCTGCCCGCCCTGGAACTCCTGAACCACAAGGTCCACGTTGTGCCGGCGGAACCTACGGCCCTTCTGGACACCGATCCCAGTGACGTCATCCTGGTGGATGCCCGCAGGGATCTCGTCGGCGCGCGGTCCCTGACCCAGCTGCTGAAGGCCACGGGCCTGGGCACTCCGCTTATCCTTATCCTCACGGAAGGCGGGATGGCTGCGGTCGCCCCCAACTGGCTCGCTGACGATGTCATCCTCGATTCCGCCGGCCCGGCCGAGCTCGAAGCGCGGCTCCGCCTGGCGTCGGCCCGCGGCGCCGGCGCAGTCGAGGCTCCTTCAACCGAGATCCGCGCCTCCGGCGTCGTTATTGATGAGGCCAGCTACACGGCCCGCGTGAACGGCACGGCCCTGAACCTCACCTATAAGGAGTTCGAACTCCTTAAATACCTGGCGCAGCATCCCGGCCGCGTCTTTACCCGCGACCAGCTGCTCCACGAGGTGTGGGGCTACGACTACTACGGCGGCACCCGGACCGTGGATGTCCATGTACGGCGGCTGCGGGCCAAGCTGGGGCCGGACCACGAGACGCTGATCGGTACGGTGCGGAATGTCGGTTACCGGTTCACCCGCTCGCGGGCGGAAACCACGGCAGCCGCCAGCCAGGACGCCTGACCGGCGTACTTCCCGCGGCGCCGCGCCCTGCGCAGGGGCACCAGCCGCGCTAGGCTTTCGGCATGAGTGAAGAACCGCAGACAGCCTGGCCCGTAGTCGAGACCCGTGGCACGCCCGAGCCCGCCGCCCTCGCCGATATCCTGCAGCTGGCGTCCGCCGCGCAGGACTCGGACGGCAATCCGCCGCTGTCCGAGCAGACGCTCGTGGACCTGCGCTCCCCCGACGCCGATCCGGACACTCTCTCCGTCTTCACCACCTACGCCAATGACTCCGGTTCCGACACCGGCAGCGGGCAATGGCTGGCCGGCGTCGCCGTCCTCGTATCCGAAACCCCGCAGGATGCGGGAGTGCTGGAACTGGTGGTACACCCGAACTACCGAAACCAGGGCGTCGGCACGGCCCTTGCCGCGGCAGTGCAGGATGCAGTGCGGGCCAACTCCTCCGAGGGCGACGGCGATCCCCGGCCCGCTGCCTGGTCGCATGGAAACCATGAGGCGGCAGTGGAGCTTGCCGCCCGCTTCGGCTACCGTCCCGTCCGTGACCTGTGGAAGATGCGCCTGAGCCGGTCCAATGCCTCGCTGCCCGAAACCCGGTTCCCTGCCGGGGTATCGGTGCGTCCCTTTGAACCCGGCCAGGATGAGCAGGCCTGGCTGGACGTCAACGCCGCCGCCTTTGCCCACCACCCGGAGCAGGGGTCCATGAGCCTTGCCGATCTTCAGGCCCGCATGGACGAGGATTGGTTTGACCCGGCCGGTTTCCTCCTGGCCGTGGACGACGAAGGCACGATCCTCGGTTTCCACTGGACCAAGGTCCACCCCGGCACCGGCGGGCACCCGCCCATCGGCGAGGTGTATGTGGTCGGCGTCAGCCCCGAGGCGCAGGGCCGGGGACTGGGCAAAGCCCTGACGGTAGCCGGAATCCAGCATCTCCACGCCGCGGGACTGGATGCCGTCATGCTGTACGTCGACGCCGACAACACCGCCGCCGTCGCCCTGTACCGCCGGCTCGGCTTCGTCCGCTGGGACCAGGACGTGATGTACGCACCCGCATAGGGCTGCGCAGCTTGTAATGTTGTTTGCAGGGCCAGGCGGTCCGCCCGTAACGCCTGCCCTGATCCGCCGCCAGCACCTCAGGGAGACACTATGAGTTTCGATACCGACGCAGAGCCCCGCTCGACCTTCGGGTCCGCAGAGGCGATGTCGGCACCGCGGGCCACCCAGGACCGCATCGACATCCCGGACTTCGGCCCTGCCCTTGTTCCGAGCGGAGATATCACGCCGGAACGGTTCCTGGACCGGGAGATCAGCTGGCTGCATTTCAACGCCAGGGTCCTGGAACTCGCCGAAGACCCTGAGCTGTACCTGTTGGAACGGGTGAACTTCCTGTCCATCTTCGCCTCCAATCTCGACGAGTTCTTCATGGTCCGGGTTGCCGGCCTCAAGCGCCGCATTGCCACCGGCCTGGCGGTCCCCTCCGCTGCAGGCCAGAGCCCGATCGAACAGCTCGAGGAAATCGTGGCAGCGGGCTACCGGCTGCAGCAGCGCCATGCGGACGTCTTCGCCAGCCAGATCCGGCCGGCCCTGGCGGAAGAGCAGATCTACCTGGTCAGCTGGGACGAACTGGACGACGCCGCCAAGGCGAGCCTGCACAAGCAGTTCGCGGCGAAGGTCTTCCCCATCCTGACCCCCCTTGCCGTAGACCCGGCACACCCCTTCCCTTACATTTCCGGCCTCTCCCTGAATCTGGCAGTGGTGGTCCGCAACCCGGTCAGCGGCAAGGAATTCTTTGCACGCGTAAAGGTCCCGGACCAGCTCCCCCGCCTCATCTCCGTGGACGGCCCCCGCGCGGGCAACGTGGCGGGGCGCACGGCCCGGTTCATCGCGCTGGAAGACATCATTGCCCAGCACCTGGACCAGCTCTTCCCGGGCATGGACGTTATTGAGCACTACACCTTCCGCGTCACCCGCAACGAAGACCTCGAGGTGGAAGAGGACGACGCCGAGAACCTCCTGCAGGCCCTGGAAAAGGAGCTGCTGCGCCGCCGCTTCGGTCCTCCCGTGCGCCTGGAAGTCACCCCGGAGATGAACCCGAATATCCGGGAACTGCTCGAACGCGAGCTGGGCGTGGAATCGGACGAGGTCTACGTCCTTCCCGCGCCGCTGGACCTCCGCGGCCTTTCCCCGATCAGCCGGATCGACCGGCCGGACCTGCACTACCCGAAGCAGGTGCCGCACACCAACCGCCACCTGAAGGAGTCCGAGACTTCGAAGCCGGCAAACGTGTTCGCGGCCATGCGCCGTCGGGACATCCTCCTGCACCATCCGTACGATTCCTTCTCGACATCCGTGCAGGCGTTCCTGGAGCAGGCCGCCGCCGATCCGCGGGTGCAGGCGATCAAGCAGACGCTGTACCGCACCTCCGGCGATTCGCCCATCGTTGACGCCCTGATCGACGCCGCCGAGGCCGGCAAGCAGGTCCTGGCACTGGTGGAAATCAAGGCCCGGTTCGACGAACAGGCCAACATTTCCTGGGCACGCAAGCTCGAGCAGGCCGGCGTGCACGTGGTGTACGGCATCGTGGGCCTGAAGACGCACTGCAAGCTGTCCCTGGTGGTCCGGCAGGAAGTGGACGGACTGCGCCGCTACTGCCACATCGGCACGGGCAACTACCATCCGCGCACCGCCCGCTACTACGAGGATCTGGGCCTGCTCACCGCCAATGAGCAGGTGGGCGAGGACCTGACGAAGCTATTCAACCAGCTCTCCGGCTACGCGCCGAAGTCCACTTTCAAGCGGCTGCTCGTGGCTCCGCGCTCGGTCCGGTCCGGACTGATTGACCGGATTGAGCGCGAGATTGCGAACAAGAAGGCCGGCCTCGCCGCGCGGGTGATCATCAAGGTCAACTCCATGGTGGACGAGGCGATCATCGACTCCCTCTACCGTGCCTCCCAGGCGGGGGTCCAGGTGGACGTCATTGTCCGCGGTATCTGCTCGGTCCGTCCGGGCGTACCCGGCCTGAGCGAGAACATCACCGTACGCTCGGTGCTGGGCCGCTTCCTGGAACACTCCCGGGTGTTCGCCTTCGCCAACGGCGGAGACCCGGTGGTCTTCATCGGATCCGCGGACATGATGCACCGCAACCTGGACCGCCGGGTGGAGGCCCTGGTCCAGCTGGTGGCCCGCGACGACGTCGCCGATCTGATCGCCCTGATGGACCGGTACATGGACCCCGGCACGGCGAGTTGGCATCTGGACCCGGAAGGCACCTGGATCCGCCACAGCAAGGACGAGGAAGGCAACCCGCTGCAGGACGTGCAGTCCTGGCTGCTGGCCTCCCGTTCCCGCCAGCGTTCCGTGGCCCGGCGCTGATGGAAGCAATTCAGTCCCCCGCCGCCGCTCCAGTCCAGGACACCCCGGTCAAGGTAGTGGCGGCGGGCGCCCTGTGCTGGCGCGAGCGGGAGGGCAAACTGCAGGTCCTCATGATCCACCGCCCCCGGTATGACGACTGGTCCTGGCCCAAGGGCAAGCTCGATGTCGGCGAAACCACCCCGGAATGCGCCGTGCGGGAAGTCCGTGAGGAAGTGGGCCTGAGGATCAGCCTGGGCATTCCGCTGCCCTCCACGCTTTACCCGGTGGCTTCGGGCATGAAGATGGTGCATTACTGGGCCTCCCATGTGGACTCGGACAAAGCACGGCCGGACGGCAAGGAAGTGGACGGCACACGCTGGTGCACTCCGGAGGAAGCCGCCGAAGCACTTACCAACCCCACGGACAAACTGCCGCTGATGGAACTGGTGGCGGCCTGGAACGAGCAGCGGCTGAGGACCTGGCCGCTGATCGTTGTCCGGCATGCCAAGGCCAAGCCCCGGTCCGCGTGGACCCGGGCAGAGGGCGAACGTCCGTTGGTAGCCACGGGCCTGCGGCAGGCCATGGCGGTCTCGCGGCTGCTGGTGGCCTGGCGGCCGAAACGGGTGGTTTCCAGTCCCTGGGTGCGCTGCGTGCAGACCGTCCGCCCGTACGTGAAGGCGGAAGGCACCAAGTTCAAGACGGTTGACGCGCTTACCGAGCACAGTGCCAAGCGCAAGCCAGGCAAGGCCCGGAACGCCGTTGAGGGCTTGTTCGACAAGGCCAAACCCGTGGCGGTGTGCACGCATCGGCCGGTGCTGCCCCTGGTCTTCGACGTGCTGGCGGGACACATGCCCGTGGACATGGCCGCAGGCCTGCCGGCCAAGGACCCGTACCTGGCACCCGGCGAGTCCGTGATCTGCCAGGTGAGCAGCGCGGATGAGGGCCGGATCGTTTCGCTGGAAAAATACCGGGCCTTCGACGACTAGCTCGGGCCGCCCGGTGCCGTTGTGGCACGGCTCGCATTCCCCCTGCCTGCGCGTCGACCTGAACTAGACTGGCCGGGTGAGCATTCCTACCCCGTATGAAGACCTGCTGCGCGACGTCATGGCCAACGGCACGCAGAAGTCGGACCGCACCGGCACCGGCACGCGCAGCGTGTTCGGCCGCCAGATGCGCTTTGACCTGAGCGAATCCTTTCCGCTGATCACCACCAAGCGGGTGCATTTCAAGTCCGTTGCCCTCGAGCTGCTCTGGTTCCTGCGCGGCGACTCCAACGTCCGCTGGCTGCAGGAACAGGGAGTGAGCATCTGGGACGAGTGGGCGGATGAGGACGGCGAACTCGGCCCGGTTTACGGCGTCCAGTGGCGCTCCTGGCCCACTCCCGACGGCGGGCACATCGACCAGATCGCGAAGCTGGTGGAAGGCATCCGGAAGAACCCGGATTCCCGCCGCCACATCGTCACGGCCTGGAACCCGGCGGAGGTCGAGAACATGGCCCTGCCGCCGTGCCATGCCCTGTTCCAGTTCTACGTGGCGGACGGAAAACTGTCCTGCCAGCTGTACCAGCGTTCGGCGGACACCTTCCTGGGGGTCCCGTTCAACATCGCCTCCTACGCCCTCCTCACCCTGATGGTGGCCCAGCAGACCGGGCTGGAGCCCGGCGAATTCGTCTGGAGCGGCGGCGACGTCCACATTTACGACAACCATGTGGACCAGGTCCGTGAACAGCTCAGCCGGGAGCCCTTCCCCTACCCGAAGCTGCGGATCCGCCGCACTCCGGAGAGCATCTTCGACTACACCCTTGAGGACTTCGAGGTCCTCGACTACCGGCACCACCCCGGTATCAAAGCGCCTATCGCCGTTTGAGAGGACAACCATGACCGAGTCCCTTCCCGTAACAACTGCTGCCGCCCCGGCCGGCCCCACCCGCTACTTCCCGGTGGGCGGCGGCTCCCATGCGGGCGCGGACCTCGGTCAGGTCCTCCGGGAGCGCGGCACGGTACCCGACGGCGGCCCCGTCATCGGCATGGTGTGGGCGCAGACCGTAGACGGCGTCATCGGGCGCGACGGCGGCATGCCGTGGCACCTGCCCGAGGACATGGCGCACTTCAAGGCGACGACGGCGGGACACCCGGTCATCATGGGCCGCCGCACCTGGGAGTCCTTCCCGGCCGCCTACCGGCCGCTGCCCGGAAGGACGAACATCATTGTGTCCTCCAGTGCCGCGCTGCACGCCGAAGCCGCGGACTCCGGCGCCGTCGTCGTCGGCTCCCTCGAGGATGCCCTGGCCGTGGCCCGAACAAGTCCCGGCAACGAGGAAATCTGGATCATCGGGGGTGCACAGCTGTATGAAGCGGCCGTCCCGGTGGCCAATACCGCGGTGGTGACGGTCATCGACATGGAGACCGAAGGCGACACATTCGCCCCCGCGCTGGGCCAGGACTGGACCTTCAGCGCCGTCAGTCCTGCCGCCGATTGGTACACGTCTTCCAACGGCACCCGGTACCGGATTGCCCTCTGGACCCGGGACCGTGAGACAGCCGACCGTGACGCAGCCAACCAAGACGCAGCCGCACCGCTGGCCTAAGGTGGAAACCATGACTTCTTCCTCCATTCCCGCTTTCCCTACTGCAGGTTTCGTCGGCTGGCGCGGCATGGTCGGTTCCGTCCTGATGCAGCGCATGCAGGACGAGGGCGACTTCGACCTGGTCAACCCGGTGTTCTTCTCGACCTCCAACGCCGGCGGCAACGCGCCGTCCTTCGCGGCCGGAGCCGGACCGCTGCAGGATGCGTACGACGTCGACGCGTTGGCCAAGCTGCCGATCATCGTCACCGCCCAGGGCGGAGACTATACGGCGGAAATCTTCCCGAAGCTGCGTGCCGCCGGCTGGGACGGCATCTGGATTGACGCCGCTTCCACGCTGCGCATGGACGATGACGCGATCATCGTGCTGGATCCGGTCAACCGGGACGTTATTGACGCCGGTCTGGCCCGGGGCGTGAAGAACTTCGTGGGCGGCAACTGCACCGTGTCCTGCATGCTGATGGGCCTCGGCGGGCTGTTCCGCAACGGCCTCGTCGAGTGGGGCACGTCCATGACCTACCAGGCAGCCTCCGGCGGCGGTGCCCGGCACATGCGCGAACTGCTCAACCAGTTCGGGGCGCTGAACGCTGCGGTGGCGCCGAACCTCGCCGATCCCGCGTCGGCCATCCTGGAGATTGACCGTGCCGTCCTGGCCCAGCAGAAGAACCCGTCCATGGACTCCTCCCAGTTCGGTGTGCCGCTGGCCGGCTCAGTGATTCCCTGGATCGATGCGGACCTGGGCAACGGCATGTCCAAGGAAGAGTGGAAGGGCGGCGCGGAGACCAACAAGATCCTCGGCCGCGGGGCCGACGGGCGGATTCCGTTTGACGGGCTGTGCGTTCGGATCGGTGCCATGCGTTCCCACTCCCAGGCCCTGACGCTGAAGCTGACCGAGGACCTCTCCGTGGCCGAGATCGAGAAGATCATCGATGCCGACAATGAATGGTCCAAGGTGGTGCCCAACACCAAGGAAGCCACCATGGCCGAACTGACTCCGGTGGCGGTCACCGGCACGCTGGACATCCCGGTGGGCCGCATCCGCAAGCTGGAAATGGGTCCGGAGTACATCAGCGCCTTCACCATCGGGGACCAGTTGCTCTGGGGCGCCGCCGAGCCGCTGCGCCGGATGCTGCGCATCGCCACCGGCAACCTCTGATTTTCCGTTCCCGTTCCGGGTCCGCTCCCCCGTGGAGCGGACCCGTGCTGCGTTGACGGGGGTGGCGCCTAGCGGACGCTTGCCTGGCGGGGGCTGCCTAGCTGGGGCCGCCGGGCGGGAGCGCCTAAGACATGGCGGCCAAAACCGGGGCGCTCAAAAACTGTCAGTGCCGGGTGGCATGTTGTCCGCATGGAGCAGCAAAGCGTGGATTCGATCCTTAGCACCTTCTTCGCCTTCAGCTGTGCCGGCAAGCAGACCCCCACCCGGGCCCGGTATCTCCGTGTGGCCCTGCAACTGCGCCGGTATCTGGAGGCCGAGGGCCCAGGGGTCCTCTGTGCCCAGGACAAAGCGCTGCTGGCGCTTGAGCGGACGCTGGAGCCGGAGGCGGCCTTCGCCCGGCTGTTCGGCGCCCACGAGCTCGCCTATGCCCTCAGCGGCTTCCTGGAGCCGGAGTGGCTGCTGCCGGACCTGCAGGACCGGCGTACCCAGGTGGCCCTGACGCCCCGGCTGATCCAATGGCTGTGCAACAGCTGCCTGCTGGACCCGCGCCGAGACCGCCCGGCTATCCGGAGTGCGCAGGCAGCAGCCGCCGAGGCGCGGAAAGGACCTGCACGGAAAGGGCCGCCGGAGAAGGGACCGGCGGAGGAAGGACCGCTGCGGCCGGGACCCGAACCCGGCGACAGTCCCGGCGGTTGATTCCTGCCGTGCCGGTGGCGGCTACAACGTGCAGTTGACCAGCAGGGGCTCGGGGTGGAGCCGGATGCCGAAAGCCTTCTCCACGCCGGCAGCGACCGTGCGGGCTACCACCAGCAGGTCCTCGGCAGTGGCGTCGCCGCGGTTGGTGACGGCCAGGGTGTGCTTGGTGGACAGTGAGGCCCGCCCGCCCGTGCCATCCTCTGGTGCCAGCCCGAAGCCCTTGCGGAAACCGGCGTGGCTGATCAGCCACGCGGCGCTCAGCTTCACCCTTCCGGGCTCCGCCACCGGATAGCGGGGAGCGTCTGCCGGCAGCGCTGCCGCGGTTGCCTCATCAACGATGGGGTTGGTGAAGAAGGAACCGGTGCTGTAGGTGTCCGGGTCCGAGGCGTCCAGGACCATGCCCTTACCCGCCCGCAGCCGAAGGACCTCGCGGCGCACGTCCGCGGCGTCGGCCTGCTCGCCGATGTCCACTCCCAGAGCCCGGGCGAGCTCGGCGTAGCGGACCGGGGCGCTGGTGGAGCCCTTGGACAAGGCAAACTCCACGGTCAGCACCACGTAGCGGGGAGAACCGTTCTTCGTGCTGCGCTTGAGCACCGAATCCCGGTAGCCGAACCCGAGATCCGCGTTCGCGAATTCCACCACCGTGCGCTCGGAGCGGTCCCAGGCGCGCACCGAAGTGATGGACTGCGAGACATCGGCGCCGTAGGCACCCACGTTCTGCACCGGCGTCGCACCGGCCAGCCCCGGGATACCGGACAGCGCTTCCAGGCCGGAGTAGCCCTCCGACAGGGTGTACGCCACCAGTTCGTCCCACGGGTGCCCGGCCTCGGCGCGCAGGACGGCGGTTCCGTCCCCGGCCTCCCGGATGTCCAACCCGCGGCTGGCAATGTGTATGACGGCGCCGTCGAAACCTTCGTCCGAGATCAAGAGGTTGGAACCGCCGCCGATGATCAGCAGCGGCTCCCCCGCCTCATCCGCGGCACGGACGGCAATGATCAGTTCGTCTTCGGTTTCTGCTTCAAGGTAGCGGCGGGCGGGGCCGCCCACGCGTGCGGTGGTCAGGGATGCCAGCGGCATCCGGGTCAAAGCAGTCACCAGACCCGCACCACTGCCTGTGCCTTGACCAGCACCTTCTGCCCGTTGAAGGTCACGGTGAGATCCACGCGTGCCGTCGAGTTGTCCGCGTCGATGGCGCCGATAACACCGGCGACCTCCACGACCGCTCCTGGAGCGCCGTCGATATCTTCCACCAGGACGGGCCGGGTGAAACGCGTCTGGTAGTCAATCACCGCTCCCGGATCGCCGATCCAGTCACTCACCAGCTGGACAGCGGTGCCCATGGTGAACATGCCGTGCGCAATAACGCCGGGCAGCTCCACCTCGCGGGCGAAGCGTTCGTTCCAGTGGATGGGGTTGAAATCGCCGGAGGCACCGGCGTAGCGGACGAGGTCGGCACGGGAAATTTCCAGCGCGGCGGAACCGATCTCGGTGCCCTTGGACAGTTCACTTAGTGCAATGGACATAGCGGTTACTGCCCCTCTCCGCGGACGAGGATGGATGAAAGGGTGGTGGCTACCTGCTCGCCCTCGGTCGTGGAAATTTCCGCGCGGGTGGTGATCAGGGCGCCGTCGCCCATTGCCCGCACCGAGTCCACGTGCAGCTCGGCCACGAGTTCGTCTCCGGCCACGATGGGACGGTGATGGGTGAAGCGCTGGTCGGCATGGACCACCCGGGAAAAGTCGATGCCGGCATCGGGATCAGCAACCAGCAGCGCGTCGGCACGCTGGGCAACGATGATGGCGAAGGTAGGCGGGGCAACGAGGTCTGCATAGCCCAGTTCCTGGGCGCTGGCGACGTCGAAGTGGGCCGGATTGGTGGCCTTGACGGCTGCAGCGAATTCGCGGATCTTTTCACGGCCCACGGAGTACGCAGCCCCTGCCGGGTAGGTGCGTCCCTGGAGTTGGGGGTTGATGCTCATTTTTTGCCCTCCGTGCCTTTGATGCGGCGTCGGGTGTCCCTGGCGCGGACCACCATCCCGCTCAGGTGCGTGCTCAGGCCCACCACGATCAGGGGAAGGGCGATGTACATCAGGACCTGGTTATCCAGGACCGCTCCCAGAAGCACCAGCAGCACCCCGAGGCCACTGAGCGCCAGTGCGCTCACGACAAGTTTCCGGTACAGGGGCGAGCCGGTTTCCCAGGGGGTATTTAGCATGTCTTCAGAATACAGGGGCGGGCGGGAAGGGCCCGAAACGGTGTCCGCGAAGCTCCCGCTAGAACAGTGAAGCTCCCGCTAGAACAGTGCGGCCTGGAGTGCAGGCACGGCCGTGCGGAAAGGACCGTACTGCAGCCGGCGTCCCTTCAGGCGGGACAGGTCCGCTGCGAACAGGGTTTCTTCGCCGTCCACCTGGACCAGGGCCGTTGCGCCCAAGACCGCCTGGATGACCATGCCGTGCTCACCCGAACCGGGGTCGCACGGATACAGTTCGCACGGCGTCTCCAGCACCGTACGGAACTGGGCGGGAGGTTCCCAGACTTCGTCGGCCGTCCGGAAACCGGCGATCGCCAGGTCCGCCAGCATGGAACGCACCGACTCCGCGGCCTCGGCATTGCGGGCGTCCAGTTCCGTGGCGGCCAGGGGCCGGGCCAGCGCCGCTGTTTTGGTTCCTGCCCGGACAGCCTGCTGCAGGCCGACCACGGCCGTCACGGCGTCTTCGAGTATCCGCACCACCAGCCCGTCGCCGGCACGGGCAACATACCTGGCGTGGACGGCCCCCTGTTCGATCAGGCGGAGCTGCTTGCGCCCGTCCGCGGCCGTGCCGACCTTGGTGGAACCGTCGGCGAACGTGGCCACGTACAGCCAGTGCGGCTGGTCCAGGTAGCGCCGGAGCGCATCCGGGATGCTGTCCGCACGGTGGCTGTTGTGGATGCCCCGCACCTCGTCCCGGATGAAGCAACTGCTGCACTGATAACCGCGCTCGGCAGGAGCCTGGCCTGGACAGGGAGTGTGGGACTGGACGCCGTCGTCGTTCACCTGCCAGGAGCCAAGGCAGAACTTCTCGTTCCCGTTGTTGTCCGCCAGGACACGGAACCGGAGTTCGGTGCCCGGAACGAGCGGCTGCTTTTCGGCCCGCCCACTGGGAAGGTGCAGTGACAGGTTCGGGCCGGCAATGTCCCAGGAGGTCCCCGAGCACAGGAACCTGCCGGCGTCGGCGGATGCTGCGGTGCCTCCGGCTGCAGGCATGGTGGACCTCCCGGTGAACGCCAAAAGGGTGGGGTAACGTTTTCACGCTACCCCACCCTTCGGTACTGTTTTGGGAGGTGTCAGGCGTGCTGGCCTGCGTGTTCGCCTTCGGCGATTTCCTCAACGAGCTTGTCGTTGAAAGCCGGCAGATCGCCCGGGTTGCGGCTGGTCACGAACCCCTGGTCCACCACCACTTCCTCGTCGGTCCAGTTCGCGCCGGCGTTCTTCAGGTCCGTTGCCAGCGTGTGGTAGGACGTCAGGTCGCGGCCCTTGACGACGCCGGCCTCGATCAGCAGCCAGGGGCCGTGGCAGATGGATGCCACGGGCTTGTGCGCCTCGAAGAAGGCACGGGCAAACTGCTGGGCGTTCTTGTCCACGCGGAGGAAGTCTGCGTTGACGACGCCGCCGGGCAGGACCAGCGCGTCGAAGTCGCTTGCGTCGGCGTCGGCTACGTCGAGGTCGACGGTGAAGGTCTCACCCTTGTCCATGCCGTCGAAGCCCTGAATGGTGCCCTTCTTCGGGGACACGAGGACCGGCTCGCCGCCGGCGTTCTTGACGGCTTCCCAGGGGCTGGTCAGCTCAATCTGCTCCACGCCGTCGGTGAGGAGGAAAGCTACCTTCTTGCCGGAAATATCGTGCTCTGCCATGGTGACTCCGTTCGTTTCAGCTGCGGCCGGAAACCTGCGGGCCGCAGCGATGCTTCTACGGTGGTGGTGCTGGATCGGGATACCTTTCGGTTCCCGCTATGCCCACCCTATGGAGAACCGGCAATGATAAGCAACCTTAGGGAGCTTGCGAGCCGCTGCGGCATGCGGTTCAAGGCAAACAAAAAGGGCAGGTACCGGAAGAATGAAATCTTCAGGACCTGCCCTGTTTGTAGCGGTGGGGAGGCTCGATCTCCCGACCTCACGATTATGAGTCGTGCGCTCTAACCAACTGAGCTACACCGCCAAAAATGAGTGAAGCCCGCCCTACACAGGCCTCTGCAGAACATACAGCCTTTGCAACGCGGGCCCTCCCATTGAGAGCCCCGACCGGGAATCGATCCCGGGACCTCCATCTTACCAAGATGGCGCTCTACCACTGAGCTATCGGGGCAACGACATAAAACTCTACCAGCACTTTTCGGGAACATGAAATCGAGATGGGCCATTTGCCCGAAAGGTGACGAGGGACACTTTTGAACCGGTCCGGGACACGGTTCCAGGCTCCAAAATGGTGAACTTTCTGCCCGTTTTGTCAGTATGCTTATGCTACGAGAAAGCGAGGGCACGTGAGCATAGTGCCGAACCACGTTTCGGAGGGCCTCTTCCTGGGTGGAAGATACCGACTCCTGAATAAGATCGGGGCAGGTGCCATGGGCACCGTCCACCGGGCCAAGGATGAGTTCCTGGACCGGGACGTAGCGGTGAAAATCATCCGCCCGTCGGCCACCAGTGAGATGGACCTCCGGCGCAGCGACGCCGAGGCCAAGATCCTGGCGCGCCTGAACCACCACAGCCTAGTCACCCTGCTGGATGCAGGATCGGACACGTCCGACCCGGCGTCGCCGCTGATCTACCTCGTTATGGAACTTGTCGAGGGCCTCGATCTGCGCGAACGGCTGAAGCAGGGCACTCTGCCCCGCCGCCAGACCGCACTGCTCGGCTACGACCTCGCCATCGGCCTGGAGTACATCCACGACAACGGCGTAGTGCACCGGGACGTGAAGCCCGCAAACATCATGCTGTTCGACTACAGCAGCGCGGATGCCCGGATCCGGGCCAAACTCACTGACTTCGGCGTTGCCTTCGTGGCCAGCGACCCGCAGTCCCAGCACGGCACCTTCTCAGGCACCGCGGCGTTCATGAGTCCCGAGCAGGCACGCGGGGAAAATGCCGGGGTGTCGAGCGATGTGTATTCCCTCGGCCTGGTGCTGCTGCAGTGCCTCACTGGAAAGCCGGCCTTCCCCGGTCCCGCCCTGGAGAGTGCCCTCGCACGCCTCCTGAGGGACCCTGAGATCCCGGCGGAGCTGGGATCCGACTGGGTGCCGCTGCTGCGCGCCATGACCGCTCAGGACGCTGCGGAGCGCCCCAGCGCCCACGACGTCTCCCAGGTTCTCTACGACATGATCGTCGCCGCACGCGGCCGGCACCGGGTCGACCCGGAAATCCTGCCCGCGGACGAAGCCCGGCGGATGGACGCGGTGCGCCGCTATGACCTCCTGGATACTCCCCCGGACGGTGCCTTCGACCGTGTCACGGCCCTCGCGTCCCGTCTCTTTGACGTCCCCGTGGCAATCGTCAGCGTGGTGGACACCGACCGGATCTGGTTCAAGTCCCATCACGGCACCGAAGCCGTCGAGATCGGCCGTGACCCCGGCCTGTGCGCCTCCGCCATCCTGCAGGACGGCGTGTACGTGGTCGACGACGCCCGGCATGACCCGAGGACGCTGGCCAACCCGTTGGTGGCCGGAGACTTCGGCCTGCAGTTCTACGCCGGCGTTCCGCTCCAGACCAGCGACGGGTTCAATCTGGGCACGTTCTGCATCCTGGACACGAAGCCCCGGACTTTCTCCCCCGAAGACGAGGCAACACTCTCGGACCTGGCTGCGATTGTCATGAATGACCTGGAAATGCGCCTCGAGAGCCGCCGCGCAGGCGGGTCCGTGCAATAGCCGGAACAGCGCTCCGGCGCCACAGGGCATAACAAGAAGGACGCCTCCCGCTGCGGGAGGCGTCCTTCTTGTTTATACGGAACTGCGGTGCGGCGCCTTAGGTTACGGGCGCCGCTGCTTCCTAGTCGCGGAAGCGGGGCTTGCGGGCACCGGCAGCGGCGCTGTCGCGGAAGCCGCCTTCACGCTTCTTGAACGGGCGGTCGCTGCCGCGGTCGCCGAAGGAACGCTCGCCGTCGCGCTTCTTGAAATCCTTCTTGAAGCCGCCGCGGTCGGCACGGTCGTTGAAGCTGCCGCCGCCTTCACGCTCGCGGGCCGGCTTGCGGCCCTTGTCCAGCTCGAGGTGGATCAGCTCGCCGCCGATCCGGGTGCGGGACAGGGCGCGCAGCTGGTCCTTGGACAGGTCTGCAGGCAGTTCCACCAGGGTGTGGTCTGCACGGATGTCGATGCCGCCGATCTGCGCGGAGGACAGGCCGCCCTCGTTGGCAATGGCGCCGACAATCGAGCCGGGCAGCACGCGCTGGCGGCGGCCGACGGCGATGCGGTACGTTGCATTGCCTTCGGTCAGCGGACGCGTCGGGCCGCGGGAGCCGACGCCGTCGTTGCGGCCTTCGGAACGCTCGCGCTGGCGGGCAGGAGCCTGCGGGATTTCCCGCAGCAGCAGGTCGCGGCCACCCTGGGCCATGACGGCCAGGGCTGCTGCAACGTCTTCGGCGGGAACTTCGTGCTCGGCCAGGTACTTGGTCACCAGGTCCCGGAACACCGCGATGTCCTCGGAACCGAGGGTTTCCGTGATCTTCTCGGAGAACTTGGCCAGGCGCTTCTCGTTGACGACGTCGACGCTCGGCAGCTGCATGTGCTCAACCGGCTGGCGCGTGGCCTTTTCAATGGCCCGCAGCAGGTACTTCTCACGCGGGGTCATGAACAGGATGGCGTCGCCGGTGCGTCCTGCACGGCCGGTGCGGCCGATGCGGTGGACGTAGGACTCAGTGTCATGCGGGATGTCGTAGTTGACGACGTGGCTGATGCGCTCGACGTCGAGGCCGCGGGCGGCAACATCCGTGGCAACCAGGATGTCGATCTTGCCGTCGCGGAGGGCCTCGACCGTGCGCTCACGTTGCTGCTGCGGGATGTCGCCATTGATGGCGGCGGCGTTGTAGCCGCGGTCCTTGAGCTTGTCAGCCAGGTCTTCGGTGGCCGCCTTGGTCCGGACGAACGCGATAACGCCGTCGAACTCTTCGGTTTCCAGGATGCGGGTCATTGCATCCAGCTTGTGCGGGCCCATGACCTGCACGTAGCGCTGGCGGGTGTTCGCACCGGTGGTGGTCTTGGACTTGACCGTGATTTCCGCAGCGTTGTTCAGGTACTTCTTGGCAATCTTGCGGATGGCCGGCGGCATGGTGGCGGAGAACAGGGCAACCTGCTTGCTCGCCGGAGTGGAGGAAAGGATCTGCTCCACGTCTTCGGCGAAGCCCATGCGCAGCATTTCGTCAGCCTCATCGAGCACCAGGTACTCGAGGTTGGACAGGTCCAGGGAACCCTTGGCGATGTGGTCAATCACACGGCCGGGGGTGCCCACAACAACCTGGGCGCCGCGGCGGAGGCCGTTGAGCTGGGGGCCGTAGGCGGAACCGCCGTACACGGGAAGCACGGTGATGCCATCCATGTGGACTGCGTAGGAGGTGAAGGCTTCTGCAGACTGCAGGGCCAGTTCACGGGTGGGTGCAAGCACCAGCACCTGGGTGTCCTTGGTGGCCGGGCGGCCGGCGAGCAGGGACAGGGCAGGAACGGCGAATGCCGCGGTCTTGCCGGTACCCGTCTGGGCCAGGCCGACGACGTCGCGGCCTTCGAGCAGCAGGGGAATGGTAGCTGCCTGGATGGGAGACGGCGTTACGTAGCCGACATCCTTCAGGGCTGCCAGGACGCGCTCGTCCAATCCGAAGTCGCTGAACAGCACAGTGTTCTCTTCGGTTTCGGGAGCGGCGTTTTCGACGTTGGTGTTTTCCAGCGTGGCTTCAGACAAGAGGTGATCCTCATTCAATCGGGGAGCAGGCAACCAAGAGGCTGCAGGACGTAAGTCCGGCGCTGTTGCAATCCCAGGCAGGACTTTCCGTCACAGCTGTGGGCCGATTTCACTGGATTGTGTCTACGACCGGTGTGACGATTTCTTTGCCGGCGCTCCCCAAAAGATGAATCTGCCCGCATTAGAAATGCGGGCCCCAACACAACGTACCGTACGGGTTTCGGTGGTGATTTTCAGTGAAAATCTCGATGAACCGTAGGAAAATAAGGGAATACCGGAGTGGGGGATGTTTTCCAGTGTACGGCATCCCTGCGTCCGGTGCGTGGTCGGGGCCGGTGAGCTTGCGCACAGCGGCCCCGGGCAGGGCTAACCCCGGGCCGGCACTGGGGCCGTGGACCGTGCGGTTTTGGCCGACATCGTGCGCAGGACCTTGAGTATTTCCGGTGACAGCGTGATCTCACCGGCGCTGCGGGATGCCTGCAGCGCCGCGGCCTGTTCGGCGTCAAGGCCGCGGAAGACGTCACGGACGCTCACGCCGTGGCTGGGTTCGGTCAACACCTCCACCGCATCCCCCGCAGCGATGCTGCCGCGGCGGCGGACCCGGAGATAGGTGCCCACGCGTCCGGCCTCCGCAAAGCGGCGCTGCCAGTTCGGCACCTCCATCCGCCGCTGGAAGTTGCGGCAGGGGGTGCGGGGACAGGTCACTTCCACCTCGACGTCGTCGCCGATCCGCCACCGCTCGCCGATCAGGGCGGCAGTGGCGTCCAAACCGTCCAGCCGCAGGTTTTCACCGAACAGGCCGGGCGGGACCGCGCGTCCCAGTTCCCGGGCCCAGTAGTCGGCGTCGGCCTGGGAATAGGCGTAGATGGCCTTGGATTCTCCGCCGTGATGTTTGCGGCTGGCCTGCAGGTCTCCGGTCAATCCCAGGGGATGGACCTTCACTGGTCCTGCCACGGCGCGTTTGTCGATGGCAGTGACGCCGGTGGCGTCCTTGGTGGGCAGAAGGCCGTGCAACAGGCAAACAGCGAGCAGCGAACCGGTTCTCATGCCAGCAGTCTAGGGCTGCGGCTCCGTGGCCCGCTGCAACCCGGGCGGATTGTTGCGCCACCAGTGGCGCGGGCGGCTGCCCCAATAGTTGACGGACCACCAGGCCAGGAGCCCGATGCCCCAGAAGACTCCGGCGCTGGAGGCCATCAGCCACGGCTCGGGCAGCTGGGAATCCAGGTTGGGTGCATTGAACAGTTCGCCGATGGTCTTGGGCGAGTAAATGAAGATCACCAGCGAGGAGGCCAGCAGGAGGAATCCGGTGATCCGGAGTTTCCGGCGCTGCGGCTCCAAGTCCATCAGGTTCCGGGCCAGGACCGGGATGAAGAGTGCCACCCAGACCCAGTGGTGTGACCAGGAGACGGGGGAAATCAGGAGCATCAGCAGCGCGGTGGCTGCCAGGGCGGTGAAGGTCTCTCCGCGGTTGCCGGCCAGGCGGATGACGACGGCGGTAGCCGCGACAGCCAGCAGCGAAAGGAGAAGCCACGGAAGGTCGACGGGGAAGTCCGGGCCGCCGAAGTGCAGGATGGCGCCCTTGATCGAGAGGTTGTCCACGTAGCCGGCGCCGCCGATCCTCGAGGTGTCCGGCAGCAGGTCCAGCCAGTACGTACGTGATTCCCGCGGGAGGATCAGGAAGCCAAGGGCGAAGGTCGAGAGGAAGCCGTAGGCCATGTTGCGCAGTCCGCGCCAGTCGCCCCGCGCCAGGAAGTACAGGCCGAAGACCAGCGGGGTGAGTTTCAGTCCGGCAGCCACGCCTGTCAGCAGACCGGTGGGCCAGCCTTCCTTCTTGATCACGAAGTCGGCCATGATCAGCCCAAAGAGCAGGATGTTGATCTGCCCGAAGGCCTGCGTTTCGCGCCATGGTCCTAGCAGCACGATCAAGCCGGTGCCGGCGATGGCCAGCGGCCGGAGCCAGGGGTGGCGGAGTACGTCCATGGCTCCCTCGCGGCGGAAGACATAGCGGACTGCCCAGACGGCGGTGGCTGCGGCAATGGCGATGGAAATGCCGGTGAAGATGTTCAGCCCCACGCTCTGGCCGAACGGAGCCAGCACTGCAAAAACCAGCGCGGCAAAAGGCGGGTAGGTGAAGAGCAGGCTGCTGTCGGCGTCGTACTGGACGGCCTTCGTATACAGTTCGCCGGCGGCGTCAATGACGCTCTGCCCGCCGGACAGGTAAACACTGAAGTCGAGGCCGTGACGCGGCGACAAGTCGAAAGCTGTCCATACGAGCAGCCCGGCTAATGCCAGCGCTCCCAGGGTCGCAACGGTCCGCACAAAAGCGGATCGGTGGATCTGGCCCATTGTTCTCCCTGTAAGACTGCCGGCCGCGCTCGTGGCGCTACATAGCGTTTTTCGTGTCGATCTTGACACCCGCAAGTCTACCGGGCAGGCTGCTCCTCCTCCCCCGCCCGGAGGCAGGCGATAGGCTGGCCGGACCAGATCAAGTAAGCGAAAGGTCCCCCATGTCCCCCGCGCTTCAAGCCATCACCAATGCCCATGTGGTTCCCGTCACCGGCAGGCCCTTCGACGGCACCGTCCTCGTCGAGGACGGACGGATCCGGGAACTGGGGCCCGACGTCGTTGTGCCCGACGGCGCGGAGGTGCTGGACGCCGGCGGGCAGTGGCTGCTGCCCGGGCTGGTGGATGCGCATACCCACCTTGGCGTGCATGAAGAGGGTGAAGGCTGGGCCGGCAACGATTCCAACGAGATGACGGATCCGGTGATGGCGGGCGTCCGCGCCCTGGACGCCGTAAACCCCTTCGATACGGGCTTCGACGACGCCCTGGCCGGCGGAGTGACCACGGCGAACATCAACCCCGGCTCCGGCAACCCGATCGGCGGGCAGGCAGTGGCGCTGCACACGCACGGGCGTTATCTGGAGGAAATGGTGCTGCGCGCACCCAGCGGCCTGAAGTCCGCGCTCGGAGAGAACCCGAAGCGGATCTACAGCGACAAGAAGCAGACCCCCTCCACCCGTCTGGGCACGGCGATGGTGATCCGGCAGGCCTTTATGGATGCGCAGAACTACCTGGGCAAGGCGGACCCGAACGCCCGCGACCCGCACCTTGAAGCCCTTGCCATGGTGCTCAAGCGGGAAATTCCCTGGCGGCAGCACGCCCACCGGGCGGACGACATCGGCACCGCCCTGCGGCTGGCGGACGAGTTCGGCTACGAGCTGGTGCTCGACCACGGCACCGAGGCCCATCTGCTGGCCGATGTCCTGGCCGAACGCGGCATTCCGGTGCTCATAGGGCCGCTCTTCACCACCCGCTCGAAGGTGGAGCTGCGCGGCCGCAGCATGGCCAATCCGGGGAAGCTTGCCGCTGCCGGAGTGGAGATCTCCATCATCACCGACCATCCGGTGGTCCCCATCAATTTCCTGATCTACCAAGCCGCACTGGCGGTGAAGGAGGGGCTGGACCCCGACGAGGCGCTGCGCGCCGTGACGATCAATCCCGCCCGGGTGCTGGGCCTCGCGGACCGGCTCGGTTCCCTGGAACCCGGCAAGGATGCCGATCTTGTCCTGTGGAGCGGGAATCCGCTGGACGTGATGCAGCGTGCGCTGAAGGTGTGGATCGGCGGCCGGGAGGTCTACCGCTACGACCTTGACGCCCGCGAACAGATCGTGGCGCCCCGCTGATGGGACTCGGTTCCGGCACCCCCGCGCCGCGCACTCCCCCGCCTCGCACCCGCCCTCCCGGCATCATCCGGGCGGCGGCTGCCGCCTGGCTCGTGGCGGCCGTCCTGGTCGCCGTTGCGGGCATTTCGTTTATCGTCTCGGCCCGAACGCAGCATCAGGACAGCGCTGCACTGACGATGATGGGTGCCCTTGCCCTGGTCCTCGCTGCACTGAGCGCCTACAGCGTGCTGCGGCTGCGGGCCGGTAAGCGCAGCGCCCGGGAAACACTCAGCAGTATCGGTGTGATTGCCGGGTTCCCCCTGCTTTTCCGCGGCCCGGCGTTAGTGGCCGTAGGACTGGTGCTGCTGGCCTGCACGGCGTTGCTCTGGCTGCCGCAGAGCAGCAGGTATTTCCAGCTCCGGGACCCGAAGAAGCGTGCCGCTAAGGGCCGCCGGCCCCGTTAGCCGCCTTTTCGGGTTGCCTCCCTGCACCGCTGCCGGCACAACTTCCACCCAATGCTGCTTGGTGCTCCCGAGGTCCCCTCGCTTTGGGGAGATCCCTGCGGTTTGTGACAAATCCTGCTGGGCGCGGCGCAGGGATCCGGACATCCCGCGGGGAATCGGACAAACCGCAGGGATTCCGACGGTCAGGTGCTGATGCTCCCTGCCTGTGCGGCCACAGCCCCACCAGTGGGGGCGGTTGATGCTGCTGAGGTCCTGGGCGACCGCCGGGTGGGAAATCCTGCGGGCAGTTCCTGCCAAACCTCCCACCGGCCCCTCCCCCGCCGGGCCGCAAGGCCCGCCGCAGAGCTAGAGCTGCCCCAGCGCCTGGTCGAGGTCCGCAATCAGGTCCTCGACGTCCTCCAGGCCAACCGACAGCCGCAGGAGGTTCTCCGGTACGGCCAGCTCGGTGCCCTTGACCGAGGCATGGGTCATTTCCGAGGGGTAGTTCATCAGGGACTCCACCCCGCCCAGCGACTCAGCCAGCAGGAACAGCCGCGTGGATTCCGCCACCTTCCGGGCCGCAGCCTCGCCGCCCTTGAAGGACACCGAAACCATGCCGCCGAAGTCCTTCATCTGGGCCTTGGCCAGGTCATGCCCCGGATGCTCTTCCAGCCCCGGATACAACACCTGGTCCACGGCGGGCTGTTCCTTGAGCCACTTCGCCACGGTCATGGCAGTAGCCGAATGCCGGTCCATCCGCACCGCGAGGGTCTTCAGCCCGCGGGTGGTCAGCCAGGCCTCCATCGGCGCCGATACCGCACCGACGGCAAACTGAATGAACCCGACCTCCTCCGCCATGGCGTCGTCGTTCAGGATTACGGCACCTCCCACGGCGTCGGAATGCCCGCCGATGTACTTGGTGGTCGAGTGCACAACGACGTCGGCGCCCAGGGCCAGCGGCTGCTGCAGGTACGGCGACGCAAAGGTGTTGTCGACCACCAGGAGAGCGCCGGCGTCGTGCGCTGCCTGCGCCGTTGCGGCAATATCGCTGATTTTCATCATCGGGTTCGACGGCGTTTCCAGCCACACCAGCTTCGTGTTCCCGGCCGCAACGGCAGCCGCGATAGCTGCGGCGTCGGACATATCCACCGCCGTATTGGTAATCCCCCACTTGCCCAGCACCTTGTTGATGAGGCGGTAGGTTCCGCCGTAGGCATCGTTGCCCAGGACGATGTGGTCTCCGGGGGCAAGCAGCCCGCGGATCAGGGCATCCTCGGCGGCAAGCCCGGAGCTGAAGGAGAAGGCATGCTTTCCGCCTTCCAGGGCAGCGAGCTGCTGCTGCAGCGAATCGCGGGTGGGGTTGGTGCCGCGGCCGTACTCATAGCCGTTGCGCAGGCCGCCGATGCCGTCCTGGGCGTAGGTGGTGCTCTGGTAGAGGGGCGGAATGACTGCGCCGGTGGTGGGATCCGGTTCCTGCCCCGCATGGATGGCGCGGGTGCTGAAGCTGGTCATGGTGTTCTCCTTGCGCCGGCCGGAGCCGGCAGGTTGGTACAAAACAGCGCACCTGCGAAGGTGTGCCGGGTTAGAGGCTCAGGTACGAAAGTAGGTCGTGCCGGGTCAGCATGCCAACGGCCGTGCCATCGGACGTAACCATGACGGCGTCGTCCTCCTGCAGCTTCGAACGGGCAGCGGCCACGGTGTCCCCCGTACCGACAAAGACCGGACGCGGCCCCATGTGCTCGCTGATCCGATCCGTAGGCTTGGCCTCGCCGCGGAAAAGCTTCTCCGTCAGCGAGCGCTCATCCACCGAGCCGAGGACTTCGCCCAGGACCACCGGCGGTTCCTGCGAGAGGACAGGCAGGTAGGAGACCCCGTATTCATTCAGGATGGCGATGACATCCCGCACGGTTTCGTTCGGATGGGTGTGGACCAGTTCAGGCAGCGAACCGTCCTTGGTGGCCAGCACGTCGCGGACGGTGGCCTGCTCCCCGCCGTCCTGCAGGAAACCGTAGGAGCGCATCCAGTCGTCATTGAAGATCTTGCCCATATACCCGCGGCCGCTGTCCGGCAGCAGGACCACGACGACGTCGTCGGGCCCCAGCGAGCGCGCTACCTCAAGGGCCGCCGTCACAGCCATGCCCGAGGATCCGCCTACCAGCAGGCCTTCCTCCCGGGCCAGCCGGCGGGTCATCGCGAAGGACTCTGCGTCCTTCACGGCAATCACCTGATCGGGCACGGACGGGTCATAGTTGTCCGGCCACATGTCCTCCCCCACGCCTTCCACGAAATAGGGGCGCCCGGCACCGCCGGAATACACGGAGCCGTCCGGGTCCGCGGCAATCACGCGCACCGGCCCGCTGGCACGGTCCGCGGAGACCTCCTTCAGGTAGCGTCCGGTGCCGGTGATGGTGCCGCCCGTACCGGCACCTGCCACGAAGTGGGTCACCCGGCCGTCTGTATCTGCCCAGATTTCCGGTCCCGTGGATTCGTAGTGGCTGGCCGGGGCCGACGGGTTGGAGAACTGGTCCGGCTTGTACGCGCCGTCGATCTCACGCACCAACCGGTCGGAGACCCCGTAGTAGGAGTCGGGGCTGTCCGGAGCGACCGCCGTCGGGGTGACCACCACTTCGGCACCGTACGCACGCAGCACGTCCCGCTTCTCCACCCCCACTTTGTCCGGGGTAACGAAGATGCATTTATAGCCCTTCTGCTGGGCCACCAGCGCCAGTCCGACGCCGGTGTTGCCGCTGGTGGGCTCAACCACCGTGCCGCCGGGCAGCAGCTTCCCCTCACGCTCGGCCGTGTCGATCATCTTCACGGCAATGCGGTCCTTCACGGATCCGCCCGGGTTCAGGTACTCCAGCTTCACCAGGACGGTGGCACTGATGCCCTCGGTCACGTGGTGGAGCTTCACCAAGGGAGTGTTGCCGATCAGGTCCAGGACGGTATTGGCATACTTCATGTGACCCACGGTACTTCTTTGTCTCCGCTGTGGCATGGGGGACGGAACGCGGCGTAGCAAAAGCCACATCCGGGCGGCCAGGAGTGCGGGCAGTAGCGGGGGTGGTCCGTGCAACGATAGTTGCATGTCCTTCACTGCCGCTGTTCCAGCGCTGCAGCAGGCTCCGTCCGGTCTGGTGCGCTACTGGGAGTCCCCCGCCCCGTACTGCCTGCAGACTTCGCTGCGCATCCTGGTGCGCGGTAAGCAGGATCCGACCATCCGCCTCGGTCCGGGCGTTGCCTGGCTGGCTTTCCTCACCCCGGAGGGCCCGGCCACCCTGAACCTTCGGGAGGAACCTGTCCCCGCCCCCGGCGCACGGGTCCGCGCCCAGGCCTGGGGACCGGGTGCCCGGTGCGCGCTGGACTCGGTACCCGCCCTGCTGGGCGAACACGACGACTGGTCCGGTTTTGACGACGACGCGTTCCTCGCCACCCTGCCCCGGTTGGTCACCGAAACCCGGCGCCGAAACCCCTCCCTGCGGCTGCCGAGCACGGGCCGGATCATGGACAGCCTGATCCCTGTGGTGCTGGAGCAGAAAGTCACCGTGCTGGAGGCCTACTACGCATGGCGCTACCTTGTGACCCGCTACGGCGTAGAGGCACCCGGCCCGGCGCCGTCGGGCATGAAAGCCGCCCCGGCCCCGGAAACCTGGCGGAAGATCCCCAGCTGGGACTGGCACCAGGCACGGGTGGACCTTTCCCGTTCCACCACCATCCTGCGGGCCTGTGCGCTCGCCTCGGGGCTGGAGCGGCTGGCAGAGGATCCACTCGGCGAGGACCTGACCGCCAAGCTCTGCTCGGTTCCGGGAATCGGAGCGTGGAGCGCTGCGGAAATCACCCAGCGGACACACGGTGCTCCGGATTCGGTCTCCGTTGGCGACTATCATCTGGCCGCCTACGTTGGCGCGGCACTCACCGGGAAGCGGACCGACGACGCCGGCATGCTGGAGCTGCTCGCACCCTGGCAGGGACACCGCCAGCGGGTGGTGCGGATGATCATGCTCAGCGGTTACCGCAAGCCCACCTACGGACCGAAGCTCGCCCCGATGGACCACCGCCGCCGCTGAGGCAGGGTGCCTGTCCCGGGTCGGGTCCCGGGTCGGCGGCAACGAAATTCCCCGCTCGCAGAGCTCACAGGAAATATTAAAGCCGCCTCCTCCGGACCCCTCTCCAGCGAATGCACGCTAGGAGGCTGCTGGTTCCCCGCTGGCTGCCAGCCCGCTGACCGCTTCCTCACGCATGGCCACCTTGCGGATTTTGCCTGAGACCGTCATGGGGAAGCTGCCGCGGATCTGCACGTACCGGGGAATCTTGTAGTGGGCCAGCCGGTCACGGCAGAACTCGGCAATGGCCGCCGCATCCGGTTCAGGTGCACCGGGGACCGGAATGATGCAGGCCATGAGCTCCTCTCCGTACCGCTCATCCGGAACGCCGATCACCTGGACATCGGAGATCGAAGGGTGCGTGTAGAGGAACTCCTCGATCTCCCGCGGATAGATGTTCTCCCCGCCGCGGATGACCATGTCCTTGATGCGTCCCTCCACGCTGACGTAGCCCTCTTCGTCCATCCGGGCCAGGTCCCCGGTATGCATCCAGCCGTCGGCGTCGATCGCCTGGGCGGTTGCCTCCGGCTGGTTCCAGTACCCGGCCATCACGCTGTAGCCGCGGGTGCACAGTTCACCGATTTCTCCGTAGGGCACCTGCTCCCCTGTTCCGGGATCCACCACTTGGCTTTCCAAATGGGGCATGGTGCGTCCCACGGTGCGGGTGCGGCGCACCAGCGAGTCCCCGCGCCGGGTCATGGTGGAAACCGGCGAGGTTTCGGTCATCCCGTAGCAAATAGCCACTTCGGCCATATTCATCTCGCCGATCACCCGTTTCATGATCTCCTCGGGGCAGGGCGAACCGGCCATCACGCCGGTCCGGAGCGAGGAAAGGTCGTACCGGCCGAACTCCGGCAGCCCCAGTTCGGCAATGAACATGGTCGGCACCCCGTACAGGGACGTGCCCCTGTACGTTTCGACGGCGGCGAGCGCCCGGCCGGCGTCGAAGGTCCGGGACGGAATGATGGTGGCGGCGCCGTGCGAAAGGGCTGCAAGGTTACCGATGACCATCCCGAAGCAGTGGTAGAACGGCACCGGAAGCACCACGCGGTCCGCTTCGGTGTAGCCCAGCAGTTCGCCGATGAAGTAGCCGTTGTTCAGGATGTTCGAATGGGTCAGCGTTGCACCCTTGGGGAAGCCGGTGGTTCCGGAGGTGTACTGGATGTTGATGGGGTCCCCGGGCTGCAGTCCAGCCATCCGTTCCGCCAGGGCAGCTGCCCCCGGCTCACCTGTTTCCCTTCCCTCCGCAGCCAGCACCTCGAAGCTGTCGGCACCGACCCCGGATAGGAATACCAGCGTCTCCAAGCCGGCCCCGGTTTCGAGGGCGCTCCGAGCCATGGCCTCGTAGTCGTTGCGCTGGTCGCTCGGGGCGGTGAGCAGCATCCGCATTCCACTCTGTTTCACCACGAAGTCCAGTTCCGCCTGCCGATAGGCCGGGTTGACGTTTACCAGGATGGCACCGGCCTTGGCAGTGGCGTACTGGGCAATGGTCCATTCCGCACAGTTGGGTGACCAGATGCCCACCCGGTCCCCTGCTTGGATCCCTCGGGCCATCAGGCCGGCCGCGACGTCGTTGACCTGCCGGTCCAGTTCGGCATAGGTCCAGGACCGGCCGGTGGGGGCATCGATCAGCGCGGTGGCATCGGGAAAGCGGCGGACGGTCCGCTCAAAATTTTCTCCGATGGTTTCCGCCAACAAGGGAATCTGCGACGGGGAAGCGGCGTATGAGGACAAGGCAGGCTCCTTTGGCTGCGGGACAGGTGGCGGCAACGCTATCAACACTTTGCTTCCCTGCGAAGGGAGCGCCTGATCTTGCCGAGCGCGCCCCGCGACGGCGGTCTTGAGAAAGTCCTATGGTGGGGAAATGACTGAAGAAACCAATACCCCCATCAATCTCCGCGCCACTATGGTCCCGAACGCCGGTGAACACACGCGGGTGAAGCTGGCCCTGGACATCGCCATTGAGCAGGTACGGATGGAACCGGGCTGCCTGCGCTACGAAATCATTGAGGACTCGGAGTCGGCAATTGTGCTGGCGGAACAGTGGGCCTCCCGCGAGGACCTGGAGCGCCACGCACGCGGTGCCGCCCTCCAGGACCTGCAGGAATCCCTCAGCGCACTGCTGGCCGAACCGCTGAAGGTGGAACAGGTCTAACCGTTCATCAGTACGGGATGGCTCAGTACGGAATGACAGAGAGCCGGTAAATCGAATCCGGTTCCGCCCCGAAGCGCTTCAGGACGGCCACCACTGCTTCCTCGTGCTCTTCGTCCACCGCGGCCTGCACCCGCAGCCGGTCCTCAAAGTCGATTCTCCGCTTTTCGCTGCGGAAAGCCTCGGTACGGACGGTTCCGGTGTAGGCCGCGGCGTCGGACATCTCCAGGGATCGCGCGCCGGCCATCAGCAACGCGTCCCGCAGGCCGTCAACCCGATCCGTATTGACCACGGCGCTGACCAGCCGGCTGGAACGCCCCCGCCGGGCATCTTCGGCGCCCTCGCTGGCCGCCCGGCCCGCCGTTGCGGGGCGGGCGCTAATGCCGCTCAGGGAGTATGCGGAGGCACCCTGCTGGACCCGGTCCTGGTCCTCCTGGTCGGGCCCGGCCTCTTTCAGCCCAATGGTGCGGGAAATAATGACGGCCACAATCCAGCTCAGCACGAAGGAAAAGAGCACCACGGAGACTATGGCCACCGTCTGGTGCCACAGGAGCACTCCGCCGCCGCCGGAGAAGATGCCGTCGTCACTGACGGGGTTTACCGAGCTGTCGGCGAAGAAACCCAGCAGGAACGAACCCAGCACGCCGCCCACAAAATGGACGGCGATCACGTCCAGTGCGTCGTCGTAGCGCAGCACATGCTTGAGCCGGACAGCCACCGCACAGAGGCAGCCGGCGATCAGTCCGATCAGGAGGGCTGCGCCGGTGCCCACGTACCCGGCGCAGGGGGTAATCGTCGCCAGTCCGGCCACGGCGCCGGAGACGGCACCCACCAAGGTGCAGCGCCCATTGCCTATCCGTTCCACGAGCAGCCAGGTAAGCATCGCGGCCGCCCCTGCCACGTGGGTATTGATCAGGGCCTGCGCGGCAATGCCGTTGGCCTGAAGCCCGTCTCCCGCGTTAAAGCCAAACCACCCGAACCAAAGGATGCCGCCGCCAACCAGCATCAGCGGAAGGTTGTTCGGTGAGGTCCGGAGGTTCGGCCAGCCGCGCCGCCGGCCAACCACCAGCAGCACCGCCACCGTTGCTGCGCCTGCAGAGGCATGGACCACCATGCCGCCGGCCCAATCCTGGGCACCAAGTTGGAACAGCCATCCTTTGGGATGCCAGAGCCAGCGCGCCACCTGCGGGTACACCAGAATGGAAAATGCGGCCAGGAACACCACCCATCCGCCGAACCGGAGCCGGCCCGCCGTCGCTCCCGTAAGCAGCGCAGGCGTAATTACGGCGAACATCATCTGGTAGGCCACGAAGGCGAGCGTCGGTATGGTCACACCCGCGGCCACCGAATGGAACTGCGGGGTGTCGAGCTCGAGCAGCGCAAAGGCGTCGAAGTCGCCGACCACGGAATTGCCCTTATTGCTGAACGCCAGCGTGTACCCCACCAGCACCCAGGTCAGGGAAATGATCCCCAGCGGAATGATGTTCTGCATCATCATGGTCAGGACGTTGCGTACCGGCACCATCCCGCCGTAAAAGAGGGCCAGCCCCGGTGTCATAAACAGCACGAGCCCCGCACAGACCAACACCCATGCCGTGTCCGCCCCGTTCATGCCGGGCCCCGCATGGATATGGCTGTACCGGTACCGGTTCTTTCGGTGCTTATCGTCCCGCTGCTGCCGTACATGTGGTCCCCGCTTCCAACCCCTTTAGAGGGGCCGTTGGCATTCGAGTGGCGGGGCCCGGAAACCCGGTGCCGGCGCCCGGACACGTCGAGCTTACCGCCGGGCCGCAGGGCATCAGAAGGGAACGGGCACAGAGCGAAGCCGGCGGGGCCGAATTGGTTTCGGTCCCGCCGGCTCGCCTGTTCTCCGGGCGCGCTTACCCGGCGAGAGGACGCGTTAGTGTGAGCCCAGCATTCCGTTGGGGTCAATAACGTACTTCTTCGCCACGCCCGAATCGAATTCGCGGTAGGCCTCCGGTGCCTGGTCCAGGCTGATCGGAGTGGCGCTGACCGCCTCGGCGATCTGCACCTTGTCATGCAGGATCGCCATCATGAGCTCCCGGTTGTACTTCATCACCGGACACTGCCCGGTGGTGAAGGACAGCGACTTGGCCCAGCCGGTACCCAGATTCAGGCTCAGCGACCCCTGCTGTGCAGCCTCGTCCACGCCGCCCGGATCGCCGGTGACGTACAGTCCCGGGATGCCCAGTGCCCCACCGGCAGCCGTGACGTCCATCAGCGAGTTCAGCACAGTCGCCGGTGCCTCGCTGCTTGACCCGGCACCGTGGCCGCGGGCCTCGAACCCGACGGCGTCGACTGCGCAGTCCACTTCCGGCACCCCAAGGATCATTTGGATCTGGTCCTGCGGAGCACCCAGCGATACATCCACGGTTTCGCAGCCGAAGCTGCGGGCCTGGGCCAGCCGCTCCTCGTTCAGGTCGCCGACGATCACAACGGCGGCGCCCAGCAATTGTGCCGAGACTGCTGCCGCCAGGCCGACGGGCCCTGCCCCGGCAATGTAGACGGTGGAGCCGACCCCCACCCCGGAGGTGACAGCGCCGTGATAGCCGGTGGGGAAGATATCCGAAAGCATGGTGAGATCCAGGATCTTCTCCATGGCCTGGTCCTTGTCCGGGAACCGCAGGAGGTTCCAGTCTGCGTAGGGCACCATGGCGTATTCGGCCTGGCCGCCCACCCAGCCGCCCATGTCCACGTATCCGTAGGCGCTGCCGGGACGTTCGGGGTTCACGTTCAGGCATATCCCGGTTTTGCGTTCCTTGCAGTTGCGGCAGCGGCCGCAGGAAATATTGAACGGCACGGAGACCAGGTCCCCAACCTTGATGAACTCCACGTCCGATCCGGTTTCCACCACTTCCCCGGTAATTTCATGGCCCAGGATCAGGTTGGGCGGCGCCGTCGTCCGCCCGCGGACCATGTGCTGGTCCGATCCGCAGATGTTGGTGGTGACCACCTTCAGGATCGCTCCGTGCGGAAGTTTGCGCCCGATGTTGGCCGGGTTCACGCCCGGCCCGTCCTTCAGTTCGAAGCTGGGGTAGTCGATGTCCTGGACTTCCACTACGCCCGGTTCCAGGTAAGCAATTCCTCGATTGGAACTCATGTCTTCCTCGCTGTCTCGTCGTCGTTGACGTCCGCGCTGCTCGCTCCCCCGTGCGCTCCCCATGCGCTCCCCAGGCGGTGCGCCCTGTGGAAGCGAGCGTACAACGGCCGCTGCGGCGACGGTAGACGGTGCTGTTATCGGATCCGCGAGGACGGACGGCTCTCTTAACGCAGTCAGGGAAGCATCCTGGAGCGGATGCTTCCCTGAAGAAAGAGCGGGTGGGACTAAGCCTGCTTGGCCTGCCCGTTGGAGCCTGCTGCTGCCTCGCGCTCCTGAGCGGCAATCTGCTCGTGTACGGCCTTCATGTCCAGGCCCTTGACTGCTTCCACCAGTTCGCTGAACTGGCTGGCGTTCAGGGCGCCGGGCTGCGAGAACACCAGCACCTTCTCGCGGAAGGCCATGAGGGTGGGGATGGAGGTGATGCCGGCGGCAGCTGCCAGACCCTGTTCAGCCTCGGTGTCCACCTTGGCAAAGGTAATGTCGTCGTGCTGCTGCGAAACGGAATCGTACACGGGTGCGAACTGCTTGCAGGGACCGCACCAGTCCGCCCAGAAGTCCACGAAGACGATGTCATTTTCCTCGATGGTCTCGGGGAACGTTGCTTCGGTGATGTCGATAGTAGCCATGGTCCAACGCTAGCCGCGGCCGGCTGCATTGTCTCTAGCTGTTCGCTGTCCGGTGAAGCGCCCCTAGGCCCGCGGCAGCTTCGTCAACCGGCGGATGACGGGCAGTGCCGCTGAGAGGGCGCTCCGCTCCTCGCTGCTCAGCTGCTCCAGCAGGGCCGCCATCAGTGCCGTCCTGCTGCCGTTGGCTTCCTGAAGCGATTCCCCTCCCTGCGAGGTGAGAGTCACCCGGACACCGCGGGAATCATGGGGATCCGGGCTGCGCTTCAGCAGGCCCGCACCCTCAAGGCGGATGATCTGCTCCGTGGCGCTGGGGACCTTCACTCCGAGGTTCCGAGCGATCTCGCTCACTCGCATCCCCTCGCCGGCGGCCATCTTCATGATGCTGACCTGCGTGGCGCTGAAGTCCGTATCCGCGTCCATGTTGCGCGCAATGTACAGTGCCAGCCGGAGGGACTCGCGGAATTCCTCGGCGAGCTCGTCCAGGGCGGAATCGCTACTCATATTTAGGGACCCTAATATCTAGTGGGCTGGGGCGCAAGGGCCCGGAAACCGGAAAAACCCGCCCTCACCGAAGTGAGGACGGGTTTGTCGGTGGCAGATACTGGATTCGAACCAGTGAAGGCGTTGCCAGCTGATTTACAGTCAGCCCCCTTTGGCCGCTCGGGTAATCTGCCGAGCGTCTTCAAGCGAAGACGTTGTCCGCAGCAGCTGCGGACAAGACAACTTTACCGAAGATTCTCCGAAGTTACGAATCGAGCCCGAAACAGAGTCCTGCCGGTCCGTTTCCGGCCGTTGCCGGCGGGGTGCAAACCGCCCCCGGGCCGCTTATCGGAGCCCCTACAGCCCCCGTGTGATTCGATCTTCGAGCTGGGCATAGAACCGGTCGGCCTGGGCCTGGGTCACCGATCCCCAGGCGACGGCGTTCCCCAGGTCCGTACGGATCCCTGCCAGGCGTTCCTCGCGTCCGCGGTCGACGCCGGCGGCCTCTGCCGCACTGTCCACGTTGGACGATACCGGAGACGACACGGGGCAGACCGCGGCCCGAGCCGGCGCCGCACCGACGACTCCAAGCCCCGCTGCTGACGCTGCCGCCAGGAAGGACCCGGCGGCCGCGGTGCGGATCCTGACAGCTGCAGGGCGGCGGACTGAAGGACGGGAAGCGGCACTGGGATTGTTTTCCACCCCCTCACCCTTCCCCGCCCCGATGGGACGACGCCGGGCGTTTGCTGTGTACCGGCTGGGAACGGGGCGCCATCGGGGCGCGGACCTACTACGCTAAGTAGCAGGAAAAGTCACCAACTTAGAGGAGTCCCGAAATGGCCAGCGAGTCCACGTTCGACGTCGTTAGCAAGATCGATAAGCAGGAAGTGGCCAACGCGCTGAACCAGGCGCAGAAGGAAATCGTCCAGCGCTACGATTTCAAGGGCGTCGGCGCGGAGGTGGACTTCAGCGGCGAGAAGATCCTGATGAAGGCCAACTCGGAAGACCGGGTGAAGGCCGTACTGGACGTGCTCCAGTCCAAGCTGGTTAAGCGCGGCATCTCCCTGAAGTCCCTGGATGCCGGCGAGCCGTACGCTTCCGGCAAGGAATACCGGATTGAGGCCTCCATGAAGGAGGGCATCGCCCAGGACCAGGCCAAGAAGATCAACAAGCTGATCCGCGACGAAGGCCCCAAGGGCGTCAAGTCCCAGATCCAGGGCGACGAGCTGCGGGTCAGCTCCAAGTCCCGCGATGATCTGCAGGCCACCATGGCCCTGCTCAAGGGTGCGGACCTCGAAGTCGACCTGCAGTTCATCAACTTCCGCTAAGTCACAGCACAACACTTACGACGGCGCCTCCCCCGCAGCGGGGACGGCGCCGTCGGTGTTTACAGCAGCACGTCGGCTTAGAGCGCGACGTCGTCGGCTGCAGGGCCGTCGTCGCCGTAGTCCTCCAGTGCTTCCCCGCCCACGGCTTCGCCCATCCAAGTGAGCAGCTGCCACGGGCCGAAGCCGCCGCCCGGCAGCTCTTCCGCTTCGAGCACGGCAACGCCGGTGTTGCTCAGGGCGTTCGCCACAATAAAGTCCGGCCCCACATTCTCGGCCCGCGCGGTGGCCCAGGCCCGGATGATCGCCCCGTGGCTGAAGATTGCCGGGGATTTCAACCCTGCGGCAGCCAGCTCCTCCACCACGGAGTCAAAGCGCCCCAGCGTCTCGGCTCCGTCCGGGCCGCCGGGCATCCGGACTGCAGTGTCACCGGAGACCCAGCGGTAAACGGTTTTCAGGTAAGTGATGATCGCGTCCCGGTCATTGCGCATTTCCAGGTCTCCGGCGAAGACCTCCCGCAGCCCGTCGCGGATCTGGACCGGCAGGCCCAGGGCGGCTGCCAGGGGCTCGGCGGTGAGCTGGGTGCGGACCAGGTTGGAGGCAAAGATCCCGTCGATGGGTTCGTGCCCGAGGGCTTCGGGCAGCGCCGCCGCCTGCTCCCTCCCCAGCTCCGTCAGCCCCGGTCCGGGGACTGCGGTGTCGAGGTGATGCTCCACGTTGGAGGGGGTCTGACCGTGACGGACAAGTATCAGTCGCATGCTCGAAGCCTACTTCGTCAGCGGATGACGGATCAGCACCGCGTCAGGCGCCCAGGGTGCGGCCGGCCATCCGTTCCAGCCGCTGGATGCGGTCCGCCATCGGCGGATGGGTGGCCAGCAGGCCGCGCACACCCGCACGGAACGGGTTGGCGATCATCAGGTGGGAGGTGTTGGCCAGCTTCTGGTCATTGCTCGGCAGCGGAGCGCGCTGGGTTCCGCTCTCCAGCTTGCGCAGGGCCGAGGCGAGCGCCAGCGGATCGTTGGTGAGCTTCGCACCGTCTTCGTCGGCGTCGTACTCGCGGGTCCTGCCGATAGCCATCTGGATCAGCGACGCGGCCATCGGCGCCAGGACGGCCATGGCAATCATGGCCAGCGGGTTGGCATTGCGCCGGTCCCCGCCCCCGAAGAAGAGCAGGAACTGCCCCAGCGAGGTGATGACGCCGGCAATGGCAGCCGCCACGGAGGAGGTCAGGATGTCCCGGTTGTAGACATGCATCAGCTCGTGGCCGAGCACGCCGCGCAGCTCACGCTCGTTCAGCAGCGCCAGGATGCCCTGCGTGCAGCACACCGCAGCGTGCTGCGGGTTGCGGCCGGTGGCGAAGGCGTTGGGCGCCATGGTGGGCGAAATGTAGAGCCGGGGCATGGGCTCCCCGGCCTGCAGGGAAAGCTCACGGACAATCCGGTACATCTCCGGTGCCTGCGCCTCGGTGACGGGCACGGCACGCATTGCCCGGATGGCGAGCTTGTCACTGTTCCAGTAGCTGTACGCGGTGGTGGCCAGGCCGATGACGAGGAAAACCCAGATAAACGCCGGGCTTCCGGTTCCACTTGAAAGCAGGGCCCCGATTCCCAGCAGCACGGCGAAAAGCACGCCGAACAGGGCTGCCGTCTTGAGGCCGTTGAAATGTCGGTGCACGGGTACAAAGTCCTTTCAGGCAGGCCGTTTCAGGCCCGCAGCGTCCGGTAAATGCATATACTTCAACGTTTAACCGGGCCGGACTGTTCCTGCTCCGACGAGGGTTCAGGGCTCCGGATGCTGTGCGTCGTACCGTGCAAACCGGGGCTGGCTGCGCGCCAGCACCACCACCAGGGCCAGACAGATCAGTCCGCCCAGCACTGCCGCCCAGCCCTCCCCGACCAGGGAGGCGTCCACGCCTGCCACCAGGTCGCCCAGCCGCGGTCCGCCGGCCACCACCACCACGAACACACCCTGCAGCCTG
The DNA here is from genome assembly GCF_025244825.1 of Arthrobacter jinronghuae. NCBI lineage: Bacteria > Bacillati > Actinomycetota > Actinomycetes > Micrococcales > Micrococcaceae > Arthrobacter > Arthrobacter jinronghuae. The sequence continues at coordinate 2,936,847 of NZ_CP104263.1, forward strand.
CCGCGCATGGCGTCCGGGGTGGCGGACTGCAGGATCGTGGACCGGAAGACACCGCTGATGGAATCGGCTATCCCGGCACAGGCCATCGCGAGCGCCGCGGGAATGAGCCACCGGGAGGGGACCGCGCCGTCGTTGGAGCCGGCCAGCACCACCACGACGCCGAACGCCGTCACCGACAGGCCCCAGGCCGCTACGGACCAGAGCACGGCCAGGCCCTGCCGGCGCACCAGCCCGAGCGGCCCGGAAAACAAGCCGGCGAGGAAGGCGCCCACGGCGGTGGCCGCCAGCAGCACCCCCACGGTGGTGGCGCCGCCGCCGAGCATCAGCGCCCCGATCGCCGGGAGCAGCGCACGGGGCTGGGCAAACACCATGGCGCACAGGTCCACCACGAAAGTCATGCGGATGTTGGGACGGGTGCCCAGGAACCGGAACCCCTCCAGCACGGAGCCCAGCCCCGCCTTCTGCACCTTGCCCACCGGCGGCATGGGCGCCAGCCGGTACAGCGCCCACATGGCGGCGGTGAAGGTGACGACGTCGATGGTGTAGGTCCAGCCGTAACCCACCCGGGCCACCAGCACTCCGGCCAGCAGGGGCCCGGCAGTCATGGCCAGACCGAAGGTCATCATGCTCAGCGCATTGGCGGCGGGCAGCAGTTCGGGACGGACCAGGCGGGGGATGATGGCGCTGCGCGCCGGCTGGTTCAGCCCGCCCGCCCCTGCATTGACGGCCACGAGGAAGTACAGCAGCCAGACGTTGCCGACCCCGGCCCAGGCCTGGGCTGCTATCCCGATCGTGCTGAGCCAGAGCAGGCCCGACGAGAACAGTGCAACCTTGCGCCGGTCATACGCGTCCACCACCGATCCGCCGTACAGCCCGGCCAGGACCAGGGGCACCAGGCCCACCAGCCCGAGCAGCCCGACGTTGAAGCTGGATTTCGTCAGCTCGTAGACCTCCAGGCTGACCGCCACGAGGGTGAGCTGGGTTCCGACGGCGGAGAGCGCGGTTCCGGTCCAGAGCCGGCGGAATTCGGGGCTTTCGCGCAGGGGCGTGAGGTCAGCGAGCAGTCTTGGCACCAGAGCAGTCTAGGGGCCTGCCGGGCCGGTTCCGGCGCACCACACGCGCACCCTAATAGAAAGCATGCTTAGGATAAGACGAAACCGATTTCCCCGCACCCTGCCGAAGGAGTAACCGCTGTGTTTACCCGCAACGTTGCCGAAGGAATCCACCGCATTGAGCATGCCCACGTGAATGTCTACCTGGTCGAGGACGACGACGGCGTGGCGGTGATCGACGCCGGCCTGCCGGGAATGTGGCCGCACCTTACCGGCGCGCTGGACGAGTTGGGCTACGGCGCCGGCGATGTCCGGGCGCTGGTGCTGACACACGCGCATTTCGACCACGTGGGCACTGCCGCACGGCTGCGGCAGGAGTACCGCACGCCCATCCTGGTGCACGACGCCGACCGGTACATTGCCGCGCACCCCTACCGCTACCGGCACGAGACCAACCGGTTCCTGTATCCGCTGCGCTATCCCAAGTCGGTTCCCGTCCTGGGCGCGATGACCCTCGCCGGGGCACTGAACGTGCGCGGCGTGACCGACCTGCACAGCCTTACCCCGAAATCCGGGGACGCACTGCCGGGCAGGCCACGGATCCTGTACACGCCCGGGCATACCGCCGGCCACGTGGCCCTGCACTATCCGGACCGCGGGGCCCTGATCAGCGGCGATTCGCTGGTCACCCTCGATCCCTACACCGGCGCCAAGGGGCCGCAGATCGTTTCGGGTGCCGCCACCGCTGACAGTGCCCAGGCGCTCGCCTCCCTCTCCCTGCTGGCGGAGACCGATGCTCCCCTGCTGCTCACCGGGCACGGGGAGCCGTGGCGGGACGGCTCGGCGGCGGCCGTGGAACAGGCTCTGGCCCGCGGCGCGTCCTAGCCCTGTTCGCCGCTCCGGGACGCGGCGTCGTCCAGGTCCTGCGCCAGGACCTCCAGTAGCCGGGAATCCCCGATGGGGCGGAAATGCCCCATGGTTTCCAGTTGGATGTTCCGCGCCCCGGTTAGGTGGCTCCCGGCCGGGATATGCGGATCAAAGCTGCTGTACACCGAAGTGATCCGGGCGTTTACGTCCTCGTTGCGCAGGAGCTTCTGCAGGAACGGGTCCCGGGGCGAGAAGGCGCGGATCGCCGCGAGCGGAAACAGGTTGGCATAGACCGAGCCGGAGAAGGGCGTGTTGACGGCGATCATGCGGTCCACCCGCGCGCCGCCGTCGGGGAGGGTCATCAGGTGCTTGCCGATCAGCCCGCCCTTGCTGTGTGCCAGCACCAGGACGCCCTGCAGGTTCGCCTCCGCCAGGTATCGTTCCACCAGCACCGCCATGTCCTCGATGGAGCCGCGGTTGTAGCCCAGCGGCGCCACGGTGTGCACCGGATGGCCCCTCTCATAGAGGTAGTCGGCCAGCGGGCGCAGGAACTGCCAGTTTTCGTAGACGCCGGGGATCAGCACCACCGGAGCCCGCACCGCACCCTCCGGATGCAGATACGCCGCCGGGTCCCGGCGGAAGATGAAGCCGTGCACCTGCCAGTACGCCACGTATAGATAATCCGAGGCCCAGCCCCGCGCCTGCCGCGCCCACCGGAAGATCCGTCCCTGCCGGCGCGGACGGACACCGGGGCGTGGAGACGTCACTGGACGGCGGCCGCCGTGCGCATCAGCTCGGCGGTTTCCTTCGGGCGGGTGTACATCACCACGTGCGGCTGGCCGGGGATTTCCGCCGTCACCGCGCCCGGCCGGGCAAGGGCCAGCCGGGCCAGCCAGTCGGCGCGCACCACGGGGTCCTTCCCGCCGCGCACCAGCAGGACCGGAGGCTTTACCTCGCCGATCCGCTCCTCGAGGCGGTGGCGGATCATCACGGGCAGCGTGGACAAGTACCAGCGGGGACCGGCACGCAGGTAGTCGGTGACCAGGATGTAATTGACGGCCGGAGGTTCGCCCATGCAGTCCTGCATCAGCCGCAGTGCCTGCAGCGGGGCGGAGCGCTCGGCGTCGTTGATGGTCGGCCCCAGCAGGACCACTGACGAGGCCGCGTCCGGGGCGGCGAGCGCCATCTCCACCACTACCTGGCAACCCATGGAATGGCCCACCCACTGGGCGCCGCGGATGCCGGCGGTATCGAGCGCCTCTGCGGCGATGCGTCCGAACTCTTCCATCTGCAGCTGCCTGCGCGGCTTCGGGGTGGAGCCGAAACCGGGCAGCTCGAGGGTATGGACGATGGAGTTGCGGGCCAGTTCCCAGATCAGCGGGCGGTAGTACCGCTCCGAGGCGCCGATCCCGTGCACCAGGACCACCTCGGTGCGGGTTTCGGTCCAGTCTGGTGTTCCGGCGTCGTCAAAGCGGCGGTAGGTGCGGATATCCACGTGCGTGTCCCCTACCGTGACGCGCTGGAATCCCGTTCGAGCTTCTGCTGCAGGCACTGTGCCTCTGCTTCCTGTTTCGTCGAGACGCTTGTCGGGACGCTTTAAGGCCAGCGTACCGGCGCCGGAGCAGGTTAGGCGATCCTTATTATGAATAATTCAAAATAAGGCTAGGATGTTGGACATGACCACAAACGCAGCTGCAGAGGAAACCACCGCCAGGTGGTCCGACGAGCTGCGCTCCCACGGCCGCCGCGTCACCAAGCAGCGCCTTGCCGTGCTGCGTGCTGTTGACACCGCACCGCACTCGGTAGCGGACGACGTCGCGGCCAGCGTGCGTCAGGAACTTCCGGACATTTCCCTGCAGTCCGTCTATGTGGTCCTGGCGGACCTCACCGAAACCGGCCTGCTGCGGAAGATCGAAACCCCCGATTCTCCGGCCCGGTACGAGACCCGCGTGAATGACAACCACCATCACGCGATCTGCACCGGATGCGGGCGGATCGAGGACGTGGACTGCGCCGTCGGCCACGCTCCCTGCCTCACCCCCGGAAACACACACGGTATGACCATCCAGATTGCGGATGTGCTCTACCGCGGGATCTGCACAGACTGCGCCGCCGCAGCCTCGTAGCACGCACCCAAAGCCTTTCCTCCCTTTTGTCAGCACCAGAGAAAGAACCAGTATGTCCAACTTCACCACCACGCAGACCGGCACCCCGGTTGCCAGCGACGCACACTCGCTGAGCACCGGCGCCGACGGCGCCATTGCCCTTCACGACCGTTACCTGGTCGAGAAGCTGGCGCAGTTCAACCGGGAGCGCATTCCGGAGCGCATCGTGCACGCCAAGGGCGGCGGCGCATTCGGTGAGTTCGTTGTCACCGAGGATGTCTCCAAGTACACGCGTGCCGCTGTTTTCCAGCCCGGCACCACCACCGAAACCGTCCAGCGGTTCTCCTCGGTTGCCGGTGAAATGGGTTCCCCCGACACCTGGCGCGACGTACGCGGTTTCGCGCTGCGTTTCTACACCACCGAGGGCAACTACGACATCGTCGGTAACAACACTCCGGTGTTCTTCATCCGCGACGGCATCAAGTTCCCGGACTTCATCCACTCGCAGAAGCGCCTGCCGGGCTCCGGCCTGCGCGATGCGGACATGCAGTGGGACTTCTGGACCAACTCCCCCGAGTCCGCACACCAGGTCACGTACCTGATGGGCGACCGCGGCCTGCCGACCTCGTGGCGTGAAATGCCCGGCTTCGGCTCGCACACCTACCAGTGGATCAACGCCGCCGGCGAACGCTTCTGGGTGAAGTACCACTTCACGTCCAACCAGGGCAACCACGAAATTACCGGTGCCGAGGCCGAGAAGATTGCCGGCGCCGACGCCGACTACTACCGCCGCGACCTGTACGAGGCCATCGAGGCCGGCAACTTCCCGTCCTGGGACCTGCACGTGCAGGTCATGCCGTACGAAGATGCCAAGACATACCGGTTCAACCCGTTCGACCTGACCAAGGTCTGGCCGCACGCGGACTACCCGCTGATCAAGGTGGGTACCCACACCCTGAACCGCAACCCGGAGAACTTCTTCGCGCAGATCGAACAGGTTGCCCTGTCCCCCGCGAACCTGGTTCCCGGCATCGACGCCAGCCCGGACAAGATGCTGATGGCCCGCATCTTCTCCTACCCGGATGCCCAGCGTTACCGCATCGGCGCCAACTACAACCAGCTGCCGGTCAACGCGCCGAAGGCTCCGGTTAACAACTACTCGCAGGACGGCGCCATGCGCTTCTCCTACAACTCCCCGGAGACTCCGGTCTACGCTCCGAACACGCTGGGCGGCCCCGCGGCCGACGCAGCGCTGGCCGGTGCGGGAAGCTGGGAGAACGACGGCGCCCTGGTGCGTTCCGCTGCGACCCTGCACTCCGAGGACAGCGACTTCGGCCAGGCCGGCACGCTGTACCGCGAGGTTTTCGACGACGCCGCCAAGCAGCGTTTCCTGGAAACCATCACCGGCGCCATCTCCGGCGTGAAGCGTCCGCACATCCGCGAAGCTGCGATCCAGTACTGGACCAACGTTGACGCGGTCCTGGGCGAGAAGCTGCGCCTTTCCCTGGCACAGGGCGAGACCACGGCCAACGAAAAGGCCGAGTTCGTGGGCGTTGCTGAGTAATTCCAGCACCCGCTAAACCAGCAGTAACCAGCAGCGGCCGGTCCCTTCGGGGGCCGGCCGCTGCTGTATGTCCTGCCTCCTACCGGGTAGGCCAGTACCAGATGATCAGCAGCGTCACCAGGAAACCGGTGAGGAAGTTCAGCTTCAGGAACCGTTTCCAGCCGGCGTTCGCACTGCCCGACCCGGCGTCGGTGATGCGCAGGAACGGAACCAGGTTCAGGATGTAGGGCAGTGCCAGCAGCCCGCCCAGCATCGCCGGCCAGGGAGTCAGCAGCATCAGCAGGCCGGCCGCCAGATAGGCAGCGGCGGCGAGCACCACCACCGGCCGCGCCCCCAGCACCGTGGCAATGGATCCGATGCCGGCCTCGCGGTCCGGCACCACGTCCTGCACCGCGCCGAAGGCCTGGCTCGCCATGCCCCAGAGGAAGAACGCCCCCAGCACCGCCCAAAGCCCCGGCGTGAATACCGCACCGGCCAGGACCAGCCCGTACACGGCAGGGCTGACGAAGTGGGTGCTCGACGTCATCGAATCCAGGAAGGGGCGTTCCTTGAACCGCAGCCCGGGTGCACTGTAGGCGATCACTGCAAAGACGCTCACGCCCAGCACGAGCCAGGACAGCGGGCTTCCGAGCAGGACCAGGGCGGCGAGGAACGGCACGTTCGTGAGAACCGCTGCCCACAGCGTAGTGCGGTGGAAGCCTCGGTCCAGGACGGCGCCTTCCACTCCGCCCTTGCGCGGATTATGCAGGTCCGACTCGTAGTCGAAAACGTCATTGATGCCGTACATCGCCAGGTTGTAGGGAACCAGGAAGTACAGGGTTCCGATCACCCAGGTCAGGTCGATCCGCCCGGTGGTGAGCAGATACGCCGCGGCGAAGGGATACGCCGTGTTCACCCAGGAGAGCGGCCGCGAGGACACCAGCAGCATGCGCAGGGTTCCCCTGGTTCCGGTGGCGGCGGTGCTCACGGCGTTTCCTTAGTGTCCGGCTTGGCGCCTCCCGGGGCGGGGGCACGTCCGGGCAGCAGCACCCAGAGCGCCGGCAGCAGCAGGACGGCCGCCAGGGGGTAGGCAAAATCCTCCAGCGGCGCGGCGCCGGCAAAGGCACCGGAAATGCGGTCCTCGTTGTACCAGAAGAGGCCCACCCGGATCATGAGGTTGTCGAAGACAGCAGTCAGGACCAGCAGGACGACGGCGGTAACGGCCGCCGCGGCTGCAAAGTACCGCGGGCGGTTCCGACGCAGCAGGGCTGCTGCGCAGATCAGCGCCGCCGGAACGAGGAAGAAGGCATTGAGGGTCCAGTAGGTCACGGCTGCGTCCTTTCCGCCGGCCTGCGGCCCGGGTGTTCGCTGGCCTGTTCCGTGGTTTGGGTTCGTTTCGCTGCCCGTTCCCCTGTTCGTTCCCCGGTTCGTTCCGCGGTTCGTTCCGCAAGCAGCCGCACCAGACCGAAGACCACCATGGTCAGGTAGCAAAGGAAGGCCAGGAAAAAGATCTCCTCCACGGGCAGGTGCGGTGCCAAAGTCAGGCCGAGCATAAACGGGGTCTCGCCGCGGTAGAAGATGTCGGAGCCGATGCCGGCCAGGTCCCAGCCGGTGAAGAACAGCAGTCCGATCGCCAGTACTACGGCTGCCCGCCGTGCGTTGGCGAAGAAGAACAGCCGGAACCGGTGATCCAGCAGCACCATGCAGCCCAGCGACAGCAGCAGGAAAAGCAGGTAGAGGACGCCCATTACGTTCCCGCCTCTGCCGACGGCTGCGGGGCCGGGGGCTCCCCTCCCGGCAGTTGGCTCGATGACACCTGTGCCGCCCACGGTGCGGGCTCCGGCAGGGCCTCGGTGCCCGTTTCCCCGCGCAGCCGCTTGAGCACGAGCTCCGCACTTATCAGGCACATAGGCAGGCCGATGCCCGGCAGGGTGGACCCGCCGGCGTACAGCAGCCCCTCCACCTTCCGGCTGGCGTTCGTTCCGCGGAAGAACGCGCTTTGCTTCAGGATGTGCGCCGGTCCCAGCAGGGTTCCCCGCCAGGAATTGAGGTCGGCGACAAAGTCCTGCGGGCCCACGGTTCGGCGGATAATGATGCGCTCGGCCAGGTCGGGTATTCCGGCCCAGGACGAGAGCTGCTCGATGACGGCGTCGGCCATCTTCTCGATCCGGGGATCCCCGGCGCCGTCAATCCCTCCGGCTCCCAGCGACGGATCCGAAGGCACCGGCACCAGGACAAACAGGTTTTCGTGTCCTTCCGGCGCGGCATCGGGGTCCGTCGCGCTTGGACGGCAGACGTACAGCGAGGCCGGATCCGGCACGGAGGTCTCCTGGCCGAAAATCTTTTGGAAGTTGGCTTCCCAGTCCCGGGTGAACAGCAGGGTGTGGTGTTCCAGCTGCGGCAGCTGCCCCTGCACGCCGAGATGGAGCAGCAGCCCGCCGGGACCGGGGACCCGGTGCTCCCAGTATTCCTCCGGATAGGTCTGCAGTGCCCGGGGCAGGAGGGCGGTCTCCGTATGGTGCAGATCCGCTGCGGAAACCACCAGGTCCGCGTCCAGCGACACCAGTGAGCCGGCGGCATCCCGGTACTCCACGCCCACGGCCCGGGGTTTGCGGCGGGGGAAGCGGGGCCGTCCGCTCTTGGCGGCGGCCGGAGCGGAAGTACGGATCCGGGTGACCTCGGCCCCGGTGATGACCCGGCTGCCCTCGGCCCGCGCCAGGTCGGAAATGACCGAAACTATCCGGTGGAAGCCGCCCATGGGATAAAGCACCCCGTCGGCCAGGTCCAGCCGGCTCATCAGGTGGTACATGCTGGGCGTGGTGAACGGCGAGGAGCCCAGGAAAACGGCCGGGTAGCCCAGGATCTGCCGGATCCGGGGATCCGTGAAACGCCGGGCAACGAAGGTGCTCAGCGGTTCCAGCAGCAGCCTGGCGAGCCGGGGGCCGCTGCGCAGGACATCAGGGCGCAGCAGCGGCAGGAACGAGGCGAACGTTGTATACAGGAACCGTTTCTTGGCCATGGCGTAGACCTCCTCGGCGGACTCGAGGTATTCCTCGAGCCGGGCTCCGGCACCGGGTTCCAGCGACTCGAACAACGCGATGTTGCCGTCCCGGGTGGCGGCCACGTCCACCGGTTCGGCGGTGTCCTCGAAGAGCACCCGGTACCCCGGATCCAGCCGGACCAGCTCCAACTGTTCCGCAGCGGAGGTGCCCAGCAGCCTAAAGAAGTGGTCGAAGACCTCGGGCATGAGGTACCAGGACGGTCCCGTGTCAAAGCGGAAGCCTCCGGTCTCCCAGCTGCCGGCCCGTCCCCCAGTCTCCGGCTGCTTCTCCAGCACCGTGACCTCCAGGCCTTCCCGCGACAGCAGTGCCGCGGTGGCCAGTCCGGTAATTCCGCCGCCGATCACGACGGCGGTGCGCGGACGCATACTCATGGTTGCCTTTCGTTTCCCGGGACAGCTGGGTTTTCGCCGTGGTGCCGGAGCCCGGCAGGACCGGCGACTCGGCGGGTCAGGACCGCACGCGCTGCGATGCGGACCTTCACTGGGTTCGGTACCCGCACCCTGGAGGTGCGCAGCTGTTCGGCGGGTGTGTTCCGGAGCCGGCGGGCCAATTCACCGAACAGGTCCTGGGCCAGCGCGACGGCGGCCCTGCAGTTTGCCGGGAGTTCCGCCACCGCGGCACCCGAAACCAGCAGATCAGCATCAATCCCGTCCAGGATCCGGTGCTTGTCCGCTTCGCTGAACGCTGCCACAGTGACGCCGGGGAAATAGCTGCGTCCCAGGGCCTCGAAGTCCTGGGCGAGATCCCGCAGGAAGTTAACCTTCTGGAAGGCCGCCCCCAGGCGTTGGGCGCCCTCACGCAGCCGCTTGGCCTGGTCATCGGGCAGCGGAACTCCGTCGAGGAAACACTGCAGGCACATCAGCCCGATCACTTCGGCGGAGCCGTAGACGTACTCGTTGAAGCTGGCTTCAGTGTGTTCCACCTGGTCCAGGTCTGCCCGCATCGAGGCGAAGAACGGACGGGTGAGATCCGTCCCGATGCCGGCTTCCCTCGCTGTCAGCGCGAACGCATGGACCACCAGATTGACGCTGTAGCCCGTGTGCAGGGCACGTTCCGTGTCCGCCTCCAGCTCGTCAAGCAACCCGCCGATCTCCGTGCGGGGCACCAGTGCGGCCGCCGCCACGCCGTCGACAATCTCGTCCGCCAGCCGGACCAGCGCGTAGACGGTTTCAATCTGCAGGCGCGTCCGGGCCGGCAACAGCCGGGAGGCCAGCCCGAACGACGTCGAATAGGACCGGATCAGCACGGCCGACGTCCTGCGCGCAACGGCGTTATAGAGGGACAGGCCCTGCTCAGGTGCCACGGACTACCGTCCCCGGTTCACGGCGTCGTCGACCACTGTCGACAGTGCGGCGCGCAGCCCGGGGGTGACCGCAGGGCAGTCCAGGTGTTGGCGCGCCCGGTCCGCATATTCGCGCACCAGCTGCTGCGCATGGTCCCGGGCACCGGAGGAGACGAGCAGTTCCCGGGCGCGGGCGGCATCGCGGGCGGTCAGCTCGGAGTTCCCGATCAGGCCCGAGAGTTCCGCCCATTCCGGTTTCCGTGCAACATAGGAGACCAGCACCGTGCGCTTTCCCTCGCGCAGGTCCGAAAAACTGGACTTGCCCGTGGTGCTCTCCGTGCCGAACACCCCCAGCAGGTCATCCACCACCTGGTAGGCAATCCCGATGTCCCGGCCGAAGAGGCCGAGGGTCGTCACGACGTCGTTCGATGCCCCGGCCAGTACCGCTCCGGCCTGCAGCGGTGCTTCGAAGGAGTAGACAGCGGTCTTGAGCCGCTCCATGTGCAGGATCTCGGCGATGGGCGGAGCGTCCGGGTGGAAGGAAAGGTCTACGTCGATCAGCTCTCCGCCGGCGGACGCGAAGACGGCGTCGTCCAGGATCTCGGCCAGCCGCTCCCGGACGTCCGTGTCCACCTCGGCACTGCCCAGCAGGCGGAAAGCACCGGTCAGCGCCAGGTCCCCCGCGATGACCCCGGCGGAGAGGCCCCGGTGCCGGGCTGCGCCGGCTTCAACGCCCGCAGCGGTGGCCAGCCCCCGATAGACACCGGAGACGTTTTCGAGTCCCCGGCGGGTGAAATCCAGGTCGATCACGTCGTCGTGCACGATCAGTGCCGTATGCAGCAGTTCGAAGGCGGCGCCTACCCTGGCAGCTGCCGCCGTGTCGGTGCCGCCGAGATTCAGGTAGGCCGTCAAAAGGATGCGCGGGCGGACCCGCTTACCTCCGGCAGTCGAATTTTCCAGCGCCTGCCACAGTGAGAGGTAGCCGGGTCCCAGTTTCGCGGCCCGGGCTTTGGCCCGCTCGTAGAACCGGTTCAGGACGGTCTCGACCAGGTCCTGGCCGATAGACAAGTCGAGCGGGGGGTGGGTCTGCATAGGTAAAGTAAACACGTATGGGACTAGGGGAAGAAATGACAGACGGCTCAGAACGCGTGGTTCTGGTCGACAATGACGGCCGTCCCGTGGGCACTCGGGACAAAGCCGGCGTGCATACCACTGACACTCCGCTGCATCTGGCGTTCTCCACCCACGTCTTCAATACGCGAGGCGAATTGCTGGTCACCCGCCGTGCAATGTCGAAGCTGACCTGGCCTGGAGTCTGGACAAATTCCTTCTGCGGCCACCCCGGTCCCGGGGAGGCTACGGAGGACGCGGTGAACCGGCGCGCCCGGCGTGAGCTGGGGCTGGAGGTGCGGGACCTGACGCTGCGGCTGCCGGATTTCCGTTACCGTGCCGTGGATGCCTCGGGGATTGTCGAGCATGAGATCTGCCCCGTTTACACGGCCGTGGCCGACGCCGATCCGGTCCCCGCACCGGACGAGGTCATGGACTGGGAGTGGGCGGATCCGGCGCAGCTCGTTCCGGCGGTTCGGCTGACGCCGTGGGCATTCAGTCCCTGGCTGGTGCTGCAGCTTCCGCTGCTCTACCCCTAGAACCGGTTCCGCCGGAGGTGCTCAGTTCGCCGGTGCGCGGGCACTCAGGCAGGTACGCCGGAGGTGCTCAGTTCGCCGGTGCGGTGGGTACTGCGGCTTTGCTGCCCGCGAACCTCCTGGTCCAGCGAACCCAGGGGTACTCCTGGGGCCAGTGGCCGGCCAGGGTGTGGAAGGCCCGGCGGAAGCGCAGGGCCACGTTTGCCCGGCTTTGCACCGCGCGCGGCGCCATCCCCACAGTCAGATGCGGATCCCGGCGGCAGCGACGACCTTGGCCGAGATGGAAGCTGAGGCAGACGTCGTCGTGCATCTGCGCATCGTTTCGGTGCACCTCGCCGCTGACGGCCTGCCAGGTCCCGGCGCGCAGAGCCAGGTTCGAGCCGAAAAACGGCCAGTGGGCCAGCGCTGAACCCATCGCCAGGTAATAGGACCCCAGATACAACCGGGAAAGCAGCAGCGCCGAGAGGCGGGGCATCCCGTAGAAAACACCGGGCCCGCTAAGCACTTCCAACTTCGGGTCGGCAGCGAAAGCTTCAGCTATGCGCGCAATCCAATCCGGGGGCAGGACGCAGTCGGCGTCACACCGCGCAATAACGGCGTCCGGGTCGAGGCGCTCCGCGGCGGCGTCGTACCCGGCGCCGGCAGCGGCAGGGATTCCAGCAGCCGGTTCGAAAACCACTCGGGCGCCGAACCTCCGGGCAACCTCTGCGCTGGCATCGCTGCTGTTGTTGTCCACCACCACTATTTCCCGGGGCGGCAGGCTCTGCCGCGCGAGCGACTGCAGGCACGCTTCCAGCAGGACTGCATCATTGCGGCACGGGATGACCACGGAAACTGCCGGAAGCTCAGAAGGCATGGGCTGAGTTTAGCGCGGGGCCGCTGGTTCTCCGGGCCGGTTTCCGGTGCCCACTGCTTCCGTGGCCGGCACCGGGCTACCGTATGAGGATGATCGATGCACTGCTCCGCCCGCCGGAATCCCGGAAGGAATACCTAGCCGACGCGATACGTGCACTGGGAGTGCTCAGCGTCCTGGCGTCACTGGTACTGCTGGGACCGGTGGAAACGGCCCTGTTCCTGCTGGTGCTGCTGGGACTTCTGGTCTCCCGGGCACTGGCGGTCTTCCCCGGTTTCGACGCCGCCTACGGCCTGGTCCTGCTGGTTGCAGCGTGGAGCAGCGTAGCGGACCTCTACGCCCGCGTCTCCTGGTGGGATCTCGCCGTCCACTTCGCCGCCACCGGCGCGCTGGCCGTGATTGCCTATTTCCTGCTGGTGCAGTTCGGCGCGGTACCGGCGGTCCAGCGCCCGCACCGGCATTCCCCCTCGCTCCCCGTGGTGGTTCCGCTGCTGGTGCTGGCGCTGGGACTGGGGATGAGTGTGCTTTGGGAGATCGGTGAGTGGTGGGGCCACACGTACGTGGATGCAAGCATCAATGTCGGATATGCGGACACCATGGGAGATCTGGCCGCCGCAGGGTTGGGAGCCCTGGCCGCGGGCCTGTGCCTGGGTTTTGCGGTCCGCCGGTCCGGTGCTCGGCGGATTGCCCCGGTGCCGCATCGTACCCGCCGCTAGCCCGGGGCCCGCGCGCCGCCGCTAGCCGACTTGTGGCACCGGGTTCACGCGCTTAACCGCGAAGGGCATCCCGGGCAGCGGTGGCTGCCCGGAATGCCCGGTACTGCTGGCGGATCACCGCCGGCTGTTCTCGCTAGCGGGAGAGGTACCGCTCGTGCTCGCTGTGGGCGCGGGCTACGGTTTCGCGGATTTCTTCGATGTCCTTGACCTTGTCGCGGTACTTGAGGTCCATCTTCAGGATGTCCTGCTCTTCATCGCACAGGGCCTTGTAGACCCGCTCACGCTCTTCGGGATCAGCCGTGTAGTGCAGGTCCAGGTAGGCATCTGCATGGCGCCGCGCGTTGTTGACGGCGGTCATGGCCTTGCCGGCGGGGCTGACCAGGGACGCAACAACGGTCACCAGCAGGACGCCCACAATGACGGAGAGCGAGAGGCCGGTGGTGATCTCCACGACCGAAACATGCTCGCCGCCGTTGATGAAGGGCAGCGTGTTCTCATGCAGGGCGTGCAGGACAAGCTTGACGCCGATGAAGGCCAGGATGGTGGCCAGGCCGTAGCTGAGGTAGATCAGGCGGTCGAGCAGTCCGTCGATGAGGAAGTAGAGCTGGCGCAGGCCCATCAGGGAGAACGCCGTGGCGGTGAAGACAATGAAGACGTTCTGCGTCAGGCCGAAGATAGCAGGGATCGAGTCGAGCGCGAAGAGGATGTCGGTACCGCCGATGGCCACCATGACCAGCAGCATCGGGGTGAGGACGCGCTTGCCGTTCTCCATGGTGAACAGCTTGTCGCCGTCGTAGCTATCCGACGTATGGAAGATCTTCCGGGCCAGGCGAATGATGAAGTTGTTGGCTTCGTCGTCGCCCTCGGTGCTTTCAGGCTTGAGCAGGTTGCCCGCCGTGATCAGCAGGATCAAACCGAAGATGTAGAAGACCCAGGAGAAGGAGTTGATCAGCGCGGCGCCGAGAAGGATGAAGGCGGTACGGGCGATCAGGGAGAAGACGATGCCGAACAGCAGGACCTTCTGCTGGTCCTCACGGGGAACGCGGAAGCTCGCCATGATGATCAGGAAAACAAACAGGTTGTCTACCGAGAGTGCTTTCTCGGTGATGTACCCGGCGAAATACTCGGTGCCCATCTGGGATCCGCCAAGGACCCAGACAACACCGCCGAAGATTAAGGCGAGACCTACGTAAATGGAGGACCAAATGGCCGCTTCCTTCAGCGTAGGGATGTGAGCCTTGCGGATGTGGAAGAAGTAATCAAAGGCCAATAGGGCCAGGATGACCACAATGGTCACTCCCCAGACCAAGGGGGAAACAGTCATGAAATATCTGCTTTCGTAGGGTATGCCGAAGGAGCATAGGTCTCTCCCGCCATCCTGGATAGGCTGGCCGCTGAACCCGGCGGAGCGTCGGTGCTCCACGTGTTGACGGATATCTGCGTTTTGGGATACTCCCCTACGAAGCAATCAGTCTAACAGGGGAAGGTCCGCTTCGCAGTCCACGTCCCGCCCGTCGGCCAGGTCGGAACAATCCACGACGTCCAGGAGTTCCGGGTGGGCAGCCAGGAACGCACGCGCCCCGGAATCCGGACCGGCTCCCGGCTTCCCTTCCCCTGCAAGTTCAGCCCCTGAATAACGCGCATCCCGTTCCAGGCTTCGCGAGGCCAGGGAAGCATCCAACAGAACAGGGTGCCCGCGCCGCAACCGGCCGTCCGGCCCCCGGTAGCCGGCGGCGGCGATTCTGCCGCGCCGCCCCGCCGCGAGGACGCGCGAGACCACGGCCGGGGTTAAGCCGGGCTGGTCCACCAGGGCCACGAGGATCGCGGCTGCCGGTTCCTGGGCCAGCGCCGCCAGGATCCCGCACCGGTAACTGGTGCCCATTCCCAGCTCCCACTGTGGATTAACAACTGGTTCAGCGCCCTGCAGCCGAACAGAGGCCAGGATTTCCGTGCTCCCGGCGCCCAGCACCGCGACCACTTTGGTGCACCCGCCGGCCAGCAGCACCTCCACCTGATGTTCAATCAGCGGCCGCCCGCGGAAGGGCAGCAGTGCCTTGGGCCCGCGGCCGAGGCGTGTGCCGGCACCGGCAGCCAGCAGGACCGCCGTCGTCGTTCCGCTCATTCGTCTGTCCTTACTCCGGGCCCGGCTTAAACAGGCAGCCGCCGCACCCTTGGATGGTGCGACGGCTGAGTTTTCGGGTAGTTATCCTTCACAGTCCTTGCAGTAGGCCAGGCCGTTCTTTTCGACGGCCAGCTGGGAGCGGTGGCGGACCAGGAAGCAGGAGTTGCAGGTGAACTCGTCTTCCTGCGGCGGCACGACGCGGACAAGCAGTTCTTCACCGGACAGGTCTGCGCCGGGCAGTTCAAATCCTTCAGCCGCCTCGGTCTCGTCCACGTCAACTACGGCAGACTGCTTGTCGCTGCGCCGTGCCTGAAGCTCTTCGATAGAAGCCGGTCCGGCTTCTTCCTCAGTCTTGCGCGGCGCGTCATAATCTGTAGCCATTTTCTCGGCTCACACTCCAAATCCGTAGTTGTGTTTGTTTCCGGGGCACTCGATACTAGCCGAACATAACGGATGTACGGTTGCGTACTATTCCCGTGGACCGTTCAGTTGCAACTTTCTTTCTTCGGACGTGGCACCCGGTTCCACGGCTACCGTAACGCGCGCTGCGACCGGAAGCCCATCGGGGGTCCCGGTGCGGTCCTCTGAGCGCCCTTCCCTACCTCAACGTGCATCCAGCCGTGCAGGTTCCGCTTTTTCGGCGGGAGTCGCTAACGATTGAATCCGTTGCGGAGGAAACCAATCGCTTCAGCAAACAGCTCTTCCAGCAGCTTGAGTGACTCCGGGTTGATTGCGCCCTGCGTGCGCCGTTCCCACTGCGCAAACGCACTGCGTCCGCAGGTCAGCACAGATCCGACCAGGCAGGAGATGTAAAAGGGATCGGCGGCATCACCCAGTCGCTGCCGGATGGAAGAGACAATGCGCTGTTCCGCCCGGTTCCAGGCCTCGAGCTGGAACCGCATCATTTCCGGGTTGTCCTGGGCAATGGCGTAAAGCTCGGCGGTCACCGCCAGCCGCTCCGGATCCGCCGGCGCAGTCAGTGCCTGCAGCATGGATTCCACGACGTTTTCGTCCTGCGGGCGTAACTCAAACTGGCCCAGCACGGTTTCCAGGAAGCCTTCCATGGCCACCGTGAGCGATGCTTCAGTACTGGAAAAATAGTTGAAGAACGTCCTGCGGGAGACACCGGCCCGCTCCGCGATGTCGTCGACCGTGAAATTGCCCGGTCCGTTACTGCGGACCAGGCTGAGGGCAGCCGCAGCGATGGCTGCGCGTGTCACCGATTTGTTCCGCTCCCGCCGTGAAGGGGCGGCCGTTTCTCCTGCTGCCACGCCCATACACTAGGTGCAAGTTTGCACGGCGGGCAAGGGGCACAGAAAAGCACCGGACAAGCAGGCCTTCGCCTACCTGTCCGGTGCCTCTCTTGCTCTTTGCGGTTATGCCTCGGGCTGCGGTTCAGCCGGAGACATCTTCTGCTCGCCGCCGGAGGTGTAGGAACCATTGGTTCCCGTGCTGCCGGCAGCGGAAGAACCCGTGCTCGCGGTGGACCCGGCGGAGCCGGATCCGGTGCTGCCGGAAGAGCCGGATCCGCTGCTGGAACCGGTGACCTTGGAGGCGGCATCCTTGGCGACGCCCGTAACCTTGTCCTGCAGGCCCGGCGCCTTTTCCTTCGCCCAATCGGTGCCGTGGGAAACGGTTTCCTGCACCTTCGGGTCATTCCAAAGCTGCATCAGCTTTTCGCGGCCGCCCTTGGAGCCAACCAGGTAACCAACACCCGCGCCCGCCAGAAATACAAACTTCTTTACCATGGTCTTCCTCTTCTCCTGCCCTCACGGGGCCTTGATAAGTTCCGTCCACTGCACCCTACCGTTCAAAACGGCAGGTTCAACAGTCAGCTTACTATTTGGATCCTAGTCAAGCAGACGGGACCGGATAAGGAAGCGTTTGCCCTCAGGTGCTTCCACGGAAAACCCACTTCCCCGTCCGGAGACAACATCCACGGTCAGATGGGTGTGCTTCCAGTACTCAAACTGTTCACGCGACATCCAGAACTCCAATTCCTCGCCCGCCAGGTCGAAAACCCCCAGAAGGACATCGGCATCTGAAGTGAGAAACTCCCCCTTCGGAAAGCACATGGGTGAGGACCCGTCACAGCAGCCTCCGGATTGGTGAAACATCAGCGCACCGTGGATGGGCCGTAGCTGCAGCAGCAGGGCCTGTGCCTGCGGCGTCAGCGCCACCCGGGAGAAAGTCTCCCCGGGCAGTGCGGCAGCCGCATCCAGCGGGGAAGCAAGCGAAGAATCCATCAGTATCCAATCACCACACGGCCATCGACGCGGCCTTCTCGGAGTTCAGTCATCACGTCATTAATCTCTTCCAGGCTGCGGATGCTGATGTTGGGGTGGATCAGTCCGCGGTCGTAGAAGTCGATTGCCTCCGCCAGGTCCTGGCGGGTACCCACGATCGACCCCCGGATGGTGAGGCCCTTAAGCACAGTGTCAAAGATCGGGGCCGGGAAGTCCCCCGGCGGCAACCCGACAAACACAATCGTTCCCCCGCGCCGGGCCATGCCGATGGCCTGTCCAAAGGCTGTCGGATGCACCGCGGTGACAAGTACTGCGTGCGCACCGCCGATCTTTTCCTGGATAACCTCTGCCGGGTCCTCGTTGCGCGCATTGACCACAACCTCGGCTCCGTACCTCGTGGCCAGCTCCAGCTTGTCATCTGCGATATCCACGGCGGCGACGCGCAGTCCCATGGCAATGGCATATTGCACTGCCACGTGTCCCAGCCCGCCTATGCCGGAGATGACGACCCACTGACCGGGCCGTGCCTCGCTGACTTTCAGTCCTTTGTAGACCGTGACGCCTGCGCAGAGGACGGGAGCAATTTCCTGCGGATCGGCCCCTTCAGGAATGCGCGCCGCAAAACGCGCATCCACCAGCATGTACTGGCCGAAGGAGCCGTCCACGGAGTAACCACTGTTCTTCTGCTGCTCACACAGGGTTTCCCAGCCGGTCCGGCAGTACTCGCATACACCGCAGGCGTAGGCGAGCCAGGCATTGCCCACCATGTCGCCCGGGTGCAGGTCGGTGACCCCTTCACCGACCTGCACCACCTCACCTACCCCCTCATGGCCGGGGATGAACGGCGGAGTCGGCTTCACGGGCCAGTCACCGTCTGCGGCATGCAGATCTGTATGGCATACACCCGATGCCACCAGCTTGACGAGCGCCTGGCCCGGACCTGGTTCAAGCACCGCCATTTCCTCGATGGAGAGGCCTTCACCGAGTTGGTTCACTACTGCTGCCTGCATGCTGGCCATGGGGTCCTCGTTCCATCAGCGGTCTAGGGAAGTTCCAGTGGAAAGTGAGTGACACCCAAGCCTAGGCAGGTCCGGGGACCGCTTAGAAGAACCCCTGCTTGTTTTCGGCGTAGCTGACCAGCAGGTTCTTGGTCTGCTGGTAGTGGTCCAGCATCATGGCATGGTTCTCGCGGCCGATGCCGGAGGACTTGTAGCCGCCGAAAGCGGAATGGGCGGGATAGGCGTGGTAATTGTTCACCCATACCCGGCCGGCCTGGATGTCGCGTCCGGCCCGGTAGGCGGTGTTGCCGTCCCGGGACCATACACCGGCACCAAGGCCGTACAAGGTGTCGTTGGCGATGGCCATGGCCTCCCCGTAATCGGAGAACCGGGTCACGGAAACCACCGGACCGAAGATTTCCTCCTGGAAGATGCGCATGTTGTTGGTGCCCTCGAAGACGGTGGGCTGGACGTAGAAGCCCCCGGCAAGGTCGCCGTCGAAGTGGGCGCGCTCGCCTCCGGCGAGGACCCGTGCGCCCTCCTGCTTGCCGATATCCAGGTAGGAGAGGATCTTCTCCAACTGGTCGTTGGACGCCTGTGCACCCACCATGGTGTTGGTATCGAGGGGATTGCCCTGAATCATCTGTGCCGTGCGGGCCAGTGCGTCCGCCATGAAGGAGTCATACATGGAGTCCTGGACCAGTGCGCGGGACGGGCAGGTGCAGACCTCGCCCTGGTTCAGGGCGAACATGTTGAAGCCTTCGAGTGCCTTGTCGTAGAACGAGTCATCGGCGGCGGCGACGTCGGCGAAGAAGATGTTCGGGCTCTTGCCGCCCAGTTCGAGGGTGACCGGAATCAGGTTCTGGCTGGCGTACTGCATGATAAGCCGGCCCGTAGTGGTCTCACCGGTGAAGGCGATCTTCCGGATCCGGTTCGAGGATGCCAGGGGTTTGCCCGCCTCCACACCGAAGCCGTTCACCACGTTCAGCACGCCTGCCGGCAGCAGGTCCGCGATGAGTTCCATCAGGACCAGGATCGACGTCGGCGTCTGCTCAGCGGGCTTCAGCACAATGGCGTTGCCTGCGGCGAGCGCCGGAGCGAGTTTCCAGACGGCCATGAGGATGGGGAAGTTCCACGGAATGATCTGTCCCACAACTCCCAGCGGCTCGTGGAAGTGGTACGAGGTGGTGTTGTCATCGATCTGGGAGATACCGCCCTCCTGGGCGCGGATAGCGCCGGCAAAGTAGCGGAAGTGGTCAATGGCCAGCGGCAGGTCCGCGGCCAGGACTTCCCGGATCGGTTTGCCGTTGTCCCAGGTTTCGGCGACGGCCAGCATTTCGAGATTGGCTTCGATCCGGTCCGCGATGCGGGTCAGGACCAGTGCCCGTTCGGCTACCGCCGTCTTGCCCCAGGCACCCGCTGCCTTGTGGGCGGCGTCCAGCGCGAGATCGATGTCGGCAGATGTACCGCGGGCCACTTCGCAGAATGCCCGGCCGTTAATCGGCGAAATGTTCTCGAAGTACTCCCCCTTGACCGGCGCCACCCATTCCCCGCCGATCCAGTTGTCGTAGCGCGGTTTGAAGGTGACTTTTGATCCTTCGGTGCCTGGTTGTGCGTAAACGGTCATTTTGCGCTCCTTGTGCGTTCGACGTCGGTGTCGGTTGCGGACATCCCCGAGGCTACGGAGCGCAACGTTGCAAGCAGGTTGCAACTCCTCCTGGCTGTCCGCAGCCTTCACCACTGGCAGACTGCCGCCGCACCGCCGTACCGTGTCGTGGGACAACGTCTCAGGCACCCTCAACCCAGGACGGCATATGGCCATTCGTTCCGGTAGCGATCCCCTTCCACCCAACCGCTTTGTCCGTTACCGCTGGTGGGTCCTGCTGGCCATCAGTCTCGGCGTGGCCATGATCATCATGGACGCCACTATCGTTTCCGTATCCATCCCCTCGATCGTTGCGGACCTGGGCATCTCCAGCACCGAGATCCAATGGGTCCAGGAAATCTATACCCTGCTCTTCGCGGCCCTGCTTCTTACGTGGGGCCGGCTCGCGGACCGGTTGGGCCGACGGCGGGTGATGCTGACCGGCGTCGTAATCTTCGTGGCCGCCAGCCTGCTTTGCGCGGCCGCGTCCTCCGGAGGCGTCCTCATCCTCGGGCGGGCCGTTCAGGGCTTCGGCGGGTCGATGATCCTGCCCACCACCCTGGCCCTGCTCAACGCGAACTTCCAGGGACGCGAACGCGGTATCGCCTTCGCTGTGTGGGTTCGACGAGCGGCGGGATGGCCGCCGTCGGCCCGTTGCTGGGCGGGTGGTTGACGGAGCATGCCAGCTGGCGATGGGCCTTCGGGATCAATGTCCCCGTTGGCGTGGTGATTGTCGCCGGCCTGCTGCTGTTCGTGGCCGAGTCACGGGAGGAAATCACGTCTGCTGCGCAGCGGCTGGACCTGGGCGGGGCACTCCTATCCATCGTGGGCTTTGGTGCCCTGGTTTTCGGGCTGATCGAAGGCCGCAGCTTCGGCTGGTGGGCCCCCGCAGAGGGTGCCCTGTTCCAGGTGGGGCCCCTCTCCCCCGTTCCCCTGTCCTTCCTTCTCGCCGCCGTGGCACTGTTCTGCTTCGTACTGCTGGAACGGTCGCGGACTGCCGCAGGCAAGGGCGTCATCCTGGACCTTTCGCTGTTTCGGATTCCGTCCTTCGCCAACGGCAACGTCACGGCGCTGATCGTCAGTTTCGGCGAATTCGGCCTGATCCTTTCCCTGCCCCTCTGGTTCCAGAATGTGCTCGGCTACAGCGCTTTCGAGGCCGGCCTCGCCCTGCTTCCGCTGGCGCTGGGCTCCTTCCTTGCCAGCGGCGCGGTAACGGCCCTGGCCAAGGTTTTCCGTCCGGTTGTGGTGGTGCGGATAGGCCTGGGCCTGGAAATCCTTTCCATTGCCTCGCTGGCACTGTTGATCAGGCCGGACAGCAACGCGTGGCTGACGTCGCCGATCCTGCTCGTTTACGGAATGGGTGTGGGACTGGCCACGGCGCAGTTGACTTCGGTGATCCTCGCCGACGTTCCGGTAGCCAAGAGCGGACAGGGGTCAGCTACCCAGAGCACCGCACGACAGACCGGTTCAGCGCTCGGCATCGCCGTTCTGGGTACCGCATTCTTCACGACGCTGCGCACCGGGACCGAAGACCGAGTGGCGGAAACGGCGGCAAACGCTCCGCAGCTGGGCAGCCTGGTGGATTCCGTCAATGCAACCTCGGGAGGGAGCATCCAGCAGTTGGCGGCCGATCCGCAGACTGCCTTCATTGCCGACGCGGCCAGGGAGGCAATGACCGACGGCGCGTCACTGGCAAGCTGGATAGCGGCGGCGGCCCTGCTGGTCGGTTTGCTCAGCAGCCTGCGGATTCGGCCGGCCGCGGGTCCCGGGGACGGCAAGGCGCCTTCCGGCAGCACGAAACGATCCGGGTCCGGTCCGTCGTCGCCGACGTCGTCGACGCAGGAGAGATAACTCCGGAAGCTGCCTAGGCCAGGTCGCGTTCGATCCGTTCCAAGGCCGCGACGACGGCGGCCCTGCGGGGCGAGCGCGGCGGAAGCACGCGCAGGGCAAGCTGCCAGGCCTCGGCGTCGTGCTCTGCCTCCGGCAGGTGCAGGTACTGGAGCAGGGTGTCGGCACCGGCGTCGGACAGCATCGCCTGGCGCAGAACGGCGGAGACCTCGGTCCGCAGCCGGATGAGGGCGGGGGCTTCCGAGCGCGGCAGCACCGGTCCGCCGTACCTCCGCAGGGCCAGCCGGTAGGCGCCGTGTTCCAGGAAGCGCAGGACCTGTGCGGCGTCCACTTCCAGCGGGCGGGCCAGCCGGTATGGGCGGGAGCGCGGGACCAGCGGCTCGGTTCCAGCTGCCACTGCTTCCATGAGATTGCGCAGCCGCAGCATCTCGGCCCGCACGGTACCTGCCTGGCCGCCGTCGGGGTAGGCAAGTGAAGCCAGCTCCTCCGCCGTCAGCCCGCCCGGATGCAGCGCCAGCACCGCCAGCAGTTCGCCGTGGCGGGAACTGAGTTCCACCGACCTGCCGCCGATCCGGAGGACGGCCCGGTCCCGGCCAAGCAGCTCCAGGCTTTCCGTGAAGTCGCTGGCGGGCGGTGAGGCCGGCCGGCGGGTGCGACGGCGCAGCGGAGCTCCGGAGGCAGCGAATGATCCGTTACGGGTATCCCGTCGGGCCTGCAGGCGCTGGACCTGCAGCCGGGCCTCGGCGGCAGCGACAGCTGCCCGGACCAGGGC
Source organism: Arthrobacter jinronghuae (assembly GCF_025244825.1). Lineage (NCBI taxonomy): Bacteria > Bacillati > Actinomycetota > Actinomycetes > Micrococcales > Micrococcaceae > Arthrobacter > Arthrobacter jinronghuae. The sequence goes on from NZ_CP104263.1 coordinate 2,959,604, forward strand.
GAGCGTATGCGGAGCGACGGCTTCGGGGCCTCCGGTGACGTCCACAACGCCCAGCACGGAACCGGTATCCGGGTCATGGACCGGTACGGCGGTGCAGCTCCAGGAGTGAACAAGCCGGCTGAAATGCTCCGGTCCGGCAATCTGCACGTCTGACCCTGTGGCGAGGGCAGTTCCGGGGGCACTGGTGCCGACCGTTCGTTCTGACCAATCCGCGCCGGGAAGAAACAGCATGCCTTCCGCACGGCGGCGCAGGACGGCATCTCCGTCGACCCAGAGCAAGCGGCCCAGTTCATCTCCTACGGCCACCAATAACCCGGAGTCCTCTCCGGGCTCCACGAGCAGGCGGCGGATTACCGGCATCACGGCAGCGAGCGGGTGCGCGGCACGATAACGGTCCAGGGCGGCGTCGTCGAACACCAGCTCCGGACGCGAAACATCCGGGTCCGAGTGGTGCTGCAGGGAACGCTGCCAGGACTCCCGGATGGAAGGCCTAAGCCGTTCCAGCCACCCGCTGCCGGCACCGAGCGCCTCGTGGGCCCTGACGGCGTTGTGAAGCAGCGCCTCCGCCGGGACCCGCGGCAGGACACCGGACTGCCCGTTCTGGGCCAAACCTTCATTTCGCGCCGCAATGCGCACGGCCCCCGCCTATCCACGCTGATATGCGGACAACGTCTTCGAATTGGACGTTGTCCGCTTAGGGAACACACCTTGCTGGATATGCTCCCATGCGCGGACCGGCGGAGGCCAGAGGAACTGCGGGTTGCTGCTTACGGCTACTCGCCGCGGGAGATGCGGGTCATTTCCTCGCGGTCGACCACCTTGACACGTTCACGGACGAGTTCGCCGGTCAGCGGGTCGGGGTGGATGTAGGAGGCGCCCAGGCTGCGCTCATAGGCATCCAGCTTCAGCCAGCCCTCCCAGGTGGTGTACTTGACGCCGCGTTCTTCAAGCAGCTCAATGATCGACGACGGGTCCGGGTGCGTGGCGGCCGGCAGGTTCAGCCGGTCCTCCAGCAGGAAGCCGATGGTCTCCAGCGCGTCGCCCTTGGTGTGGCCGATCAGGCCGACCGGGCCGCGCTTGATCCAACCGGTGGTGTAGATACCCGGCACCGGAGCGCCGTCTTCGTTGATGACGCGGCCGCCCTCGTTGGGGATCACGCCGCGCTGCTCGTCGTAGCCCACCTCGGGCAGCTCGGAGCCGAAGTATCCGATGGCCCGGTAAACAGCCTGGACCGGGTAATCGACAATCTCACCGGTGCCGCGGACGTTTCCGGTGCCGTCCAGTTCGGTTCGCTCGAACTTCATGCCGGCGACCTTGCCCGGATCCGCGGGGTCCTCATAGATCTCCACGGGGCTGTGCAGGAAGTGCAGGTGCAGGCGGCGGGAAGCTCCGGTGTCCTGTTCCTCCACCAGCCAGTTGGTGAGGGTGTTGACCATGGTCTTGGTCTGGTTGTTGGTGCGGATCTGCTCGTCGGAGCCTTCGTCGAATTCGAAGTCCTCGGGGTACAGGACAATGTCGACGTCGCGGGAATGGGAGAGTTCACGCAGTTCCAGCGGCGTGAACTTCACTTGTGCCGGTCCGCGGCGGCCAAAGATGTGCACATCGGTGACCGGGGACTTCTTCAGGCCCTCGTAGACGTTGGTCGGAATCTCCGTGGTGAGCAGGTCATCTGCGTGCTTGGAGAGGATGCGGGCGACGTCGAGGGCAACGTTGCCGTTGCCGATCACCGCAACTTCCTTTGCGTCCAGCGGCCATTCGCGCGGAACGTCAGGATGCCCGTCATACCAGGACACGAATTCCGCACCGCCGAAGGAGCCTTCCAGATCGACGCCGGGCACGTTCAGCGGGGCGTCCTTGATGGCGCCCGTGGCAAAGATGATGGCGTCATAGAAGTGGCGGAAGTCTGCCAGCGTCAGGTCGCGGCCGTAATTGACGTTGCCGAGGAAGCGGATGTCACCGCGGTCCAGCACCTTGTGCAGGGCGTTGACGATTCCCTTGATCCGGGGGTGGTCAGGGGCCACGCCGTAACGGATGAGCCCGTAGGGCGCGGGGTACTGGTCGAAGAGGTCAATGCTGACCTCGAAGTCCCGATCGGCTTTGGTAAGGATGTCGGCGGCGTAAACACCGGCGGGGCCTGCGCCGATAATGGCGACCCTCAAAGGACGCTGGGCGCTGTCCGCGGCAGGGTTAGTCACTGATAGTCCTTCTTCTCTTCAGAGCTTCTGGGTGCGCAATTAACACACAGTTATTTATTCTAAATGCCGGGTTCGCCACCGTCTAAACGGCTCGGAAAACCGCGTTCGTGACACCCTGGGGAATACGGACCGGCCCATGGGTGTTGAGCACTGCGTGCCTTTCTCAAAGCCTGTCCCCGCCCTGCACGCCGTCCGTACTGCTACGCCCGGCGAGGGCGTCGGCTCGTCCCCCGGTTCGTCTACCGGTGCGTCTACCGGTACGCCGGGGGCGCCGGGGGCGGCAGAGGTGTCCGCTGCGCCGTCGTCGTCCGGGCCTGCGTCGTCCGGGCCTGCGGGACGCGAGAACCTTCCCGGCATCCTCTTCGGAATTGGTGCGTACGGGCTCTGGGGCCTGCTTCCGCTCTACTTCATGGTCCTCAAACCGGCCGGTGCGGTGGAAATCGTTGCCAACCGCGTTGTCTGGTCACTGGTGTTCTGCGCCATCCTGCTCACCGTCATGCGGGCCTGGAAGCCGATGCTTGCCGCGGGTCGGACCCCCCGCACAGTAGGAACCCTGGCGGGCGCTGCCCTGCTGATCGCTGTGAACTGGCTGACGTACTCCTGGGCCGTGCTGAACGAACACGCAGTGGAAGCAGCGTTGGGCTACTTCATTAATCCGATCGTGTCGGTCCTGCTCGGTGTGCTGGTGCTCAAGGAGAAACTGCGTCCGCTCCAATGGGCGGCCATGGCAGTGGGCTTCATTGCCGTTCTGGTCTTGGCGTTCGCGTACGGAAACGTGCCGTGGGTGGCTCTGGCTCTGGCCTTCAGCTTCGGGTTCTACGGCTTGGTCAAAAAGGGCATCGGCTCCCGTGTTGACGCAGTTTCCAGCCTGACGATTGAAACGGCCGTCCTCACGCCTATTGCAATCGGTGTGATGATCTGGCTTTCCATGACCGGTGCGGCCACGCTGACTACAAACGGTGCGGGGCATCTCTGGCTCCTGGTCGCCTCCGGCATCATCACTGCTGTGCCGCTGATCTTCTTCGGAGCGGCTGCACGACGGCTGCCGCTGTCCACGGTGGGGCTGCTGCAATATCTGGCGCCTACCCTGCAGTTCATCCTGGCCCTGACTGTGTTCAAGGAAGCGATGCCGCCCGAGCGCTGGGCGGGCTTCGGCCTCGTCTGGCTCGCGCTGGTGATGCTGACCGTCGATATGATCGGCGGCCCCCGCCGCAACCGTCGGCTGCGCGCTGCGGCTGTGTAGGGGCTAGTTGTGCTGAGACAGAGCTTGGCCAGCGAGTAGGGGCGGGCAGCGGGGTTTACGGGCGGTCGCGGGGTTTACGGGCGGTCGGCGGGGTTCAGGGCCGGGCGGCGGGGCCGGCGGGGCCGGGGGCGGGGTTCAGGCCCGGCGGGCCGGCGGCGGGGTTCAGGCCCGGCGGGCCGGCGGCGGGGTTCAGGCCCGGCGGCGGGGTTCAGGGCCGGCGGCGGGGTTCAGGGCCGGGCGCGTGTTCGGGCGCGCAGCCGGGCCAGACAGGGCCGGGCTGGTTAGGGTCGCTCGTAGGGTGGGCCGGCCCGGGAGAGCTTGCCCAAGGCCGGGCGGGCTTGGCCAGCACCGGTCGGGTCGACTTGTCCTCCCCTGCTTCGCTCTAGGCCCTGGGTGTTGATAATTGTCCCCAATCCGGAGCCTCACCGGACCACGAGTCGCTTTGCTGCGGCAGCCTTGTTTCATGGCTTCGGAACCTTTGAGCGAGTTGCAGCAACCGGCGGATTTCTCCGTCGCGACAATCGGCGCGAGCCTGATTCAACGTGCCGAAGCACTCCTTGGGGAAGTCCATGAACTCCGTGACGACGCGGCTGAGGGGTGGGGGCTTCTAGGCTTTCAAGATGCCGTGGATTTGGCCGCGGCGATTGAAGGTATTTCACGCATTACGGACTACCTGAAGCTGATCGCTGCCGCGGCCATCGATCGGCAGAGGACCGCCCAGACACGTGGAGAGGACGGCCTGCGGGAGTTCCGAAGTACTGCAGATTTCATGCGGGCCCGCCTTCGGATCTCACGGACAGAAGCGCGCCGCAGGCTGGCACTCGGTTCAGTTGTCCTCCCCGCAACCACGATCACAGGTGAGACTCGCCCACCCGCGTATCCGCGGTTAGCTGGGGCTTGCGCTGATGCTGCCCTCGCTGCAACTGATGCAGATGTGATCGCACATGCGTTGGAAGAAGCACTTCCTCGGATGGAACCACAGGCTCTCGACGCCATGGAAAAGCAGCTCACGGATATCGGCTCCCATCAGGACCATGATTTTCTCGTCCGTACGGCGAAGCACTGGACCGCCCTGCTGGACCAGGACCGGCCACCTACCGAAGAAGAGCTCGTCCGATTCCAAGGGATCTTCCCGGGACGACGCCGAAACGGATTGAACCATCTCCACATTTACTGCACCGATGAACAGCACGAGGCACTCACAACCCTGATAAACAGCGCCTCCAACCCGCGGGTGAACGGCCAGGACGGGGCCAACCGCGGCGCCCCGGAACCAGAAAGCAGGACAGAACCCGGCTGCGCGACCCCACCCGGCGCGGCCCAACCAGACGCTGCCCCATCCGGCGCTGCCCCACCCTGCGCTGCCCCATCCGGGGCTGCCCCATCCAGCACTGCCCAACAAGACGACATCCAGCCCGAGCCCCACATTCCTGTCGCGGGAGCTTCTACACCTGCAGCAGCGGGACAGGGTTCACCTGCGCACTCCGAAATTCTTGACCGGCTGCCCAGACCAACCCGCCCGCAACTGCTGTTGGAGGGACTGCTCGCCGCTGTCCGTACTGCTCTGGCGTCCGGAGGCCTGCCCGCTTCCGGGGGTATGCGCCCTCAGGTTATGGTCACTATCAGTCATGACGCACTCCTGCTGGGGCTGTCACACCCAACGGGCGGGTCGGGCGCGAGGAATCGCAGGATCCGCCGGGCTCGACCAGCCGGACAAGATGCCGCCAATGGGCCGGATAACAGGAACACCGAAATGCCGCATTCTCCGTCGCCTGGCATCGCTGCCTTCTCCGGACCAATCGACACCCGAACTGTCCGGCGGATAGCCTGCGACGCGGACCTGATTCCGGTAGTCCTGGGATCCAAGGGACAGGTACTGGACCTGGGCCGGGCCGCCCGGCTTTTCCCTCCCCACCTGCGTAAGGCCCTCCACGCCCGCGACCGGGGCTGCGCTTTCCCCGGATGTACAGTTCCGGGACCTTGGACCGAAGCGCACCACGTCACTTTCTGGGAACGGGGTGGAGACACCAGCATCGGGAACGGCGTGTTGCTGTGCTCCTTCCACCACCACTTGATCCATCAGGGCAACTGGCAGGTATCGATGCGCGCAGGCATCCCATGGTTCCTGCCGCCTGCTTACATAGATCCCGAGCGCAGACCGCTGCGGAACACCTACTTCCACCCTGGGTTCCTGGCCTCCGGCGGGATCCCAAACGGAACCTGACGCGTCCCGCGATGTCCTTCCGTGACGGTGTCAGCTCCGGGCGCGGACCGCGGTTTCCAACACGTCAAGTGCATCAAGCAACAGCTCGTCCCCGATGGTCAGCGGCGGCAGCAGCCGGATGACGTTCCCGTAGGTTCCGCAGGTCAGCACAATGACACCCTCCTGCAGGCACGCCGCCGCGATAGCCTTGGCCGCCTCGGCGTCGGGCGTCTTAGACCCGGGGCGAACGAATTCCATGGCGAGCATGGCTCCGCGTCCACGGACATCGCCAACGACGCCGCCCTCGACCACCAGTGCCTCCAGCCGGGGGAGGACGAGCTCCTCGATGTGCCGTGCCCGCTCGGCCAGGTCCTGCGAAACCATGGTGTCCATCGCCGCCAGAGCAGCTGCACAAGCGACCGGGTTACCGCCGTAAGTGCCGCCCAGACCGCCGGGGTGGACAGCATCGAGCAATTCCGCGCGTCCCGTCACCGCGGAGAGCGGCAACCCTCCGGCAATCCCCTTTGCCATGGTGATCAGGTCAGGAACCACACCCTCGTGCTGCACCGCAAACCATTCACCCGTACGGCAGAAACCTGACTGTACCTCGTCGGCAATGAAGACCACGCCGTTGGCCTGTGCCCACTCCGCGAGCCGCGGCAGGAAGCCCTCCGCAGGAACAATGAATCCTCCCTCGCCCTGAATCGGTTCAATGAGGATGGCGGCAAGCTGGTCCGCACCGATCTGCTTCTCGATCGCCAGGATGGCCCGGTCCGCAGCCTCCGCGCCGGTAAGGTTCGGGTTCTCTTCACGGAACGGATAGCTCATGGGCATCCGGTAAATTTCCGGGGCAAAGGGGCCGAAACCGGTCTTGTACGGCATGGCCTTCGCGGTGAGCCCCATGGTGAGGTTGGTCCGGCCGTGATAGGCGTGGTCGAAAGCCACTACTGCGTCGCGCCCGGTAGCCGAGCGGGCAATCTTCACGGCGTTCTCCACCGCCTCGGCGCCGGAGTTGAACAGCACGGTCCGTTTTTCGAAATCTCCCGGAGTCACCGCAGCAAGACGTTCGGCAACCGCCACATACCCCTCGTAGGGCGTCACCATGAAACACGTGTGCGTGAAGTGCTCCACCTGATCCTGCACGGCGGCGACAACGGCTGGATCAGAGGCACCGACGCTGGTCACGGCGATACCCGAGCCCAGATCAGTGAAGGCATTGCCGTCTACGTCCACAATGATGCCGCCATCGGCGTCAGCGGCATACACGGGAACGCTCGAGGCAACGCCTTTCGCAACCACTGCAGCACGCCGGGCCTGAAGTGCTGCAGACTTCGGACCCGGGAAAGTGCCGGTAATCCGGCGTCGCTGTTCGATGCGGTAACTCGGGGTGGTGACGGAGATGCTCATGGGTTTGCCTTTCGGAAGTACTGCCGGGGAACAGGGATCGGATGCCGGGCTAGGCGTCCAGCGCGGTCATCACATGCTTGATGCGGGTGTAGTCCTCCACGCCGTACATGGAGAGGTCCTTGCCGTAGCCGGAGCTCTTGAAACCTCCGTGCGGCATCTCGGCAGTGAGCATAATGTGCGTGTTGATCCAGACCGCTCCGAAATCCAGGTCCCGTGACAGGCGCATGGCGCGGCCGTGGTTCGTGGTCCAGACGCTGGAGGCAAGGGCGTATTCAACATCGTTGGCCATTTCCACGGCCTGCTCCTCGGTGTCGAACTTCTGCACAGTGATGACCGGGCCGAAGGTTTCCTTCTGCACCACGTCGTCGTCCTGGCGGGCACCGGTAATAACGGTGGGTTCGAAGAAGAAGCCCTTAGAGCCTGCTCTCCGCCCACCGGTCTCCACACGGCAATGCGCGGGCAGCGCTTCGATCACGGCGTTCACCGCGTTGAAGTGGTTGATGTTGTTCAGCGGACCGAAATAGTTTTCCTCGTCGTTGTCGCTGCCGGTCTTCAGCTCCTTGGCCGCAGCCACCAGCTTGTCCACCAGCGCGTCGTGGACTGAATCCTCCACCAGAACGCGGGTGATGGCGGTGCAATCCTGACCGGCATTAAAGAATGCGAATTCGGCAACAGCTGTGGCGGTCCGGTCCAGGTCTGCGTCTGCAAATACGACTGCGGGGGCTTTGCCGCCGAGTTCCAGGTGGGCCCGTTTGAGAGTCTTTGCCGCTCCGGAGGCCACGGCGATGCCCGCCCGCACTGATCCGGTGATGGAAACCAGGCCGGGCACGGGGTGTTCAACCATCAGCTCACCGGTGGCACCGGTGCCAAGGACAACATTGAACACGCCGGCAGGGAAAATGTCTGCCGCAAGGCGGGCCAGGACCAAGGTGGATTCGGGGGTGGTGTCGGAGGGCTTGAGCACCACGGTGTTTCCCGCGGCAAGCGCAGGACCGATCTTCCAGACCGCCATCAGCAGCGGGTAGTTCCACGGAGCCACTTGGGCAACGACGCCGATCGGCTCGCGACGGATGAAGGAGGTAAACCCTTCCATATACTCGCCGGCGGATTTGCCCTCCAACAGTCTGGCAGCGCCGGCAAAGAAGCGGAGTTGATCCGCCCCGACAGCCACTTCTTCTGCGGCAATCAGTGTACGGACCTGACCCGTATTGCGGTGCTGGGCTTCCACCAATTCGTCGGAATGGGCCTCAAAGGCATCCGCCAGACGAAGCAGCATTCGCTGGCGTTCGCTGGGAGTGGTCCGCTTCCACGTGCGGAACGCTGCCGCGGCGGCGTCCATGGCCGCGTCGACGTCGGCCTGCACGGATACGGGCGACACGGCCACCACTTCGCCGTTCGTGGGATTCACGACATCGAGCACATCGGTTCCGCGGGACGGGACAAACTCACCGTTGATGAAGTTCTGCAGTGTCTCAGCCATGCCGGACGTCCTTTCGGGGCGGGCGGGTGCGTATTCGGTTAGCTCAAACCTACTGTGAAGCGCAGGTCACACATACGGTCGCCTGCACAGCCTCGCCCGATGATGGCAGTGCAATCGCCTAAAGCCAGCGGCCCTATAGTGGTGCAATGTCGATCACACTTTCAGACCTGCTGGCGGCAGGCGGGTTGAACCTGACGCGCCACGGGTCGGCGCCCCTGTCTCCACGGCCTATCCAGTGGGTCGCGGTGACCGAACTCGAGGATCCCTCTCCGTTCCTCGGCGGCGGAGAGGTGGTGCTGACTACGGGCCTGCGGCACCGCAGCGGCGCGGCCCAGCAACGCTTTGTGCAAAGCGTGGAGCGAGCTGGAGTGATAGGAATCGGTTTCGGCACCGGACTCAGCCATGGCTCGGTGCCGGCTTCCCTGCTCGCCGAGGCGGACCGCCTGGGCGTGCCCGTCTTCGAGGTCCCCTACGGCACGCCGTTTATGGCTCTGGGGAAGCTGGTTGCTGATTCACTTTCCGCCCAGCATGTCGCCCAGCTGCACCAATTGCTTTCCGGTCATCAGGTACTGGCAGAGGCACTGCTCAGCGGCAAGGGCCTGCCACGGCTGCTGGCAGAACTCTCCCGGCTGGTAGAGGCGGACGTTGCCCTCTTTCAATACGGTGCACCGGTCTTCGCTACCTCCGACACGGATGCCTCCTGGCGGCGGATTCCCGTCCCCACGGGAATGCGGGACCGCTGCACACTGGCCATTGCCGAACCGTCGGTACAGCCGGACATCATTGCCTATGCGCAAAGCCTGATCGGCGTGGAGCTGAGCAACCAGGCCGCCAGACGGGCAAGCAGCAGGGCGGTCGCCGGCCAGCTCCTGGGAGACGTGGTGGATGGCCGGCTCGCAGGTCCGGACGCAGCTGTGAGGTTGCAGGCAGCGGGCATCGACTCGGGTCTGCGGCAAGCCATACTCCTGGTGGAAGTAGCATCCGGCCAGATCCGCACCCTGCCTACGCTGCCGTTGCCGGCCGCATTCATTGACGTGCCCACGGCCATCCATGAAAACCTGCTGGCCGTGGTTGTTCCGGCTGCCGACGCGAACGTGCTGGCCGCTGAGTTGAGCGCGTATCTCTTTGGCGCCGGACTGACGGCGAAGGTGGGGATCGGTGGGTCGTACACCGAAGCAGCAGGGCTGCGCTGGAGTTACTACGAGGCACGGGAGGCACTGCGCAACGGTGCAGCAGTGAACGAACCGGACCGATTGAATCTCACGTCCCTGCTGATGGCCAGCCGCGATGTTCCGCTCTCGGATCTGGCAGCCGAAGCCCTGGATCCTCTGATCGCCTTCGACAAGAAGCACGGCGCGCAGCTGATCCCCACCCTGGACACCTACCTGCTCCTGAACGGGTCGGTGGCCGCCGTCGCCGCAGATCTGGGCCTGCACCGCAACACTGTCCGGTACCGGCTTGCACAGATTGCCGAGCTGACCGGATACGACCCCGCTGTGACCGCAGACCGGGTACACCTGTACCTTGCGCTGAACGTCCGCCGTTTGGGCAGTTAACCTTTAGGAATGACTACCACCGCGCAGGCCAGGACCGTCCGCTGGCAGGGACAGGACGATCCGGAGCGCACGGACACAGCAGTGGTGTCTTTCCGGGAACGGGAACTAGCCGCAGCCGGCACCTCTGTCACCGCCGAATACCGCGCATCATGGACGCTCTCCACCATCCCGGGCTGGGTCACCCGGCGGCTGACGGTGGAGGTGACAGGGAAGGGCTGGTCCCGGACCCTGGAGCTCGAACGCAGCACCGAGGGCCGATGGAGCGTGGAGACAACCACGTCCGGGCTCACGGACCTGCCCGCCCCCGGAATCGCCGACCCGCGCAGCCTCGACGAAGCCCAGGACTGTGACCTTGCGCTGTGTCCGCTCACCAACACCATGCCGATCCTGCGGCTGGACCTGCTGAACGAATCCGCTCCCCCGGATGAGACCCAACTGACGATGGCGTGGGTGGAAATGCCCAGCCTTCGGGTCCTGCCCAGCAGACAGGTGTATTCACAGGTGCGCGCCTATTCTCCGGACCCGGGCCACGCCGTCGTCCTCTACAGCTCGCCCAACCGCGGGTTCACCGCCGAAATCACCGTCGACGCGGACGGCACCGTCATCGACTACCCCGGACTGGCCGCGCGTCTGCCCTGAGGTCCAGGCCCTCACGTCCAGATACCGGGCACCGGACTCCGGACTTCGGGCTCCGCAAAGGCTCCCCCGCGTCCGGACCCACTCCGTGTCCCGGCTAGGATTGGAATACATCCACTCAACGCACGCTTGGAGACCACATGAGTGAAATTTTCCTGGATCGATTCCGCGCCTTGGTCCCCAAGTACCTTGAGGACAACTGGCGGGAAGAGGACGGCATCCCCGAACGGGAGCTCGACTCGATGCTTGCCGCCCACGATTTCAACATCCCGCTGGTACTGCGTGAGTTCTACCTCGCCCTCGGCGGATGCGAAGACCTGATGGAGGCCTTCCACTTCTTCTGGGATCCGGACGAGCTGGAGATCGAAGACGGCTACCTGCTGTTCCTCGAAGATGAGGACGAGAAGTTCGTCTGGGGCATCCGTGCGGACCAGCTGGACGTTCCCGATCCCATCGTGTGGCGCCGCAATAACGCGCGCGGTGACTGGCAGAGCGAAGAGGGCACCCTTAGCGAGTATGTCCTGGACATGTTCGAGTGGGTCTTTGAAGAGGATGAAGACGAGGACTGAGCCGTCTATGAAGGACGTTTTTCCCGAAACAACTTGGAAAAGCCACGCACCTGACGGGTACCAGTGTCCGTTCTGCGACATGGCCTCGGGCGAGTTCCGGAATCCCGGAAACCTGTGCGAGCCCGGAGACCTGATTTACTCCGACGAGCTGGTGCTGGCGTTCATAGCTTCACACGGGTTTGATCCTGAGCCCGGCCACGTCCTCGTCACGCCGCGCCAGCACTACGAACTGCTCTATGAGCTGCCCGACGACGTCGCGGCGCGGATCATGCTCGTGACCCGGGATATGGCGGTGGCCATCAAGAAGGCCTGGCATCCCGACGGCGTCACCACAAGGCAGCACAACGAGCCCGCCGGGAGCCAGCACGTGTGGCACTACCACCAGCATGTGCTCCCTCGCTGGACGGACGACGGGCTCTACTTCACGCCCAAGCGGCCCATCGTGCCGCCCGCTGTGCGTGCCCGCAAGGCCGCCGAGCTGCGCGCGGTCCTATAGCCGCAGTTCCAGCAGGAAACTGCGGCGGCCGAGGAATCCCGTGACATGCAGTCCCGGCAGCGGAAGTTACACCTCGCGGTTGACCACGGCGCGCGCAAAAGCGGCCAGGGCTTCCTTCACTACGGACTCAGGCAGCGGTGCGAGGGCAGCTACGGCGTCTTCGGACCAGCTGCGTGCAACTTCCCAGGACTGATCCGTGACCGGGCTGCTGCGCAGGGCAGCCACGGCTTCGGCCAGCGCCTCGTCGGAGCTCAGGTCCCTTTCCACCAGTTCGAGCACGGCTGCGGCTTCGGCATCCCCGTCGGCCGCGGCACGCCGAAGCAGCAGCACGGGCAAGGTGGGAACGCCTTCGCGCAGGTCAGTGCCCGGCGTCTTCCCGGACTTCGCCTGCTTGCCGGTGACGTCAATGACGTCGTCGGCCAACTGGAAGGCGATGCCTACCTTCTCGCCGTATTCGACCATGATGTCGATGGTTTCCTGGCCCGCGCCGGAGAACAAGGCACCGAACTGGCCGGAGGCGGCAATCAGTGAACCGGTCTTGTCCGCGATCACGGACAGGTAGTGTTCGAGCGGATCCTGGCCTTCGGCAGGGCCAACCGTTTCGTGCAGCTGACCCAGGCACAACCGCTCGAATGTGTGTGCCTGGATAGCCAGCGCAGGGCCACCCAGGGCGGAGACCAGGCTGGAAGCCCGCGCAAAGATGAGGTCGCCGGTGAGCACGGCCACCGAGTTGCCCCAGAGTTCATGTGCTGTCGGGGCTCCGCGGCGGTACGGCGCCTCGTCCATCACGTCGTCGTGATAGAGCGTGGCAAGGTGCGTCAGCTCGACGACCACGGCCGACTGGATAACCTTTTCCGGCGCATCTTCGGCACCGAGATGGGAAGCCAGGAGGGTCAGGAGCGGACGGATCCGCTTGCCGCCGGCCTCCACAAGGTGCCGGGAGGTGACATCGGCGAAGGGATCGGAGTTGGCTACCGCTTCGCGCAGCCGCAGTTCCACCTGCTCCAGGGATGCGGCCATGGACGGGCCAAGCCTCGGGTCCTCAGCCAGCAGGGCGAAGCCCGGCGGCAGTGCGGAAGTGCCTGGCACGGTTTCCGGGCTGGTGTTGGTGGATTCAGTCACTGTTCAAGACTCACTATTTGTCGGAACGGGTGGACAACAGGCATAGAAGTCACGGGTGCTGCGCAGGCTGCCGGGGAGTTATCGGCGTTCCTTGGTTGCTTGCCGGCGGGACCAGCATTTCCAGTAAGGCAATCACTCTATCCTCTATGCCCTTGGAACTGCTGTCCGTCAGGTTAGCGAGCATACGCACCACGAAACGCATAAGCACGGGAATCGGCATTCCTGTGCGCAGCGCCAGTTTCATGACTGCGGGGCGGCCGATCATGGCAGCGAAGATGCGGCCGAGCGTGAAGTGGCTGCCCCATTCTTCCCGCACGTGGTCGGCATAGGCGCGCAGTTCGACGTCGAACGCGGCCTGCGATGTGAGCAGGCCCGGTGCAAGTGCGGCCCCGGAGCCCTCGATGATGTGTTCGGCCGCAAACCGCGCCGATTCCATGGCGTAGGAAATACCTTCGCCGTTGAACGGGCTGACCATGCCGCCGGCATCGCCGAGCAGCAGCAGCCCCGGCGAGTAGTGCGGGGTGCGGTTGAAGCCCATGGGCAGGGCTGCCCCGCGGATCTCGCCCACCTGGTTTTCCGGCGTGAAGCCCCACTCTGCGGGCATGCCGGCGGTCCAGTCGCGCAGGACCTTGCGGTAATCCAGCTTGCCGAATTCCTTGGAGGAGTTCAGGATGCCGAGGCCAACATTGGACGTTCCGTCTCCCACTCCGAAGACCCAGCCGTAGCCGGGCAGCGGATTGCCGGAGGCATCCGGAAGCTCCAGCCAGCCTTCCATCCAGTCGTCATTGGTGCGCGGGCTTTCGAAGTAGGTACGTACGGCTACGCCCATGGGACGGTCGTCGCGTTTTTCGATGCCCACGCTCAGGGCGGTGCGGCTTGAGTTCCCGTCGGCAGCCAGGACGACGTCGGCGAAGAACTCCCGCCGTTCGCCGGTGCGCCTCCCGTTTTCATCCAGAACGTTGGCGACTGCGCCTTCCACACGTCCGTCGTCGCCGCGGATGGCAGAGACCACTGTGTGCCGCTCAAGGATCTTCGCTCCGGCAGCCTGCGCGTGGCAGGCAAGTGCCTCGTCGAAACCGAGACGGGTCCGGATCAGGCCGTAATCGGGGAAATCCGACAGCGCTGGCCATGGCAGTTCCAGCGTTCTACCGCCGGCAATCAGGCGTAGCCCCTTATTCCGGCGCCACCCTTCGGCTTCTTCGTGCGGCAGGCCCAGGAACTGGATTTCGCGCACGGCGCGGGGGGTCAGGCCGTCGCCGCAGACCTTTTCCCGTGGGAATGCGGTCTTTTCGAGAACTGTTACATCCACCCCTGCAGAGGCGAGGTAGTACGCGGCTGTGGAACCGGCGGGGCCGGCACCGACGATAAGGACCTTCACTTGTCCGGATGCCCTCCGGGCTTGACGGCGCGGTGCACAGCCACAATGCCGCCGGTGAGGTTGCGGTAGGCAACGTCCTGCCAGCCGGTTTCGGCAATCCACGCTGCCAGGCCGTCCTGGTTCGGCCACGCCCGGATGGACTCGGCGAGGTAGACGTACGCATCCGGATTGGAGGCGACCTTGCGGGCAATCGAAGGAAGTGCACGCATCAGGTATTCGGTGTACATGGTGCGCCACACCGGAACCACCGGCGAAGAGAATTCCGCAATGACAAGGCGGCCGCCGGGCTTGGTCACCCGGAGCATTTCCGCCAGCGCCTTTTTCGGCTCGTTGACGTTGCGCAGGCCGAAGGAAATGGTGGAGGCGTCGAAGGAGTTGTCCTCGAACGGCAGGTTAGTCGCATCGCCGGCGACGAAGTCGATATCGGGGCGGCGGCGCTTGCCTACCTTGAGCATGCCGAGGGAGAAGTCGCAGGCAACGACGTCGATGCCGGCGTCTGCGTAGGGCTCGCTCGAGGTGCCGGTGCCGGCGGCGAGGTCCAGGACCCGCTGTCCGGGCACGGCGCCGACGGCGTCCACCACAATGCGCCGCCAGCGGCGTGTCTGTCCGAGGGACAGCACGTCGTTTACGACGTCGTATTTAGGTGCCACGTCATCAAACATGGCAGCAACTTCATCCGGGCGTTTTTCCAACGATGCGCGGTTCACTCTGTCATTGTCTCAAACAATGGGAGGGCCGCCGAACCGGCCGTCGGGTTGTCTGGTTCCTCTCAGCCGGCGGCCCCGATATCGGGCGTGTACCGGCGGCGGAGTAGTGTGGAACCACTATGACCACCCTGCGTTCTGTGACCGTGCCTGTAGGTGAGCTTTCCGCCGCCATCGGCCTTCTGGAGTATTTGGTTCTTGACGAGCAACTGTGCTGGATCCGGCGCCAGGAGGGGCTGGTGGGCTTTGGGGAAGCGGCCCGCTTCACCTCCAGCGGCCCCGAGCGCTTCGCCCGGGCACAGGAATGGTGGCGGTCCCTCCTTGCGGACGCCGACGTCGAGGACCCTCTTTCCGCTCCCGGCACCGGCATCGTCGCCTTTGGTTCCTTCGCCTTCTCCAAGCGCTCCCCCTTTGAATCCCGTCTGGTGGTTCCGGAAATCATCGTTGGGCTGCGCGACGGCGCCGGCTGGGTGACGTACACAACCACGGATCCCGACGCGGAACTCAACGAGGAGACCGCGAAGGCCGCACTGGCCCGCTACCTGGAGGACCTTCCGGTCTACCGGGAAAGCGATCCGGCAGACCGGGTCCTGCCGGGCATGCTGAGTGAGTCAGAGTGGAAAAACGCCGTGGCACGGTCGGTTGCCCATGTAGCAGCCGGCGATTTGAGCAAGATTGTCCTGGCCCGCGATATTGCCGTGGAGTTGGGCAACCCCCTCGTGGCGTCACAGGTGCTGCGCGAACTGGCCGTGCGTTACCGTGACTGCTGGACATACTCCGTGGACGGATTGATCGGGTCCACCCCTGAGATGCTGATCAAGGTCGAAAACGGTACCGCCGAGGCGCGCGTACTGGCGGGAACACTGGACCGCGCCACTGCTCCTGCCGACGATCCCCACTACGCCAAGCGGGTGCTGGCCGGTTCCGCCAAGCAGCAGCACGAGCATCAGATTGCCATCGATTCCCTCACCCGGTCCCTTGAACCTTTCACCTCTTCGATGACTTCCCACACGGAGCCGTTTGTCCTTGAACTGCCCAATGTCTGGCATCTGGCCTCAGACGTCACCGCCGAGCTCGCGCCGGATGAGAGCGGACTGATCCCCACGCCCCTGACCCTGGTGGAAGCACTGCATCCCACCGCCGCTGTCTGCGGCTTCCCCACCAGCGTTGCCGGCGAACTTATTAGTGAGCTTGAGCACATGGACCGCGGCCCCTACTCCGGACCGGTCGGCTGGATGGACGCTGCCGGAAACGGTGAATGGGGTATCGCCCTGCGCGGCGCCGTGATCGAAAGCCCCACGAAAGTACGGCTTTATGCAGGCTGTGGAATTGTGGCCGGCTCCAATCCTGCGGCGGAACTAGAGGAAACCTGGAGCAAGTTCCGTCCAATGCTTGAGGCCCTCGGCCTGGACCGGCCCCGCGCCGTTCCGGTGCGTAACCCCGATTTCGCATCCTCATCTTCGGGATCCTGAAGCCTCACGGCACCTCCGTCGGAGACCAACTGCATAGGCGATTGGTTTTTTGCATAAATTTACAGTGGGTAGAATAGAAACTCGGATCGCGCCGTCATGGCCGCTTCCGCCCTATGCCGCTCTGGAGACGGTTTGGTTTCCGCCTGCGGCCTCTTCTGTTCCTGCCGACCAAAGGTTCTGAATCGCAATGCCGCACAAAGCCCGCACCACTCTTGCTGCCCTCCTTGCTGTCGGAGCGTTGTCCCTGACCGCCTGCGGCGGCGGAGACGACTCCGCGGAGTCCGGTTTCACGACCGTCAACGAGGGCACACTCACTGTGTGCTCCAACGTTCCTTTCAAACCGTTTGAATACGTGGTGGACGGCGAGTTCACCGGCTTCGATATCGAGCTCACCCGTGAAATTGCCAAAGGCATGGGTCTCGAGCATGAGGTGCAGAACGTTGGATTCGACGGCCTGCAGAGCGGAACCGTACTGGCTGCCCGCCAGTGCGATGTGATTGCCGCGGCCATGTCCATCACGGATGAGCGGGCCGAAAAACTGGCTTTTTCGGACCCGTACTATGACTCGCCGCAGACCCTCCTGGTTCCTGCCGACTCCTCAGTTGCCTCCCTGGCAGACCTCAAGGGCAAGAAGGTAGGGGTCCAGCAGGGCACCACCGGTGAGAGCTATGCACGGGAAAACGCGGCCGACGCAGAGATTATGTCCTTCCAGACCGACGCGGAGCTGTTCCAGGGACTGCAGGCCGGAAACATTGATGCGGTCCTCCAGGACCACGCGGTGAACCAGGACCACACCGAGGACGGCAAGTTCCGGATTTCAGCCAGCTTCGAGACGGGTGAATCCTACGGCCTCGCCATGAAGAAGGAAGGCAGCGAGGAGCTGGTTTCGAAGGTAAATGAACAGCTTGCTGATCTGCGGGAGAATGGGAAGTACCAGGAGCTCCATGACCGGTTCTTCACGAAGTAGCCGCACAGGGAATCGGGTGCCGCAGTACGGCACGCCACGGGGCTTCTGTTTTGCTGCCGACAGTGGCGGACACGTTACCGAAATATGGACTACGTACGCTCTAGACTGCATCCCAATACCCAGCTACGGGTGAGACCGCTCATACCGTCCGACGTAAGGTTGTAAACCAATGCCGTACAAAGCCCGCACCGCCGCCTTCACCTTTCTGGCCATCGGCGCCCTTTCGCTGACCGCCTGCGGTGGTGACGACGCCGGAGCCTCCGACGACGCTGCCAACGGATACAACCTGGTATCCGAAGGCACGCTGACGGTCTGCTCGGACATTCCCTACGTTCCGTTCGAGTACGAAGAGAACGGCGAATACACAGGTTTCGACATGGACCTGGTCAAGGAGATCGCGACCGGTCTTGATCTTGAACTCGCAGTCCAGGACGCCGGGTTCGAGGGAATTGCCAGCGGCACCGTGCTCGCGGCGGGACAGTGCGACCTTGAGGCCAGCGCAATCACCATCACCCCGGAACGTGAAGAGGCCATGGGCTTCGCCGATCCGTACTATGACTCGCTGCAGTCACTGCTGGTCCCCGTCGACTCGGACATCAAGAGCATCGAGGACCTGGAGGGCAAGAAGCTCGGTGTCCAGGGAAACACCACCGGTGAGTCCTACGCCCGCGAGAATGCTGCCGGAGCGGAAATCGTGGCTTTCCCGAGCGATGCCGAACTTTTCCCTGCCATCCAGTCCGGTAACGTCGATGCTGTGCTCCAGGACCTGCCGGTGAACATTGGACACACGGAGGATGGTGAATTCACCATCGCCGAAGAGTATGAGACGGATGAGTCCTACGGCTTCGCCATGAAGAAGGACAACACCGAGCTCATCTCCGCCGTTAATGAGCAGCTCGCTGAGCTGCGGGACAACGGCAAATACCAGGAGATTTACGACAAGTACTTCACCGAATAACGCCTAGACCACTGCGTTGTCCCGGGCCGGGTGCCCGGGACAACCCCTTTTCTTCCTTGGAAGGCTCCCCACTTTGAAACCCTCCACCCGCAGACGCCTGTTCCGGGGCGTCCTGTACGCCGTTTTCGTCATCGCGCTGGTAGCCGTAGTGCTGGCTGCCGATTGGGAAGCCATCGGCGAGAACTTCTTCGACGCCGAGGTGGCCCGTGAGGCCTTCCCCACCATCATCACGGTGGCGGTCAAGAACACGATTATCTATACCGTCATCGCTTTCGCCGGCGGGCTCCTCCTGGGCCTGCTGCTGGCGCTGATGAAGCTTTCCCCGGTAGCGCCGTACCGCTGGGCCGCCACGGCCTACATCGAACTTTTCCGCGGACTCCCTGCACTGCTGGTGATCTTCGGTTTCGCTTTCGCCGTGCCGATCGCTTTTGACTGGCGCCCGCCGGGAGGCAGCGCAGGCGCAGGACTCCTGGCCCTGATCATTGTCTCCGGTGCCTACATTGCTGAGACCATCCGTGCCGGAATCCAGGCCGTTCCCTCCGGCCAGGCCGAGGCTGCCCGGTCGCTGGGCATGGGTCCGGCCTGGACCATGATTTCCGTGACCCTGCCCCAGGCTTTCCGGATCATCACGCCGCCGCTGACCAACGAACTGGTCATCCTGATCAAAGACACCTCGCTGCTCTTCATTGCCGGCATGGCCCTGCAGGACCGCGAGCTGACCACCTTCGCACGCGACTCCGTCTCGCAGACAGCGAACGCCACACCGCTGGTGCTCGCCGCCCTGATGTACCTGATCATTACGCTGCCGCTGACCCAGTTGGTGGCAAAGCTTGAACGACACAACCAGAGAGGCAGGTAGCAGCCATGAGCGTTCCCAACACCAACGCCCCTGCCATCGAGGTCCGCAACCTCCACAAGTCCTTCGGAAGCAACGAGGTGCTGAAGGGCATCGACTTCCATGTAGACCAGGGCGAAGTGGTCTGCGTGATCGGTCCGTCCGGTTCCGGCAAGTCCACCCTGCTGCGCTGCGTCAACCGCCTGGAGGAGCCCACCAGCGGCACCGTCCTGGTGGAGGGCGTTGACATTACCCATCCCGACACGGACCTGGACAAGGTACGCACCCGGATCGGCATGGTCTTCCAGCAGTTCAACCTCTTCCCGCACCTGAACGTGCTGCGCAACCTGACCCTGGCGCAGCGCCGGGCGAAGAAGCGCGGCCAGGAGGAAGCCTCCAAGGTAGCCCTGAAGAACCTCGCCAAGGTGGGCCTGGAGGACCGTGCCACGGCATTCCCCGCCCAGCTCTCCGGCGGCCAGCAGCAGCGTGTGGCCATTGCCCGTGCACTGTCCATGGATCCGGACATGATGCTGTTCGACGAGCCCACCAGCGCGCTGGACCCGGAACTCGTGGGCGACGTGCTCGCCGTCATGCGCCAGCTTGCCGAGGAAGGCATGACCATGATGGTGGTGACCCACGAGATGGGCTTTGCCCGTGAAGTAGGCGACCGCGTTGTCTTCATGGACGGCGGTGTCGTAGTGGAGCAGGGACGTCCCGAGGACGTCCTGGGCAACCCGCAGCACGAACGCACCCGGGCGTTCCTCTCGAAGGTTCTCTAAAAGGTTCTTCCCAGCAAAAACAGCCCTTCCGGCTTTGTCCGGAAGGGCTGTTTTCGTGGAATCACCGCTCCTATACGGGCTCCGGCGCTAGATCGGCTGCACGGGACCGGACCAGGTCAATGAAGGCCCTCGACCGACGGGACAGCCGCCGCCGGCCGGACCAGGCGATGTCCGCACGCTCCAGCGGCGGTCGGAGCCGCCGGGTTATCCCGGGCCCGGTGGCCAAGACGGAAGCAGCACACCCGCCGGCGCGGCCTGCACCTCTAAGGTGCAACCGGTCCGGCGCTTCATTCAGCCCAGCGCGAGTCCATGTTCTTCCAGCGCCTGCGCTATGAGCCGCAGCGCTTTCGGACCCATGCCGTGCAACGAAGCGAGTTCCGCCTGCGGGACACCGGCCAGCTTCCGAAGTGAGTCATAGCCTGCCTCGGTCAGGGCACTGGTAGCCGGCGCCCCGATCTTCGGTAAGGCATCGAGCGGCGTAGCCATGCGGCGACGCTACGCTTCACCCGGGCGGGCGTAAAGGTGAACCTACTAGCCCCGCACCGCTGCCGCCACTGCCGACTGCACCTGCTGGTGCAGGTCCCGCAGCGTTTCCCTGGCCGTGTGTACTTCCAGCACCGACCGTCCGTGAACCGGTTCGGCCAGCGCCGCTTCAAGTTCATCGGCAGAGCTGGCCACTTGGTGCCGGACACCGTAGCCTCGGCACAGCCCGGCCAGGTCGGCACGGTGCGGTGTCCCGAAGAAGCGTTCCACCAAGGCCGTGTATCGCGGGTCCTCCCCTAGTGCACCGTGTTCGAGGACAGAGAAAATGCCTCCGCCGCCGTCGTTCAGCACGATCATCTGCAGGTCGGGCTCGTCCTCCCCGTCTCCCAGGAGAAGAGCACCGGCGTCGTGCAGGAACGTGAGGTCACCCAGCAGCAGCCGGGTGGGAATGCCGTTCGCCAGCGCAATGCCCGTAGCGGTGGAAATGGTCCCGTCGATCCCCGCCAGACCCCGGTTGGCGTAGACATCCAGCGGATGCCAGCCCGGAGAGGCCACCAGGTCCATGTCCCGGATGACGTTGGAGGAACCGAGCACCAGGTTGGCGTCTGCGGCGTCCCACACCAGATCGGCGACGTGCAGGCCAGTGAGGCGAGGCTGCTGTTCCAGCAGGTTGTTCAGCGTGTTCAGTGCCGCTTCCGAGGCAGTCCGCCACTGCTCAAGCCAGCCGGGCGCACCGGTTCCGGCGAACTCGAAGAGTCCGGGAATGTCGCTGATGATGGTTTCCGGACGCCGCCCCTGGGTAAACCAGTTCACCGGCCGGGGCAGGTAAAGCGCCTTTTCGACGTCGGTACGGGCCAGCAGCGCGGCCACCGGACGGGACAGCGTGGGCCGGCCGAACACCACCACGCGTTCGATCAGTGGACCCAGTTCCGGCAGCAGCAGCCGGTACGCACCCACTGCGTTGGGACCGAAGCGGGCGTTGGAGGACGGTTCGGCCAGCAGCGGCAGCCCCGCACGCAGGGCGAAGAGCGCAGCGAGCTCCCCGGCGCCGTCGCCCGCTACCACCACTGTGCGGTGAACGCCGGGAATCGGTGGATGGGAGGCCGGGACGCGGTCCTCTGCCGGAACTGCGGAGGAGGCGGGCAAAGCCTCCGGGACGGAGCCGGATTCGAGGAACAAGGGGTCGGTTTCGCCGGGGGTCAGCGGATCCCGGAACTGGAGGTTCACGTGCACCGGTCCAACTGGAATTCCGTGGCCGAGTCGGGCCAGAGCTGCGGAAATGGCTTCAGCGGGATCGGTGCCGGCCGCCACGTCTGCAGCCGTCACCGGGTAGTGGGCAAAGATTCCCGGCTGCACGGTGGTCTGGTTGGCGCCCGTGCCGTGCAGCTCGGCCGGCCTGTCCGCGGAGAGGACCACCAGCGGGACACCGGCATGGTGGGCTTCCATCACGGCCGGCATTAATTCGCCGACGGCGGTGCCCGACGTCGTCACGACGGCTGCGGGACGGCGGCCGCCGCGCGCCAGGCCCAGCGCGGTGAAGCCGGCAACCCGTTCGTCGATCCGGACGTGCACCCGCATCCGGCCCTGCAGTTCCGCTTCCGCCAACGCGTAGGCGAGCGGTGCGCTGCGCGATCCCGGGGCCAGAACGACGTCGCGCACTCCGGCGGAGGCCAGGGCTGCGACGGCGGAGCGGGCTGCCTGCAGGGACGTCAGGTCCGCGGAAGACTGGGCGGGGGCGTTCGAGGATCCGGTCACCCTTCCATCCTAGGGTTAGCTGCCGGGGCAGGTGTCTACGGCGTCCGGAGCCTAATGGCGCGGCACAGCCAGCAGCCCATGCACCCGCTCCAGCCGGTCCAGCCACCACTGACGGCGCTCCGGCGGTGCGGCAAACCGTTCGAGCAGTTCCTCGGACACCGGCACGTCCCGCACGGCCAGGGCACCGCCGTCGGGCACCAGCGATTCTTCCGTCACGTCCCCGGCCATCAGCGACAACGTACCCAGCCCGCAGGCGTAGGGCAGTTCGGGCAGCGCCGCGGCCAGTGCCACTCCGGTACGGATCCCCACGGAGGTGTCGATGGCGGAGCTCACCACGGCCGGCAGTCCGGCCTGCGCCACGATCTCCACGGCGCGGCGCACCCCGCCCAACGGGGCCGCCTTGATGACGATCAGGTCCGCAGCGTCTTCCCGGGCGACCTTCAGCGGATCGCTTTCCTTTCGCACACTTTCATCAGCGGCGATCAGTACGGGAACCCCGCGCCGGCGCAGCTCGGTCCGGACGGCGCGCAGGCCGTCGATACCCGCCACGGGCTGTTCGGCATATTCGAGCCCGGCCTCGGCCAGCAGGGTCAGCGTGTCGACGGCGGTGCGCACGTCCCAGCCCGCGTTGGCATCCACCCGGATACCGGCGTCGGGCAGCAGACGGCGTACCTCGGCCACCCGGGCCAGGTCCTGAAGCGGAGACTGGCCGGCTTCGGCCACTTTGACCTTCACGGCAGGGACGTTTCCGAACCGGGCGAGCACGCCCTCCACCTGATCCACCGCCACGGCGGGGACCGTGCCGTTCACCGGGATGGACTTCCGCACCGCTTCGGGATAGCCCTGCCAGGCCGCTTCCACGGCGGAGGCGAGCCAAGGTGAGGCCTCTGCGTCGGAATATTCCGGGAACGGGGCAAACTCGCCCCAACCGGCCGGCCCCTCGATCAGCAGGGCTTCGCGGTGCAGGATGCCGCGGAACTTCACCCGCATGGGGATGGAAACCACGCGGGCTCCGGCGAGGAGGGCAGACAGGTCAGGGGTGTTCGGCACCCTGCCAGCCTACGCTTGACCCTCACCGGCTGCCCGCTTCGGGTCGAACAGGTAAGGACCAGCATGATGTGGCAATCTGGATGCAATGGATACTCGCAACTTGCTGGCACAGCGCGCCCGTGCCGAACGACCGGCTGCGCATAATCCGGCGCTCTTTCTTTTCGCAGCCCTCCTCTGCGCTGCCGGCGTTGCCGCAACGTATTGGTTCTTCGTCCGCACCACCACCGGCCAGCTCGCCGATGAGTCCGCTTTCCAGGAAGCGGAGCTGATTGCACCGGCCACTGAACGGCCGGTGATCGCGTTCCTGGACGAGCTGCCGCTGATCTCCGTCTTCATCGCCGTGATCGTGGTGGTGTTTGTATCCATCCTGCGGCACCGGATTTCACCGGCGGTGATTGCCCTCGGCACTTTCGGAGCAGCAAATGTCAGCAGCCAGCTGTTGAAACGGACCGTGCTGGACCGGCCGGACCGCGGGGTGGTGACCCTGGATTTCAACTCGCTGCCGTCCGGCCACACCACGCTGGCCGCCTCTGCAGCCGCGGCGGTCTTCCTGCTCGCCTCGCCGCGCTGGCGGCCCTTGGCTGCACTCTTCGGCGGCAGTTACGCCGTGCTCGCGGGCGCCGCCACCTTCCTCAACCTCTGGCACCGGCCGGCCGACGTCGTGGCCTCGCTCCTGGTGGTGGCCGCCTGGACACTGGTCGGCGGCCTGGTGATGATGCGGACCAACCCGGACTGGAACCGCTGGCCGGCCAAGGGAACGGCGAAAGGAGCGGCGAAAGCGATTGCCGTCATCTGCGCTGTGCCGGGCGTGCTCGCCACGGCTGCCAGCCTGGGACTGTACTTCTATGCCCGCTGGGACCCCACCGCGGTGAGCACGTCCGCGCCGCTGTACTTCTGGGCGGGACTGACCCTGATAGTGGGCGTCGGCTACCTTGTCAGCGCCCTCGCCTGCTGGCTGTTCAACCAGCAGGCCGGAGACCCCGCACGCCGGTAACGGGCAGCAGGGCGTTAGAGGCTAGCGGGCCGCTCCGGCTGTAACCGGATTGCCTGCGGCCTTCCGCCCCGGAACCCAGATCCAGAGCACGACGGCGCCCAGCAGTCCCAGGACGGCAGTGGCCCCGATTCCTGCCGAGAGCGACACGAGGGCAGTCACTCCGGAAAGGATGCCGGGGCCGCCCATGGTCCCGATGTCCGCCAGCAGCCGCCAGATGCCCAGGAACTGCGGGCGTCCGGGCGAGGGCGAGAAGTCCGCACCGAGAGTCATGACGATTCCGGAGCCAATGCCGTTGCCGAACCCGATCAGCAGTGCAGCCAGCAGCAGTCCGGTTGCCTCGGAAGCCAGCGGCAGCAGCCCGAGGCCCAGCCCCATGATCAGCATGCAGGGCACCGCCACCGAACGCCGTCCCCAGGTGTCCATGGCCTTACCCGCGGGATAGAAGATCAGCATGTCGATGGCACCGGAGAGCCCATAGATCAGCGCCGTGGCGGTGGGGTCCAGGCCGATGTGCTGGCCCCAGAGCGGAATAACTGCCTGCCGCGTCGCACGGACAGCGGCGATCAGCAGCACCCCGATGCCGATGGTCCGGAAGATCCGTGCATGGCTTCGCAGGATGGACCGCACGGTGGGCGCAGGGCCGGCGTCGACCTTGGACTCCCGCCCCGCTCCGCGCTTCCCGGAACGGACAGTAAGATCCGGCACCTGGAGGCTGATGATCCCGGCACCGACGGCGGCTGCGGCACCCACCCAGTACGCCCCGGTGGTGCCGAAGAAGTGGATTGCGCCGGCAGCTGCGAAGGGGCCGATGAAGACGCCGATCCGGTTCACCCCGCCGAGCGTGGACAGGGCCCGTGCCCGGAAGTGCACCGGTACGGCTTCCGTCAGATAGCTCTGCCGGGCCAGCCCGAAGACCGAGCCCGCCATCCCGACCATAAAGACGGCCAGGGCGAAAACCGCCAGCACAGGGACAAGAGCGGCAAGGACCATCGCCAGCGCGCACCAGGCCGAGGCAGCCACAAGCGCCCATTTCTCCCCGAAACGCGTGGTCACAATGGTGGCAGGCACATTCGTCAGGAGTGAACCGACGCCGGTAAGGGTGATGACCAGCGCGGCGAGGGCAACGGTGGCACCCAGGCCGCGGGCGCTGAGCGCGATGACCGGCAGGATGGCTCCGGTCGCCAGCCCGTAAAGCAGGGTGGGCCCGTAGGCCGGGATAGCTATTTTACGAAGGCTGAAATCGTCCGCTGGCACGGCCCCAGACTATCCCCAAACCGGTTCCGGTCCGGTCGGTGATTAGTGCTTGAGCCACTTCCACCGGGCAAGGGTCCGCAGGCGGGTGAGCAGCGCCCGGGACTGGTCCGGCCCGTACGGCAGGATGGGAATTGCCTTCGTCATGTCCACCGATGCCTGGTCCATGGCGCTGCGGGTGACGGCGACGGCGGTGCGCATCTTGTTCATTTGAGTGGTCACGAAATCCACGGTGACGGGCTTTCCGTGCCCGGGAACGAAGACCGTGTACAGGTCCTCGAGTGCCGAGATTTTCCCCAGCGTGCGGATCCAGTCCTTGGGGAAGGAGTCCTCGAAGGCCGGATCAGCGCCCTGTTCGACGAGATCGCCGGTGAAGAGCACGTCCCCGGCTCCCACCAGCAGGTCATGGTCCGTATGGCCTCGTCCGAGATGGAACAGGGTCACGGAGATGCCGCCCAGGTCCAGGTCCACCGGTGCGTCCTCCACCAGCTTCGTGGGTTCGGCAATTTCCGTGTTTTCGCCCATGGCTGCAGCCATTTCGGGTTCGGCGTCGGCGGCCTGCGGGCGGTGGCTGTTGCCGTTTTCACGGATGCTGGCGGCGCATCCGGCGGTACCCCAGATATCCTCCACGCCGTTGGCGAGCATCAGGGCGTTGCCGAAGTAGTGGTCGAAGTGGGCATGCGTGTTCACTGCCGTGAGCGGCAGGTCAGTCAGCGTCCGGGCGGCGTCGTAGATCTCCTGCGCCATCCCGGGGCCTGCTCCGGTATCGATCAGCAGTGCCCGATCGTCCCCGATCACCAGCCCGGTGTTGACGGCAAAGGCAGCATTGGCGCGCACCCAGACCCGGGGCGCGACCTCCTGCCAGCCACGCTGGGTGGGGACGTGCTGCTGCGGTGTTTCTGTCATGTCAGCTTTCCTTTTCGCCGGCTCGGTTTCCAACCTATCGCGGGTGGTTGTCTGCGGCACGTATTACAGGTCCGCCAGCACGCGGCCCGGATTTTCGACGGCGTCGGCAACGTAGAGCAGGAAGCCGCCGGCGGTCGCGCCGTCGCAGACGCGGTGGTCGAACACCAGGGTCAACTGGGTGACCATCCGGACCGCGAGCCGTCCGGAAACCACCCACGGTTTTTCAATGATGCGTCCCACGCCGAGGATGGCCGACTCGGGGTAGTTGATGATGGCAGCGCTGCCGTCCACCCCGTAGACACCGTAGTTGTTGAGCGTGAACGTGCCCGAGGAAAGTTCGGCGGGGGTTGCGCGGCCGGCCTGGGCGGCAGAGGTGAGACGCCGGATCTCCGCGTCCAGTTCCCGAGTGGACAGGGTGTCCGCCCGCCGAACCGAGGGAACCATCAACCCGCGCTCAGCCTGCACTGCGATGCCCAGGTTCACGCCGTCGTAGGCATCAATCACGGCCTGTTGTTCTTCCTTCCCCTTGCCCGTGTCATCCCGTGCCTTGTCCCTCGATCCCGTGCCGATCCCCTCCCCTGCAGGCACAAACCGGGTGTTTAGTTCCGGGAACCGGGTAAGTCCGGCCAACGTGAAACGGGCCAGGAAAGCCAGCAGCGACGGTGTGTCCTCCCGCTGCCGGGAAAGGTCCGCGCGCAGATCCATCAGGGCCGTGGCATCCACGTCCACCCACACGGTTGCCTCGGGGATCAGGCTGCGGCTGCGGCTCAGGTTTGCGGCGATGGTGCGCCGAAGGCCGCGAACCGGTGTGCGCGAGGTGACGGTGAGCCCTGTCCTCGCATCTGATGCGGCGTCGGATGCCCCGGTTCCGCGGGCATTCCATCGGGCCGCCGTTTCTTCGGCGGTGACTTCCTCCACCCCGGCGGGAGCCGCGGCCGCGTGCTCCGCCGCAGCGGGAGCCGCGGCCGCGTGCTCCGCCGCAGCGGGAGCCATGGCGGCTTCGACATCGCGGCGCAGGATCAACCCGTCGGGGCCGCTGCCGGCCACGTCCGCCAGCTTCAAACCGGCATCACGGGCCAGGCGCCGGACCAGAGGGGATACACAGCGCGGAGCTTCCGTCCGAGCGGAGGGGTCGGCAACCTGGGCAGCAGCCTGGGCATGGCCGGCAGCTTGGCCGGCAACCTGGCCGGCAACCTGGCCGGCAACCTGGCCGGCAGCTTGGGCAGCAGCTTGGCCGGCAGCCTGGGCGGCAGCCTGGGCGGCAGCCTGGGCGGCAGCCTGGGCGGCAGCTTGGGCGGTACCCGCCCCAGCAGCCGCGCCCATCCGCCGCCGAGGCCCACGGGTGCGCCGCGGGGACTGCCCGCCGGCCGGGGTTCCGTAGCCGATGAGTACGTTTCCGGACCCTGCCTTCTCTTCCTCCCGGTAGGCCTCCCCCGCCGTGGCCTCCCCCGCTGCGGTCTCACCGGCGCTTTCCGCAGCCGCTACTGCTTCGGCCGCTTCCGCCGGTCCCACGGCCGCCGCGGGTGCCATCGTTTCCCCGGTTCCCGCAGCTGTCATTCCGGCGGCCGGGCCGGCCCCAACCGTGGCCACAGCAGCGGTCTCCACCGAGATCAACGGATGCCCGACATCGACGCTCTCGCCGGCCCGGCCATGCAGCTGTGCCACGCGGCCCGCAAAGGGGGACGGAACTTCCACCAGGGACTTTGCCGTTTCCACTTCGGCAACAGGCTGGTCCACCACAACCGTGTCCCCCACGGCCACGAGCCAGCTGACGAGTTCAGCCTCGGTCAGGCCCTCACCCAGATCCGGGAGCAGAAAGGTGCGCACACTCATCGGGGATCCTCCGAAGCAGAAGTTCCGGCACCCGCGCCGGAACCGGGAGGCTCCTCCCACTGCAGCTCATCCACGGCGTCCAGGATGCGGTCCACGCCGGGCAGGAACCAGTGTTCCAGCTTCGGGGCCGGATACGGCACATCGAAGCCGGTCACCCGCAGCACCGGTGCGGCGAGGGAATGGAAGCAGCGTTCCTGGATGCGGGCCACGATTTCCGACGCCACCGAGGCAAATCCCGGTGCTTCGGAAATGACCACTGCCCGTCCGGTGCGCCGGACGGACGCGTCGACCGCGGCGTCGTCGTACGGAACAATCGAGCGCAGGTCGATGACCTCCAGGGACCGACCCTCGGCTTCGGCGGCTGCCGCTGCAGCCAGCGCCGTCGACACTGACGGCCCGTAAGCCACCAGCGTTGCGTCCGTTCCGGTGCGCGCCACAGCTGCTGTCCCGATACCGCCCGGAACCTGCCGGCCTGTGCGCAGTGCTTCATCGGCGGCTCGGCGCAGGACAGCCAGGTCCACTGTTTCCTTGCTCCAGTAGAGCTTCTTCGGTTCCAGGAAAACCACCGGATCTTTTAGCCGGATCGCGTCGCGCAGCAGCGTGTAGGCATCGGCTACGGTTGCCGGCGCGACGACGGTCAGGCCGGGCGTGTGCGCGTAATAGGCCTCGGAGGAATCGCTGTGGTGTTCCACCCCGCCGATCCCGCCCGCATACGGAATGCGGATCACCAGCGGAAGTTTCACCTTTCCCTTGGTCCGGTTGGACATCTTCGCCACGTGGCTGACCACCTGCTCGAACGCTGGGTAGGCGAAGGCGTCGAACTGCATCTCCACTACCGGACGCAGACCGTTCATCGCCATGCCCACGGCCATTCCCATGATCCCGGATTCGGCCAGCGGAGTGTCGAAGCAGCGGTCGGTTCCGAACCGCGCAGTCAGCCCGTCGGTGATCCGGAAGACCCCGCCGAGCGGGCCCACATCCTCGCCGAAGACCACGACCGTCGGGTCGGCGGCCATTTCGTCGGCGAGCGCGGCGTTGAGCGCCTTGGCGAAGGTCAGGGTTTCCGGTCCGGATTCGCTCCCTGCATCGGCGATCTCCCGTGCCTGGGGCGGAGTGTCCGTTGGAGTTGCTGCCATGGTGCTGCCTTTCGGGTCAGGAGGTGTCACCGCGAAGCGCCGGGATCTGCGGGGTTCCCGGTGCCGTCCGGATCTCCGGCTGCGTTGCGGACAAGCGCATCGCGTTCTTCCTCGTCCCGTTGCAGTTCGCCGCGCAGCAACTCGGACTGCTCCGCCAGCTGCGGAGTGCGCCGGGTATAGACGTGTTCAAACAGCGCCAGCGGGTCCGGTTCGACGTCGGCATTCAGGCCCTCGCGCATGGCTGCCGCGAGCGCTTCGGCAGCCGCTGCCAGTTCATCCTCACGGGCGTCATCGAGCAGCCCGCGGCCGCGCAGGTAGGAACGGGTCCTGGCCAGCGGGTCCCGGGGCAACCAGTCCTGCACTTCTTCCGCCGAACGGTACCGGGTGGCGTCGTCCGCGTTGGTGTGGGCCTGCATGCGGTAGGTATGCGCTTCCACAAGTGCCGGTCCGCCGCCTTCGCGTGCCCGCAGCACTGCCGCACCCAGGACGGAGAGGAGGGCGGCGACGTCGTTCCCGTCCACCCGCTCCCCCGGCATGCCGTATCCGATGGCTTTGTGCGCCAGCGACGGCGCCACGGACTGGTTTTTCAGCGGTACCGAGATGGCGTATTCGTTGTTCTGGATGAAGAACACCACGGGTACGTGGAACACGGCGGCAAAGTTGAGCGCTTCGTGGAAGTCGCCCTCGCTGGTGGCACCGTCGCCGCACAGGGCAAGCACCACGGTGTCCTCCCCCTTGAGCTTCGCGGCGTGCGCGACGCCGACGGCGTGCAGCAGCTGGGTGGCCAGCGGTGTGGCCTGCGGGGCCACCCGGTGCTCGTACGGGTCATAGCCGCTGTGCCAGTCTCCGCGCAGCAGGGTCAGCACCTGCAGCGGGTCCACTCCGCGGGACATCACGGCAACACTGTCCCGGTACGTGGGAAACAGCCAGTCCTGCGTTTGGAGCACGGCAGCGGCGGCTACCTGGCAGGCTTCCTGCCCGTGCGAGGAAGGGTAGACGGCCAGCCGCCCCTGACGCACCAGGGCGTTGGCCTGGTCATTGATCCGCCGGCCCGCCACCAGACGGGCATAGGCATCCAGCAGCATGTCATCGGCGGGCATCGCGTACCGGGAATCCTGACGGGCTGCGCCGCCGGCATCCAGCAGTTGGACGGGGACGTCCGAGGGCAACAGGGCATCCGTGCTCCCGGAACCGCTTTCGGCGCCAAAGGAAGCCTGCCGGGTCCTGCCGGTAGAGATGGTCATCGCGAGCCTCCGTCCGCAGCACCGCGGCATCTTTGCACACGGAACTTCTGTCTTGCCAGTATGCTTTCGGCCGTTGAATCGTTACCAGCATTCCCCGAAATCTTGGACGCCAGCGCTCTGCGGGAGTAATCTGATGGACACCTTGCAAATGTGACGCAGATTACTTGGGGAGAGCGTGGACATTATGACTACAACGCAGGTGCAGCCGCTGGATGACATTGACCGGAAGATCCTGGCCGTCCTGCGGTCCGACGGCAGGGCATCGTTTACCGCCGTCGCGCAGGAAGTCCATATCTCCCGGGCACACGCCTACTCGCGGATTGCCCGACTCACGGAGTCCGGAGTCCTCAGCCGATTCACGGCGCTGGTGGATCCGGAGAAGGCCGGTCTGGGCTCTTCGGCGTATGTAACGCTGAAGGTCCGCCAGCACGCCTGGCGGGAATTGAAGGACCGGCTCAGCGAGGTGCCGGAGATCCACCACATCGCCCTGGTGGGCGGCTCGTTCGACGTGATTGTGCTGGTCCGCGCCGAGGACAACGTCCACCTGCGCAGGGTCATCTTCGACCAGTTGCAGTCCATGCCGGGTGTCCTCGACACGCAGACCTTCCTGGTGTTCGAGGAACGCGACACCCGCTGACAGCGCAGCAGGGAAAGTTACAGCGCAGCAGCGGAAGCAAAAAAACAGGGCCCGCAACTGCAGGCCCTGCTTTTTACGTCTGCTTTTTATGTCTGCCCGGACGGTTCATTCGATCCAGGCAGCTTCCTTGGTCCAGGCATTCATTCAGCCCAGTCCAGTCCGGCAGGTCAGTTTTCGTCGTGGCCCTGGTCGGTGCTCATCTGGTCCTCTGCCGGAGGGGTCTCTCCCGGAGGAACGCCGCCGCCGGGCTCGAGGCCGGTGATGTTGCCGTCCAGCGGATCAGGATTGGTGCTTCCGGCCTTTGCCTCGCTGTGGGCGTGGTTGCCGGTGCCCTCCTGCGTATTCGAGCCCTTTTGCGCGTCCTTGGGCTTATCCGGGTTCGCCGGGTCATTGTTCGGGTTATAGCTGTCGGCCATGTTCCGCCTCCTCGGTGTCTCAGGGTTCTCTAGCGCCGGCAAGCACCTGTTGTAAGCATGCTTACGAGTTAGTTCCAACCTAGTCCGGTGTCCGCCGCATCACAAGCCGGCCCCGGACGGTCACCCCTGGAAAACGGGCCTGCGCTTGGCCAGGAAGGCGTTGAACCCTTCCGCATAGTCGGGAGTTCGGCTGAGCTTTTCCTGCACAGTGTTCTCGGCATCCAGCGCTTCCCAGAAACCCAGCCGCCGGTCCCTGATCTGTGCCACGAGTTCCCGGGACGCCGTGAAGGCCTGGGTGGGTCCGGACGCGACGCGCACTGCCGTGGCACGGGTGCGGTCCAGCAGTTCGGCGGGGTCCATGGCACGGCTGAACAGCCCGCCGGCTACGGCCTCCGCACCGCTCATCAGATCCGCCGTGTAGATCAGGTCCAGGGTGCGGTGCGGCCCCAGCCGTTCCGTGAACAGCCAGTGCCCGCCCGAATCCAGTGCCGCACCCAGGTTCGCGAACGGCGAACCGACCTTCGCGTCCGTTGCCACATAAACGACGTCGGTGGCCACCAGCAATCCGAGCCCCACTCCCAGACACGCACCCTGGGCAGCAGCGAATGTCGGCGCCGGAAAGGCGGTCATCTTCTGCAGCAGCGGCAGCAGGTCATCCACGAGGTAGCCGCGCGCGTCGTCGTGTTCCGGGGAGACGGTGGAAAGGTCCCGCCCTGCACAAAAGCTCCGGCCCTCTCCCCGCAGCAGCAGTGCCCGCACTCCGGCGGCAGCGGCGTCGTCGTATGCCTGTCCCAGTTCCGCCAGGGCGGGACCGTCCAAGGCATTGAGTTTCTGCGGGGCGTTCAGGACCACTTCGGCCACGCCGTCGGAGATGGTCAGGTCGATCATCGGGTGCTCCTAGGCGTCGTAGTCAACGGTCACTTCCGGGCTGGTGGGGCGGCTCTGGCAGGTCAGCACGTAGCCGCGCTCCAGTTCCTCCGGTTCGAGCGCATAGTTCTCCTCCATGTCCACGGTGCCGGAGACCAGCTTCGCCCGGCAGGTTCCGCAGACGCCGCCGGCGCAGGCGAAGGGCACATCCGGACGGACGCGAAGGGCGGCGTTGAGCACGGATTCGCGGGCGTGCACCGGGCTCGCCACCTTGCCCTGCAGCCCGTCCAGCCGGAAAGTGATCTCGAAGTTCTCCCCTGAACTGTCGGGGAGAACCGGACGACCGGCGGAGCCTTCCGGCCGGTCGGGACGTCCGGTGGTGAAGAGTTCGAAACGCACCTTAGCCGGGTCGACGCCGCGTTCGGCGAGCGCGTCGCGGCACAGCTGCACCAGGTCGAACGGGCCGCAGAGGAACCATTCATCCACCGCTGCGGCCGGCAGCACCGAGTCGATCAGGGTGGTGAGTTTCCCGGCGTCGAGCCGTCCGCTGAGCAGCGGCGAAATCCGCTGTTCGCGGGAGAGGACGTGATGCAGGGCGAACCGGGACGGGTAGCGGTCCTTTAGGTCCGCCAGTTCCTCCAGGAACATCACGTCCATGGCCGCCTTATTGGCGTAGACCAGGTCAAAGCGCGTGGTGTCGGAGGAAGCCAGCACGGTGCGGGCGATCGCGATGACCGGGGTGATGCCGGACCCTGCGGCTACGGCGGCAAACACCTGCCCGTGCACGGATTCCAGGCCGCGTTGGCCCGGGGCGTGCCGGGAGATGAAGCTGCCGGCCGGGCTCATAACGTCCAGTACGTCACCGGCCCTCAAATGCTCGTTCACCCAGGAGGAAAACAGGCCGCCCAGGTCCCGCTTGACGGCCACCCGCAGTTCGCCGGGCTTCGGCTCGGCGCAGATGGAGTAGCTGCGCCTCAGTTCCGTGCCATCCAGGACAGTGCGGAGGGCAACGTACTGTCCCGGCAGATAGGCGTAGGCCTCCACCAGCTCGGACGGTACGTCGAAGGTGACCTCAACGGCGTCGCCGGTCAATCGGCGTACGGCGGCAACGGTCAGTGGATGGAAGGCACCGCGGCGGGGCGGCGCTTCGGGAAGGGCGGTCATGGTTTCAGAGCACCTTGAAGTAGTCGAACGGTTCCCGGCAGTCGCCGCACACCCACAGCGCCTTGCAGGAGGTGGATCCGAACCGGGTCAGCTCACGGGTATTCAGGGACGAACACTGGGGGCATTTCACGCTCAGGCCCACCCGGACGGGACCGACGGCGGCCCGGCCCGACGGCGGCGCGATGCCGTAGGCGTCCAGCTTCGCTTTGCCTGCACTGCTCATCCAGTCGGTGGTCCATGCCGGAGCCAGCTCGAGGGAGACCTGGACCCTGGGATAGCCGGCAGCACCCAGGGCTGCGGTGACGTCCTGCCGGATGGCGTCCATGGCAGGACATCCGGAATAGGTGGGGGTGATGGCCACCTGCACCTGCGCGTCGGTGACCTCCACCCGCCGGAGCACGCCCAGGTCCTCGATGGTGAGTACGGGGATTTCGGGGTCGCAGACCGTGGCGGCGACGTCCCAGGCCGCTGCCGCGGCGGGGTCCGCCGGGCGCAGGGAGGATTCCATCAGGCTCACCACGATGCACCGGGATGTTCGCGGGCCAGCACCTGCATCTCTGCCAGCAGATAACCCAGATGTTCGCTGTGCTGTCCGCGCCGGCCGCCGCCGGGAGCGGGCTGTATCACGGGCAGATCCAGTTCCGCCTGGCGGAGTATGGCGGCAATGTGGCCGTCAAAGGCAGGCTTCAGGGACGAGGGCAGAACCGCCCGGCTTCCGAGCGAGACCACGAGCTCGTCGTCGTCGAACAGCTCGGCCACGTACGGCCAGGTCAGTTCGAGCGCACGGATCATCCGGCGTCGGGATTCGTCCGTGCCCAGGCCCAGCCGGAGCACCCACTGGGCGCTGTGGTCCCGGTGGTAATCCACTTCCTTGACCGCTTTCGCCGCAATCGCCGAAAGGGTGGGATCGGTGGAATGCTGCAGCGCGCCGTACAGCTCGAACTGGTAGAAGGACACCACCAGCTGCCGGGCAATGGTCCGGGCAAAATCGCCGTTGGGCTGTTCCACCAGGTGCACGGAGCGGAATTCGGTTTCCTGCCGCCAGTACGCGAGATCATCCTCGGTGCGGCCGTCAGCACTGCCGGCATAACTGAGGAAGGAGCGGGCATGCCCGATCAGGTCGAGGGCAATGTTCCCCAGCGCCACGTCCTCTTCCAGTTCCGGTGCCCGCGATATCCACCAGCCGAGCCGCTGGGCCAGCACCAGCGCGTCGTCGCCCAGGCGCAGGGCATAGGCGGCGGTATCCGGTTCTGCACGCGTTCCGGCGGCGGCAATGTCCTCCGGCCGCAGGGCGTTGCCCGGAGTAATCCGGGTGGCGCTGTCTGAACTCACAGGTGCTTCACCCCTTCCGACTTGGTGTAGTAGATGGCGTGGCGGTAATCCTTGCCCTGCGGGGATTCGAAGAACTGCCCCTTGGCATCGGGATCGCTGGCAATGATGGCCGACGCCGGCACCACCCAGAGCGAAACACCCTCGTTGCGCCGGGTGTACAGATCCCTGGCGTTGCGCACTGCCATGTCCGCGTCCGGTGCATGAAGCGAACCGGCATGCACGTGGGACAGGCCGCGGGAGGAGCGGACAAACACTTCCCAGAGCGGCCAGCCCGCCGCGGGGGTCGGCGCGGGGGTCGGCGCGGGGACCGGCGCGGGGACCGGCGCGGGGGTCGGCGCGGGGGTCGGCGCGGGGGTCGCCGCGGGGGTTGACGTTCCGGGAGTCGCCGTGGCCGGACCCGCCGGCTCCGCGCCGGCGTCGTTGACTGTGGCCGGCTTCGATCCCGCGTCCTGGACTGCGGCCGTGCCGGCGCCCGAGACAACCGGCGTCGAGCCGTCGTCGCCGGTTGTTGATCCGCCCGTCATGGCTATGCCGCCCCCGCTTCGCTGGAGACAGTACCGGCGCTGCTGCGGCCGGCCTGCCGGGCGGCATAGGCAGCCGCGGCTTCACGCACCCAGGCGCCGTCTTCGTGGGCCTCCCGACGTCGGGCCAGACGCTGCGAGTTGCACGGACCGCGGCCCGCAAGGACCTCGGAGAACTCGTCCCAGTCGAGCGGTCCGTGTTCCCAGCGTCCGGTCTCCTCATTGAAACGGATATCCGCATCGGGAAGGGTCAGGCCGAGGACCTTCACCTGCTCGACGATCATGCCGACAAAGCGGGAACGCAGTTCGTCATTGGAGAAGCGTTTGATGTTCCAGGCCATGGACTGGCGGGAATTCGGTGAATCCTCGTCCGGCGGTCCGAACATCATCAGTGAGGGGGCGTACCAGCGGTTGATTGCGTCCTGGGCCATCTCCCGCTGTGCGGGGGTGCCGTTGGCCAGTTCCAGCAGGATCTCGAAGCCCTGCCGCTGGTGGAAGGACTCTTCTTTGCAGATCCGCACCATGGCCCGCCCGTATGGACCGTAGGAGGCGCGGCAGAGCGGGACCTGGTTGCAGATGGCGGCACCGTCCACGAGCCAGCCGATGGCACCCATATCCGCCCACGTCAGCGTGGGGTAGTTGAAGATGCTCGAGTAGCGAGCCTTGCCGGCAATGAGGTCCGCGGTCATTTGGTCCCGCGGTGTGCCCAGGGTTTCAGCGGCGGAGTACAGGTAGAGGCCGTGGCCTGCTTCGTCCTGCACCTTCGCCATCAGGATCGCTTTGCGCTTCAGGGACGGTGCACGGGTGATCCAATTTGCTTCGGGCTGCATCCCGATGATCTCCGAGTGTGCGTGCTGGGAGATCTGCCGGACCAGCGTCTTTCGGTACCCGTCGGGCATCCAATCCCGCGGCTCCACCCGGGCGTCCACTGCAATGAGTGCGTCAAAGTGCTCTTGCCCGCTCATGTTTCTCCGCTTCCACTTGCGCCGGCGAGTGGTCCCCAGTAGCCGCGCGCTAAATAATTACCGACCGTTCGTTCAGGATATGGAGGTGCGGTGGGCCAGTCAAGGGGAGGGCTATGTAAAACTGGTGAGTAGATGTTGCGGTGCGGAAAGGAAAGTCATGGGTATTCCAGGGCCCGACGCCGGCCGCCGGCCCATCCGTGCGGGTGCAGCTTCGGGTGGCAGCGGATCTTCTTCGGAGCAGACCGTCGCAGAGCCGGCAGAACGGACGTCCGCCGCCGTCGTCATCGTCCCCACGCTTCTGGGCCTGCTGGGTTTCTTTGCCGTGTCGGCAGCGGTGACCGCTGACGAGGCGACCGTCAGCGTCACAGCTCCGGGGTTGCTGCTGGCCCTTACCGCCATGGTGGTGGCCGGGGTCAGCCCGCTTTACGCGGTGAATCCCACCTGGGCATCCCTGCGGCGGCCGGCCCTGATGCTGGCGGCCTGCCTCCTGGCGGAGACCGTGCTGCTCCTGTTTGCGCCGCAGGTGATCCTGTTCTCGCTGCCGGCACTGCCGCTGGCCCTGTGCGGAGGCGGTGTCCTGTTGGCCACGAGCCTGTGGGGCCAGTTCCGCAAGGGTCCGGCACCCGAGCCGGTGCTCCTTCCCCGGCACCAAGCCGCAGCGCGCTCCTTCACCTCCACTTTGCTGGTGGTGGTAGTGAACTGGGCCCTCTTCCTTGCCGCCGGTGCACTCTGCGCCTGGCTGCTGCTCGGGGACTAGCCCGAAGCCGGCACGGAGCCGGCACGCAGCCCGCACTGAGCCCGCCCCCGGAGCCCGCCCACGGCTA
Source organism: Arthrobacter jinronghuae (assembly GCF_025244825.1). Lineage (NCBI taxonomy): Bacteria > Bacillati > Actinomycetota > Actinomycetes > Micrococcales > Micrococcaceae > Arthrobacter > Arthrobacter jinronghuae. The sequence goes on from NZ_CP104263.1 coordinate 2,996,982, forward strand.
AGCCGCGAGCATAACGCCAGCGCGGTCCTTCGACGCCGCCGCCGAGATGGATATATTCGAAGCATGACTACTCCCCAGCCTCCGGTTGCCAAGAAAGTCCCCACCGAACGCACCCGCCACGGTGACACGTTCATTGACAACTATGAATGGCTCCGGGAGAAGGAAAACCCGGAGGTGGTGGAACACCTCAAGGCAGAGAACGCCTATTCCGCGGCAATGACGGCAGACCAGGAGCAGCTGCGCGGCGAGATCTTCAACGAGATCAAGAACCGCACCGAGGAAACGGACCTGTCCGTTCCGGCACGCAAAAAGGGCTGGTGGTATTACACCCGCACCGAGGAAGGCAAGCAGTACGCCATCCACTGCCGCACCGCAGCCCAGGACACTGGGAACCTCGACGCCGATTGGACGCCGCCCGCCGTCGTCCCCGGCGTTCCGGTCCCTGGCGAACAGATTCTCGTGGACGGCAACGCAGAGGCTGAAGGCAAGCCGTTCTTCTCGCTGGGCGGACTGGCCGTCACCGAAGACGGCAACCTGCTGGCGTACTCCGAGGACAACGCCGGAGACGAGCGGTTCACGCTGCGGATCAAGGACCTGCGCACCGGGGACCTGCTGCCGGACGTCATATCCAACGTTTTTTATTCGCTGGCCTTCTCCCCCGACGGCCGGCGCGTCTTCTACACCGTGGTGGATGATTCCTGGCGTCCGTACCAGGTCAAGGCCCACACGCTCGGCACCCCGATGGAGGACGACGTCGTCATTTACCAGGAAGACGACATCGCCATGTGGACCGGCTTCGATCTCTCGGCGGACCGCCGGCAGCTGCTGATCGGCATCAGCAGCTCCGAGTACAGCGAATACCGGGTCCTGGACTTCGACGACCCCACCGATACCGTGCGCACCCTGATCCCGCGCAGCGAGCGCATCCTTTACGAAGCCGAGCCCCTGACCCTGGACGGCACGCGCAAATACCTGGTGACGCACAACCGGAACGCCCTGAACTCGATGCTTTCACTCGTCGCCGAAGAAGAGTTCAGCAAGCCGCTGGCGGACCAGCACTGGGACACCGTCATTGCCCACGATGACACCGTGCGCGTCAACGGTGCCGCCGTAACCCGCACCCATGTGCTCGTGTCGGTCCGCAAGGACACAACCGAGCGGGTGCAGATCCTGCCTGTGGAAGGCCTCGGCACCCCGGCGCAGGGCGCGCCTGTGGAACCGGCGTTTGACGAAGAGCTCTACACAGCCAACCTGGCCAACGCCGAGTTCGATTCCCCGATCGCCCGCCTCAGCTACACCTCCTACCTCACGCCGCCGCGCGTCTACGATTACGTGCTGGCCACCGGAGAGCTCGAGTTGCGGAAGGAAACCCCCGTAAAGGGCGGTTACCGTTCCGAGGAGTACGTGGCCGAGCGGGAATGGGCGACGGCGGCGGACGGCACCCGCATTCCGCTCTCCGTCATCCGCCGGGCGGATCTGCAGAAAGACGGCAGCAACCCGGCACTGGTCTATGCGTACGGCAGCTACGAACTGAGCATGGATCCGGCGTTCAACATCGCCCGGCTGTCGCTGCTGGACCGCGGCGTCGTCTACGTGGTGGCGCACATCCGCGGCGGCGGCGAGATGGGCCGCGCCTGGTATGACAACGGCAAGAAGCTGAACAAGAAAAACACCTTCACCGACTTCGTGGATGCCACGGACTGGGTTGCCGCCTCCGGCTGGGCGGATCCGGACCGGATCGCCGCAATGGGCGGTTCCGCCGGCGGGCTGCTGATGGGCGCCGTCGCAAACCTGGCCCCGGAAAAGTACCGGGCAATCGTGGCGCAGGTGCCCTTCGTGGATGCACTGACGACCATCCTGGATCCGGACCTGCCGCTCTCGGCCCTGGAATGGGAGGAATGGGGTAACCCCATTACCGATCCGGAGGTCTACAAGTACATGAAGGAATACAGCCCGTACGAAAACATCCGGGCCGTGGACTACCCGCAGATCGCCGCCGTCACGAGCTTCAACGACACCCGTGTGCTGTACGTCGAACCGGCCAAATGGGTGGCGCAGCTGCGTGAAACCACTACCGGCAGCGAACCGATCGTCCTGAAGATCGAAATGGACGGCGGCCACGGCGGAGCCTCGGGCCGGTACGAGGCCTGGAAGGACCGGGCGTGGGACTACGCGTTCATCCTGTCCGCGCTCGGCGCCCGGGAACTGGTTCCGGCTGCCCGCCGGGAGAACGCAGCCTAGGCGGACGGGGCATTCTGCGTAGCCCGCATCGCCGAGCGAGGAACGAGCGAGGCAGCCGCGAACCAGGATTCCCTCTTCGAGCTTGCGAGATGGAGGGCGGGGTCGCGGCGCTAAGGGCGGCAGAATGTCCCGGTAGCCTAGGCGGACTCCCGGACCACGAGCTCCGGCGGGTAGACGACGGGCTCCAGATGTGAACCGGGCTCTTCGATTTCGCGCAGCAGCATCTCCGCGGCCCGCCGGGCCATTTCGACCATCGGGTTGACCACCGTGGTCAGGCCCGGCGTGCTGGTGGATGCGAGCCGGTGGTTGTCATATCCCACCAGCGCCACGTCGCCGGGCACGGACAGTCCGCGCCCGCGCAGCACTTCCAGCACGCCCAACGCCATCGGATCGGACGCGGCAAAGATCGCGTCGATGCCGGGGTCGGCGTCGAGCAGCCGGGCGGCGGCGGCCGCACCGCCCTCGGTGGTGAAGTGTCCGGATTCGACGCCGGCCGGTTCCAGCCCCGCCTCGGCCAGTCCCTGCCGCCACCCCTCGGTCCGGTCCTGCGCGGCAGTCATGTCCGCCGGCCCGGTGACCGTGGCGATCCGTCGGTAGCCGCGGTCCGTGAGGTGCCGGGCAGCGAGCAGCCCTCCGGTCCGGTTGTCCGTATCCACGAACGCCAGTCCGGCGTGGTCCTGCCAGGGCCGGCCGATGAAAACTGCGGGCAGCGTTGCGTCCGCCAGTTCGGTTTCCAGGGCGTCGGCTTTGTGGTGGGAGACGATGATGGCTCCGTCCACATGGCCGCTGCGCAGGTATCGGATGAACTGCCCTTCCTTCTCCCCCTGGCGGGCAATCAGCAGCACCAGCTGCACTTCGGTGTCCTTCAAGGCCTCCGTGATTCCGTTCAGCGTCATGGCGAAGAAGGGATCCACCAGGACACGGCCGTCCGGCTCCGGGATGACCAGCGCAATGGAATCGGCACGGCTGGTCGCCAGGGACCGAGCCGCGCGGTTAGGTGTGAAACCCAGCTCCCCGATCGCCGCATCGATGGCGGCCTGCGTCCGGGCACTAACCCGGGCACCTCCGTTGATGGCACGGGACACAGTCGAGCGGGAAACTCCGGACAGCGCCGCCACGTCTTCCAACGTGGGGCTGCTGCGCCGGAGTTTCACCGGCCCGCTCCGGGGCCCGGGCCTGAGGCTGCTCATAGTTCCGACGATACGACATACGCTGGTGTTCCGCCCGGCACCGGAGTGCCTGCGGGCAGGGCATTGGCGGCGGCCGCTTCCGCGTACCAGCGGGCGCTGGCCTTGGGCGTCCGCTGCAGGGTTTCGTAATCGACGTGCACAATCCCGAACCGCTTGGCGTAGCCCCAGGCCCACTCAAAGTTGTCCATCAGGGACCAGGCAAAGTAGCCGCGGACGTCGACGCCGTCCGCCACCGCGTCCTGCACCGCTGCGAGGTGCGACCGGATGAAGTCGAGCCGGTCCAGGTCCTGGACGGTCCCGTCGGCCACGACGTCGTCGTCGAAGGCTGCACCGTTCTCGGTAATGTACAGCGGCACGCCCGCCGGCCCGGTGTAATCGCGCTGCAGCCGGTTCAGCAGCCGCCGAAGTCCCTCGGGCTGGATTTCCCAGCCCATGTTCGTTTGCGGCAGTCCGCGCCGCACGGCATGGATCCCGTCGGCGGCAGGATACGGGCTCGCCGTAGGACGTGCCGAGGGGGCCGCCGTCGTCAGGGGTGCCGTCGGCGGAGTCTTGGTGAAGGCATCACCGTGGTAGTAATTCACCCCCAGGAAGTCGATGGGGGAACTGATGACCGCCAGGTCTCCGTCCTGGACGTGGGATTCGAAGCCGTAGGGAGCCAGGTCCGCCACCACGTCCTCGGGGTACTTCCCATGGAAGACGGGGTCCGCGAACATCCGGTTGAACTGCCCGTCGATGCGGCGGGCTGCGTCGACGTCGTCGGGGTTCTGCGGATCGGCGGGATCCGCAACCGTGAAGTTCAGGGTCAGGCCGGTGTCCAGTCCCGGGTCCCGTCCCTTAAGCGCCTGGACGGCAAGTCCGTGCGCCAGCAGCAGGTGGTGGTTCGCGGCAACCGCGAGTTTTCGATCCTGCAGTCCGGGCGCATGCTCGCCGCTGGCGTAGCCGACGTAGGCGGAGCACCAGGGCTCGTTCAGGGTGGTCCAGGCCGTCACCCGGTCGCCCAGCACGTCATGGACGCTGAGGGCGTAGTCGGCAAACCGGTACGCCGTGTCCCGGTTGGCCCAGCCGCCCTGGTCCTGCAGGGCCTGCGGCAGGTCCCAGTGGTACAGGGTCAGCCACGGCTGGATCCCGGCTTCGAGCAGCGAATCCGTCAGCCTGCTGTAGAAGTCCAGCCCCGCAGCGTTGACCGGGCCGCCGTCGGGCCGGATCCGTGCCCAGGAGGTGGAGAACCGGTAAGAGCCCAGGTTCAGTGACTTCATGAGGGCCACGTCATCGTCCATGCGGTGATAGTGGTCGCAGGCGATGTCCCCGTTGTCACCGTTCACCACTGCGCCGGGAACGCGGCTGAAGGTATCCCAGATGGAATCCTTCCGGCCGTCTTCCGATGCAGCACCCTCCACCTGGTAGGCGGCGGTCGCCGCACCCCACACGAACCCGGACGGGAATGAGGCGTTGTTGTTCATGGTCATCCCTTAACCGCTCCCTGCATAATTCCTGCAACCAGGTGCCGTCCGGCGACGGCGAAGACGATGAGCAGCGGAATGGTGGAGAGCACCACGCCGGCCAGGACCACTGAGTAGTCGACAAAACGTGCGGACTGCAGTTGCTGCAGTGCCACCGGCAGGGTGGGGTTCTGCGCATTGAGGACAATGAACGGCCAGAAGAAGTTGGTCCAGGTGGCTACAAAGGTGAAGAGTGCCAGCATCGCTGCCGCAGGACGCGCAGCTGGGAGGGCGACATGCCAGAAGGCCTGCCACATGTTGGCGCCGTCCATCCGTACCGCTTCGATCAGTTCATCCGGCAAAGCGTCCTGCAGGTACTGCGTCATCCAGAAGACACCGAAGGCAGTGACCAGCCCCGGAATGATGACCGCTCCCATGGTCCCGGTCCAGCCGAGCTTGGACATCACGATGAACAGCGGAATGACACCGAGCTGGGTGGGTACGGCCATCGTGGCCACTACGAACACCAGCAGTGCCTTGCTTCCCCGGAAGCGCAGCTTCGCGAACGCGAAACCGGCCAGAGAGGAGAAAATCACTACGGAAGCGGCCGTCACGGTGGAGACCAGGATGCTGTTACCCAGGGCTTTCCAGAACGGAATGGTGTCCAGCACCGTGGCCGCGTTTGCGAAGAAGTTGCCGCCGGGAATCAGCGGGACTCCCTTGACGATCGCCGTGCTGTCATGGCTGGCCACCAGGACGGACCAGAGGATCGGGAGGGCTGAGCCCAGGACCACGGCCCCCAGCAGCCCGTAGGTGACAAAGCCCGGACGGCGGTTGAATCCGCCGGTCTTCCGCCCGCGGACCCGTGCCGGGCGCGGCGCCTGTGCACCGCCGCGGTCCCGACGTCGTCTGGCGGATTCGGCGGCTCGTTTGCCGGCCGTCTGTTCGACCATGGGTACGGAGGTCATTTCCGTCCTCCCTGCGAGGCAATGCGGCGGGTGATGAGGAAATTGAGGGCCGCGATAAGCACGATGATGACGAACAGCAGCCAGGCGACGGCGGAGGCGCGGCCCAGGTTGCGCTGTCCCCAGCCCAGTTCCCAGATGTACATGGTGAGGGTTTGCCACTGCCGGTCCGCGCCGCCCAGGCCGTAGGCGTCAAAGACCCGCGGCTCGTCGAAAATCTGCAGGCCGCCGATGGTGGCGGTGATGACCACGAAAATGATGGTGGGCCGCAGCATGGGAACGGTCACCGAAATGAACTGCCGCCAGCGGCTGGCGCCGTCGAGGATGGCTGCTTCATACATGTCCCTTGGCACTGCCTGCATGGCAGCCAGGAAGATCAGGGCGTTGTACCCGGTCCACCGGAAATCCACCATGGTGGCGATGGCGACGTGGCTCGCCAGGGTGTTGGAGTGCCACGGAACGGGATCCAGGCCGATGGAGGTCAGCAGCCCGTTGATGGCGCCGGATTGGTCAGCGAAGACATTGCCGAAGATCAGGCCCACTGCCACCGGGGCAACCACGTAGGGAACCAGTACGCCCATGCGCCAGAACGTCTTGGCCCTCAGGTTCGCATCCAGAACGGCGGCAATGCCGATTGCCAGGATGATCTGCGGAACCGCCGAGATCAGGAAGATGCTGAAGGTGTTGCCCACCGCGTTCCAGAAGTACGGCTGCGAGAGGACGAAGGTGAAGTTCTCGGTGCCGCTGAATCCGAGGTTGCCGCCGATGAGGTTCCAGTTGTGTAGCGAGACCCACCCGGTGTAGATCAGCGGGAACAATCCCACGATCGCGAACAGGATAAAGAACGGCGAGATATAGAGGTACGGGGAGACTTTGACGTCCCAACGGGCCAGCCGGCTGCTGAACCCTACCCGGCGTACCGGCGTCCGCGCTGCCGGCGGCTTGACGGTGACAGCCATGGCTATCTTCCTAACGTCCAAGGGGTATCGAAGTTTGGTTCCGGTGCCTGCGGCGCTCTACGCGGCCGCAGGCACCGGACGCCTGTGGATGCTACTGGAGCGCTTCTACTCCGGTGACGAACTTCTGCCACGAAGAGTCGGGGTCGTCGGACTTGAGGACGTCCACCCGGTCCAGCGCCTGCTGCATTGAATCATTGATGGCGAAATAGTTCTGTCCCTTGAACGGCGTCACGCTGACGGCTTCGGCCCGATCGGCGAAGATCTGACCCACCGGAGCGTCATTGAAGAATTCGTTTGTCGAACCCGTCAGTTCTTCCATTTCGTAGGCCTCGACCTGGCTGGGGAAGTTGCCCTTGGAGGCAAAGGCCTTGATCTGCTGCTCCGGAGCGGTGAGCCACTGAGCCAGCTTGATGGCCTCTTCCTGGTTCTTTCCCTGCGTGGGAACGGTCAGGTAGGACCCGCCCCAGTTGCCGCCGCCGCCGGGGAAGACGTTGGCGATATCCCAGCCTTCGACTCCGGCGGCGTTGCCCTCGATGCTGCCCAGCATCCAGCCCGGGCAGAAGGTGGTGGCAAAGGCACCGCTCTGGAAGCCGGCCTCGTAGTCATCGGACCACAACTGCAGATGCGCGGAGAGATCCTTGTCCACGGAGTTCTCGAGCACCTGGTTGTAGATGTCCTTCACCTCCGGGTTCTCGGTGGCTATGACCGTGCCGTCATTTTCCTCGTAGGCGTTCTCGACCTGGTTGATCATGCCCTGGTAGGCGGACATGGCGGAGTCGTACCAGGCGGCGTCGGACTTCGCAGTGAACTGTTCACCGATTTCGAAGTAGTGGTCCCAGTCGCCTTCGAGCAGCGCTGCCACTTCCTCGCGGTCCGTCGGCAGGCCTGCTTCGGCGAATAGGTCCGACCGGTAGCAAATAGCCTCGGGGCCGACGTCCGTGCCGTAGCCGATCAGCTTCCCATCCTCGGTGGTGGCGTCCTCGACCTTCCAGTCCAGCCAGCGGCCTTCCACCTCGGGGCTGGCCAGATCCGCGAACTGGTCCGGATACTGTTTGAGTTCCGGCAGCCAGTCCACTTCGATGCCCTCGATGTCGGAGAGGCCGGAACCGGCAGCGAGCTTGGTGTTCAGGTTGTCGCGGGCATTGTTGGAGGTGGCCTTCTTGTCGTGCACGATCTTGATATTGGGGTTTGCCTCCTGGTACTCCTCGAGCAGCTCCTCGTAGCCCCACTCGTTGAAGGTGCTGATGCTGAGCGTGACCTGCCCGTCCCCTCCTTCGGAAGCTCCTTCGTCTCCCCCGCCGCAGGCGGTCAGGAGAAGGGCTGCGGCTGCAACGGATGCGGCAAGCGCAGGTCCGCGGCGTGCACGGCCGGCGGAAGTGGGTTTGGTACTCATTGCTGACTCCTTTGTCATAATCCGGGTGTCGAAGCACGAGTGTCCGCGATACCTCCGCGCCTTCCGTGCCGCTGCCTTACGGATGCGCCCTGCTGCCGAACCGGCGGCCAAGAAAAAATGGTGGGAGCGCTCCCACAAGCTCAGCCAATCGTGATGTGCGCTGAATCACATGTCAAGTGGGAGCGCTCCCATACCGCAAAGAAAAACCGCCTCCACTGTGTAACCGCAGGTCAGCGGCGCGTTACGGACCTGCGGTTATCCAATCGTTACCTCCCGCTCATGGCCGGAAAGTGCCTCGAACACAAAAAGGCCCGGACCAAATCGGTCCGGGCCTGCTTGCGCTGGACATCCTCCAGCAGGGTCGGGAAGAGCTACTCCGCCGCGCCGGCACCTTCCGCCTTCGGTTTCGGTGCCGCGACGCGGCGGCCTTCCACCGGGCTGGTGCGGCGGCCGGTGTGATCGACGGCGTCGGCGTTGCGGCCGGCATCAGCGGTGCGGGCGGCGTCGGCATTGCGCTCCGATCCGGCCCCGGCTTCGGCTGCGGGAGCCGCGGCGTCACTACCCTCCTCGCCGTCGCCCTCCTCGTCATCATCCTTGGTGACGGCTTTGTGGGACTGGCGCAGAACCTCAATGACAATCGGGATCACGGAGAGCACCACCACGGCCACGAAGATCAGGTCCAGGTTTTCCCGGACAAAGGGCACCCGGTCGCCGAGAACGTAACCCAAGAGGGTCACGCCGACACCCCAGACGAACGCCCCCACGGCATTGAACGAAACAAACGCCTTGTAGTTCATCTGGGCAACGCCGGCCACCACCGGGGTGAAGGTCCGGACCACAGGGACGAACCGGGCGAGGATCACGGCTTTGCCGCCGTGGCGATCAAAGAATACCTGGGCGCGCTTTACGTTCTCCCGCTTGAAGAGCCTGCTGTCCGGCCGGTTGAAGACGGCGGGGCCGGCCTTCCTGCCGATGTAATAGCCGGTCTGGTCGCCGACGAAGGCACTGATGAAGACCAGGATCGCCAGCAGCCACACGTTGATGTCGATGGTGCCCGTTGCCACCAGGAGCCCGGCGGTGAACAGCAGGGAATCCCCCGGAAGGAAGAAGCCGATCAGCAGTCCGGTTTCGGCAAACACGATGCCGCAGACCATCAGGACCACCCACGGTCCGAGGGCGGGGTCGGCAAGGAACACCTGGGGGTCCAGCCACTCAGGCAAAAGGGAAGAAGTTGGAGGGCGGACAGGACCGGAAACGGCTGTGGCCGCAGAGAGAGTCACCTCACTAGGGTACGCCACGGCCTCCGGCCGGTCCCCGGCCGTCTGCAAGTTCAACCGCGAGCGGTCTGCTGACCGCAGCGGCCGGATCCTTGACAGCCGAACGCCCGGCGGGATTACCTAATGAACATTCGGTAAAGAAAAGAGGTTCCATGGCTGACACCGAGGTCCCCCGCGGCACATACCGCGCCCATCCTCTCCTGGTCGACGACGCCGCCTCGGCATGGATGGGCATCGATGTCCTGGCGATCGGCCCCGGCACGGCACGTATTTCGATGCTTCTCCGCCCGCAGATGGTCAACGGTTTCGGCATCGGCCACGGCGGGATGGTCTTCGCGTTTGCCGACACGGCCTTCGCCCTGGCCTGCAATCCGGAGGGCGGCGGGCCTGCTCGGGAACGGGAACACATCACGGTGGCCGCCGGCGCCGACATCACCTTCCTGGCTCCGGTCATGGCGGGTGACCGGCTGACTGCCTCCGCCGAGCACCGTGCTGGCAACGGCCGCAGCGGCGTGTACGACATTGAGGTGCGGTCCGAACGTCCCGACGGGACCGCCGTCGTCGTCGCCCTTTTCCGAGGACGCTCGCGCACCATCCCCAACCCCGCCCTGACACTTTCCGGCGCCCCAACCGAAAGCCGCGCATGAAAGCCACCCCCGCTCCGCTCAAGTCCGCCGCAGCCGATCCCTCGACCCTGGACCCTGAGGAACTTATGAGCCGGGACGAGCTGGAGGCCCTCCAGCTGACACGCCTTAAGCAGACCCTCGCCTACGCGTACGATCGGGTTCCGCTGTACCGGCGCAAGTTCGACGACGCCGGCGTGCACCCCTCCGATCTGCGGGAACTGAGCGACCTGGCACGGTTCCCGTACACCACGAAGGAGGACCTGCGCTCGACTTATCCGTTTGGCATGTTCGCCGTCCCTCAGCAGCAGGTGGCCCGCATCCACGCCTCCTCCGGAACCACGGGGCGGCCCACCGTCGTCGGTTACACAGCCGGAGACCTGGAGCGCTGGAGCTCTTTGGTGGCCCGTTCGCTCCGCGCCTCCGGAGTGAAGCAGGGATACAAGGTGCACAACGCCTACGGCTACGGGCTCTTCACCGGCGGCCTGGGAGCGCACTTCGGCGCGGAGCGGCTCGGCTGCACGGTGATCCCCGTGTCCGGAGGGCAGACGGAGCGGCAGGTCCAGCTCATCGTGGACTTCGAACCGGACACCATCCTGTGCACGCCTACCTACCTGCTGGCCATCGCCGACGCTATGGCAGCCGCCGGCATCGATCCCCGGTCCACTTCGCTGAAGAACGCGGTCCTCGGCGCCGAGCCCTGGACCGAGGAAATGCGGCACGAACTCGAAACGCTGATGGATCTGGATGCGTGCGACATTTACGGACTCTCGGAAGTCATGGGCCCGGGCGTGGCCGGCGAGTGCGTGGAGAGCAAGGACGGCTCGCACATCTGGGAGGATCACTTCCTGCCGGAGATCATCGACCCGTTTGATGAGACCCGGGTCCTGGGCGACGGCGAACCGGGCGAGCTGGTCTTCACCTCCCTGACCAAGGAAGCGCTGCCGATTATCCGCTACCGGACGCATGACCTCACCCGCCTGCTGCCCGGAACCGCCCGGCCGTCCATGCGCAGGATGGGACGCATCACCGGCCGCAGCGACGACATGATCATTCTGCGCGGAGTGAACCTTTTCCCAACCCAGATCGAAGAAATCGCCCTGCGCATCCCGGCCCTGAGCCCTCATTTCCAGCTCGAAATCAGCCGTCCGGAACGCCTGGACGAACTCACGGTACGGATCGAGCGGCGGGAGGACACCTCGACGCCGGACTCGGCGGCGGCTGCGTTGGAACTGTCGGCCCAGATCAAGACCCACATCGGATCCTCCTGCGCCGTAGAGGTAGTCGATCCCGGAACGCTGGCACGCTCCAGCGGCAAGCTCCGTCGGATCTACGACCTGCGGCGGAACACCGACGCCGTCCCGCCGCGGTGAACCGCCCGTTGACGTGGGAAAATGGCGCCATGCCTGCTGTCTCTTCCGGGTCGACTGCCGATCCTGCCCCCGTTCCCGCCGCTGATGCCGAGTCCGCCGTTGACGCCGGATCCGCCGGGCCCGCGGCCGCCGTTGATCCTACGGCCGCCGGCGACCCTGTCTCCGGCCCGCGCCGCGGCCGTCCGGGATATGACCAGCAGACGGTGCTGAACGTGGCCGTAGACGTTTTCAACCGGCACGGCTACGAAGCCACCTCGATGGGGATCCTGGCCGAAAACCTGGGCATTACGAAGTCCGCGATCTACCACCATGTAACGTCCAAGGGCGATCTGCTCCGACTGGCCCTGGACCACGCACTGGACGGGCTGGAGGCGGTACTCGATGATCCCCGGGCCTCGTCCGGTGCTGCGGATGCCCGGCTGGAATTTGTCCTGCGCGGGACCATCGAAGTGCTGACCGAGCGGCTGCCGTTCGTCACCCTGCTGCTGCGGCTACGGGGCAACACCGACGTTGAACGCAGCGCCCTGGCCCGGCGCCGCGAGTTCGACCACCGGGTGGCCGGACTCGTGGACGCCGCCCGCAGCGAGGGGTCGGTGCGCAGCGACATTGATCCGCGCACCACCACCCGCCTGCTGTTCGGCACGATCAACTCGATTGTGGAATGGTACAAACCCGGCGGTCCGCTGCCCGCGCAGAAGCTCGCGGACAACATCATCACCATGGTTTTCGACGGGCTGCATACCCGCCGCTCCTGAGCCCGTGTCCCCCGTAACGCCACTGACTTCATCACGCCGGCTTTGGTCTGCGACTGGGCCACCCGGCGCGGCAGCTGCTGAGCCGGTCCGGCATGCAAGGATGGGCGCATGATGTCGCCGGCAGAACAGCTCCTCGAGGGACCGCGCGGAAGGCGGCTATGCCTTGAACTTGCCGTCGAGCTGGATCAGGATATCCGCTCGGCGGTGTTCTGGCTGGGGTACGAACTCGACCCGGGCAAAGGGACCTCGACGGTGCTGCTGGGCTCCAGCGGTCCCAGGGAATTACCCTCGACCGATCACCTCGCAGCCGGGATTCTGTCCCTGGATCTCCACCGTCTGGATGACGAACAGATCCACGCGGCCCTCCAACGGTCCGTCGACACGGCCCGGTACTGGCAGGAACGCGACGGGGAGGATGCTCTGTCCGCACTGCCGGTCATCCGCAACGCCCTTCACCACATAGCTGAAGGGGTGCTGGCTGCACCGGCGGCACAGGGGTGGAGCCAGCCCGCCCCGCCGGAGCAGTGGGCCATCGACTGGCGGCCGGGTGCGGACCCGGCACCCCTACCCCGGGACCCCCAAGGCACGCTGCAGAAGTGGGGCACAGCTGTCCGCACCGAGGAAGCACTGGCCGCACAGGACCGGCCGCAGGATCCGCGGGCACCTTTCAGCGGAAGCTGGTGGTCCATCCCGCTCGGGCTGGTCCGCACCGTCGGGCAGATTCCCGCCGCATTGAGCCTCGTCGAGGACTCGAGTGATGTGGAAGAAGCGACCGCCATTCCGGTCAGCGGCACCGGCAGGATCCTCCACATCCGCTCCCCCGAGGACTGGATGACGCTGTGTCGCGCCTACCCGCTGGAGGTCACCGCCTCCCGCAGACATGACTGGTTTCGCACCACGGGACGCGCCGGCCGCTGGGTGATCCCGGACTGGGAACGCGCAGCAGGACAATGGGACGCCGTGCACCTGACTGTCCTGGGCTACCTCAGCAGTGCAGGGCACCCCCTCCCCGTCGACTCCGGCACCGCCTCAGTGATTGCCGGCTGGGACCCGGACAGCACCTTGTGGCTGACCGACCGCGTCCGTGAAAACGGCGGGCCTCGGCAGGTTTGGCGGCGGACGCAAATGGGCGACATCTGGCTCCGTGTCACCTGACCCTATGCCCGACCCCCGGCGGCCGGGAGGTTAGGCGGCGGCCGGGGCAGGGATGGCGCGGAGCCGCAGGAACGCCGGGGTGAGCATCGGAACCGCGGAGACCACCAGCCCGAGGGCGCCGATCAGGACGCCGGCACGGACCCCTAGCGTTTCGCCGACGACGCCGGCAAGCAGGGCGCCCAGCGGAATCGAGCCGTACATCACCTGGGTATAGGCGCCGGCGGACCGCGTGAGTTCATCCCTGGGTATCAACTGCTGACGCATCGTCAGGGAGTAGATATTGGCGTTGCCCTCCCCGATGCCCCGCAGCAGCATGACCGCAGCAATGACAGCTGCCAGAGTCCACCCGGTGACCGGCCAGACCGGCAGCAGCAGCGGCACCGCGCAGGACAGCACCAGCGAAACGGCGAAGGCCGGACCCAGGCCTGCTTTGTCGGCCAGGCGGAGCGCTGTCAGCGTGCCGAGCAGTCCGCCGACACCGGCCGCGGCCAGCGCCAGGCCGTACGCACCAACACCGACGTCCTGCTGCTGCACCGCCCAGAGAATCAGGTTCAGCATCAGGATCTGTTCCGCCGCGTTGTAGGTGGCCGCATGGACGGTCAGGGCGCGCAGATGGCGGTCACCGAACAGGATCCTCAGTCCGGTGAGGAGCGTGGGCCGCTTCTGCTGGGCTGAGCCCGGAACCGCGTTCGGGTTCTCCTCCCCCGCAGGCATCGAGGCCCTAGGCGCCGGAGCCACCGCAACGGAACGTTGTTTCCGGGGGCGGCTCGAAGCCACTCCTACAGCCGAAGCCAGATGTCCAAGCATGGTGGCGATCAAGGCGCCGGGAGCACCCACCGCCGAGACCAGCAGGCCGGCCAACCCGGGGCCGCTGATTTCCGTAACGGTTCGAGTGGCTTGGACGGCACGGTTGGCCGGCGCGAGGTCCTGATCCACAACGAGGGCGGGGACAAAGGCGAAGGCCGATAACCCGAAGATCAGGGCGCAACAGCCGCTGAGGAACGTGACTGCTGCCAGCAGGGGGACGCTGAGCCATCCCCCTGCCCAGGCCAGCGGAATCTGCGCCAGGATCACGCATTGGGCAATATCGGCCGCCACCATGGAGCGCCGCTGGTCCCTCCCCTGCAGGAGATGGCCGGCCACCAGCGAGAACAGCAGGTACGGCAGGGTGCCGGCTGCAGCGACAACGCTGACGCCCGCCGGACCGGCATCGAGGGCGATGGCCGTGACCAGCGGGATCGCGATGCCGGTGACCTGGGCCCCGGCACTGGCAGCGCCCTGCCCCAGCCAGTAGCGGCGGAAACTGCGGTCGGTGCGCAGCAGCACCCAGCTTGGGTCCTTCACGCCGCGGCCTCCGGCTGCACGGCGCCTGCGGACGTGAAGGGCAATAATGAAGGCATGTGCCGGATACGGAGACTCGCTGCGGCGCGGAAGCGCGCCAGGCCGTCGCGACGCCCAGAAGCCCTCAATCGAGCTGATGCGTGCATAGCTGGGTCCCCCGTCGGTTTGTCCTCTTCCGCTGCTCCGGCATACGTTACCGGCAATCGACTATGAGCGGTAACACTTTTGAAGGGCGAATCCCCTCGGACAGCGGATACCCGGAGCCGGGCGGGCGCGCACCGGCCCCTGCTCCCCTGCGACTCCTCCAGGTCTTCGTCAATACTGTTGACCGGGAGGCCGGGGAGGACGCCCTACTCAACCCTGTTGATCTGGCTGACTGGCTGGCCAGCTATGGTCTGGTCGAGGCAGGCACCCCGGCTACGACCGACGATCTTGCCTTGGCGCTCGACCTTCGGGAGGGGCTGCGCTCCCTCTTCCTCACGCACCACGACGGCGGGCACACGGAAGGTGCGGACGACGACGGCAGCCATCCGCACGGCGCTCCAGCACCCGACGTCGTCAACGGCCTGCAGCGCCTCGACCGTGCGCTGAAGCAGCTTCCCGTTCGGGTCGCGGTCTTCGGAGGGGTTCCGCGCGTCGAGCCGGTGCCCCAGCCTCCCGTGCGCACGGCACTCGCCCGCATCGGAGCCGTCCTGGTCCATGCCGATCCGGCCCAGCTGCAGCGCCTGAAAGCGTGCCGGCGGGACGTCTGCCGCTGGGTCTTCTTCGATAGTTCACGCAACCGCGGCGGAACCTGGTGCGCCATGGAGATCTGCGGCGCCCGCAGCAAGATGCAGGCCTACCGAAAACGGAATACCTAGCCCGGACTCCTACCCCGACACCTTCGGGGACTTACTTCTCCACCAGGGTCAGCACATCGTAGGTGGCTACCAGTTCATCGTCCTGGTTGGTCAGCACGGCATCCCAGGCCACCTCGCCGTACTCGTCAGTTTCACGCGGCGTGATCTTCTTGGCGGTCAGCGTCACGCGGATGGAGTCCCCCGCGGCCACCGGCGTGAGGAACCGCAGGTTTTCCAGCCCGTAGTTGGCCAGCACCGGCCCCGGCGCCGGATCCACGAACAGGCCCGCACCCCAGGACAGCAGCAGGTAGCCGTGGGCCACGATGCCCGGGAAGAACGGATTTGCCTCCGCCGCTGCAGCGTCCGTGTGGGCGTAGAACGTGTCCCCCGTCGTCTCCGCAAAGGCGGCAATGTCCTCGAGGGTGACTTCGCGCAGGTCGGACCGCACGGCGTCGCCCACCCGCAGCTCACTGAGCGGCTTACGGAACGGATGTCCGGCGTCGAACCGGCGGTCCGCGCCCGGATGCCAGATACCGGTGAGGCTGGTGAGCATGTTGGGTGAGCCCTGCACTGCGGTGCGCTGCATGTAGTGCCGGACGGCTCGGATGCCGCCCAGCTCCTCGCCGCCGCCGGCGCGGCCCGGCCCGCCGTGCACCAGATGCGGCACCGGTGAACCGTGCCCCGTGGAACTCCGGGCGTCTTCGCGGTTCAGGAACAACACCCGCCCGTGGTGTCCGGCGATGCCGGTCAGCATTTCGCGGGCCACCTCCGGGTCATTGGTGCAGACGGTTGCCACCAGCGACCCTCCGCCCCGCGCGGCCAGCCGGACGGCGTCGGCGACGTCGGTGTAGCCCACCACCGAGGCCACGGGCCCGAAGGCTTCGATATTGTGCAGGGCATCCGCGTCACTTTCCGGCCAGGTCAGCAGCAGCGGCTCCATAAAGGCGCCGTCCGGCGAGGTTCCCTCGCTTCCGTCGGCGCGTACGACGCCGGGGGCGTCCAGCGATCCCAGCGCCAGCTGCGCGCCGGCCGCCAGCATCCGCTGCACCGCCTCCCGGACGCCGTCGAGCTGCTCCCGGGAGGCCAGGGCACCCATTGTCACGTTTTCGGCGCGCGGATCGCCCAGAACTACGCGCCCGCGGATGCGCTCCCCGGCGGCGGCAACCACGTCATCGACCAGCCCGGCCGGAACAATGGCGCGGCGGATGGCGGTGCATTTCTGGCCGGCCTTGGCGGTGATTTCGGTGACCAGCGAGCGGATGAAGGCGTCGAACTCGGGGGTGCCCGGAACGGCGTCCGGACCAAGGAGTGCCGCGTTCAGCGAATCCGTTTCCGCGGTGAAGCGGACTCCGCCGACGGCGATCTGCGGATGCGCGCGCAGGCGTTCGGCGGTGGACGCCGAGCCGGTGAAGGAGACCATGTCCCGGTAATCCAGGTGGTCCGGGAGGTCCCGTGCGGAGCCGGAGATCAGCTGGAGGGATCCGGCCGGAAGGATGCCCGAGTCCACGATCATCCGCATGGCAGCCGCCGTGATGTACCCCGTGGGGGTGGCGGGCTTGACGATGCTCGGCACCCCGGCGAGGAACGCCGGAGCCAGCTTTTCCAGCATGCCCCAGACCGGGAAGTTGAAGGCGTTGATCTGCACTGCAACGCCCGGGATCCGGCTATAGATGTGCTCACCCAGGAACGAGCCGTCCTTGGCGAGCTGCTCCACGGCGCCGTCGACGATCACGGTGGAGTTCGGCAGTTCCCGGCGGCCCTTGGAACCGTAGGCAAACAGGACCCCGATCCCGCCGTCGATGTCCACCAGCGAATCCGTCCGCGTGGCGCCGCTGCGGGCGGAGACGGCATACAGCTCCTCGCGCTGCGCATTGAGGTGCATTGCGAGTTCCTTGAGGAGCAGGGCCCGCTGGTGGAAGGTGGATTTCCCCAGTTCTGCCTGCCCTACGGTTCGGGCATAGTCAACGGCGCCGGCGGTATCCAGTCCGTCGCTGCTGACCAGTGCCAACAGCTCACCGGTGCTGGCATCGTGCACTTCGGTGCCGCGTGCCCCGGCGGGATCCGGAGTCCACCAGGCACCCCGGACGTAGCTGGGAACGGTTTCGACGTCGATGGCAGTTGCCGTCATTTCGGTGCCTTTCGAGACGGGAAGAAACCGCAGCCGCTCTCCTGCAGGCATCCTGGCCGCCGGATTACTGACCATGCGGTCGGTATATCGCCAGCCTAGCCGAAAGTGGTCCGGTCCACACCGGTTGGACTTTTAATACTGCCGCGGTGCCGCAACGGCGTACTGCTGTTGCCGCTGGCCCCTCCCTGCGACAAACTTCTGCCCTCGAACGTTTGCAATACCCCCGCTAAGGAGCACGATGATGAGCCCCAAACCGTTGCTGTTCCGACGTCTGGCTGTCCTGGCCCTGACCACCGTCGCCCTTCTGGCCGGAGGCACTGCCCCGGCCACTGCCGGCGGCGCCCATGGATCCGATTCCCGCGGCGGGCACGGGCATGGAGGCGGGTACGGCGGCGGGCACGGGCATGGAGGCGGGTACGGCGGCGGGCACGGGCATGGAGGCGGGTACGGCGGCGGGCACGGTCAGGGGAACCGCAGTGTCGACTACGTCGCGTTCGGCGACTCCTATGCCTCCGGCGTCGGCGGCGGACCCGAGCTGGATGCGTGCCGCCGCACCGCGCAGGGCTACCCCGCGCTTCTGGACGCCCTGGACCGGGTGGAGCTGGACGGTAATGTCACTTGTTCGGGCGCCACTGCCCTCACCACCCCGCTCGACGCTCCGGTGGACCTTCCCGAGCAGATCGACGACGCCGCTGCCCGGGGTCTGCTGAATCGAAGGACGGACACCGTCACGGTGACCATCGGCGGCGATGACCTCCGGTTCGCTTCCGTGATACTCGCCTGTGCCGGGCCGCAGCTGCCGGCCACCTGTGCCCCGGCCATCGACTCCGCTGTCGCCTATGCACAGACCGTCCTGGCACCGCAGCTGGCAGCGGAGTTTGCCCGGATCACGGGACTGGCTCCGAGGGCAACCCTGGTGGTGACCGGGTATCCGTACCTGTTTGAAGCCGGAACCCCCGGACCGATCAGTACCGAGGCGCAGACTCTCCTGAACCAGGGAACCGACGCCTTGAACGCGGTCATCGCGGATCAGGTCCCGGACAGCGGGGTGTTCGTGGACGTCGTGGACGAGTTCGCCGGGCACGGTGTCGGTTCCGCCGATCCCTGGATCATCTTCGAGGGCGGCCCGTTGGACCTGCACCCCACGGAAACGGGTTACAGGGAGGGCTACACCGCGGCCATCCTCGAGGACGCAGGCAGCGAGTTCGGGGTCGGCTGCAGGGGACGGCGCTAGGCGCAGCGTTGGCGGCCCTCCCCGTCTGGCCTTCGCCGGCGGCCCGGGCTTCGGAAGCCGCTGTCAGGAGACCGGCAGCGGAACCGCGTGGCCGAACCGGAAGAGGTTCTGCGGATCGTAGGCGGCCTTGGTTGCCTGCAGCCGCGCGAAAACTTCCGCATCCCATGCAGGCTGGGCACCTGCCTCCGTGCGTGCCGGTCCGCGGAGGTTGACCAGCGCACCCGCAACGTAGGGGCCGACGACGACGTCGAGCCGATCCAGGGCCGCTGCTGTGGCGTCCGCAGCCGGCGGAACGTTGAGTCCCACGGAGTAGAGGTTGAAGCCTGCCTCCCGGCCGGACACCGCATCCTCGAACGGAGGATCCAGGGCCAGTGATCCGCCCATCAACCGGAGTTCCGTCATCATCAGCGGAGTATGCGATCCCGGCCCCACCTGGCCCAGCAAACCCGCCGCCAGTTCATCGGGCAACTCGGCCAGCAGGGTTCCGCGGTCCAGGCTGGGCACCGGTTCGTCCGGATCCATGTGGATGCTTCCCACTGCCCCGTAGTCCATCGGTCCGGCGGTATCCATGAAGGGCGCGGATACATGCCGCATGGGTTCCAGCAGAGTGTCGCCCTCTTCCCGGCTGCCGAACACCGCGAACCGCAGGTGCACCGGCGAGGTACCGCGCAGTTCCTCGGGCAGGAACGGGACGTCCGGCAGGTGCAGGAAGGCCAGGGACGCTGAAACATCCGTCGGCAGCTGGGGTGTCCAGGCGCGGAACGCAGCGAGGACCTCCGTACCGGCATCTTCCGGGTACATAATGCCGCCGCCGTAAAACTCCCGGAACGGAGTCAGACCAAGCGTCATGGACGTGATGACGCCGAAATTGCCCTTGCCGCCGCGCAGCGCAGCGAACAATCCGGCATCTTCGGCGTTGCCTGCTTCGAGGTGCCTCAGACTGCCGTCGGGAGTGACAACATCCATGGCCTGCACATGGTCGCTGGCGAATCCCAGTGCCCGGCCCATCAGCGGCAACCCTCCGCCGGAAGCATAGCCCGTCACTCCCACGGTTCCGGAGGAGCCGTGCGGGCCTGTAAGCCCCAGCAGCACGGTCTCCTCCAGCACCGCGCGCCAGCGGACACCGGCGCCCACGGTGACCGTGCCGGCGTCGGGGTCCACTGCCAGGTCCTGCAGCCGGGACGTGTTGATCAGCAGGCCCTCGTCCATCGCGGCCGCGGCACCGTGGCCGGTCGCCTGGATCCCGACAGGGATACCGCGCTCAGCCGCCCAGCGGACGGCATTCTGTACATCCTCGACGCCGGCTGCACCGAGCACCGCATCGGGACGCTGGACCACCGAGGGGTTGAAGCCGGCAGTGTCGACGGCGAACCCCGGACCCCCGGGACTGTTCAGCGGGCCGTGGACAACCCTGCGGAGGGTTTCAAGGTCGGCATCCTGGATCATCTTCGACTCCTTGGCTGGGCAGGTGTCCGCGGCCGCCGGGTCCGCTGACCGGAGAGTGCTGCCAGCAAATGCTAGGCGTCGCGGACCTTCCCTGCCTAGCCCCGCCGGAAAATCAGCTCCCCAGCACCTCCGCCAGGTCGAACTTCACCGGCTCCTCCAGCTGCCCATAGGTGCACGATTCGGGCGTGCGGTCCTGCCGCCAGCGGGAAAACTGGGCCACATGGCGGAACCGCTCCCCCTCCATGTGGTCGTAGCGCACCTCCACCACCCGTTCCGGGCGCAGCGGCACGAAGGAAAAGTCCTTTTTCCCGCTCCAGCGGCTGCCTTCGGAGTTGCGCGGGGTGCGGTTGCCCTTCTCCTGCTCCCCTTCGGCCCAGGGGTGTCCGTCCTCGACGGCGACCAGCGGCTGGAGTTCCTCGAACAGTTCGCGTCGGCGGTCCATCGAGAAGGAACTTGCGGCGCCCACGTTCACCAGCACGCCGTCGTCGTTGTAAAGGCCGAGTAGCAGGGAGCCGATCAGATCGGGGCCGGACTTATGCACCCGGTAGCCGGCGAGCACGCAGTCGGCGGTGCGTTCGTGCTTGAGCTTGGCCATGGTGCGCTTGTTCGGTGCGTACGGGCCGGCGAGGGGTTTGGCCACCACACCGTCCAGGCCTGCCCCTTCAAAGCGTCCGAACCAGTCCTGTGCCAGGTCGGCGTCGTCGGTGGCGGCGGTGACGGACACCGGTGCCTGCGCCGTTTTCAGCGCCTGGACCAGGGCCTCCCGGCGTTCGGAGAACGGCCGGTCCCGGTAGTCGACGTCGCCCAGGGCCAGCAGGTCGAACGCCACGAACCGCGCCGGGGTTTCTTCCGCGAGCAGTTTCACCCTGCTGGCGGCGGGATGGATCCGCTGCTGCAGCAGTTCGAAGTCCAACCGTTTGCCGTCCGGGGCCACCATAACTATCTCGCCGTCCAGTACGCACCGCTCCGGCAGGTTCTGCCGAAGGGCTTCGACGAGTTCGGGGAAGTACCGCGTCATCGGCTTTTCGTTGCGGGAGCCGATCTCGACGTCGTCGCCGTCCCGGAAGATGATGGACCGGAATCCGTCCCATTTGGGTTCGTACAGGTAGTCCCCGCGGGGCAGGGCGCTGACGGATTTGGCCAGCATCGGGGCAATCGGGGGCATCACTGGAAGGTCCATGTGCCCATTCTTATCCGAGTGCGGCCGGTTCCCCCAGCCCTGCGGTGAAGGCCGTGAGCAGGTCGCGGCCCTGCTGCCAGTAGCCCACTCCGCTCTTTTCGTTGATGTGGGCGAGTTCACCGGCATCAATAACGGGCACTTTCCAGGCGGCAGCGATGCTTTGGGCGGCAGGGAGCGCGCAGTACGGATCGCTCTGGCTGGCGATCAACAGGCCGGGCACGGGCAGCTCCTGCAGCCGCGGATTCCGGAACGTTCCGACCACTTCCGGAAAGGACGCGGCAACCGGATCCGGCGGGCTGACCAGGAACACTCCGCGGGCGCCGTCGGGGTTGCGATGCAGCCATTCCACCGCAGCCAGGCAGCCCAAACTGTGGGCCACAAGGACTGTCTGCCCGTTCCGGGCTCCGGCGGCCCGGTCCAGCGCGGCCATCCAATCCTCCAGTTCGGGTTCATCCCACGATGAAGGCGCGATGCGGGTGACGTTCGGCAGGTCCGCCTCCCAGCGGCTCTGCCACTGCTCCGGTGGCGAGCCCTGATAGCCCGGGACAATGGTGATATGCACTGTGCCTGCATCCTTTCGCTGGTGCCGCATGTGAGCGGGAATACTGCCGACGTTTCCGGCGCTGGAGTTCGTATGAAGAAAATAGGGTTCTTGTCCTTCGGACATTACCGGAATGCCGTGGGATCAATGACTCCCAGCGCGCAGGACGCAATACTGCAGCAGATTGAACTGACGGTCGCCGCCGAGGAAATCGGCGTCGACGGCGCGTACATGCGGGTGCACCACTTCGCCCCGCAGTTCTCCGCCCCCTTCCCCATGCTCGCCGCCATGGCGGCTCGGACCAGCCGGATCGAGCTGGGCACGGGAGTGATCGACATGCGCTATATGAATCCGCTGGCGATGGCAGAAGATGCCGCAGTGGCGGACCTGATCAGCGGCGGCAGGCTGCAGCTCGGCATCAGCCGGGGATCCCCCGAGCCTGCCCTGCGCGGTTACGAGTCCTTCGGCTACGTTCCCGGCCCGGATTCCTCCGACGCCGAGATGGCCCGGCAGCACACCGAAGTGTTCCGAGCCGCCATTGCCGGCGCCGGAGTGGCACAGGCTGATCCGGCGATGACCGGCAGCACCGGCGCCATGGCCATTGACCCGCTGTCCCCCGGATTGCCGGAGCGGATCTGGTGGGGGTCCGGGACCCGGGCCACCGCCAAGTGGACCGGCGAGCAGGGCATGAACCTGATGAGCTCCACGCTCCTGACCGAGGACACGGGGGTTCCGTTCGACCAGCTCCAGGCCGAGCAGATCGCGGTGTACCGGAAGGCGTGGGCCGACGCCGGACATCAGGGCACCCCGCGGGTGTCCGTCAGCCGCAGCATCATTCCGCTGGTGACCGGGCAGGACCGGCACTACTTCGGGCTGCGGGCACAGGCCGAAGGACGGGACCAGGTGGGCCACCTCGACGGCGGCTTAGCTCGGTTCGGCAAGAGCTACATCGGTGAACCCGACGTTATTGCTGCGGAATTGGCCGCGGACGCCGCGGTGCAGGAAGCCGACACCGTCCTCGTGACCGTGCCGAACCAGCTGGGCGTGGAGTACAACGCGCATCTGCTGGAGAGCATCGTGAAGCTTGTGGCGCCGGGGGCCGGCTGGCGGTAAGTCTCGTCCCTGGGCCGGGTCCGCTGGGTCCGCGGTTCGCGGGGTCCGTCGGGTCCGCCCGGTCCGCCGGGTCCGCCCCCTGCGGGGCTGGAACGGCGGCAACGAAATTCCCCGCTCGCAGAGCTCGCGGGGAATATTAAAGCCGCCTTCCTCCAGCCCCTCCGGTGGCGGGTTTGGCTCCCAGCGCACCTTCGTCCAGCCCCACAGTGGCGGGGAGCGTCTCAGCCAGGTCACA